>NZ_JBOCIG010000001.1:0-159715 GCF_050565425.1 Agromyces sp. GXS1127
GACTTCTCCGGAGTGATCGAGCCGACCGGGTTCGACGTGCACAGCGGGTCGCCCTCGACGCACTCCTCAGGCGGAGTGGTGCCCGTCCCGAACAGCACGTTGCCGAGCACCTCATCCCCACGCTCACCGTCCGGATTCACGACCACGGTGTACGTCACCGTGTACGTGCCCGGCGGCAGGGTGCCGGTCACCGTGAACGAGCTGCCGTCACCGGCGACCGTGACCACCAGCGGCGCATCCGCGGTCGGACCCGACACCAACGACGCATCATCCAGCACACCGGACCAGTCATCGGTGTAATCCACAACCGCGTCGGCGGGCCCGTTCGAGGTGAAGGTCAAGGTGAACGTCACCTCGTCGCCCGCTTCGACGCTCGATCCGTCGTCGGGCGTGACGTCCTTTGCGACGGTGACCGACCCGACCGGGTTGGTCGTGCACAGCGGGTCACCCTCGACACACTCCTCAGGCGGGGTGGTGCCGGTCTCATAGAGCACGTTGCCGAGCACGTCGTCCCCACGCTCACCATCCGGATTCACCGTGACCGTGTACGAGACCGTCACCGTCGTGCCCGGCGGTGCGTTACCCGTCACCACCAACTGGTCGCCGACCACTTCCGCGGTGACGCTCCCGTCGTCCGGGGTCACCGCGAACTGCGGATCCGACGTGATCGTCGCGTCATCGAGCACACCCGACAGGTCGTCCGTGTAGTCGATCGTGGCATCCGCAGACCCCGTCGACTCGAACGACAACGTGTACGTCACCTCATCGCCGGCGACGACCGGGCTGCCGTCCTCCGGGTCCACCGACTTCGAGGCCGTGATCGCCGCATCGACGAGCTCGACCACGTAGTCCTCGACCTCTCCGTTCGCGACCGGGCCGGACGGACCGAGCGCGTCGACCGCGACGTTCCCGATGCGGAGGCGCAGGTAGCTGGTCTCCGGGTAGGCGACATCTGGGATGTTCCAGGTGAGGGTCGCGGTGCCGGAGCCGGCCACCTCTGCCAAGGCCGCTTCACCGACATCGAACACGCCGTTGCCGTCGAAGTCGATCCACCCGGCGACGGTCGCACCGTCGCCGGTCGTGTTCACGAACGGCACCTCGAGCGAGAACGTCGATTCGCTCATCGAGATCGGACCGGGCGTGACGGCGTCGTCTTCGTCGAGCGCGGCGGCCGGATCGGGCTGCCCTTCGCTCTCCGGGGTGACCGATGGGCCGAGCGTGAGCGTCGGTGCGCCCGCGTCGTCCGAGACGATCCCGGCACGTGCTCCGTCGCTGGCGAGCAGGGTCGGATACGTCGGGTCGGGCGCGTCGCCGAAGTCGATCTCGAGGGGTGCGAGCACGCAGCGGGCTCCGTCGTTGAAGTCCGCCGCGGGCCCGTACGTGAAGAAGTCGACTGTGCTCGGGTCATCGGCGTTGATACGCCAGATCTGGCCCGACTGGTTGAACGACCCGTAGACGTTGCCGAGGTCGTCGGCGAACGCCGCTCCAGCGCTCTGGCTGCCTGTTCCGGAGCCGTTGGGTGCGATCAGGTTCAGTGCAACTGCGGGCGTCACGTACTGCTGTGTGGTGAGATCGAAGGTCTGGAGAAGCTCTTGGTTGTTGTTGACGTTGTGGCCGAGCGCGTGGAGGTTTCCGTCCGCAGTGCTGTATGCCCAATCCTGTCCGCCGGCCTGCGCGCCGCCCGCGCCTCCGGGCGGAGTAGAGGTGCCCGAGCTGAGGACCGAGAAGTAGGTCGGTGAGGTCGGATCGAGGTCGACGACATACCACCGACGGGCGTCGGCGCTGCCCTGTACCAGCCAGAACTCCCCGTTGGGAAGGATCTCACCGCTGGAACTGGGCTGCCACTGCGACGGGGTGAGTCCAGCGAGCGTCAGATCGGGGATGCCGAGCTCCTGGGCACTGAGATCGGAGTTCACCCGGTAGATCGAACCGTTGCTTCCGACTCCGTAGATGTAGTCGTCCAGCGGGTTGTATCCGGTGGCGTTGAGGAAGACCGGAATCTGCCCCAGGTCCTCGTAGGTGCCCGTCACGAGGTTCACGTTGAACACGGTGGACGGCGTCGAGGTGTTCGATGACTGGAAGAGATATGCGCCGGCGTCGCACTGCCCGAAATCGGGACCGGTCGGGGTGAGGGGGCTGTAGAACTCGACCTCGGCGCACGCGGGCGCTTCGAGTCCGACCAGGTCGGTGACGTTGACGTCGGGGCAGTTCTCGTACACCACGTTCGGTTCGCCGTAGCCGGGAGCCTCGCTGGTGACGTCCACTGAGATCGTGCACGACACATCTCCGCTGCCGAGGATGCCGCCGCTGACTGCGATCGCCGATTCGCCGGGATTCGCCGTCACGGTCGGCGCTCCATCGCACGTTTCGGCGATGTTCGCGGGATTCGCGATCGTCAAGCCGCCTGGGAGCGTGTCGGAGAAGGCCCACCCTTCCTTGGCCGCGAGCTCCGAGGTGTTCGTGATCGTGAAGGTCAGCGTGGACGTGCCGCCCGCCGGGGCCGGCGACGGGTCGAAGGACTTGTCGAGCTGCGGCGTCACATCGAGGATGCGGATGTCGTCGTAGGCGCCATCGTTGCCCCCCGATGCACCGTTGGCGTTGATCAAGCGGATGCCGACGCTCGACCCTTCGAGGAGATAGGACGAGTCCGAAACGCCATCGACGACCACGGTGGGACGGGTAGTCCCGTCGATGGTGGTTCCGTCGAACAGGACCCGATCGGGGTCGGTACACGGGTTGATCGGCGAATCGGTGACCGGGATCGCCGAACCCTCGTCGTCGATGACGAAGAACCGCAACAGCGGATCGGAGGAGTCGCAGTTCTGCGCGCCCGCGACGACGGAGAAGGTGATGAACCGGTTCGGCGTCGGCAGCGGAATGGGTTGATCGGTCTCGAACATCACGAGGTTGTTCGCGAGATTGTTGCCGCTCGTGTAGGAGGAAACCGCGGTGTTCTCATTCGTGGCCGACTCGCCCCGGTACTGACCGATCGCGTTGGGGATCGCCGTCATGCTCGTGTAGACGTTCGGGCCGTTCACGCCGCCAGCCGCGCAGTCGCCTTCGAGGAAAGGATCGGTGTAGTCGAGAACGATGCCGTTGCATCGGGAGCGATTGACCCAGTTCGTGCCGTTCGGCACATAGCCGATCCCGGTGACCGAGGGGTACTCGCTCAGCAGAATCGAAGCATCGGTGTCGGTTCGGTTCTCGAAGTCCTCGAGGAACAGCACCGTGGGGTCGCTCGGAACTCCCGGCTGGCCGGGGACCGCCGTAGCGGTCTCGGCGGGCACTGCCGCGGTGAGGGCGGTCAGCGCGACGGCTGACGCACCGACCAGCACCCCGACGACGCTCATCGCGAGCGCGCGGCGTATGAGCCCCCCTCGATTCCGATCGTTGTTGTCAGAGCGAGTTCGGGTCGCTTGAGTGCGCACGATTCCCCCAGGGGCGAGGGTGCGCCCGTTTCCCCCCCGGATCGGGCTCCCTCGCCAGTCGAACGTACGGGTCACATTAGGTCAACTCGTTCCGATGTGGAACCCCGTTCTCCGAATTCCGCAAATCGACACGCCGTATCGCGGGCGATTGCGGGAGTGAATTGGGCGTCTTCGCGGCGGCTCACCGTGATAGGGCATTGAGAACTCGAATCACTCGGTCGAGCGTGTCGAGCGTGAGCTTGCCGCCACTGGCGACGACCATGGCCCGAAGCGGCATCCCCGAGATCACGGCGCGCATCATTGCCGACATCGAGTCGTCCCCGGCCGGGAGCTGCCGTTCGAGCATGCGCGAGACCATCGAGTGCAGGCGGCGGCCGAACCAGGTCGCCCTGAGGTCGTCGATGGTGGAATCGACGGTGAACGGCAGGATGCCGGCGGCTGCCGGGATCGGGCGACCGAGGGCCCGCTCGAACTCGTGATCGTCGGCGACCGGTCCGATCGGGCCGGGGACGGCGGTCACGCGATCCGCGGATTCGATCTCGATGTGAGCGCTGGCGCGGATGTCGCGGGACGAGGCTCCGATCCGCACCTCGTATCGGCCGCCTTCGACGAGCCAGCGCGACGATGCGACATCCCAGATCGCGAAGGCTCGCTCATCGAGTGCGAGACGCACCGAGCGTGTGTGGCCCGGTGCCAGGTGCACCTTCGCGAACGCCTCGAGGGTCTGATCCGGCCGGTGCACGCTGCTCTCGGGATCGTGCACGTAGAGCTGGACGACCTCGGATCCCAAGCGGTGGCCCGTGTTCGTGATGTCGATCTCCACGATCACATCGGTTCCCGTGACGGTCACGACGGGAACGCCCCAGGCGAACGTCGTGTAGCCGAGACCATGGCCGAACGGGAAACGCGGGGCGACGCCGAACGTGTCGTGGAATCGGTAGCCGACGTGGAGTCCCTCGCGATACTGGGTCTGCGTGCGCGATCCGCCGCTGGTAGGGAAGTTCCGTGCTGCGGGAAGGTCGGCGGTCCGAATCGGGAAGCTCTCCGCGAGCCGCCCGCCGGGTTCGACGTCGCCGAGGAGGACGTCGGCGAGTGCAGAACCCGAAGCCTGCCCGCCGAGGTACGCCTCCACCAGTGCTGCGGGTTCATCGGCCCACGTAATCTCCAAGGGAGCGCCGTTGGCCAGTACGACCGCGGTACGCGGGTTCGCTCGGACTATCTCACGCACGAGTATCGTGAACGACTCCGGCATCGTGACCTCGCTGCGATCGACGCCCTCGGCTTCTGCGCCCCCGGGGACGCCGAGCACGAGCACGACCTGGTCGGCCGCGGCCGCGGCGTCTCTCGCCTCGGCCAGGCCGGTATCGCTGACCTCGCTGGTCCGCGGATCGTACGCGGGGGAGTAGGTTGTGTTCGCGCGGTCGCGGAGCGCATCGAGGAGCGTGTCCACACGCCAGGGGTTGACCGCGGCGCTGCCGACGCCCTGAAAGCGCGGGTGCTCGGCCGCTGCGCCGATGACCGCGAGGGAAGCGCGTGGATGGAGCGGGAGCATCCCGTCGTTCGTGAGCAGGACCGTCCCTGCGGCTGCGGTCTCTCGGGCGAGGGCGTGGTGGGCCTCGCGGTCGTAGGTGCGAGGGCGACTCTCGGCTTCGGCTCGAGCGCGTAGCGCGAGCGACGCGACGCGCTGCGCGGATGCCTCGATCGAATCCGCGGCGAGCGATCCGTCGTCGACGGCCGCGGCGATCCGATCGTCCCATACGCCGGGCCCGCCCGGCATCTCGAGATCCAGGCCCGCACGTAGGCCCTGCACCCGATCGTGCACCGCCATCCAGTCCGACATCACGAGCCCCTCGAAGCCCCACTCCTCGCGGAGGATTCGCGTGATCAACCACTCCGACTCGCCGGTGTGTTCCCCGTTCAGACGGTTGTAGGAGGTCATCACCGTCCATGGTGCGGACTCCCGCACGACGATCTCGAAGCCGCGAAGGTAGATCTCGCGGAGGGTCCGCTCGTCGATGACCGAATCCAGACGCATCCGGTCGGTCTCCTGGTTGTTGCCTGCGAAGTGCTTGACCGAGGTGCCAACCCCCTCGGACTGCACCCCGCGCACCAGTGCCGCCGCCACCCTGCCGGAGACGACCGGGTCCTCCGAGAAGTACTCGAAGACGCGGCCACCTCCGGGGTGTCGTTTGATGTTCAGGCCCGGCCCGAGGAGGACCCCGACGCCCTCGGCTCGAGCCTCGCGCCCGAGCGCGGCGCCGACGCGTTCGAGCAGCGGCTCGTCCCACGTCGACGCGAGCACGCTCGCAGACGGAAAGCACGTCGCCGGGATCAGGTCGCCGCCGCCGACGTGGTCGGCGTCGGACGCCTGTTTGCCGAGCCCGTTCGGTCCGTTCGAGAGGGAGACCGACGGAACGTCGCCGACAGTCTCGGTCGACCACATCGTCGCGCCTGAAAGCAGCCTGATGCGTTCCTTCGTGGACAGGCGGGCGACCAGGTGCGCGGCGCGCTCGGTATCGAGTTTCGGCATGGGTTCTCCTTCGTCGGCTGGTCGGGTCAGGCGGATGCCGCGACGCGGGCGGTCTCGACCGTGACGACCTTGCTCGGGGTGAATCCGATCCGCCACGCCTTGACGTAGACCGTGCCCTCCGCGGTGATCGGCGTCGTGTAGGGCTTCCATCGGCGGCCGTCGAGTTCGACCCCAAGCATGCGGAACATCGGGTTGGCTGTCATCGGGTGAGGCTCGGGTTGTTCGGGTACGGTCGTCCAGCCGATCCGGGCGCCCGGGGTGGGGCAGGACGCGTGCACCGCCCCGAACTCGTCGATCTCGATCGTCACGGCCGCGGTCTGCTGAGGGACGCCGCCCGGGCGCCAGGAGGCGTTGAGCTCGGCTTCGGGGATCGTGCCGAGGTCGCCGATCCGCGCCTGCCATTCGTCGAGGGCGCCGCGAAGCCGGGAGAGGTCGTCGGCGAACGATGGGTCGTCTGCCAGGTTGTGCTCCTCGTGCGGGTCCGCCGCGATGTCGAAGAGTTCCTCGGCGGGCTTGTTCGGGGCGATCACGGAGCGTTGCAGCGGGCTGAGCTTCGAGGGTTCCTCTCCGAGGGCGAGTTGGTTCGCCTCCTCGAACGACAGGCGGCGGAACTCGGCCCAGGTCGAGAACTTGTCGGCGTACTCGTGGTGCTGCATTCCGCTGCGGTCGGGGTGCAGGTGGCGCGTGTATCGGAACCGGTTGTCGCGCACGGTACGCGACGCGTCTTCCTGCTCGTCCATGCGGTCGCGGCCGCTGAAGACGTAGTCGTTCGCGGCCGTCGGGCGACCAGTGAGTTCGAGCATGACCGCGCCGTGCATGTGTTCGGGCACCTCGAGGCCGGCCAGCGAGAGCATGGTGGGTGCGAGGTCCATGAGGCTGACGACGTCGGCCGCGGCGGTTCCGGGTGCGATGACGTCCGGCCAGCGGACGATGAGTGGGACGCGGGTGCCAGCTTCGTTCGCCCAACGCTTGGCGCGGGGCATCCCGACGCCGTGATCGCTCCAGAACACGACGATGGTGTTCGCGGCGAGGCCGTCCTCCTCGAGCTGCCCGAGGAGTTCACCGACCCAGAGGTCCATCTCCGTGATGAGGTCGAGATAGCGGGCCCAGGCGATCCGGAAGGGCTCGGTGTCGGGGTAGTAGGGAGGGAGTTCGACGTCGTCGGGGTGATGCCGCTGGTCAGCGGGCACATGGGATGTCGCCTTGCTGAAGTCCTCGTCGCTCAGGTAGATCGCCGACTCGTGGGTGATGAGCCCGTGGAACTGGGCGAAGAACGGCGTGTCGGCGTCGGGGCGATTGCGCCAGTGCGCCTCCGTGCCGATGTCGTCGAACACGGTCCCGGGAACCTCCATCTGGAAGTCCGTGAAGAAATTGTTCGAGGTGAAGTAGCCGGCTTGGCGGAACAGTTCCGGGAGCAGCACGACCTCGGGCGGAGGTACGGCTCGCGTGCGCATATGCATGGTACCGATCGCCGTCGGCTGGCACCCGGTGATGATCGAGGCGCGCGACGGCGCACACACGGGCGCGGTCGCGAGGGCTTGGTCGAATCGCATGCCGCCGCCGGCCAGCTCGTCGAGGTTCGGCGTGAACGCATGCTCTGCCCCCGGCCAGACGTCGGCGTAGGTGCCGAGGTGCGGGTTGATGTCGTGGGTGGAGATCCAGAGGATGTTGGGACGCTCGGTCATGAGGTGGCCTCCTCGCGGTTGTGGTGGAGCTGGGATTCGAGGCGCGCCTTGTCGCGCACGTACGCGGGGTACAGGGCGGTGAGCAGGACGCCGTTGGCGAGGACGACCACGACGACGGTCCAGAACAGCGCGGACTGGATTCCGACGGCGTCCGCGAGGAACCCCGTGATGAGCGCCAGCAGCGAGAAGCTGACGGACTCGACGACGGAGATCATGAAGCCGAACGCGGCGCTGCGGAGCTCGGGGGCGACGACGCCCATCACGATCGGTCGGTTCAGGATCGGGTTCCACCCCTGGACCGAACCCATGAGTGCGAAGAAGACGGCGTACCAGGCGATGTTCTCGTACGTGAACTGGGTCGCCAGCAGCGCGAACCCGCCGAATGCGAACTGCGCGAACTGGAGGAGGCCGATGCGGCCGTAGCGGGGGCTGATCCGGTTGAACCAGTCGCCCAGATATCCGACGAGGATGTTGCCCAGCAGGTAGCCGATGCCGAACGGTGCCATGATCGTGGCCGCGACCGGGACGCTGAGTCCGTGAGCCTGGACGAGCATGATCACGCCGAACGAAGCCATGACCGGGTGGGGCGAGATGAGTCGACTCAGGGAGAGGATCTGGAACGAGCGGATCCGGAAGAGGGGCTTGATCTTCGCCAGCGTGAGGTCTCGTTCGGTCTTGGCGCCTTCCTGGCCACCATCTGCGCGACCGTCGATCGAGCCGATGCCCGGGTCGCGGAAGAAGAACAGCGTCAGGAAGCCGAACACGATGTTCAGCGCTCCGAAGATGAAGAAGCCGTACCGCCATCCGTCCTCGATGTTGGCGAGCTGACCGATGAGCGGGGCGGTGACCGCCCCGGTCCCGACGAGGGCGCCGTAGACCCACCCGATCACACGTGCACGCTTGCCGTCCTCGAACGAGTCGCCGACGACGGTCGGCAGGAACACGTGACCGGCCATCGCGCCGCCGACCATGATCGTGTACAGGATCAGCAACTGGGTGAAGTCCTGCGAGAAGCCGGCGAGGATGCTCCACGCTCCCCAGAACCCGCCGGCGACGGCCAGGATCGTACGGCGCGAGAAGTATTTCGTGAGGAACACGAGGATCGGGCCGGTGATCACTCCGAACATCCGGCCGACCGAGAGAAGGACGCCGAGTGCGCTGGAGGCGAGCCCGAGGCTCGCCTGGATCACGGGGAAGAGGGAGTTGATGAGCCCTGAGTCACCGCCGTCGATCGCCATCGTCCCGGCGATGATCCAAACGTTGCGCTTCCGGCCCTTGACCTTCTTCGCGCCGGTCGCGTCCATCCCAGTCGTTCCGGTCCCGGGGGCGACCTGTTCCGTCTCCCGTGTGGCTTCCATGCTGTCACTCCTTCGTGATGGGGCGCACAGTCGGCGCCCTGACGCCCGAACGTACCATATCTACCGAGTACTCGGTAGATAAGCGTTCTCGTGGGAGACTGTTCGCGTGGCAGTAGAGACGAAGCGACGAACCCGACTGTCGGCCGAGGCGCGTCGCACCCAGATCCTCGAGGCCGCGCTGGAGGTGTTCGGGCGAGACGGATTCCGAGACGGCTCCCTCCAGGACGTGGCGGATGAGGCTGGGCTCAGCCAACAGGGGCTGTTGCACTACTTCCCCAGCAAGACCGAATTGCTGCTCGCGACGCTCGACCGTTGGCAGGAACGTGCGGTCGATGAGGTCGATTCGCTCGAGTCGTCAGACATCCGCGATCTCGGTCGAGCGATACTGCGGCGCAACCTCCGTCATCCGGGCGTGATGCGCTTGCGGGTGGTCATCAGTGCCGAGGCCACGAGCCCGGCGCACCCGGCTCACGAACGCATGAGCCGGCGCTATCGTGAGACTCACGCATTCTTCGCCGATCATGTGGCGTCCGGCGTGGCGCGGGGGGTGTATCCGAACCATCTCGATGCGGATGCGGTCGCCGATGCGATCGTCGGGATCCTCGACGGCTTGCAGTTGCAACACCTGCTTCGGCCCGAGATGGACCTGATCGCCGCGTTCGATGCCGCGTGCCAGGGGCTGATCGGATCGAAGGGCTGATCCCGCCCGGCGCCGCTGCTCGGATGCTGATCGACGATCCGTCTGATGCTAGGCGGCCACCGCTGTGCGGCTGCGTCCGACGAAGGACGCGGTGGGCAGTCCGACGAGGATCTGCAGGAGCAGGATGGCGGTGATGGCGCCGAGGATGGCGGGGTCGTTGTCGAATGCGATCGCGACGGCGGCGAAGGCTGGGCCGGAGTTGCTGCAGGGTTGGATCAGGGCGGTCGCCCAGCGGGTGCGGCGCTCGCGGGCCGAGAGCAGCCAGCCGATGGCGATCATGACGGCCGAGACGAGTGCGGCGGCGATGAGCACGAGCGAGCCGAGCAGGTCGATGACGTCGCGCCAGCTGCCCAGGAGCGCGCCGGCGAGGACGAAGAGGAACGTCTGCCCGGAGACCTTCGCGGTGAACGCGCCGAACTCGGTCGCCCGGTCGGGGGTCCAGTGGCGCACGAGCACACCGACGACGAACGGCAGCAGTTGCAGGAGCGCGACGGTGCGGATGAGGTCGGCGACGGGGAGGGAGACGTCGTCGCCGAGGTCGGCGGCGCCGATGATCAGGTTCGCGGTCGGCGCGAACGTGAGCGAGCCGATCGCGGCCATGAGCACCTGCAGTACGGCGCCGGTCTGCAGGTCGGCCTTCGCGGTCATCACGAGCTTCGCCCCGAACGGCGCGCCGGGGCAGCTCCAGAGCAGCACCATGGCGAGGTAGGCGGGTACGGCCAGGCCGAGCAGTTCCGCTGTGCCCCACCCGATGAGGGGGCGGATGACGAACCCGGTGACGAGCACCATGGCGACCAGGCCGAACCGGGAGAGCACTGCGCCGAGTTGGTCGAGGGTGGTGCCGAACCCTGCGGTGAGCATGGTGGTGACGATGAAGACCATCAGGATGACGTTGAACAGCAGGCCGACGATCTCCATCGGAACCCTTCCCCCGAGCGGTGACGTGTCGCTTACGCTAGCGATCGGGGACCGGGCAGGGAAGCCCGGGCATCGAACCTGGGGGGATCATGGCGCAGCGCCCGAACATCCTGTACTTCCATGTCGACAACATCAGCACCGGTGACCTGGGTTGCTATGGCGGCGGGATCGCGCTCGGCGCGCAGACGCCGAACATCGACCGGTTCGCGGCCGATGGCCTGCAATTGACGAACTACAACGTCGAGGCGCAGTGCACCCCGACCAGGTCCGCCCTGATGACCGGTCGCCACTCGACGCGCACGGGGTGCACGTCGGCGCTGCCCGGCAGCGGGCTGGTCGCGTGGGAGGTCACGATCGCGACCCAGCTGAAGTCGATCGGGTACCGCAACGCGATCATGGGCAAATGGCACTGCGGCGCCGAACCCGGGCGGTACGCCACCGACCACGGGTTCGACTACTGGTACGGGATCCTCGGCACCTGGGATGAGGCGATGTGGCCCGAGGACAAGTTCTTCAAGGCGTCGGGGCTCGAGCCGTCGTACGTGATCGAGTCGGATGCACCGGGTCAGGCGCGGAACGTGAAGGTGCTGGATCGTGAGGTGCGCCGCGACATCGATCTCGAGTTCCTCGACAAGGGACGGCAGTGGATGTCGGATGCGGCCGCCGCGGACGAGCCGTTCTTCCTGTACTTCAACCACTCGAACATCCACTTCCCGACGCTGCCTCGGGAGGAGTTCGTCGACAGTTCCAACGGTGGCCCGGTGGCCGACTGCATCCAGATGCTGGACGCCGATTTCGGCGCCCTGCTCGACCACCTCGACGAACTCGGCATCCGGGAGGACACGATCGTGGTGTTCGCCGGCGACAACGGGCGCGACACCACGTTCCACGCGCCGAACAACCGCGGCTCGCAGGGCAACTGGCGGGGCGGGTACTTCTCGACCTACGAGGGCAACAATCGCACGGCCGGGCTGGTCCAGTGGCCTGCCAAGCTCCGCACCGGCCGCAGTGATGAGATGTTCCACGTCGTCGACTGGTTCCCGACCCTGCTCGCCCTCCTCGGCGCGGACGACCTCGTGCCGGATGACCGGGTGCTCGACGGCGTCGACCAGTCCGCATTCCTCCGCGGCGACCAGGATCACTCCGAACGCGAGCACTTCCTGATGTTCTTCGACGAACTCCAGGTGGGCCTGCGGTGGAGGAACTTCAAGGTCCTCACCCACCGCGTCCAGGACGGCACGGCGCCGATCGAACACCTCGCCACGCCACACGTCTACAACCTCACCGTCAATCCGGATGAAGACACCCCGTACAACTACGACCAGGTGCACAGCTGGGTCCTCTACAAGGTCTACGGTCGCATCGCCGCCGAATATCAGAAGTCGCTGCAGGGCGACGCGGTCCCCAAGGGCGCCCCCGTCGACTTCGTCCCAGGCGCCGGCCTGGACGCATGAGCGCTCCGGGCCCGGCCGACGAAGCCGACCGAACCGGAGGTACGGCACCAGGCAGGCCGCATCGAGCGGCGTTCATCCTCGTCGGGCTCGGCGGAGCGGTGGTCGTCGCGTTCGGCATCTCGTCGTTGCGGCCGGTGTTCGCCGCCACGATGCTCGCCGTCGTCCTGACGATCTGCTCGCACCCGCTGCGGAAGAAGCTGGAGGAGTTGCGGGTGCCGCGAGGAGCCGCGACCGGGCTCGTCGTCCTTTCGCTCGTCGTGCTGCTCGGCGCCTTCTGGTATGGGCTCATTCTCGCCGTGGGTCAGTTCGCGGGGCTCCTGCCACAGTACGCGTCCGAATTCCAGAGCTGGCTGGTGGGGCTTGCGGAGTGGCTGGTCGGCATCGGTTTCGGGCCCGAACAGGCAGCGTTCCTGGTCGATGCCATCGATCCAGCTCGTCTGTTCGACGTCGTCGTGACCGCCGTCTCCGGGGCGACCGGGATCGTCACCTCGACCTTCGTGCTGATCACGATGCTCATCGCCATGGGAGTCGACGCGGCGTGGACGGACCCGGTACTGGTCAGCATCCGGCGCCGGCGGGGCGAGCTGATCGAGGCACTCGGCTCCGCCGTCGTCGGAATCCGCCGATACGTCTCGGTCACGCTGGTGCTCGGCGCCGTCCAGGGGCTGCTCAACTGGTTGGCGCTGTCGCTGCTCGGTATTCCCGGCGCGGCCCTGTGGGGCCTGCTGTCGTTCCTGTGCAGCTTCATCCCGAACTTCGGGTACTTCATCGCCATCATCCCGCCCCTGATCCTCGGGGGACTCATCGGTGGCTGGCCGATGATCGCGTGGGTGATCGTGATCTACGGGCTGATCAACGCGGTCATCCAGTCGATCGTCCAGCCACGGATCGTCGGCCAGACGGTCAACCTGAGCCAGACCATCACCCTCCTCTCCGTGCTGTTCTGGGCGGCGATCCTCGGACCGATGGGAGCGCTCCTCGCGATCCCGCTGACCTTGCTGGTCCGCGCGGCTTTGGTCGAGGCCGACCCGCGGTGGACGTGGTTGCGGCCCGCCCTCGCCGATCGCGCCGGCCTGGGACGCCGTGACGACCGCGACGGGAAATCTCCGGCAAACGCACAGGATTGACGACTGGTCCTCTCGCGAGGGCGGCTCGTAGGCTCGCAACGGGAGGGTGGGCATGGGGGAGACGGGGGAGCGCGACCGGTGGACTCGCGCGACGGAGATCATCGGCGTGTTCCTGCTCTCGGTCACCGCGGTGTTGACCGCGTGGTGCGGATTCCAGTCCTCGAAGTGGGGCGGGGAGATGTCGATCGCGTTCAGCCAAGCCTCGAGCGCCCGCATTCAAGCGGCGAACGCCGAGGGCGAGGCCCGGTCAGCGCGCACGTTCGACCTGACGATCTACGCCGCGTACGTCCAAGCGGTTGGCGACGGCAACGAGGAGCTGGCCGACTACATCCGCACCCGGTTCACCCCCGAGTTCGCCGTGGCGTACGAGGCGTGGGTCGCCGACGGCGAGGTCGAGAACGGCCCCTTCGTCCGGGAGGAGTACGTGCCCGAGGGTGCCGTCGAGGCAGAGGAGTTGAACGCCCGCGCCGACGAGAAGTTCGCACAAGCGCTCGAGAACAACCAGCGCGGCGACAACTACTCGTTGCTGACCGTGCTCTTCGCGCTCGTGCTGTTCCTGACCGCGATGTCGCAGCGCGAGATCGCACCATGGGTCGCCCGCTCGCTCCTGGGCTTCGCGATCGTCGTCATGACGGTCGGCGCCGTGATCATGGCGACCTTCCCGATCCGGATCTGAACGCCATGCCGACCGACCACGTCACAGGGCGGTTCACCCGTCCGTTCGCTGGCCTGACGCGGCGCAACGTCGTCCAGGAGGTCGGCGCCGGGGTCACCCTGCTCGCCATCGCGATTCCGTTGAACATCGGGTACGCGCAGATCGCGGGCCTGCCACCCACCGCCGGGCTGTACGCGCTGGTCGTGCCGTCGATCGTGTTCGCGCTCACCGCGTCATCGCGTCAACTGGTCGCGTCTCCGGATGCCGCGGCATCCGCCCTGGTGGCCTCGTCGATCGGCGGGCTCGCGGTGGCGGGGAACGCGGACTACGCCACGATGGCACTCGCCCAGGCGATCATCTGCGGGGTGGTGTTCCTCCTCGCAGCGGTGTTCAAGCTCGGGTTCCTCGCGAGCTTCCTGTCCAAGCCCGTGCTCGTGGGGTTCATCGCGGGTCTCGCGCTGGACATCCTGGTCAGCCAGGCGGCGAAGATGCTCGGCGTCCCGATCGACTCGAGCAAGGAGTTCGTCGAGAAGCTCGCGGAGCTGGGAGCGAACCTCGACGAGACCGACGTCTGGTCGGTCGTGATCGCGATCGTCTCGGTACTCGTGCTGGTCGTCGGCCGCAGGTTCGCTCGACTGGTGCCGTGGGCGCTCGTCGTCCTTGTCACCTCGACCGTCGCCGTCGTCCTGCTCGACCTCGACGGGGCCGGGGTCGACGTGCTCGGCGAGGTGCCCGCCGGCCCGCCGACGCTCACCTGGCCGGTGCTCGACTGGGCGACCTGGTTCGCCCTGGTCCCGTCCGCGCTCGCGTTGGTGTTGGTGACCATCGCGGAGGGCCTGCTCGTCGCGCGAGCCTACGCCGAGCGGCACGGCTATCGGGACGAACCGAATCGCGACCTGTTCGCGTTCGGTCTCGGCAACCTCGCCGCGGGAGCCAGCGGCGGCTACGTCATCGGCGCATCCGCGTCGCGCACTGCCGCGACGGACGCGGCGGGATCGCGAACCCAACTCCCGGCCGTCGTTGCGGCGATCGGGACGCTGCTGCTCCTGCTGTTCGGGACGGCGCTGCTCGCCGACATCCCATCCCCGGCGATCGGTGCCGTCGTCGCGGTCGCGGTGGTCCCGCTGCTCGGTGCCCCCGAGTTCCTGCAGCTCTGGCGCACGTCGAGGTTCGAGTTCGTGATCGCGGCGGTCTGCTTCGCCGTGACGCTGTTCGTGGGGGCGATCCCCGGGATCCTCGTCGCATTCGTGCTGGCGCTGATCAATCTCGCCCGACGTGCGGCTCGACCCGCCCTCGACGTGCTCGCCGATGACGACCGACCCACTGACTCGTTGCTCGACCCGGCACCGGTGGGGAGCGTCACCGCGCCCGGCATCGTCGTCGTTCGGCTCGGGGCTCCGCTGTTCTTCGCCAACGCGTCCTCGTTCGCAGATGCCGTCAAGGCGGCCGTCGAGCACGCCCGGTCTCCGGTGCGTCATCTCGTGCTCGATTGCGAGTCGATCACCGACGTCGACATCACCGGCGCGGAAGCCTTCGCTTCGACACGGAAGTGGCTCACCGAGCACGACGTGACGCTCGGGCTGAGCCGGGTGCGGCCGGAGGTTCGGAAGCGGTTCGAACGGTTCCAGCTGCTCGACGGCGTCACCGTGTACGAGACGAACCGTGACGCCGTCGCGCGGAACACTCGGCCGTCCGCGACCGATGAGACCAACGCGCAGGCATGACCAAGCAAGGACCACATCCGATGGAGGGGAAGAAGATGGACCACAACGAAGCGACGGACGCGATTCGTGAGGCCAACGCGCGGCTCGGCGACACGCTGCCGTTCTCAGATCGACGTGACGTCGACGCGGCCGAGCGCGGGTTCCTCGGCGCGCCGGAATCCGGGATCATCCGCGACGCCGATGGTTCGATCGTCTGGGATGCCGACAGCTATGCGTTCCTGGATGGCGACGCGCCCGCGACGGTGAACCCCAGCCTCTGGCGGCAGTCGACGCTGGTCGCGAAGATCGGGCTGTTCGAGGTGGTGGAGGGCATCTACCAGGCTCGCGGCTTCGACCTGTCGAACGTCAGCTTCATCGAGGGCGAGACCGGGGTGATCGTCGTCGACCCCTTGATCTCGAGGGAGACGGCGGCGGCCGCGCTCACGCTCTACCGCGAACACCGCGGCGATCGCCCGGTCACCGCGGTGATCGTCACGCACAGCCACATCGACCACTTCGGCGGCGTCTTCGGGGTCGTCGACGACGACCAGGTCACCGCGGGATCGGTGCAGATCATCTCCCCCGAGCACCTCGTCTCCGAGGCTGTGGCCGAGAACGTCTACGCGGGCACCGCGATGGGCCGGCGCGCGGGGTACATGTACGGAGCCGCGCTCGAGCGCGGGCCGAAGGGCGCCGTCGGTGCCGGCCTCGGGCAGACCACCTCGACCGGTCGCGCCGGGATCATGGTGCCCACGCTGGAGATCCGAAGCACCGGCGAGACCCACGTCATCGACGGGGTCGAGATCGAGTTCCAGATGGCGCCCGGCACCGAGGCGCCGGCTGAGATGCACTTCTACCTCCCCCAGCACCGGGCGCTGTGCATGGCCGAGAACGCGACGCACACCCATCACAACCTGCTCACGCTCCGCGGCGCGCTCGTGCGCGATCCGCACGTCTGGTCGACATACCTCACGGAGGCGATCGAACGGTTCGGCGACCGTGCCGACGTCGTGTTCGCCTCCCACCACTGGCCCACGTGGGGTTCCGACGAGATCCGCGAGTTCCTCGGGCTGCAGCGCGACCTGTACGCCTACCTGCACGACCAGACACTGCGGATGCTGAACCTCGGAATGACGGGTGCGGAGATCGCGGAGGAGATCCGGCTGCCTCCGGCACTCGAGAACGCCTGGCACGCACGCGGCTACTACGGGACGGTCAGTCACAACGTGAAGGCGATCTATCAGCGCTACATGGGCTGGTTCGACGGCAATCCCGCTCGGCTGTGGCCGCACCCGCCGAAGCCGCTCGCCGAGCGGTACGTCGCGGCGATCGGCGGCATCGACCGGGTGGTCGAGCTCGCGCGGCAGGCGTACGACGAGGGCGACTTCCGGTGGGCCGCGACCCTGCTCGACCACGCCGTGTTCACCGACGCCGGCCACCCGGCTGCCCGGGCGCTGTACGCGGACACGCTCGAGCAGCTCGCGTACGGCGCCGAGAACGGCACCTGGCGCAACTTCTTCCTCTCGGGCGCGACGGAACTCCGCGGCGAGAACTTCGGCACCCCGACCACGACCAACGCGCCCGAGATCGTCGCCCAGCTCACGGTCGAGCAGCTGCTGGACTCCGTCGCCATCCGCGTCGACGGACCACGCGCGTGGGATCTTGACCTCGCCCTGGACATCACGCTCAGCGACCTCGACCGCAACTACCGGGTCACGCTCCGCAACGGCGTGCTCGTGTACGTCGCGAAGGCGGCCGACCCCGAGACCGCCGGGGTCACGCTGACGCTCACGAAACCGCGCCTGCTCGCCTTGGCGGGCGGCGACGTCGACGCGGACGGACTGCAGGTGGACGGCGACCGGAACGTGCTCGACCAGCTCCTCGGTGCGCTCGGGCAGGGCGACCCCGCGTTCGACATCGTGCTCCCCTGAGGCGCGGGGCCGGAGTGTGAACGACGCGACATCCGACGGGGCCGGGTCCTCGCCGCCCGTTTCCAGGAGCCGGGCGGCTTGGACGCGGTTCCGCGGGCTGTTCCGTCGTGACACGCTGGGCAAGGACGGCGTCGCCGGGCTCGTGCTCGGCATCGAGAGCGTGCCGGACGGGTTGGCCAGCGGCCTGCTCGCCGGGGTGAACCCGATCGCCGGCCTCTACGGCTACCTGTTCGGCATGCTCGGCGCGGCGTTCTTCACCAGCAGTTCGTTCATGGCCGTCCAGGCGACCGGGGCGATGGCGCTGGTCGTCGCGGACACCGACCTCGGTTCGCGTCCGGACCCGGACCGTGCGCTGTTCACGCTGGCGATGTTGACCGGTGTCGTGATGATCATCGCCGGCCTGCTGCGCGGCGGACGCCTGCTCCGATTCGTGCCGACCGCGGTGATGACCGGGTTCGTCACCGCGGTCGGGGTCAATATCGTGCTCGGGCAGCTCTCGAATCTGACCGGCTACGAGAGCGGCGAAGCGAACCGGATCACGCGGACCTTCGACCTGCTGTTCAACATCGTCCGCATCGACCTGCCGACCACGATCGTCGGCCTCGCGAGCCTCGCCCTGATCGTCTGGTTGACCCGAACACGGTTGGCATCCCTCGGCCTGGTCGTCGCCGTCGTGGTCGGGTCGGTGCTCGCGTTCGCGAGCACCGAGTGGCTGGGATTCCCGGTCGCGACGGTGAGCGACATCACCGACGTGCCGAGCGGACTCCCCGCCCCGGCGCTGCCCTCCCTCGACGATCTCTGGTTCCTCGCGCTCCCGGCGATCTCACTCGCGTTCGTCGGCCTCATCCAGGGCGCGGCCGTCTCGGCCGGGGTGCCGAACCTCGATGGTCGACCCGCCGACGCCTCCCGCGACTTCATCGGCCAAGGCGTCGGGAACGTCGTCGCGGGCGTGTTCCGCGGGATGCCGGTCGGCGGATCGATGTCCGCGTCAGCGCTCATCGCCGCTGCCGGAGCCCGCACCCGGCTCGCGCTCGTGGTCGCCAGCGGCGTCATGATGCTCGTCATCCTCTTCCTCTCCGACGCAGTCGGGTTCGTCGCGATGCCGTCGCTGGCCGCGTTGCTCATTGTCGTGGGAATCCAAGCGATCAAGCCGGCCAAGGTGCTCTCGGTGATCAAGACCGGGCCGCTGCAGACGACCGTCATGGCGGTGACGTTCGTCCTGACCCTGATCGTGCCGCTGCAGTTCGCGGTGCTGGTCGGGGTCGGCCTCGGAATCATCCTTTTCGTCGTACAGCAGTCGAACCGGATCCGGATTCGACGGCTCAGCATCGAACCCGACGGCCGGATGAAGGAGATCGACCCCGACCCGACGATCCCGGGCGGCGAAGTGGTCGTCCTCCAGCCATACGGGAGCCTCTTCTTCGCGAGCGCGCCCGTCTTCGAAGCGCGGCTGCCGGATGTGACCGCGACCTCGCGCGGCTCGGTCGTCATCCTCCGCCTGCGTGGCGTCGACCAGCTCGGCCTCGCGCTCGTCGAGGTGCTCCGAAGGTACGCCGCCGCGCTGCACGATCACTCGTCGGAGCTCAGGTTCGTGGTCAGCAGCGACGACGTGATCGCGCAACTCCGACACGGCGGCATCATCGCCCTGATCGGAGAGCACGCCGTGTACCGGGGAACGGAGTGGCAGGGCGAAACCGTCCGAACCGCCTTCGAGGACGCGGCGGCATGGGTGTCGGATCGACGGTGACCTCTGCGGGAGACGCTGGAATCCGCCGTGGAGGCGGGACTCGGAGTGCGTGGTCGGCTGCCCAACGCCCAGCGTCACCGCTCCCAGGCCGCCCGCTCCCGTTCGGCGAATTCGCGGAACGTCGTCGCCGGTCGGCCGGTGAGCTTGCGCACCATCCGGTTGGGGAACGCGGAGACGTTCAGTCGGACGACGCGGTAGATCATCCTTTGCACGTCGATGTAGTCCTCCGGCCGACCCTGTTCGCGCAGTCGATCGAGGTAGTCCCGTTCCGCTGGGCGGCTGTAGCGGATCGTGCGGCCGAGCACCTCGCTGAGGATGGCCGCAACTCGCCGGTACTGGAGCGACTGCTCGCCCGAGAGGGTGTACGACGTCTGCAGGTGTCCGTCGCTGGTCAAGACGGCTGCGGCGACACGGCCGATGTCTCGCGCGTCGATGAACGCGGTGAACGCGCGCCCGGCCGGGACGAAGATCTCATCGCGTTCGCTGATGTCGTCCGCGTAGGTGGTCGACAGGTTCTGCATGAAGAAGTTCGGGCGCAGTGACGTGTAGGGCGCGTCGACATACTTGAGGTATTGCTCGACCGCGTGGTGCGGCGTCTTCCGATTGGCCTGCACGCCCTGAAGCGAGAGGAACACGATCTGGCGGATACCGCGGCGTATCGCCGCGTCGATCACGGGGAAGAGGTAGGTCTCCACGTCGGAGATCGGCGGAGGACGCATCAGGAACAGCCGGTCGCATCCGTCGAGCGCCGCCTCGATCCGGCGCGGCGCCATCGCGAAGTCGAAGGTCCGCGGCACAGCGCCCGACGGGAGCTTCGCCGTGTCGGCCTCACTGCGGACGGTGGCCACAACCGGTGTGCCGCGTTCGAGCAGGTGTTCGAGCGCGGCCGAACCGACGATGCCCGTGGCACCGGTGACGAAGACGGCCGGTTCGGTCATGGTTCCTCCGTGACGCGTTCGAGCAGGTCGGCAAGCGTGTGCAGTTCGTGATCGTCGAGCGCGTCGAACCGGGGGAGGAGGCGTTCGACGATCGCGTGCTCGAACCGGTCGACCTCGTCGGCGGCGTCCGCGGTCAACCGGATGATCCGGGATCGGGCGTCGTCCGGGTTCGGTGCGGTCTCGACCAGGCCCGCGCTCCTGAGGCGGTCGACGAGCTGGGTGACCGCGCCGGCGGTCAGGCCCAGGACGGCGACGAGCCGGCTCGGGGTAACCGGTCGACGATCGTGTGCAACGGTGAACAGTGCCTGCAGCTGGGATCGGGTGAGGTCGTGGTCGCCGAGCGGGACATGGTGCCCGGCCCCGATGGTGCGCCCGAGCACGGTCGCCGATTCGAGCACGGCGGCGACGTGCGCGGTCCGGCCCGCGAGGTCGGTCATCAGTTGCTCACGAAGGGCATCTCGTGCACGAAGCCGCGGTCATCGACCTGGGTCAGGATGAAATCGGCCAGGTCGTCGCGGCTGATCTGCGTGCTCGCATCGACCCCCACCCACCCGACGCGGTACGCGCCCGTGCCGGGGCGTTCGGTCAGGCGCGCCCCGCGGACGACCGTCCAGTCGAGTCCGCTGGCCTCGAGGATCTCGAGGTGCCGCTCGGCGTCGGCGAGCACCTGACCGGAGAGGGTCTTCAGCAGAAAGCGGATGATCTTGTCGGGGGCCTTGGGCTGGTCCTTGCCCGTGGCACTGAGGCCACCGCCGGAGAGGGTCACGATTCGCCGGACCCCGTGCGCCGACATCGCCGCGACGATGTTGCGCGTGCCATCGGCCTGCAGGGTCTTCGGGGAACCCTTCACCTGCCCGAACAGGGCGGCACCACATCGGCGCCGGCGACGGTCTCATCGACCGCGACCGGATCGAGGACGTCGCCGACCATCACCGTGAGCGCGGGGTGCCCGGCCGGGTCACCCAGCTTGTCGGGATCGCGCACGAGCGCACGCACGTCGTACCCCGCGGCGAGCGCACGTTCGAGGACCCGGCGGCCGGTCTTCCCAGTGCCGCCGAAGAGTGCGATGGTCGTCATCCCGGTACTTTAGCAACTAAAGTGAATTCTTGCGGGCAGTCGTAGGCGTGAGCCGTCTTCTGCGGAAGCGGCGGGGTGCGCATGGTCGAACGCTTGCTGGGTGCCGATTGCGCAGGCGGGTGAGACCGCGGGAGACCTGATGCGCGCACGCTTATTCAACGAATATGCACTCGATCCCATGCGAGACGTTCCCAGCCCATCCGAGTAGCATCGTCCCTGCAGCATCCGTTCTCTCAAGGAATCCCGGGCCAGTCCGAGACGACACGAGATCTCCGTATCGCGAGGAAAGACACGAGAACGACCTCGTCACCTCCGTGGTGTCGCGGGTTCGAGTCCCGCCCTCGCTACCGAAGTAGCGCTCGACGGCTGACGTCACTCCGGGTTCGGCGAGGGCCGATACCGTAGGGCGACCGCCCCGGACCGGAACTCGTGGCGGTCCGTGAGTTCGAGCCGGATGCGCTCGCGGAGCCCGGCGAGCAACGTCGGCCCGTGCCCGGCGAGGACCGGGTGCACCACGAAGACGTATTCGTCGATGAGCCCCAGATCGGCCAACGCGCGAGGGAGCGTGACGCCACCCGTCAGCAGGGCCCCGCCCGGCTCCTGCTTGAGCCGCCGGACCTCCAGTTCCAGGTCGCCCTGCACGAGCTCGGCATTCCAGTCGACCGCACCCGGCGAACTCGACACGACGTGCTTCCGCGTCCGGTCGATGCGTTCAGCGAACGGGATCTCCCAGTCGCGCATCCAGTCGGGCCAGGTGCCCGTGGGCGGTCGGCGCCAGGCCGACTGCATCATCTCGTAGGTGGTGCGGCCGTAGAGGAGGGCATCCGCACCCTCCATCTCGTTCGTCCAGAAGCGCATCGACTCCTCCTCGGGCGCGACTCCCGCCTCGTGATGGACGCAGCCGTCGAGCGTGACGTTGATCGAGTATCGAAGCGGTCTCATCCGTCGCTCTCCCTTGATGCGCAGCGCGTGCTCACCGGACCGTGCTCAGACTACGTCGGCGACGTCGCTCTGCGGCACCCCATCGCGCCTCGGCGTGCGAACCGCCCGGACCACCCGACTCACCGGTCGGCGTTCGATGCGACCCGAGCCGCAACGGCCGTGCGCATGGTGGCCGCCTGGAGTCCGAGCGCCCAATCCGTCATGTCGGCCACGACGTGCTGCTGTGCCGGGTGCGTGGCGGCCGGCGCGCTGTTGACGTACGAGCCGCTGCCGTCCACGGCGATGAGGATGCGGACGCAGGCGGCCTCCGCGTCGTCGATGGGGAACCGGCCGGCGTGCATCCCGTCCTCCACGATCTCGACGAGGCGCGCCCGGTCGAGGGCATCCTGCTCCCGGAGCGCCGCGTCGAGCGCCGGGCTGAAGCGGGCGAGGTGGCGCGCGTTCAGCCACAGCCGAGCGAGGGGCGTCGAGGCGCCGCTCTCGACATGGGCGATGAAGTGCGCCACCCGATCGAGGGGATCGCCGGATGCGGGGAAGAACTGATCGCGTTCGCGCACCGCTGCGCGGACGAACGCCTCGATGACCAGGTCCTCCGCGGCGGGGAAGTAGTGGGTGATGAGGCCGGGGCGCACGCCGAGCCGCTCCGCGACCGCCCGCAGCGTGATGCGTTCGAGGCCGCTCTCGAGTGCGATCGCCGCGGCCTGCGACACGATCTCCTCGCGCCGTTCCTCCGGTCGCTTGCGGGTTCGCACTGCTGCAGGACTTGACGCCACGGCTCCCAGCCTATTGAATGACTGACCAATAGTCCATTGGGCATGTGACCAATAGCAACGACGCTCCCGGAAAGGCACGCCAGTGACCCAGACGCCGCCCCGCACCCCGCCCCAGCCCGAGCCACTGCTCGACGAGTTCGTCGACACGCCATCCCGGCCCGAGACCCGAGGCATCGAGCTCGTGAGCGAGCGCGAGCGCCACGGACGCGCCCGCGACCTGCTCCTCGTGTGGGCCGCGCCCAACGTCAGCATCCTCAACCTGACCATCGGCGCCACCCTGATCCTGCTCGGGCTCGAGGTGTGGCAGGCGATCGCGGTGATCGTCGCCGCCGCGCTGCTGTGGGTCCTCCCGGGCCTCATCGCCGGCAGCGGGCCCGCGGCGGGCACCTCCGGGTCGGTGGTGACGCGAGCGATGTACGGCATCCTCGGGAACAAGCTGTTCGTGGCCGTCGTCGGCTGGTTCATCGGGGCCGTGTTCCTGTCGCTGACCTGGCTCGCGTCATCCTTCATGGGAGCCGACCTGCTGCGGCGGATGGGGATCGACGACCCCGTCTGGGTTCCCATCGGCGTGACGGTCGTGGTCGCCACGATCACGATCCTCGTCGCCATCTTCGGCCACGGACTCATCGTCCGCGCCTACTCCTACATGGCCGCGGCCCTCTTCGTGATCTTCCTCGCGGTCGCCGCCTTCATCCTGCCGACCGTCGACTGGCAGTACGCCGCTCCGGAGCCCCTGAGCGGGACGGCGCTGTGGTCGTCGCTCACGATCGGTTTCACCATCCTCGCCTCGACGCCGCTGTCGTTCATCAACAGCCCGGACATCGCGCGCTACCTGCCGCGCTCCACCAAGCCGTCGCGCATCGCCCTCGCGACCGGGCTCGGCGGCGCCATCCCGTTCATCGTGTTCACGACCGTCGGCGTGCTGCTCGCAACCGGCCTGAGCGGGGCCGCGTTCGATGCGGGGCTGGATGTCGCCCTGCTCGACCTGCTGCCGGCCTGGCTCGGTCCCGTCCTCGTGGTCGGCGTCGTCATCAACACGATCGCGTTGAACGCGATGACCACCTACACGTCGAGCATGGCCCTGCAGGCCATCGGCTTCCGCCTCCGTCGCATCCCGGCGGCGATCATCGTCGGGGTGGTCGGCACCGCCCTGACCATCTACCTCGTGCTGTCGTCGAGCCTGCTCGAGGCCGCCAACCTCATGCTGCAGTTCCTCGTCATCGTGTCGGGGCCGGCGATGGCCGTCTTCGTCGTCGACGTCCTCCTGCGCCGCTACGCCTACGACGGGGCGGAGCTGTTCGACGACCATCCGGGGGGACGGTTCTGGTACTCGGGCGGATGGGGCATCCCCGGCCTGGTCGCGCTCCTCGCGGGTGGGCTCACGACGGCGCTCTGCCTGGCGACGGGCGTGTGGGCCGGGCCGATCGCCGAGGCGACCGGCTACATCGACCTCTCCGTGCCGGTCGGGATGCTCGTCGCGGCCGCGCTCTACGCGATCCTGCTCCGCACGCCGCTCGCCAAGGAGGGCCGCCCGTGATCACCCTGTACGCCAACGGACGCGTCTTCACCGCCCATCCGGATCCGGAGCGCGCCTGGGCCCAGTCGTTCGCCGTCCGTGACGACACCATCGTGTTCGCGGGCGACCGCGAGGAGGCGCCGGACGCCGACACGGTCGTCGACCTGCAGGGTCGGCTGGTGCTGCCCGGGGTCACCGACGCGCACACCCACCTCCTCATGATGGGTGCCGCACTGGGGCAGGTCCCGCTCACGGACGCCCGTTCGCTCGACGAGATCCAGGCCCGGCTGCGTCGCGCGCGCGAGGAGGACCCCGACGCGACCGTCCTGCGCGGACGAGGCTGGCTCTTCGACTCGGTGCCCGGCGGCGCGCCGACGGCCGCGATGATCGACGCCGCCGTGGCCGACATCCCGGTGTACCTCGACGCGAACGACTACCACTCCTGCTGGGTCAACTCCGCCGCGCTCGCCGAGCTGGGCATCACGCGCGACACGCCCGACCCGATCGGGGGAGCGATCGCGCGCGACGAGCACGGTGAGCCGACCGGGATGCTGTACGAGACGGCGGCGATGCAGTACGCGTGGGCGCAGCGCGACGCGGCGACCACCGACGACGCCCGCGACGAGGACGTCGAACGCGCGATCGACGCGTACCTGGCGACCGGCGTCACCGGCGTCGTCGACATGGCCTTCGACGAGCACGGCCTCGCCGCGTTCGAGCGCGCTCGAGTGCGCCACGGCGGCGAGCTGCCGCTTCGCGTCGCCGCGCACTGGCTCATCACCAACACCGGGGACGACGCCGCGAACCTCGCGCAGGTCGCCCGCGCGGCCGAACTCGCGGGCGCCGCGTCGACGCCCTGGCTGCGCGTGGTGGGCATCAAGCTCATCCTCGACGGCACGATCGACGGGTGCACCGCCGCGCTGCGGCATCCGTACGCCGACGGTTCGAACGCCGACCCGATCTGGTCGCGAGAGCGGCTCGAACCGGTGGTCGTCGCCGCCGACGCGGCCGGATTGCAGGTCGCGCAGCATGCGATCGGCGACCTCGCGGTCGACCTCGCGCTCGACGCCATCGAGCACGCGATCGACGTCAACGGCGAGCGCGAACGGCGGCACCGCATCGAGCACCTCGAGTACGCCGAGCCCGGTACCGCCGAGCGGATGGCGCGACTCGGCGTGACCGCGTCGATGCAGCCGGTGCACGCCGACCCGGCGATCTTCGCGAACTGGGCGGAGATGCTCGGCGATGAGCGTGTCGAGCGTGCGTTCCCGTGGCCGGAGTACGAGGACGCGGGCGCGCTGCTCGCCTTCTCCACCGACGCGCCGACCGCGCCGCACGCCGCGCTGGCGAACCTGTACGTCGCCTCGACGCGCGCGTCGGCGCTCGATCCGTCGGTGCCGGCGACGCATCCGCAGTACGCCCTGCCGCTGGATCGTGCGCTCGGGCACGCGACGCGCGACGCCGCGGCGTCCGTCGGCGACGGCGAGTGGCGCGGCCGGATCGCGCCGGGCTTCGCGGCGGACGTGGTGGTGCTGGATGCCGATCCGTTCGAGCGGGGTGCGCGCTCGCTCCTCGAGACGCGGGTCGTGGAGACGATCGTCGCCGGGCGGACCCGTCACCTTCGCTGAACGCGCGGCACGACGACGGAGGGGGCCGCGCCGTCCGGCGCGACCCCCCGATCGTCGTGCGTCAGACGCGGGCCGCGCGCCGGACCACGTCGCCGAGCGCGTCGGCGTCGAGCGCGTACAGGTCGCGCGAGCCGGCGGTCGCCGCGGGGGCCAGGGCGGATGCCGCGGGCAGCAGCTGCTCGGCGTAGAACCGGGCGAGCGGGAGCTGCGTTGCGGCGATGCCGTCGTCGTCGAGGCCACGCGCGGCGAGCGCGGACGTGGCGAGCAGCCAGCCGCCGACGACGAGGCCCCAGATGCGCAGGTAGGGGCTGGAACCGGAGAGGACCGAGTTCGGGTCGGCGGCGCCGGTGCGCAGCATCCAGCCGGTCGTCTGCTCGAGCACGTCGAGACCGGAGGCGAGCTGCGAGCGGATGGACGTGAACTCCTCGCCCGCGGCCGCCAGCTCGGCGTCGAGCTCGCGCATGGAGGCGATGAACTCCAGGGCCGAGGCGCCGCCCCGGACGCCCAGCTTGCGGCCGACGAGGTCGGCGGCCTGGATGCCGTTGGTGCCCTCGTAGATCGCGGCGATGCGCACGTCGCGGTAGTGCTGGGCGGCGCCGGTCTCCTCGATGAAGCCCATGCCGCCGTGGATCTGCAGCGCGAGCGACGTGAGCTCGTTGCCGAGGTCGGTGCCGAACGACTTGCAGATCGGGGTGAGCAGGCTCGCGATCTCGTCCGCGCGGGCGCGGGTCGCGGCATCCGGGTGGTGGGTCGAGATGTCGACGTGGACGGCGTTCAGCAGCATCATGCGTCTGAGCGCGGCGATGTACGCCTTCTGCGTCATGAGCATGCGGCGGACGTCGGGGAAGTCGATGATCGCGCAGTCCTGCGCGGCCCCGATCGCGCGACCCTGGACGCGCTCGGTCGCGTAGTCGAGCGACTGCTGGTACGCGCGTTCCGCGACGGCGAGACCCTGCGTGCCGACCGACAGGCGGGCGCTGTTCATCATCACGAACATGATGCGCATGCCGAGGTTCTCCTCGCCGATGAGGTAGCCCGTCGCATCCTCGTACGACAGCACGCAGGTGGGGGAGCCGTGGATGCCCATCTTGTGCTCGACGCCGACCGTGTGCACGCCGTTGCGCTCGCCGAGCGAGCCGTCGTCGTTCGTGAGGAACTTCGGCACGATGAAGCACGAGATGCCCTTCGTGCCCGCGGGCGCGTCGGGCGTGCGCGCCAGGACGAGGTGCACGATCTGCTCGCTGAGGTCGTGGTCGCCGAACGTGATGAAGATCTTCTGGCCCGTGATGCCGTACGTGCCGTCGGGACGCTTCACGGCCTTCGTGGTGAGGGCGCCGACGTCGGAGCCGGCGTGCGGCTCGGTGAGGTTCATGGTGCCCGCCCACTCGCCGGTCACCATCTTCGGCAGCCAGGCCTGCTTCTGCTCCTCGCTGCCGTAGTGCAGGAGGGCCTCGATCGCGCCCTGCGTGAGCAGCGGGGCGAGCGAGAAGGCCATGTTGGCCTCCATCATGAGCTCCTGGATGGCGAGCCCGATCGTGCGCGGGAAGGCGCCGCCACCGTACGCCTCGGGCAAGGGCACCGAACCCCACCCGGCCTCGACGTAGGCGGCGTACGCCTCGCGAAACCCGGTCGGCGTCGTCACGGTGCCATCGGGGTTCAGGCGGGCGCCCTCGAGGTCGCCCGCCCGGTTGGTGGGGGCGACGACCTCGGCCATGAAGCCGCCGACCTCCTCGAGGATCTCGGTGACCATGTCGAGGTCTGCGTGTTCGAAGCCCGGAAGCTCGGCCACCTGCTCGTAGCCCACGACATGCTCGAGGGCGTACGCGAGGTCGGCGACGGGCGGACGGAAATCAGTCATCTTCGGACTGTAGGCGCGGGCACCCGCGTGCGGGCCGAATCTGTCGCCATCCACGAAGCGTGTCGGGCGAAGCGGGGCCAGGCTTGTACCTCCCGCCAGTCGGCGCGTCGTGAGGTCTCCGGAGCGGCCGGCCGGGTGCGAATGGGATGGCGTCGGCGCGCCGCTACACCCCGGCGAAGTACCTCCGTCGGAGGAACCGGTCCGTGCCCGGGCGGAACTACCCGGCCCGTCATCCATCGGACGTCGCCGTCGGAGTGAGCGGATCCTCGGCTGCGGGAATGCAGCGCGCCGAGCCGCGTTGACCCTGAGGGGGTCTCGCGCCGAGGACGACCCGGCGAGGAGGACGTGTGACCGAGCAGACCGCGGTGGGATTGCGATCCGAGCGCGGGCCCGTGCTGGCGGCACTGATGCTGTGCACCGGGCTCGTGGCGATCGAGGCGACGATCCTCGCGACGGCGGTGCCGTCGATCGTGGCCGACATCGGCGGGTTCGCGCAGTTCCCGTGGCTGTTCTCGATCTACCTGCTCGCGCAGGCCGTGTCGGTCCCGGTCTACGCGAAGCTCGCCGACACCATCGGTCGCAAGCCGATCATGCTCGTGGGCATCGGCGCGTTCCTCGTCGGCTCGGTCCTCGCGGGCTTCGCGTGGGACATGACCTCGCTCATCGTGTTCCGCGCGATCCAGGGCCTCGGCGCGGGCGCCGTGCTGCCGGTCTCCATCACCATCACGGGCGACATCTACACCGTGCGGGAACGCGCGCGCGTGCAGGGGTACATCGCGAGCGTGTGGGCCGCGTCATCCGTCATCGGACCCTCGCTCGGCGGCCTGTTCGCCGAGTTCCTCTCGTGGCGGTGGATCTTCTTCGTCAACATCCCCCTCAGCCTCATCGCGGCGTGGATGCTCATCCGCAACTACCACGAGCAGGTCGAGCGCACGAAGCACAAGGTCGACATCGCGGGCGCCGCCGTGCTCACGGTCGGGCTGACGCTGCTGATCCTCGCGATCCTCGAGGGCGGCCAGGCCTGGGCGTGGACCTCGTGGCAGAGCGTCGGCGCGTTCGCCGTCGCCGCGCTGCTGCTGCTGTCGTTCGTGCTCATCGAGCGACGGGCGGCCGAGCCGGTGCTGCCGCTCTGGGTCTTCTCGCGACGGCTGATCGTGACGACCTCGCTCATCTCGCTCGGCGTGGGCGCGGTGCTCATCGGACTCACGTCGTACGTCCCCACCTTCCTCGAGATCTCCGCGGGCGCGACGCCCATCGTGTCGGGGCTCGCCGTCGCCGCGCTCACCCTCGGGTGGCCGATCTCGGCCTCGCAGTCGGGTCGGCTCTACCTCCGCATCGGGTTCCGCAACACGGCGTTCCTCGGCCTCGGCATCGCCGTGCTCGGCTCGCTCGGCCTCGTCGCCGCGACCTTCGTGCCGCACCCGGTCACGACGGCGATCGCGTGCTTCGTGGTGGGTCTCGGACTCGGGCTCGTCGCCTCGCCGACGCTCATCGCCGCGCAGTCCTCGGTGCCGTGGTCGGAGCGCGGGGTCGTGACGGGGGCGAACATGTTCCTCCGCTCGATGGGCAGTGCCGTGGGCGTGGCCGTCTTCGGCGCGGTCGCGAACGGCGTGATCGCCGACTCTGGGCTCGGCGCGCATTCGGCGGCGGCCATCCGGTCGGCTTCGGCCGCGGTCTTCATCGGCGTCGCGATCGCGGCGGTCGCGACGATCGCCGGCGCCGTGGCCATGCCGCGCGCGCACGTCGACGACATCGAGCACCGGCCGGCGGAGCCCGCGGAGGCCGCCTCGGCCTGACGCCGGTCGCACGCGCCGCGACCGCGACGGGCCGAAGGTCTTGCCGATCCGGCCGCCTCCGTGGTCAGATGTGGCCGACGAGGGGGTGCGTCGATGGCGAAGACGAGCGCGGCAGCGGCCGAGCGGTGGCGCGCCCGCCGGACCCCGCGCCGACCCGCGTCGCGGCTGTCGGAGCAGTGGACGGTCGTCGACGGGGTCGACGTGTTCTTCCGGGAGTCGCCCGGGCCCGCAGCGGACGCGCGCGTGATGCTGCACGTGCACGGGTTCGGGATGTCGGGCAGGTATTTGCTGCCGACGGCCGAGCTGCTCGCCGCCGACTTCCACACCCTCGTGCCCGACCTGCCGGGCTTCGGCCGGAGCGGCCGGCACCCCGAGGGGCTCGACATCCCCGACCTCGCCCACGCCGCCGCGCGCTTCCTCGACGTCCGGGGCGTCGAGCGGGCCACCCTCGTCGGCAACTCGATGGGCTGCCCGGTGATCCTCGAGTTCGCCCGACGCTTCCCCGACCGCATCGACCGGGCCGTGCTCGTCTCACCCGCAGGCGGCGCGTTCAACCGGCCGCTCACGCGCGCCATCGGCCAGCTCGCACGCGACGGCACGCGGGAGCCCCCGCGCATGGCCGGCGTCGCAGTGCCGGACTACGCCCGGTTCGGGGTGCCGAGCACGCTGAAGCTGTTCCGCGCGCTGACGCAGTACCCGTCGCTCCAGCGACTGCTCGAGCTCGAGTTGCCGACCCTCGTCGTGCTCGGCGATCGCGACCCCCTGATGCCCGGGCCGGCCCGGGTGCAGGAGGTCGCCGGCGAGGTCGACAACCACGTGCTCGCCGTCACGATCGAAGGCGCCGCGCACGCGATCAACTTCAGCCACGCGCGGGCCCTCGCGCACATCATCCGCCGGTTCATGGACGACCGCTCCATCATCGACGACCCGACGTCGACGGGTGGAGCCCGCGTGGTCGAGATCCACCGCGGCGTGCACCATCCGACCGCCACGGACGGCTGAGCACCCCGCGCCGGCGGCCCCGGGAAACGGAACGGCCCCGCCGCGTCGGAACGCAGCGGGGCCGGTCGGCGCCCGCGCCGGAGGCGCGGACGCGAGGTCGCTCGTCAGACGGCCTGCGGCAGGATGTCGAAGGCCACGCGTCCGTCCTCGGCGACGCTGGCGTCGAGCATCTTGTCGTCGAGCGCGATCGTCGCGCGCTCGCCGAGGTAGACGCGGGCGCCCGACCGCTCGATGACGGCGTCGCCGGATTCGGGCGCGGGCGCGATCGCCACGCCGAACTGGGTGCCGTCCGGGTCCTCGGCCTCGATGCGCAGGCCGGACCCCTCGGGGGCGCCGTTGCCGGCGACGATCTCCTTCACGACCGTGGCCGCGGTATCGGTCAGTGTGAGCATGTTCGTCCTCCTCTGATCGCGAGTCGGCCACGATTCCAGATCGTTCGGTCGACCGCCACCTCGCTGCGGCGGTTTCGCTCATCGCGTACGCGCGCGCTCCCGCGCGTCGCGCCGATCGCGTCTACGCCGCGTCGGAATCCGCTCCGACCGGCTCGCTCGTGCCGCGGAGCAGCACGGGAAGGGTCCGGGTCGCGTAGGGGGAGGCGTCGAAGTCCTCCTCGCGGTTGCCCATGAGCAACCAGCTCTCGAACGACCGCTCGTACGTGTCGACGACCACGCGCACCGCGAGCGTCGGCGACCACGTGAACCGGCGATCGAGCTTCTCCATGAGGTCCTCGAACACGGGCACGAGCCGCTCGACGAAGGACCGCTCCGCGGCGGCCGCCGCGTCGCCCCCGCCGGCCTGCGAGGTCAGGGCGCGCAAGCGCCGCTGGGAGCGGATGATCAGCCCGCCGCGGTCGAGCGGCCACGAGTCGGCGAGCATGCGGGCGGCGACCTCGACGGGGTCCGGGGCCGGGGTGACGGATGCCTCGGGCATGCCGGATGCCTCGGGGATGCCCGATCCGTCGGACCCGTTGCCCTCCGCCGCGCCGCGCTCGTCGGACCCGCCGTCAGCCGCGTCGGCGTCCGCATCCGCATCCGCGGCGGCCGCGCCATCCGTCACCTCGACCGCGTCGAACGCGTCGACCGCCGACCTCAGCCGGCTCACGCAGTCGTGCACCAGCTGCTCGTTCACCGCGTCGAGCAGTTCGTCGTCGGTCGCGAAGAATCGCCGGAAGGCCTTGGGGTCCACGCCGTTCTGCTCGCAGATGTCGGCGATGAGCCGGTCGTCCAGCTCGCGCCCCGAGCCGAGCGCGACGCGTGCCGCGCGCGTCAGCCGGTCGATCGTCACCTGACGCTGCTCGCTCCCTCGGCTCACGCCCGACCCCGCTCTCCGTCTCGTCGAATCCCCGATGAGCGTACTCCGCCGCCGATGCGCCGGACGTCGGGGCCGCGTAGGCTCGCCCACCGTGCAGGAACCTCCGGAATCCGCGACATCGGGGCTCGCTCGGCTCGGCCTCGGCCTCGCCGCGCTCGGCCGACCCGCGTACATCACGACCGGCCGCGACGCGAGCCTGGGCGACGACCGCAGCGTCGACGCGATGCGGCGCCGGGCGCACGCGATGCTCGACGTTGCGTGGGAGCGCGGCATCCGCTTCGTCGATGCCGCCCGGTCGTACGGGCGGGCCGAGGAGTTCCTCGGATCGTGGCTCGCCGCGCACCCCGGGCGCCGCGGCGAGCTCGAGCTGGAGTCGAAGTGGGGCTACGCGTACGTCGGCGGATGGCGCATGGACGCCGAGGTGCACGAGCGGAAGGACCACTCGCTCGCCATGCTCGAGCGCCAGTGGCCCGAGACGCTCGCCGCGCTCGGCGGCGCACCCGACCGGTACCTCGTGCACTCGCTGACCCCCGAGAGCCCGGCGCTCGCCGACGAGGCGCTGCTCGACCGGCTGCGCGAGCTCGCGGCATCCGGCGTCTCCGTCGGCATCTCCACGAGCGGACCTCATCAGGCCGACGCCCTCGACGCCGCCCGCACGCTGCCCGATTCGCCGTTCGGCACCGTGCAGGCGACGTGGAACCTGCTCGAGCCCTCGGTCGGCCCCGCGCTCGCGCGCGCCCACGACGCCGGCTGGTTCGTCGTCGTGAAGGAGGCGGTCGCGAACGGGCGGCTCACGCCCGCCGGGTCCGAGGCGGATGCCGCTGCGCTCGCCGCGGCCGATGGAGAGGGCATCGACGCCCTCGCGATCGGCGCCGCGCGCGCCCAGCCGTGGGCCGACGTCGTGCTCTCCGGCGCGATGACGGCCGGGCAGCTCGACGCGAACCTCGCGTCGCGGGCGCCGGCGACGGATGCCGCGGCCGTCGCGGCCGCCACGGCCCTCGCGGAGGATCCGGTCGCGTACTGGGCGGCGCGGAGCGCACGGACCTGGGGGTAGGTGCGGCGCGCCGCCGCGGCATCCGTCACCGCATGGGGCGGTTGCACAGGGCCGAGGTCTACCCTGAAATGTGACTTCCGACGACATCCCCACCGAGGCAGAGGCTCCCGAGGAGCCCACGACGCCCACCTTCGCCGATCTCGGACTCGAGGGGGCGGTGCTCGAGGCGCTCGACGACGTCGGCTACGAGACGCCCTCCGCGATCCAGGCCGCGACCATCCCGACCCTGCTCGAGGGGCGCGACGTCGTCGGCCTCGCGCAGACCGGAACCGGCAAGACCGCCGCGTTCGCGCTGCCGATCCTCGCGCGCCTCGACACCTCCGACCGCAGCCCGCAGGCGCTCGTGCTCGCCCCCACGCGCGAACTCGCGCTCCAGGTCTGCGAGGCGTTCGAGAAGTACGCGGCGCACCTGCCCGACCTCCACATCCTGCCCGTGTACGGCGGCCAGGGGTACGGCGTGCAGCTGTCGGCGCTGCGCCGCGGCGTGCACATCGTCGTCGGCACGCCCGGCCGCGTGATCGACCACCTCGACAAGGGCACGCTCGACCTGTCGGGCCTCAAGTACCTCGTGCTCGACGAAGCCGACGAGATGCTGAAGATGGGCTTCGCGGAAGACGTCGAGACGATCCTCGCCGACACCCCCGACGAGAAGCAGGTCGCGCTGTTCTCGGCGACGATGCCCGCGGCGATCCGACGGATGTCGGAGCAGTACCTGAACGACCCCGAGCAGATCACGGTCAAGACGAAGACCCAGACCTCGGCGAACATCACGCAGCGCGTGCTCGTCGTCGCGCACGCGCGCAAGGTCGACGCGCTCACGCGCATCCTCGAGGTCGAGGAGTTCCAGGGCGTGATCATCTTCGTGCGCACCAAGAACGCGACCGAGGAGCTCGCCGAGAAGCTCCGCGCGCGCGGCTACGAGGCCGCCGCGATCAACGGCGACATGGCGCAGGCGCAGCGCGAGCGCACGGTCGAGGCCCTCAAGTCGGGCAAGCTCGACATCGTGGTGGCCACGGATGTCGCGGCCCGCGGACTCGACGTCGAGCGCATCACCCACGTGATCAACTACGACATCCCCACCGACCCCGAGCCGTACGTGCACCGCATCGGCCGCACCGGTCGCGCCGGGCGCACCGGCGACGCGATCAGCTTCGTCACGCCGCGCGAGCGTGGCCTGCTGAACCGCATCGAGCGCACGACCAAGCAGCAGATGACGCCCATGCAGCTGCCGAGCGTCGACGAGATCAACGAGTCGCGGCTCTCGCGGTTCGACGACCGCATCTCGGCCGCGCTCGAGCAGTCCGAGCGCATCGAGGGCTTCCGCGACATCATCGCCCACTACGTGCGGCACCACGACGTTCCCGAGACGGATGTCGCCGCGGCGCTCGCCGTCGTCGCGCAGGGCGATTCGCCGCTGCTCATGGAGCCCGAGCCGGAGCCCGCGCCGCGCGAGCGCGGACGGGACCGGTTCGACCGCGACGACCGCGGCGGGCGCGACGACCGCTACGGCGACCGGGACCGGGGCGATCGCGGGCCGCGTCGTTCGCGCGAGGGCATGGCGACCTACCGCCTCGACGTCGGCAAGCGGCACCGCGTGATGCCGGGCCAGATCGTCGGTGCGCTCGCCAACGAGGGCGGACTGGCGCGCGACGACTTCGGCGCCATCCGGATCCAGGGCGACTTCTCGCTGGTCGAGCTGCCCGCGAACCTGCCGGCCGACGTGTTCGAGCGCCTCGCCGACACGCGGATCGCCGGACGTCCCATCGACCTCCGCCTCGACACGGGCGGGCGGCCGCGCCGCCAGTACGACGACCGTCGCGGCGGCGGCGGCGGTCGCTACGATCGCGACCGTGGCGGCTACGATCGCGACCGTGGCGGCTACGACCGCGGACGCGGCGGTTACGACCGCGACCGCGGCCAGGGCGGCGGCGGACGCGGGTACGACCGCGACCGCGGGTACGACCGCGACCGCGGGTACGACCGCGACCGCGACCGCGCGCCGGGCGGCGACTCGGCCGACCGCAAGCCCCGCAAGCCGCGGCACGGCAAGTCCTGACCCGCTGATCCTCACCCGTGCATGAGGATCCGGTCGATGCCCCCGCACGGCGGGGCGGAGGCGGGATCCTCATGCGCCAGGACCGAACGCGGGCGCGCTCAGGTGCGGCGGGCGAGCTCCTCGCTGCGCCAGCGGTCGTAGCGGTCCCACGGGTCCTCGTCGCCGGCGGAGAGCTCGGCGACGTGCCGCACGATCGGCTCGTCGAACCGGAACCACTCGCCGCCGGGCCAGCGGGATGCCGCGAACTCGGCGTGCCGGCGCTGCTCCAGAGCCCGCCCGCCGCGCTCGAACGCGAGCACCTCGTCGTGCGGGATCGCCGCGAGGCGCCGCCGCGGGTTCGACGACGTGCCGATCTTGACGCGTTCGCGCCAGCGGACGTAGTAGACGACGTCGACGCGCGGCGGCGGGAGCTCGCCATCCGGGACTTCGCCGACCCGCCACTCGCAGACCGCGCACACCCACCCCGACGGGTACCGCACGCCGACCCGCGATCCGCAGACCAGGCACGCGCCGGGCAGCACGTCGGCCACGCCGTGCTCGCGGGCGACCCAGTCGTGCGCCGCGAGCAGGTGCGTCGTGCACAGCGCGAGCGGAGCGCCGGGCTCGGCGGGCGCGCCGCACGGCCCGCGTTCGTCGACGGCCGTGCAGGCCGCGGCATCCGTCGCCATGCCCCGCACGCTACGCCGCCCCACCGACGCGAGGCCGCCCGTGGAGCTGACGCCCCGCCGAGTACGGCTTCTGCGGTGGAGTGCGCGTTCGAACCGGCCTCCGGCGCACAAACCGTACTTGGATGGGGGAGCAGGGCACGGGCTGCACGACCGGGACGCGCGCTCAGCGTTGCGGCGTCGTGCTCGCGCGCACCACCAGCTCGGGCTGGAACACCGTCTGCCGGGGGATGAGCTCGGGGTCGGCCGTCTCCTCGAGCAGGATCCGCAGCGCCGTGCGCCCGATCATGCGGCTCGGCTGCCGCATCGACGACAGCGGCACGGCGGCCGCCGCGGCGAACGAGATGTCGTCGAAGCCGATGAGGGCGATGTCGTCGGGCACGAGCACCCGGCCGCCGACGATGAGCGACTGCAGCAGCCCGAGGGCGAGCAGGTCGTTCGCGGCGAAGATCGCGTCGGGCCACTGCGAGCGCGGGCGCGCGATGATGCGGGCACCGGCCGCCGCGCCGTCGGCGACCGTCAGTGCGTCGGTCGCGACGACCTCGAGGTCGATGTGCTCCCCGGCGTTCTCAGCGGCCGCCCTCGCCCCGGCGAGCCGGTCGGTGACCTGGCGTATCTCGAACGGACCGCCCACGAAGGCGATGCGGCGGCGTCCGGTCGCGATCAGGTGCTCCACGGCCATCCGCCCGCCCGCGACGCTGTCGACGGAGACCGAGCTGAACCGCCCGTCGCCGCTGAACCGGTCGACGAGTACGGCGGCGATCCCGCGCGACCGGAGCCGCTCGAGGCGCGGGTTGATGTCGCCGTAGGGCGAGATGAGCACGCCGCGGACCTGCTGCTCCTCGAAGAGGTCGAGGTACATGCGCTCGCGCTTCGGGTCCTCGTCGGTGTTGCCGTAGAGGATCGCGATGCCCGACTTCGAGCCCTCGTCCTCCGCGCCGCGGACGACGTCGCCGAAGAACGGGTTCTGCCCGTCGAGCACGACGAAGCCGACGGTCGTGCTCACGCCGGCGCGGAGCTTGCGGGCGGCGTCGTTGCGCACGTAGCCGAGCGTATCGATGGCCTCCTGCACGCGGCGGACCGATTCGGCCGACACCTCGCCGGGGCGGTTGAGGACGTTGGAGACCGTGCCCACCGAGACGCCCGCGTGCTGGGCGACGTCGCGAATGCTGACCGCGGCCATCCTGCTCCTTCGCAATCGATCTGGAGGCATCCGTCCGGGCCGGACTTGACCCTCGCCGATGTCCTCCATAGAGTATGCCTGAATCGAGCCTGAATCGATTCATAAAGTTTTCACCTCAAGGAGGAGGACGTGACCGTGGCCCAGCCCCCCACGACCCCCGCGCCCCCGGCGCTCGAGCTGTCGAAGGTCGTGAAGTCGTTCGGCGCCGTCGTCGCCCTCCGCTCCGGCACCATCACCCTGGAGCAGGGATCGATCCACGCGCTGATCGGCGAGAACGGCGCGGGCAAGTCGACGCTCGTGAAGATCATCGCCGGCCTCTACCGCCGCGATGCGGGCACCTTCAAGCTCCGCGGCGAGGAGGCCGACTTCCACTCGACCGCGCAGTCGAAGGCCGCCGGCATCGCCGTCATCTACCAGGAGCCGACGCTCTTCCCCGACCTGTCGGTGACCGAGAACATCTTCATGGGCCGCCAGCCCACGAACCGGTTCGGCCGCATCGACCGCAAGGCCATGCGCGCCGAGGCGCAGGAGATCTTCGCCCGACTCGGCGTCTCGATCGACCCCGACCGCATCACCGAGGGTCTCTCGATCGCCGACCAGCAGATCATCGAGATCGCCAAGGCCATCTCGCTCGACGCGCGCGTGCTGATCATGGACGAGCCGACCGCCGCCCTCTCGGGCGTCGAGGTCGAGCGGCTCTTCGCCGTGGCGCGCAGCCTCCGCGACGAGGGCCGCGCGCTCATGTTCATCTCGCACCGCTTCGACGAGGTCTTCGCGCTCTGCGACACCGTCACGGTCATGCGCGACGGCAGCTACATCGCGACCGAGGCCATCAGCGAGACGAGCGTCGACGAGCTGGTCCGCCAGATGGTGGGGCGGGATGTCGCCGAGCTCTTCCCGAAGCTCCCGGCAGAGGTCGGCGACGAGGTCCTGGTCGTCGAGGGGCTCACCCGGACGGGCGTGTTCCACGACGTCAGCTTCTCGGTCCGCGCCGGCGAGATCGTCGGGCTCGCGGGCCTCGTCGGGGCCGGTCGCAGCGAGGTCGCGCGGGCGATCTTCGGCGTCGACCCCTACGAGTCGGGGCGCGTCACGCTCGCGGGTGCCGCGCTGCCCAAGGGCAACCCGCGCGTCGCCATGGCGCGCGGCCTCGCGCTCGTCCCGGAGGACCGCCGCAAGCAGGGCCTGGTGCTCGACGAGAGCGTGTCGCGCAACGTGACCCTCGCCATCCGCGACTCGCTCGCGACCGCCGGCCTCATCACGAACCGCACCGAGAACGCCGCGGCAGCCATCTGGGCGAGTCGGCTCGAGGTGAAGACCGCGTCGCTCGACGCCGAGACCGGCACCCTGTCGGGCGGCAACCAGCAGAAGGTCGTGCTCGGCAAGTGGCTCGCGACCGAGCCGAAGGTCCTCATCGTCGACGAGCCGACCCGCGGCATCGACGTCGGCACGAAGTCCGAGGTGCACCGCCTGCTCTCCGAGCTGGCGCAGCAGGGCATGGCGATCCTCATGATCAGCTCCGAGCTTCCCGAGGTGCTCGGCATGGCCGACCGCGTCCTCGTCATGCGCGAGGGCTGGCTGACCGGCGAGTTCCCCCGCTCCGAGGCCACCCCCGAGACGGTCATGTTCGCCGCCACCGCTGACAAGGAGGAGGCGAAGTGACCGCCACCGCAGCCCCGCCCGTCAAGCCCGGAGCATCCGCGGCCTCTCGCGCCGTCTCGCACCTGTTCAAGGCGCGCGAGACCGGCATCGTCATCGCGCTGCTCCTCGTCATCGTCGTCGCGACGATCGTCAACCCGAACTTCCTGTTCTCCAGCGACGGGTTCCGCGACCTGCTGCTGACGCCGTCGCTTCTGCTGCTCGTCGCCGTCGGCCAGGCGGTCGTGATCATCACCCGGAACGTCGACCTCTCGGTCGGATCCGTGCTGGGCCTCACGGCCTACCTGACCGGCCGGCTGTTCATCGACGTGCCCGGCATCCCGATCATCGTCGTCTTCATCGCGGGCATCGCGCTCGGCGCCGTCCTCGGCCTCATCAACGGCGCGCTCGTCGCGTTCGCGAAGGTGCCCGCCCTCGTGATCACGCTCGGCACGCTCTACGTCTACCGCGGCATCAACGTCGCGTGGACGGGCAGCGACCGCATCAACGCCTCCGACCTGCCCGCCGCGTTCCGCGGTCTCGGAACGGGGCAGATCCTCTACATCCCGATCCTCACGATCATCGCGGTCGTCGTGCTCGTGATCGCGGCGTGGGTGCTTCGCAACCTCCGCAGCGGCCGCGAGTTCTATGCGATCGGTTCCGACCCGGATGCGGCGCACCTCTACGGCCTCCGCGTGACGCGCCGCATCCTCACCGCGTTCCTCCTGAGCGGCGCGCTCTCCGGCCTCGCCGGCGTGCTCTACGCGGCGCGGTACGGCACGGTGAGCTCGCAGGCCGGAACCGGGTGGGAGCTCCAGGCGATCGGCGCGGCCGTCATCGGCGGCGTCGCGATCTCCGGCGGCGTGGGCACGCTGTGGGGTGCCGCGATCGGCGCCTACCTGCTCCTGACCATCAATCGGGCGCTGCCGATCCTCGGCATCCAGGACTTCTGGCAGCGCGCCGTGGTCGGCGCCCTGATCATCGGCGCGATCGTGCTCGACCGGGTGCTCGCGCTCCGACAATCCCGCAAGCTGCTCGAGATCAGGGAGGAAGGCCGATGACCGCCACGGCACCGGCGTCCGAGCCGGACACCCGGACCACCCGCACCTACACCGCGTACAGCAACCCGCTCTGGCGGCGCGTGCTGCTCACGCGCGAGTCCGCCGTGATCGGGCTGCTCGTCATCGTGATCGCGGTCTCGCTCGCGGTCGTGCCGAACTTCGACAGCCCGCTCACCGTGACCTACCTGCTGCGCGACATCGCACCGATCCTGCTGATCGCGCTGCCGATGACGCTCATCATCATCACCGAGGAGATCGACCTCTCCGTCGCCTCGATCGTGGGCCTCTCGAGCGTGATGACCGGCATCCTGACCCAGGCGGGCCTGCCGTTCCCGGTCGCCGCCATCGCCGCGATCCTCGTCGGCACGGTCGCGGGCGTCATCAACGGGTTCCTCGTGACCGTCGTCGGCCTGCCGTCGCTCGCCGTCACGATCGGCACGCTCGCGCTGTTCCGCGGCATCGCCGTCGGCCTGCTCGGCACGACCGCGGTCACGGAGTTCCCCGAGTTCTGGTCCGACCTCGCGCGCGACAACATCCCCGGCACGCCGATCCCCGGCATCATGATCCCGTTCGTCGTGCTGGCGATCGCGTTCGCGATCCTGCTGCACTTCACGCCGTTCGGTCGCTCGCTCTACGCGATCGGCCTGAACAAGGAGGCCGCGGCCTTCTCGGGCGTCGACGTCGGCCGCACCAAGTTCCTGCTCTTCGTGATGAGCGGCGCGGTGTCCGGCTTCGCCGGGGTGTACTTCACGCTGCTCTACAACAACGCCCGCGGCGACAACGCGACGGGCATGGAGCTGCAGGTCATCGCCGCGGTGCTCCTCGGCGGCGTCTCGATCTTCGGCGGACGCGGCGCGCTGCACGGCGTCATCGCGGGTGTGCTGCTCATCGGCACGCTCGGCAGCGCGCTCCGCCTCGCCGGGGTCACCAGCGACATCATCAACGTCATCACGGGAGTGCTGCTCGTGCTCTCGGTGGTGTCGGCAAGCCTCCTCGCCTGGCTCCGCCGTCGGCGGATCTCGGCGATCGGGAAGAAGAAGGAGCGCGAGCTGGCGGCATCCGCGTCGTCCTGATCGCTCCACCTGGAATCACACAGTCGCCTCATCGGCACCAAGGAAGGAAACAACGATGTTCACCAAGCACCGTTCGCGCCGTTTCGGCGTGGCGATCACTGCGGCGGCTGCCGCGACGGTCCTGGCCCTGACGGGCTGCGCCTCGAGCGGGGATGGCGGGGGTGACGGGGGCGGGGATGACGCGAACCTGTCGGTCACGTTCCTGCCGAAGAACCTGGGCAACCCGTACTTCGACACCTCGTCGGCCGGCGGCGAGGAGGCGGTTGAGGAGTTCGGCGGCACCTTCGCCGAGGTCGGCCCCTCGGAGGCGTCGCCGACGTCGCAGGTGTCGTTCATCCAGACCGCGGCGCAGCAGGGCGTGGGCGCCCTGGTGGTGTCGGCGAACGACCCGGAGGCGATCTGCGACGCCCTGGACGAGGCATCCAGCGCCGGGGTCAAGGTCGTCACGTTCGACTCGGACACCAACCCGGAGTGCCGTGACCTGTTCATCAACCAGGCCACCGCTGAGGGCATCGCGAAGGTCCAGGTCGACCTGATCGCGGAGCAGATCGGGGATGCCGGTCAGATCGCGATCCTGTCGGCGTCGGCGAACGCGACGAACCAGAACGCGTGGATCGAGATGATGGAGGAGGAGCTGGCCGCCAGCCACCCCGACATCGAGCTGGTCGAGGTCGTCTACGGTGACGACGACGACCAGACCTCGTTCGACAAGACCGCGGCGCTGCTGCAGACCTACCCGGAGCTGAAGGGCATCATCTCGCCCACCACGGTCGGCATCGCGGCCGCGGCCCGCTACCTCTCGACCTCGGAGTACCAGGGCCAGGTCGCGCTGACCGGGCTGGGCACCCCGAACCAGATGCGCGAGTACGTCGAGGACGGCACGGTCACCGCGTTCGCGCTGTGGAACCCGGCCGACCTGGGCTACCTGGCCGCGTACGCGGCGCAGGCGCTGATCACCGGCGAGATCACCGGTGAGGAGGGCGACACGTTCGAGGCCGGCAAGCTCGGCGACTACGAGGTCGGCGCCGACGGCACGGTCCTGCTCGGCGACCCCTACGTCTTCGACGCCGACAACATCGGCGACTTCGACTTCTAAGGAGTCACCGCACCGCACGGACGGGCCCGGGGCGAACGCCCCGGGCCCGTCCCGCGTACCCGGCGCCATCCAAGTGCGATTTCTGGGGTGGAGTACGCTCCGAAACCGCGCTCAACCGCAGAAACGGCACTTGGATGTGCGCAGCGCGGGGGGCGGCGGGTCAGGCGTCGCCGTGCGCGCGCCGCTCCATCTGGTAGATCGCGGCCTGCGTGCGCCGCTCGAAGCCGAGCTTCGACAGCAGCCCCGACACGTAGTTCTTCACGGTCTTCTCGGCGAGGCCGAGCTGCTCGCCGATCTGCCGGTTCGTGAGCCCGTCGGCGATGAGCGCGAGCACCTGCCGCTCGCGGAGGTTGAGCGCGCTGAAGCGCGGGTCGTCGTGCTCGTCGGCCTTCGCCTGCTGCGAGACGCGCGCCGCGATCGAGCGGTCCATGAGCGAGCGACCGGATGCCACCTTCCGCACGTCCTCGACGATGGTCGTGCCGCGCACGTTCTTCAGCACGTACCCGGCCGCGCCGGCCAGCACGGCCGACATGGCGGCCTGGTCGTCGTCGTAGGCGGTCAGGATCAGGCACGCGAGCTCCGGATGCCGCGACCGGAGCTCGCGGCAGAGGTCGATGCCGTCGCCGTCGGGCAGGCGCATGTCGAGCACGGCGACATCGGGGTGGGTCGCCTCGATGCGGGAGAGCGCCTGCGCGATGGTGCCCGCCTCGCCGACCACCTCGAGGTCGTGCTCGCGATCGAGGAGCTGGGCGACGCCGCGCCGGACGATCTCGTGGTCGTCGACCAGGAACACTCGGGTCATGTCGGCGGGTCTCCTTCGGTGGGGGTGATGGGGGCCGACCACCGGGCACGGGTGCCGGCGGTGCTGCTGTCGAGCTCGAAGGCGCCGCCGAGCCGTTCGGCCCGGATGCGCAGGTTCTCGAGTCCGCTGCGGCGGGCGGCGTCGCCGATGCCGCGCCCGTCGTCGGCGACCTCGGCCGTGACGCGTCCGTCGGCCGCGACGATCGTGAGCGTGACGGATGCCGCGCCCGAGTGCTTCACGGCGTTCGAGAGCAGTTCCCGGACCGACGCGGTGAGCTCGTCCGCGAGCGCGCCCTCGGCGAGCAGGTCGACCGGTCCGGCGAAGGAGACCGCGACGGGCTGGGGGAGGTGCCGCGACGCCGACCCGGCGAGGTCGAGCACGCGGTGCCGCAGCGTCGGCGCGCCACCGTCCTGCGGGGTCAGCGCGAACACGATCGTCCGGACCTGCGCGATGGCCTCGTCGATCGCGTCGACCGCCGACCCGAGCCGCTCGGCCACCGGGTCGGGGGAGTCGGCGGCCGCGGCCGCGAGGTCGAGTCCGGCGCCGTAGAGCTGCTGCACGACGTGATCGTGCAGGTCGCGCGCGATGCGCGCCCGGTCCTCGAGCAGGAGCCCGCGCTGCTGCGCTTCGCGCGCCTCGGCGAGCTCGGCGGCCAGGGACACGCGCTCGGCCAGGTCCTCGGCGATCCGCATCTCGGCGGAGGTGAAGTGCGGGGCGCCCGGGTGCCGCGCGGCGGCGATCACGATGTTCGGTGCGCCGTCGCGGCGCAGTGCGGTGAAGAGCACCGGCCCGCACGAGCCGTCGTGGTGGAGGGCGAGCGCGTCGGGCGGCTCGATCCGTCCGCCGGGCGTCGCGCGCGTCTCGCCGCCCTCGAGGACGACGGCGGCGAGCGTGCGGTCGGCGTCGACGACGGCCCCGGCGACGCAGTCGTCGGCACTCGCGCCGCGGACCTCGACCACGCGGACCGCCGTCTCGTCGGCGCCCACCAGGATCGCGACGCGGTCGGCGGCACCGCGATCGACGAGTTCGTCGGCGAGGAGCGCCGCCGTGCCCTCGGACGACGACGTGAGCAGCGCCGACACGACCTGGGCGGATGCCGCGGCCCACGCCTCGCGCGTGCGGGCCTCCGCGTAACGGCGGGCGTTGTCGACCGCGAGCCCCGCCGCGGTCGCGAGCGCCGAGATGAGCTCGACGTCCTCGTCGCTGAATCCGCCGCCGCGCCGGTTCGTGAGGTAGAGGTTGCCGAAGACCTCGTCGCGGACGCGCACGGGGACGCCGAGGAACGAGCCCATCGGCGGGTGGCCCGCCGGGAACCCGACCGACCTCGGGTCCGCCGAGATCGCCTCGAGCCGGATGGCGTCGGGATGGTCGATGAGCGCGCCGAGCAGCCCGCGACCCTCGGGGAGGTGCCCGATCCGCTGGACCGTGTCGTCGGGCATCCCGACGTGCACGAACTCCTCGAGTCCGCCCTGCGGGGCGAGGACGCCGAGCGCGCCGTACTGCGCGTCGACGAGTTCGACGGCCGAGGTCACGATGCTCCGCAGCACGTCGGCGAGCTCGATCTCGCCGACGATCGAGCGGGTCGCGTCGAGCAGGGCCCGCAGTCGCCCCTGGGTGCGCATGACCTCGCCGGCGCGTTCGACCAGGTCGGTCAGCGCGCGATCGAGCTCGGCCCTGGGGCCCTCGGGAAACGACAACGGCGCGGGGTGCTCCATGCCACCTCCATGGCAGGCGGTTGCTGCCGAATCTATCACCCGGCGTGTCGCGGGCGAGGCGGGACCAAAGGCCCCGGACGGGGGGCATCCGGCGCGGATGCTGGTGCCATGACGATCGTGGTCGGGGCCGACGGAAGCGTCGCGAGCCGTGCCGCCGTCGAGTGGGCGGCGCGACGCGCCGAGCGCACCGACGACGCGCTCGTCCTGGTCACGGTCGTCGACGACGGATGGGGCAGCCTCGGCGAGTCTGCGCTCGTCGAGTTGCGCGCGACCGCCGAAGAGCGCGCGGAGCGAGAGGTCGACGTCGCGAGGCGCTCGGCCCCCGAGGTCGACGTGCGCGGAATCGTCGCGGTCGGCAGTCCCATCCTCACCCTCGCCGAGGCGTCGCGCGACGCCGACCTCGTCGTGGTCGGCACCCACAAGGTCGGCTACTTCCACGGTCGCGCGATGGGCTCGCGCAGCCTGCAGCTCGCCGCGGTCGCGGCGTCACCGAGCGCGGTCGTCCCGGTGACCTCGTGGCGGGGTCGATCGGGCGTGGCCGTCGGCGTCTCCGAGGGGCCGGAGAGCGATGAGGCCGTGCGCTTCGCGGCAGCGGAGGCCGACCGCCTGGGCGAGCCGCTCGTGCTGCTCCGCGCCGCGGACGGCGACGACGTGCACGAGCGTGCGCTCGAGCGAGCGGCGGCGCTCGCCTCGGCCCTCGGCCCGGACCTCCAGCTCGACGTGCGCAGCACCGGCGGCGACGCCGCCGACGCGCTCATCGCGGTGTCGCGTCGCGCCGTCCTGACGGTGACCGGCCGGCGCGTCGCGAGCCGCGGCTTCCTGCCGCTCGGCCGCACGAACTCCGACCTCCTGATGAACCTCGCCGGACCGGTGGTCGTCGTGCCCCAGGTCGCCGTCGAGGCGGTCCTCGTCGGCTGGTCGGTCGCCTGACCCCATCGGGACCGCGCCGCATGCTGCATCCGGGCCCCCGCGTCAAGACCCCCCGTTCGGGAGGTGGTTCCGTCGATCCGCAGGTATGCTGCTGCACTGCGACGGAACGACGGACGAGGCGATGGACGGCATGCAGGACCCGGGACAGGCGGGCCCGGGCGACGGGCGACGAGGCCGTCACGCGGCCCCTCCCGCCGCGGCCACCGGGCCGCTGAGCCGCGCGGCGTCGGCGACCACCGCCGCACTCGCCGTGGCGCTCGCCTCCGTCGCCGGAGCCGCCGAACGGTTCCGGTCCGGCCCGGTGCCGCCCTGGATCGCAGCGCACCGCATGCTGGTCCTCGTGGTCGGCGCGCTCGTCGTGTCGGGGACTGCGTTCGCCGCGACCGCGGCGGTGATCGCGCAACCGCCGGTCGCCGAGGGCGGGGGGTCGACGGAGGAGGCGTCGCGCCCGCGGCCGGGATCGGAGTTCGTCATGCCGAGCCCGGTGGGCGGCGCGCCCGACGCGACCACCGCGCCGCCGATCGTCTCGGCCACGCCCGAGCCGACCGGCTCGGCCGACGAGCCGACCGCCGAACCCGAGGCGACGGCCGACCCCGAGCCGACGACGGATCCCGTCGAGCCGACCGAGGAGCCCGACACCGGCAACGGCCGCCCGGATCCGCCCGGCGCCACCAACCGGCCCGACAAGCCGAAGGACTGAGCTCCGACGCCGGGCTCGGATGCTCCGCGGCGCGGTCGTTCAGCTTCGTCACACTCCGCGGTCACCGGCCGTTCGGCCCGATGTGCTGCGCTAGCGTGAGTCCACCCGGACGTCACCCCGCAACGATCGGAGCACACGTGAACACCCGGCTGGCCGAGCATCCGCGGCCGTCGCACTTCCTCCTGCACGTCAGCGACACCCACCTGCTCGCGGGCGGCGGGCGGCTCTACGACCGCGTGGCGGCCGACCGACACCTCGAGGAGCTCCTCGAGCAGTTCGAGGCATCCGGGGGCCGCCCCGACGCCATCGTGTTCACCGGCGACCTCGCCGACCGCGGCGAGGCCGAGGCGTACGAGCACCTCAGGCGAATCGTCGACCCGGTCGCGGCGCGACTCGGCACGCGCGTCATCTGGGTCATGGGCAACCACGACGAGCGCGACGCGTTCCGGCGCGGGCTGCTCGGCGACGGCATCGGCGGCCAGCGCCCGGTGGACCGGGTCGACGACGTCGACGGCCTCCGCGTCATCACGCTCGACTCCACGGTGCCGGGGCACCACCACGGCGAGGTCACCGGGGCGCAGCTCGACTGGCTCGCGGAGGAGCTCGCCATCCCGGCTCCGCACGGCACGATCCTCGCCATGCACCACCCGCCGGTGCCCAGCGTGCTGGACCTCGCGGTCTCGGTCGAGCTGCGCGACCAGGCGGCCCTCGCCGAGGTCGTCGCGGGCAGCGACATCCGCTCGATCATCGCCGGCCACCTGCACTACTCGTCGACCGCGACGTTCGCCGGCATCCCGGTGTCGGTCGCGTCGGCGAGCTGCTACACCCAGGACCTCACGGTGCCGGTCGGCGGCACGCGCGGCTGGGACGGCGCCCGCGCGTTCAACCTCGTGCACGTCTACCCGACGACCGTGCTGCACTCGGTCGTGCCGGTCGGCGCGCACGCGCCGCTCGACGTCATCGACGCCGAGGAGTCGGCGCGCCGGCTCGCGGCCGACGGCATCGTGATCCCGGATGCCGCGCCGCGGGTGTCGTCGGCGGCGCCGCGGCCGATCGTCGAGTCGATGTCCCTGCTCGTTCCGCCGACGACGCTCTCACTGCGGCCCTGAGGCGCCTCAGGCCGTGAGGCTCGGCCGATCCTCGGTCGCGCCCGGCCGTCCCGCGGCATCCGTGGTCTCGGGCTTCTCCCACGGCGCCGCGAACGGGAAGTACCGTTCGAGGAAGTCGATGACCGCCTCGGTGCGCTCCTCGACCGAGATCTCGGGGAAGCTGCCGTCGTTCAGGCAGAACATGTCCATGTCGCGGCGCTTCAGCAAGCGCTTCATCGCCGGGAGCGCGCGCTGCAGCGTCGTCTCGATGTACTTGACCTTGGCGTCGGTCTGCACGACGGCGCGGCCCGTGAGCAGCGCGAAGTAGTGGTACAGCGAGTTCGTGACCGAGATGTCGGTCGCCGAGCGGAACCGGCTCGCCGCCGTGCGGCGGAACTCCTCGGGGAAGGTCGCCTCGAGCTCGGCCATGACGCTCCGGCGGAGCGGCGCCGCGCAGTGCTCGAGGTGGCGGGTCGTGACCTTGCCGAACCTCTCGCGCAGCAGCGCGCGGTTCACCCGCGCCGCGTTCTCGAAGCCCGAGCGGCTCGGGTCGGATTCGCCGAGGCCGATGCGCGTGCCCGCCTCGACGAACTTCGTGACCCCGCCTGGCGAGAAGAACAGGTCGGGCGAGATCGGCCGGCCGAAGAACATGTCGTCGTTGGAGTACAGGAAGTGCTCGGCGATGCCGGGGATGCGGTGCAGCTGGCTCTCGACCGCGTGCGAGTTGTAGGTCGGGAGCACCGACGTGTCGGCGAACATGTCCTCCGCGCGCACGATGGTGACCTTCGGGTGCTTCGCGAGCCACGCGGGCGGCCGCGAATCGGTGCAGATGAAGATGCGACGCACCCAGGGCGCGAACAGGTACACCGACCGCAGTGCGTACTTCAGCTCGTCGATCTGGCGGTAGCGCGCCTCGGAGTCGTCGCCCTCGCCCACGACGTACGTCTGCATGCGGCGCGCTCGCTCGCGCAGGAACTCCACGTCGGAGCCGTCGACCCACGAGAAGACCATGTCGATCTCGAAGTCGACGTCGCTCGCGAGCGGCTCCCACATGTGCTCGAGCGTGCGCCAGTCGCGCCCGTGCAGGTGCACCGTCGCCTCGACGGCCTCGCCGCGGGGGAGCGTGCGGCGCATCAGCGCGTTCTCGATCGGCGCCTCGATGACGTCGTCGCCGAACCGCCAGAACTCGAGCTGCACCGCCGACTCCGACCCGTACCGCAGGCGGCCGACGGGCTCGATGCGGGGGCGGTAGAGGCGCACGGCGAGCGGCTTGCGCGCCGTCGACAGCGCGCCGTCGGCCACGAGGACGTCGCGGGCGCTCGCGGCCTTCTCGGGGATGAGGGTCGCCGCGTAGAACGGCTCGTTCGCGAACGCCGCCGCGAGGACGCGGACCACGCGCTTGCGATCGGCCCGGTCGACCGCGATCACCGGGCGGCCGCCGTCGCGGCGGACGAGCAGGTAGTCGACCCGCGCGTCGTCGAGGGCGGATGCCACGGCCAGCAGGTCCTCGACCATCGACTCGTGCGGCGTCGCGTGCCCGTTCCGCAGCGCGTACTGGCCGCGGCGCACCACGAGGTCGTCACGGCGGAACCGCGCGTGCTCGGCATCCGGTTCGACGAGGACGAGCTCGGGCGCACCGCTCAGCTGCAGTCCGCGATCGACGTCGGGCACGCGCCGGTGGAAGGCGTCGCCCTCGAGGCGAGTGCGGTCGTCGCGGGACTGGTCGGGCTCGTTCGTCGTCACGTCGTGGGGTGCTCCGGTTCGGTGGGCGGATGGCGCGAGTGCGCCGGGCGGGGCTGGAGTGCGCCGGGCGGCGCGGATCGCGCCGGGTGGGTCAATCGTACGACCGTGCGCGACGGACGCCGGGGCGCTTGACGCCGGGCCTCTGTTGCGTCACGTGTCGCGCCGTGACGGCCGGTGACGCGACGCCGTTGAGGGCTCAGGCGCGGCTTCCGTAGCCTCGACGCACCCGCCAGCCAGGAGGCGTCATGACCAGCACCGCGACCACCGTGCCCGCCGCTCCCGGGGCACCCGCCGCGACGGCCGCGTCCGCCGCGACGGGCGCGTCCGTCGCACCGTCCGCCCGTCCGGCGCCCGTGCCGCTCGCCGACCTCGTCGACGCCGGACTCGAGGTCCCCGTCCTCGGCGGGCGGACGGTGCGGCACGTGAACCTCGACCTCGCGGCATCCGCCCCGGCCCTCACCGCGGTGGCGGCCCATGTCGGCGCCGTGCTGCCGTACTACGCGAGCGTGCACCGCGGCACCGGGTACGCCTCGCAGGCGTCGACCGCGCTGCTCGAGGACGCCCGCGTCGCCGTCGCCGGCCGGGTCGGGGCGCGGCTGGACGACCTCGTCGTCTTCACCCGCAACACGACCGATGCGTTGAACCTGCTCGCGAGCGCCGTGCCCGGCGAGACCGTGGTGCTCGACATCGAGCACCACGCCAACCTGCTGCCCTGGCAGCGGCGCGGACGGCGCGTCGTGGTCGCGGGCCCGACGTTCGGGGCGACCCTCGACGCGCTCGCCGCGGAGCTCGCACGCCGGCCCGCCGCCCTGCTCTCGGTGACGGGCGCCTCGAACCTCACGGGCGAGGTGCTGCCGCTCGCCGAGCTCGCCGACCTCGCGCACGCGCACGGCGCCCGGCTCGCGGTGGACGCCGCGCAGCTGCTGCCGCACCGGCCGGTCGACCTCGCGGCATCCGGCATCGACTACCTCGCGTTCTCCGGGCACAAGGCCTACGCGCCGTTCGGCGCCGGGGCGCTCGTCGGGCGCGCCGACTGGCTCGATGCGGCGCCCCCGCACCTCGCCGGCGGCGGGGCGGTCGAGTCGGTGACGGTCGACGCCGCGGAGTGGAAGACGGGGCCGGAGCGGCACGAGGCGGGCACGCCGAACCTCATCGGCGCGGTCGCGCTCGCGCGCGCCCTCGCCGAGCTCGAGCGGATCGGCGAGGACGCCCGCCGCGCGCACGAGGATGCGCTCGCCGCGCGCCTCCACGACGGACTCGCGGCGCAGCCCGGCGTGCGCGTGCTGCGCGGCTTCGACGACCTCGAGGACCGGCTGGGGATCGCCACCCTCGAACTCGAACGCGGCTCGGTGGGGCTCGTGGCCGCCGCGCTCGCGGCCGAGCACGGCATCTCGGTGCGGGCCGGGCGCTTCTGCGCGCACCCGTTCTTCGACCGGCTCGCGACCCGGGCGAACGGACTGCGGGTCAGCCTCGGCGCCGGGTCCTCGGCCGACGACGTCGACCGGTTCCTCGACGCGCTCGCCGGGCTCATCGCCGACGGACCCGCCTTCGCGTACGACCGGACGCCCGCCGGATGGTGCCCGCGCACCGACGACCGGCCGCGACCGAGCTTCGCCTGAGGCCGGGCCGGCTCGCGCGCTGCGACGCGGTGGTGCCGACGGCGGGCGGCCGCGGCATCCGACCACGCGCCTACACTGGTTCGGGTCGGAAGGGGGTCGGATGCGTCCGCTCAGCGAAGACGAACTCAGGTCGTCGTTCGTGAACGCGACCGATCGGGAGCTCGAGGAGCTCGAGCTGCCGCTGGAGTACCTGCTGGTCGATTGGGAGCACGTCGACGCGCTCGCCTGGCGCGACCGCAGGGCCGGACGGCGCGGCTACCTCGTGACGCTCATCGACGACGAACCCGTGGGGATCGTGCTGCGGGCGGCCGACCCGCCCGCTTCGCGCTTCCGCGCCGGCATGTGCAACCTCTGCCACACCCAGCAGCCCGCGAACCAGGTCACGATGTTCTCCGCTCGGCGTGCCGGCGAGGCCGGGCGGAACGGGAGCACGGTCGGCACCTACGTCTGCAGCGACCTGTCGTGCCAGGAGAACGTGCGCCTGCACGCGCCGCTCGCGCCGGCCGAGGTGCGCAGCGGATCGCACGCCTGGGCCCGCATCGACGGGCTCGCGCGGCGCACGCGCGCGTTCGTGCGGGGCGTGCTCGCCGACTGAGCAATGCGGACTCGGCCCGCGAGCGTGGTCAGGCGTCGAGGGCGACGGGCTCGAGCGTCGGTCGCTTCGCCGTGCGGCCGTCGCCCGACGAGCGACCGGTGAGCCGCCGGCCGATCCACGGCAGCACGTACTCGCGGTAGTAGGTCGCGGTGTTGCGGCTCTTCCGGCCGGCGGGAGCCGCGGCGACCTCGGCGACGCCCCACTCCGGAGGCACGGGCACGCCGAGCGCCGTGAGCACGTTCGAGGCGACCTTGGCGTGGCCGAGCGAGTTCAGGTGCAGCTGGTCGGCCGACCAGTAGCGGATGTCGCGGAGCGTCCGGTCGCTGAAGTTGTCGACGAACGTGACCCCGTCGAGCTGCGCCAGGTCCTGCAGGGCGGCCGTGAGGCGCGCGCCGCGCGCGTCGAAGACGCGGCCGAGCGGCAGGTGGTCGGTCGGGTTCGCGCCGCTCAGCATGAGCACGTGGATGCCGTTGTCGCGGATGCGGTGGATCGCCTGGCGGAACCGGTTCGCCACCATCTCCTCGGGCATGCGCGGGCGCAGCATGTCGTTGCCGCCGCCGTTGAAGCTGATCACCTCGGGACCGAGCGCGATCGCCGCGTCGAGCTGCTCGTCGATGATCGGCCCCAGCTTGCGGCCCCGGATCGCGAGGTTCGCGTACCGCACCGGCTCGGGCGCCGCCGCCTTCGCCAGGCCCAGCGCGACGAAGTCGGCCCACCCCCGCGAGACGCCGTCGGGCAGTTCGTCGCCGACGCCCTCCGTGAAGCTGTCGCCGATCGCCGCGTAGGTGTGGAACATGCCCTCCACGCTATCGGGCGCCGTGCGTCGCTCGCGCTCCGGGGTTCAGTGCGCGTGCTCGAGCTCGCAGTCGGCACCGGGATAGAGCAGTGCCTCGTGCCCGTCGTCGAATCGGACCCAGTAGGGCGGCGCGCCATCCGCCCCCCGCACCTCGAGGACCTCGCCGTGCTTCTCGGCGCTGCCCACCTGCTTGCCGTGGATGACCAATCGGTCGCCGACCGTCGCCTGCATCGCGAACCTCCCCGTCCATTCGTCAGGGTACGCCGACGCACTCGCGCCCGGTAGGCCCGACGGGCCCCGCCGGGCACCCGCTCGAGCGCCGACCGCCCGGCGCCCCGATCAGTCGGTCGCGAGCAGCGCCGCCCAGAGGTCGGCGCGCGCGTGGAAGCCCGAGAGGTCGCGGCCGAGGAGCTTCTCGGCGAGCGCGATGCGGCTCCGCACGGTGTGCCGGTGCACGCCGAGTTCCTGCGCGGTCGCGTCGAACTGGCCGCCGTGCTCGAGCCAGGTCCGCGTGGTGTCGAGCAGCGTGGTGCCCTGCTCGCGGTCGTACTCGATGAGCGGTTCGAGCGTCGCCCGGGCGACGGCGCGCGCGTCCGTGCGGGCGAGGAACGCGAGCACGCCCTGTCGGCTGATGTCGTCGAACCAGACGACGCCGGGGGCGGTCTCGCGGGCGCGCTCGACGGCGCGCAGCGCCTGCTCGTGCAACCGGCCGAGTTCGGCGACGGATGCCGCGTCGGACACGCCGACCGGCACGTCGAACTCGCCGGCGAGCTCGTCGGCGACCTCGCGGTCGGCGTCTTCGCAGACGACGACGATCGACTCGCCGTCGCGACCGAAGAAGAGGCGGCCGTCGCGGTCGTCGACGCGGAGCTCGAGGAACTCCGTGAGCCGGTCGGCGTGCTCGGGCGGCAGGTCGGCGACCGCGACGCGCACGGGATCGGCGGGAAGCGGGCCCCACATCTCGGCGGAGACCTCGGCGGCCAGCTCGACGTCGCCGGCGAGCATCGAGCGCAGCAACCCGGAACGGAGATGCCCGCGCGCCCGGTCGAGGTCGCGGTTCTGCTCGAGCGCGAGGCCGGCGAGTGCGATCACCGCGGTCACGACCTCGCGGCCCGCCTGGTCGAGCTCGGGGGAGTCGCCGATGGCCAGGACGCCGCGGAGCGCGCCGCCGGCGCCGAGCGTCTGCAGGGTCATCCGCTGCGCCCGGCCGACCGAGGCGCCGGCCTCGAGCGTGCGGCTGGCGCGCTGCCCGCGGCGGAGCATCGAGCGGGCCTCGCCGACGACCTCGCCGAGTGCCGGCTGGCCGAGCCCGCCGACCGGGGCCTCGCGATCGAGCGCGCCCGCGGCATCCACCAGCCCGACCCAGGTGCCCAGCCGGTTGCTCAGCTCGGCGAGCGTCGCGCCGAGGCCGTCTGGGCGGAGCGCGGCGAGCGAGATCGCGCGCTGCGCCTGGAGCGCCCAGGCCTGGCGTGCGTTCGCGTCGGCCGCGTTGAGTTCGGCGATCGTGCGCGCGACGCGGATGAAGGGCGTGCGGTAGGGCACCTCGAAGAGCGGCACGCCGTGCGTCGCGCACGCCTCGACGAGGAGCGCGGGCGTACCCGCGCGGACGACCTCGGTGCCGAAGCCGAGCGCCGAGATGCCGGCGTCGGCCAGCCGCGCGACATACGCCTCGAAGCCGGCCGGGTCGTCGGTGCCGGCGTCGGCGCCGAACTGGGTTCCGGTCGTGAGGAGCACCTGCCCCGGTTCGATGAACGGCGCCGGGTCCTCGAGGTCGGAACTGTGCACCCACGGCACCGGCGCGTCGAGCGCGTCGCCCGGGAGCGCCGCCTCGTCGGTCAGCAGCGTGAGCGCGAGGTCGTCTCGGGCGAGCAGGGTGCGCACGGTGGGCTTCACGAGGCCTCCTTCTGTACGCCGCGTCGAGCAGAGTGGGTTCGAGTGTACATCGGGGAGGGGGTGGCATCCGTTTCGGGCTGCCTACCATTGCCCGACATCGCCACCGTCGTCACCGCATCGGAGCATCGCATGACCATCGTCGAACCCACGGCCACCGCCGTCGGCGGACCCGCCCTTCCGCAGGAGCGCCGCCTCGTCACCAGCATCCCGGGCCCGCGCTCGCAGGAGCTCCTCGCGCGCAAGGCGCAGGCCGTCGCGAAGGGCGTCGGGCACACCATCCCCGTCTCGGTCGTCGCGGCCGGCGGCGGCGTCATCGTCGACGCCGACGACAACTCGATCATCGACCTCGGCTCAGGCATCGCCGTGACCGGCGTGGGCAACTCGAACCCGCGCGTCGTCGACGCGGTCAAGGCGCAGCTCGACGCGTTCACGCACACCTGCTTCACGGTCGCGCCGTACGACTCCTACGTCGCGGTGGCCGAGAAGCTCAACGAGCTCACCCCCGGCGACCACGAGAAGCGCTCCGCGCTCTTCAACTCCGGCGCCGAGGCCGTCGAGAACGCGATCAAGATCGCGCGTCACCACACCGGGAAGATGGCGGTCGTCGCGTTCGACCACGCCTACCACGGACGCACGAACCTCACGATGGGCCTCACGGCCAAGAACATCCCCTACAAGAACGGCTTCGGCCCGTTCGCGCCCGAGGTCTACCGCGCACCGCTCAGCTACCCCTTCCGCGACGGCGGCCTGTCGGGCGCCGAGGCCGCGGCCCGCGCGATCAGCCAGATCGAGAAGCAGATCGGCGCCGAGAACCTCGCGGCGATCATCATCGAGCCCATCCAGGGCGAGGGCGGCTTCATCGTGCCCGCCCCCGGCTTCCTCCCGGCGCTCGTCGAGTGGGCGAACGCGAACGACGTGGTCTTCATCGCCGACGAGGTGCAGACCGGCTTCGCCCGCACCGGCGCCTGGTTCGCGAGCGAGCACGAGGGCATCGTGCCCGACCTCATCGTCACCGCCAAGGGCATCGCCGGCGGCCTGCCGCTCTCGGCCGTCACCGGCCGCGCCGCCATCATGGACTCCGCCAACGCCGGCGGCCTCGGCGGCACCTACGGCGGCAACCCGCTCGCATGCGCCGCCGCGCTCGCCGCGATCGAGTCGTACGAGGAGGACGGCCTCATCGAGCGCGCGCAGCAGATCGGCGCCGTGCTCATCGGCCGCCTCAACGCGCTCCGCACCGCCGACCCGCGCATCGGCGACGTCCGCGGCCGCGGCGCAATGGTCGCGGTCGAACTCGTCGACCCCGCCACCGGCGCGCCCGACGCGGCGCTCACGTCGAAGGTCGCCGTGTACGCCCACGCCAACGGCGTGCTCGTGCTCACGTGCGGCACCTACGGCAACGTCATCCGCTTCCTCCCGCCGCTCGCCATCTCCGACGAGCTGCTCATCGAGGGCCTCGACGTCGTCGCGGAAGGGCTGCGGAACGCATGAACCCCGTGACGGCGACGACGGCGTCGCCCTTGGTCGTCGCGGACGCGGCATCCGCGCCCCTCGCGGCCGCGGCATCCGTCGCCCACGCGGCATCCGTCGCCGACGCCGAGCCCACCCCGCTCGTCGACGCCCGCGCCCAGCTGGCCGAGGCGATCGAGCTGCTCGGCTACGGCGAGGGCCTGCACCGCATGCTCGCGACCCCGCGTCGTGAGATGGCGGTCGCGGTGCCGCTGCGCCGCGACACCGGCGAGACCGAGGTGTACCTCGGTTACCGCGTGCAGCACAACTTCAGCCGCGGCCCCGCCAAGGGCGGCCTGCGCTACGCGCCGAACGTGAACCTCGACGAGGTCCGCGCGCTCGCGATGTGGATGACGTGGAAGTGCGCCCTGCTCGACGTGCCGTACGGCGGCGCGAAGGGCGGCATCGCGATCGACCCGCGCGACCACTCGGTCGGCGAGCTCGAGCGCGTCACCCGCCGCTACACGAGCGAGATCCTGCCGATCATCGGGCCGGAGCGCGACATCCCCGCGCCTGACATCGGCACCGACGAGCGCACCATGGCCTGGATGATGGACACCTACTCGGTGAACTCGGGGTACACGGTGCCCGGCATCGTCACGGGCAAGCCCATCGCGCTCGGCGGCTCGCTCGGCCGCGCGTCCGCCACGAGCCGCGGCGTCACGCACATCGCGCTCGCCGCGCTGCGGCACGCCGGCATCGAGCCCTCGCGGGCGTCGGCCGCCGTGCAGGGCTTCGGCAAGGTCGGTGCGGATGCCGCGCGGTTCCTCGCCGAGGGCGGCGTCCGCGTCGTCGCGGTCAGCGACCAGTACGGCGCCGTGCGCAACGATGCCGGCCTCGACATCGAGGCGCTCTCCGACCACGTGCGCGACACCGGCTCGGTCGTCGGCTTCGCCGGCGGCGACGCGCTCGACCGCGACGCGGTGCTCACCGAGGACGTCGACCTGCTCGTGCCGGCCGCCGTCGAGGGCGTGCTGCACGGCGGCAACGCCGCGGACGTGCTCGCGAAGGTCGTGGTCGAGGGCGCGAACGGCCCGACCACCCCCGCCGCCGACGCGATCCTCCGGGAGCGCGGCGTGCTGGTCGTCCCCGACATCCTCGCCAACGCGGGCGGTGTCATCGTCTCGTACTTCGAGTGGGTCCAGGCCAACCAGGCGTACTGGTGGCGGGTCGACGAAGTCGAGAGCAGACTGGAGGAGCGGATGCTGAACGCTTGGCGCCACGTCCTCGGCTACGCCGAGGCCCGCGACCTCTCGCTCCGCACCGCCGCCACGGCACTGGCCGTCGAGCGTGTCGCCGAGGCGCACCGCCTCCGCGGCCTCTACCCGTGATCGCGCGTCACCACCGCACACCGAACGAAACGGACACTCCGAGCATGACCACTGCAACGCAGGAATCCGCACTCCTCGACCAGGTCGCCGACGGCCTGTACATCGGCGGCGAGTGGGTCGCCGCCGAGGGCGGGAAGACCTTCGAGGTCCGCGACCCGTCCACGGGCGACGTGATCAAGACCATCGCCGATGCGTCGGCCGCAGACGGCATCCGCGCGCTCGATGCGGCCGTCGCCGCACAGGACGCCTGGGCCGCGACGGCGCCGCGCGAGCGCGGCGAGATCCTCCGCCGCGCCTTCGACCTCCTCATGGAGCGGGCCGACGACTTCGCCCTCCTGATGACGCTCGAGATGGGCAAGCCGCTCGCCGAGGCGCGCGGCGAGGTCAAGTACGGCGGCGAGTTCCTCCGCTGGTTCAGCGAGGAGGCGGTGCGCATCACGGGCCGCTACGGCTGGAACCCCGAGGGCACCGGCCGCATCGTGGTCGCGCAGCGCCCCGTCGGACCGTCGTACTTCATCACGCCGTGGAACTTCCCGCTCGCGATGGCGACCCGCAAGATCGCGCCGGCGCTCGCCGCGGGCTGCACCGTGGTCGTCAAGCCCGCCGCGCTCACGCCGCTCACGACCATCGCGTTCGTGCAGCTGCTGGAGGAGGTCGGCCTGCCGAAGGGCGTGGTGAACGTCGTGACCACGACGAGCTCGTCGAAGGTCTCGGCCCCGATCATCGCCGACCCGCGCCTGCGCAAGCTCTCGTTCACGGGTTCGACCGAGGTCGGCCGCAAGCTCATCGAGCAGTCGGCGCAGGGCATCCTCCGCACCTCGATGGAGCTCGGCGGCAACGCGCCGTTCGTCGTGTTCGAGGACGCCGACCTCGACAAGGCCGTGGAGGGCGCGCTCGTCGCGAAGTTCCGCAACATCGGCCAGGCCTGCACCGCGGCCAACCGCTTCATCGTGCACGAGTCGGTCGCGGCCGAGTTCGCGCGCCGGGTGACCGAGCGCGTGCAGTCGATGCGCGTCGGTCGCGGCACCGAGGACGGCATCTCGATCGGCCCGCTCATCGACGCCGACGCGGTCGCCTCGACCGACGAGCTCGTGCAGGACGCGGTCTCGAAGGGCGCGACCGTGCTCGCCGGCGGTTCGGCGATCGACGGCGCCGGCTCGTTCTACGCGCCGACCGTGCTCGGCGACGTGTCCTCCGACGCGCGCCTGCTCCGCGAGGAGATCTTCGGACCGGTGCTCGGCATCACGACGTTCGCCGACGAGGACGAGGCCGTGCGCCTCGCCAACTCGACGGAGTACGGCCTCATCTCCTACGTGTTCACGCAGGACCTCGCCCGCGGTCACCGCATGATCGACCGCCTCGACACCGGCATGATGGGCCTGAACACGGGCCTCGTATCGAACGCGGCCGCCCCCTTCGGCGGCGTCAAGCAGTCGGGCATCGGCCGCGAGGGCGGCTTCGAGGGCATCCACGAGTTCCTCGACACGAAGTACACCCTGATCCCGGCCTGACCGGGTCCGTCCCGGCCCGCCCGGGACGCTCCCGGCCGACCGGGTCGACGGATGCCGCGGCCCGCGCCGCACGCGCGCCGCGAGCAGCGGCATCCGCCCACTCTCCGCTCCGATCCGGAGCGCCGGCACCACGCACAGAAAGCACTCGCACCATGGAACGCATCGAGACCGACGTCGTCATCGTCGGCGCAGGCGCCGCAGGCCTCACGGCCGCGACCGAGCTCGTGAAGGCGGGGCGCGACGTCGTCGTGCTCGAGGCCCGCGACCGTGTCGGCGGCCGCCTCTGGACCGGCGACGTCGACGGCGCCATGCTCGAGATCGGCGGCCAGTGGGTCTCGCCCGACCAGGACGCGCTCATCGAGACGCTCGACGAGCTCGGGCTCGAGACGTACGAGCGCTACCGCGAGGGCCGGAACGTCTACATCGCGGAGGACGGCGAGCGCCGCCTCTTCGAGGGCGAGATCTTCCCGGTGCCCGCGCAGACCGAGGGCGAGATCGTCGGTCTCATCGAGAAGCTCGACGGCCTCGTCGCCGAGATCGACCCCGAGGCGCCGTGGGCGCATCCGCGCGCCAAGGAGCTCGACGAGATCTCGTTCGCCGAGTGGCTCGGCACCCAGACCGACGACGAGGAGGCGAAGCTCAACATCGGCATGTTCATCGCCGGTGCGATGCTCACGAAGCCGACGCACGCGTTCTCGGCGCTGCAGGCGCTGCTCATGGCGGCCTCCGCCGGCTCGTTCTCGAACCTGGTCGACGCCGACTTCATCCTCGACAAGCGCGTCGTCGGCGGCCTCCAGCAGCTGCCGCTGCGCCTCGCGGAGCGCCTCGGCGACGCCGTGAAGCTCGGCCAGCCGGTGCGCACCATCCGCTGGAACCCCGAGGCGCCCGAGGCGGGCGTCACCGTGATCAGTGACGGGTTCGAGGTGCACGCGAAGCAGGTCGTCCTCGCGCTCGCGCCGATCCTCTACGACCGCATCTCGTACGAGCCGCCGCTGCCGCGCCTCCAGCACCAGATGCACCAGCACGTCTCGATGGGCTTCGTCATCAAGGTGCACGCCGTCTACGAGACGCCGTTCTGGCGCGAGCAGGGCCTGTCGGGCACCGCGTTCAGCCCGTACGAGCTCTCGCACGAGGCGTACGACAACACCAACCACGGCGACACCCGCGGCACGCTCGTCGGGTTCGTGTCCGACGAGGCGGCCGACGAGGTCTTCCGACTCACGGCCGAGGAGCGCAAGGAGCGCATCCTCGAGTCGCTCTCGCACTACTACGGCGAGGAGGCGCTGCACCCGGTCGTCTACTACGAGTCGGACTGGGGCTCGGAGGAGTGGACCCGCGGCGCGTACGCCGCGAGCTTCGACATGGGCGGCCTCGCGCGCTACGGCGCCGACCTCCGCACGCCCGTCGGCCCGATCCGCTTCGCCTGCTCCGACATGGCCGGCAAGGGCTACCAGCACGTCGACGGCGCCATCCGCATGGGCCGGCTCGTCGCGTCGCAGGCTCTCGAGGCGCTCGGGGTGCGCGCGTGACCGCGACCAGCATCCTGGTCGGCTACACCGCGAACGCCGCGGGCGCCGACGCGCTCGCCGTCGCGAGCCGGCTCGCGGCCGCAGCCGACGCGCCGCTCGAGGTCGTCATGGTCCTGCCGTCCGAGGTGGGCAACTCCAGCGTCCCCGCGGACGCCGGCTACGAGCGGTACCTCCGCGCGCAGTCGCGCGAGTGGCTCGAAGCGGCGTCCAAGCACCTGGGGGCGGATGTCGCGTCGAAGCTGCACCTCCGCTACGCCGAGTCGTTCGCCGAGGGCCTCATCGAGGCCGCGCACGAGTTCGACGCGCGCCTCATCGTGATCGGCACCGCGCGCGGGGGCCTCCTCGGCCGCTCGCGCATCGGCTCGGTCGCGAACGAGCTGCTGCACTCCTCCGACGTGCCGGTGCTCCTCGCGCCATCCGGGTCGCGCGAGGTGCCTGCATCGCAGGGCATCACGCGCATCACCGCCGCGGTCGGCACCCGGCCCGGCGCCGACGCGCTCCTCGAGGCGGCCATCCGCCTCGCCCGTGCCACGCACGCGCCGCTGCGCCTGCTCTCGCTCGTGCCCATCGACCTCCCCGCCGGCCTCGACGCCGACCTCGCCGCGCTGACCAGCTCGGTGCACGCCGAGGAGGTGCTCGACGAAGCCCGCCAGGCGCTCCCCGAGGGCATCGAGGCGACCGTCGAGACCGCGACGGGCGAGACCATCGAGGACGCCGTGCGCGCCCTCGACTGGCACCAGGGCGAGCTCGTGCTCGTCGGCTCGAGCCGCCTCGCGGCGCCGCGCCACCTGTTCCTGGGTTCGACCGCGGCGAAGATGCTGCGCGAGCTCCCGGCACCGATGATCGTGGTGCCGCGCACCACCCGCTCCTGAAAGACCTGCAATGTCGCACCACACCCCTGACCAGGCCCCCCTCACCGAGGCGACCCGCGCGGTCGACTCGGCCGAGCACGGCATCACCAAGAAGGGCCTGTCCGCCGGATCCGTCGGCCTGATCGGCGCGATCGTCATCGGCATCTCGTGCATCGCGCCCGCGTACACGCTGACCGCCGCGCTCGGCCCGACCGTCTCCGAGGTCGGCACACAGGTGCCGGCGATCATCCTGCTCGGGTTCATCCCGATGCTGCTCGTCGCATTCGGCTACCGCGAGCTCAACCGCCGGATGCCCGACTCGGGCACCTCGTTCACCTGGGCGACGCGTGCCTTCGGCCCATGGATCGGCTGGATGGCGGGCTGGGGCCTCGTCGCGGCGACGATCCTCGTGCTCTCCAACCTCGCGGGCATCGCGGTCGACTTCCTCTTCCTGCTCATCTCGCAGGTCGCGGGCAACCCCGAGATCGCCGACATCGCGGCGAACCCGTTCGTGAACGTCGTGGTCTGCCTGCTGTTCATGCTCGGCGCGACGATGATCTCGTACCGCGACATGCGCACCACGCAGAAGCTGCAGTACTGGCTCGTCGGCTTCCAGGTCGCCGTGCTCGTGCTGTTCTCGGTCGCGGCGCTCGTCGAGGTCGCGAACGGCAACGCGTTCGACGCGACGCCGATCGAGCTCAGCTGGTTCAACCCGTTCGCGGTGAGCGACTTCAGCGCGCTCGCGGCGGGCCTGTCGCTGTCGATCTTCATCTTCTGGGGCTGGGACGTCACCCTCACGATGAACGAGGAGACCAAGGGCGCCGAGAAGACGCCGGGTCGCGCCGCGACCCTGTCGGTGCTCATCATCGTCACGCTCTACCTGCTCATCTCGGTCTCGCTCATCTCGTTCGCGGGCGTCGGCACCGGCGAGTTCGGCCTCGGCAACCCCGACATCCAGGACAACGTGTTCTTCGCGCTCGCCGGACCCGTGCTCGGCCCGCTCGCGGTGCTCGTGTCGCTCGCGGTGCTCACGTCGTCGGCGTCGTCGCTGCAGTCGACCTTCGTCTCGCCCGCTCGCACCCTCCTCGCGATGGGCCACTACGGCGCCCTGCCGCCGAAGTTCGCGCAGGTCAGCCCGCGCTTCTTCACGCCCGGGTACGCGACGATCGTCTCGGCGGTCGTGGCATCCGTCTTCTACGCGGTCATGCGGTTCGTCAGCGAGAACGTGCTCTGGGACACGATCACCGCGCTCGGCATGATGATCTGCTTCTACTACGGCATCACCGCGTTCGCGGCGGTGTGGTTCTTCCGCAAGACCTGGTTCCGTTCGGTGCGCGAGTTCTTCTTCACGCTGCTGTTCCCGCTCGTGGGCGGCGTCATCCTGTCGGTGCTCTTCGTGACGACCCTCGTCGACAGCATGGACCCCGACTACGGCAGCGGCTCGAACATCGGCGGCGTCGGCCTCGTGTTCATCCTCGGCATGGTCGTGCTGCTCACTGGCGTCGTGATCATGATCTGGCAGGCGATCAAGCGCCCGGCGTTCTTCCGGGGCGAGGTGCTCTCGCGGGCGTCCGCCGACTGAACCCGTGCGGGGCCGGTGTCCTCACCGTGCCGGCCCCCACGTGAACGCGAACCGCCTCGCCGGCGACACCCGGCGGGGCGGTTCGGCGTTGCGGACTGCCGCGCCGGGCGCCGCGCCCCGTGCCTCGCGCTCGCCCGCGTGCTCGAGAGGTCGCGGATGCAGGGTGCGGCCGTGCATCTACGACTTCTCGATGCCCGGCACCAGGTGGTGCGGTGCGGTGCGGTGGGCGGCCCGCCGGGCTACTCGTCCATGGGTGCCGGGGTCGCGCCCGTGTACATCCCGTAGACGAGGTCGGCTGCGGCCGCCGCGGTCGCGGGGTCGGCGCCGGCCGCGACATCCGCTCGCGCCCAGGCGTCGGCGCTCAGTCGCATGAAGGCCAGGCCATCGTCGGTCTGCAGCCATTCCGCCGAGTTGTCGGGCCGGATCTCGCGCGTGGTGAAGTGCAGTGCGAGGCCGAGCAGCGCGCCGTCCCAGCCGATGCCGGTGGGGGAGGGGCCCATTTGCGCCCACATCTCGTCGGTGACGTCGGCGGCGCGCGCGACGTGCTCGAGTTCGAAGCGCGTGCGCTCCGCGTCGACCTCGGTGAGCCGGACGGTGATCCACGTCGTGCCGCCGCCGTACTCCCAGGTCGCGGTGAACGAGTTCGGCGCGTCGCACGCGGTGACGGTGCCGCCGGCGTTGCCCTCGAGTTGGTACCGACCGCCGAGGCGCAGGTCGCCGCTCACGGGCAGGAACCAGCGCGGGATGCGCTCGGCCGTCGTGAGCGCGTCCCACACGTCGTCGATCGGCGAGGGGTAGGTCTGGGCGAGGGTCTGCACGCGCATGCGCTCGCCGTCGCGTTCCTCGGTCGCGACGCCGCGGTCGACGGCGTCGATCTGTGCTCGGATGTCCATGTCAGTGCTCCTGCTCGGGTGGGTGCGATGCTGCGGCAGCGGATGCCTCGAGTCGGCGTTGCCGGCGGCCGCGTGCGAGTTCGGTGCCGAGCGCGTCCAGTCGCGGCGTCCAGAACCGCTCGAAGGGCGTGAACCACTGCGCCGCCTCGGCGAGCGGCTCGGGGTCGAGCGCGTAGAGCCGGCGGGTGCCGTCGGCGCGCACGGTCGCCAACCCGGACTCGCGCAGCACGCGCAGGTGCTGCGAGACGCCCGGCTGGCTGATGCCGAACTCGGCCTGCACGATCCGCCCGACGTCGCCTGCCGCAAGCTCGCCGTCGGCGAGCACCTCGAGGATCCGGCGGCGGACCGGGTCCCCCAGGATGTCGAGCGCGTGCATGGCAGCTATTATTCAGCTGTTACTTATATAAGTCAATACCGAAGGAATGGTCCGGCCGGCACTCCGCCGGCGTTTCGAGCTGCCGAGCGGTCGCAGATGGCGAGTTGCCCCGACCATCCGCGACGTCTCGATGCGGGTCGGCCGGGCGGCACGCGCCCGCGCCGGGGTTCCACGCGCGGGCAGCGGCGGATACCGTGAGCGTGGGCGCCCGACGGCGGGCGACAGGGGAAGGACGGGCCGTGGCCTCGTACGACGACATCATCGCCAACATCCCGATCGCCGATCTTGCATCGAGGCTCGGCGTGGACGAGGCCACCGCGCGGGCGGCGGTCGACCAGGCGCTGCCGGCGCTGCTCGGCGGCATGGGGGCGAACGCGCAGGATGCCGCGGGCGCGGCCTCGCTCGAACGCGCCGTGCAGCACCATCCGCCGCAGCTGTTCGAGGGCGGCGTGAACCTCGACGAGGTCGACGAGGACGACGGCGACAAGATCGTGCACAACGTCTTCGGCGCGAACACCGACGAGGTGGTGCAGAAGCTCGGATCGAGCGGCGGGAAGGCCGAGCCCGGGCTCATCCAGAAACTGCTGCCGATCCTCGCGCCGATCGTGCTGAGCTTCCTGGCGTCGCAGTTCACCAAGCGCACGCAGGGGTCGTCGCCCGACACGTCGACGGGCGGCGGCGGCGGCATCGGCGACCTGCTCGGCGGGCTGCTGGGCGGCGCGGCCGGCGGGTCGGGAGCGACGGGCGGATCGACCGGCGGCCTCGGCGGCCTCGGCGGGTTGGGCGACCTGCTCGGGGGCCTCCTCGGGGGCGGAAAGCGCTGAGGCGTCGCGCGGGCTCGAGCCCGCGGCATCCGCTCGCCCGCCCTCGACGAAGCCGCGCGAAGCGCGCTGCGTAGACTGGCACGGTGCCAGTGAACCCCGAGCTGCAGGGGCGCGTGTTCGCGCCGACCGCGCCGTACCTCGTCGGCCGTGAGAAGGTGCGCGAGTTCGCGCGCGCCGTGTTCGCGGCCAACCCGATCAACCACGACGTCGACGCCGCGCGCGCCGCCGGCCACGCCGACATCGTCGCGCCGCCGACGTTCGCCGTCGTCGTGCAGGAGCACACGCTCGCGCAGCTGCTCGCCGAGCCCGACGCGGGCATCGACTTCTCGCGCGTGGTCCACGGCGACCAGCGGTTCACCTCGACGCGGCCGATCGTCGCAGGCGATGAGCTCACCGCGACCCTGACCGTCTCGAGCGTCAAGACGCTCGGCGCGCACTCGATGGTCACCGCCGAGTCCGTGATCACCGACGCGGAGGGCGCGCACGTCGTCACCGCGATCTCCACCCTCGTCGTGCGAGGAGACGACTGATGCCCGAGACCGTCGCCGCCCCCGCGGCCCCCGACTTCGACGCGCTCGCCGTCGGCGACGTGGTCGCCGAGCGCGACTTCCACCTGACCCGCGACTCGCTCGTCCGCTACGCGGGCGCCTCGGGCGACTTCAACCCGATCCACTACCGCGACGACGTCGCCGCGTCGGTGGGCCTCCCGGGCGTGCTCGCGCACGGCATGCTCACCATGGGCCTCGCCGTGCAGCCCGTCGTCGACTGGGCGGGCGACCCCGGGCGCGTCGCCGATTACCAGGTCCGGTTCACCCGGCCGGTGGTCGTCGATCCCGAGGCGGGGGCGGATGTCTCGGTGTCGGCCAAGGTCGGCCAGCTCGACGTCGAGGCGCGCGCCGCGCGCGTCGACCTCACCGTGAGCTTCGAGGGTGCGACCGTGCTCGGCAAGGCGCAGGTGCGCGTGGTGCTCGCCTGACATGAGCGAGCAGCACGACATCCCGTTCGCCGACCTCACGACGCTGCGCGTCGGCGGCCCGATCGGCCGGCTCGTCACGGCGACGACGTCGACCGAGCTCGTCGACCTCGTGCGGGAGGCCGATGCGTCGGGCGGCCGATGGATGGTCCTCGGCGGCGGGTCGAACCTGCTCGTCGGCGACGAGGGCTTCCAGGGCACCGTGATCCGGATCGCGACGAGGGGCATCGAGGTGCTGCCCGGCGCCCAGCCCGGCAGCGTCCACCTGCGCGTGCAGGCCGGCGAGGTCTGGGACGAGCTCGTGGCGTTCGCGGTCGAGCGCGGGTTCTCGGGGCTCGAGTCGCTCAGCGGCATCCCCGGCTCGGTCGGCGCGGCGCCCGTGCAGAACATCGGCGCCTACGGCCAGGAGCTCTCCGACGTGCTCGTCGCGATCGAGTTCCTCGACGAGGGTGCCGACCGGTCGCGCCGCATGTCGGCCGACGAGCTCGAGCTCGGGTACCGCACCTCGGTGCTGAAGCAGGGCCTCGCGGGCGTCGTCGTCTCGATCGAGATCGCCCTGCACGACACGACCGCCGAGCGCGAGGTGCTCGGCCAGGCGCTCGGCACCCCAGTCGCGTACGCGCAGCTGGCGGGTGCGCTCGGCGTGCAGCTCGGCGACCGCGTGCCGATCGCCGACGTGCGCGAGGCGGTCCTCGCCCTCCGCTCGGGCAAGGGCATGGTGCTCGATCCCGACGACCCCGACTCGGTGAGCGCCGGCTCGTTCTTCACCAACCCGATCGTCTCGGAGCGCGTCGCGCGCACGCTGCCCGGCGACGCGCCGCGCTGGTACGTCGAGCCCGAGGAGCCCGACGAGGTCGTGCCGCTCGCCGAGCTCGAGGCGAAGTCACCGCTCGACGCCTTCCTCGCCCACCAGGCCGAGGTCGAGGCGGCCGAGGCGCACAGCCGCGCCGACCCGTCGGAGCCGCTCGTGAAGCTCTCGGCCGCGTGGCTCATCGAGCACAGCGGCATCCGTCGCGGGTTCGCCCTGCCGGGCTCCCGGGCGGCGATCTCGTCGAAGCACACGCTCGCCCTCACCAACCGGGGCGGCGCGAGCGCCGAGGAGCTCGCGCAGCTCGCGCGGTTCGTGCAGGGCCGCGTGCAGGCCGAGTTCGGGATCGTGCTGCACCCCGAGCCGGTGCTGGTCGGCGTCGAGCTCTAGGGCGAGGTGACGGATGCCGCGGCTCGCGGCGTCGGCTGCGTCGCGTTCGTTCGCGCGATCGGGTTCAGGCGCGGCGCGCGCCGTGGTGCACCGGAGTGCGCGGGCCGTCTGCGGGCGACGTCGACGCGTCCTGCGGGGCGCGGGCGCGCTCGCCGCGGCGGATGAGCCCGACGATGCCGAAGAGCGCAACGAGCACGCCGACCGCGATCAGGGCGTAGAGCGCAGCGGCGAACGGGCTGAGCGTCGTGAGCCATTCCGCAGTCGCGACCTGGCGCGTGGGATCGACCAGGATCCACAGCGTGAGCGCGGCCGTTCCGCCGAACACGAGCGCCCACACGAGCGCGCCCCAGCGGATGGTCGGTCGCGTCGTCGGGTCGGCCCCGGCCCCGGCCGCATCCCCGGCAGCGGATGCCGCGTACACCGAGTCGGCGACGGGTGCTGCGGCGTCGGCCGGCTCGGCGAAGAGCGGGCCCGTGGCATCCGTCTCGATCGGTGCAGTCGGGCCGGTGGTGGTGGGTCGTTCGCTGTTCTCGGTCATGTGCTCGCTCATTCGTAGGTCTGGACGTAGACGTCGCCGTTGTGCTGCGTGAGGTCGAGGGACGCGTCCACGCTTCCGTCGGCCCGTTCGCCCGGGTGGAGGGCCCGAACGCCGGTGCTGTCGATGACGAGCGCGCCCCGGTCGAGGCCCCCGATCTGCCGCCGGGAGACCATGCCGTCGGCGTCGTACGACACGATGTCGATGGCCCCGGCGTCGCTCGCGTCGAGCAGCAGCACCGCGTCGCGCTCGACCGAGATCCAGGCGTTCCCGAGCCACTGCGTGAGTTCGATGCGTGGGCCGGGGGCATCGAGCGGTGTGACGCTCACCCAGGTGTCGCCGATCGGCTGCACGATCCGCTGCGACGAGCTGCCGACGGCCACGCCTTGGCCGGGGAGGAGAAGGCGGCCCTGCGTGCCGATGGCGGCGCCGACGACGCCGACCAGCATCGCGAGAACCGTCATGAGCGTGAAGAACGCGAGCGCTCCGCTGCGTCGTCGACGCAGGGCGGCGACGACCATACCGAGCGCGAGCACGAGGGTCGCCGCGGCGAGCGCGACCGGCACCGTGAACGCGCCGACGTCCGGGCCTCCGAGCGCCCACAGGGCGACCGCCGCGCCGATGACGAGGGCGAGACCGAGCATCGTGAACACGAACGCGGCGCTCGCGCGAGGGCGGCTGCGGCGGCGCGCGGCGCGCGCGGCTTCGGCCTGGGCGGCGAACGCGCGGGCCTTCTCGCGGTTCTCGGCAGCGGCCTGCGCCTTCGCCGCGCGCATCGCCTGGTCCTGCCCCGTCTTCCACTCGGCGTGTGCGATGCGCCACGCCTCGTGCTGCTCGCGCCACTCGGCGACCGCTGCGGCGTCGGGGCCCGCGGCGGGCGCGGGCGGCTCGGTGGTCGGGGCGGTGTCGGATGTCGCGGGGGCCGCGCCCGGGTCGGCGACGGGCTCGGCGTCGGCGGGAGGAGCGGACGAGCCATCCGTCATCACTGCGGATGCGGCCTCCGCACGCGAGATGCGGGTGTCGCCGCCGGTCGGTGGGTTCTGGGAGGCGCGCTTCGCGAGCCAGACGACGAGCGCGACGACGCCGCCGACGACGAGCACGGTCCAGGTCACGCGGAGCGGCACGGAGAGGTCGAACCCGAACATCGGGACGGCGAGGAATTCCGAGTCGTCCCACATGCGCCAGCCGAACCAGCCGCCCTGGATGAGCGGGATGAATCCGAGCACGGCCATGACCGCGATGCCGACGACCGCGGGGTCCACGATGCCCCGCGTCAGCCGCTCGAGGTGGATGCGCCCCTCGGTGTCGGGCAGCAGCAGCCATGCGATCGCGTAGAGCAGCACGAACGGCGCGCCGAGCAGGGCGACCACCGCGACGATGCCGCGCACGATGACCGGGTCGATGCCGAGACGCGTGCCGACTCCGGCGCACACGCCGCCGAGCCAGCCGGCATGCCGGGGCAGCCCGAGGCGGCGGAGCCAGGCGTAGAAGCCGGGGCCCGCCGTGTCGTGGTCGGGCCCGGCCGGGGCGCCGACGCCAGAGGACCGATCTCCAGGAGCCGAACCGACCGCCCCGGCAGCCGACGGGCCGGCCTGCGCGGAGTCCCCCTGCACGCCGTCCGGCGCTGGGTCGGTCGGCGGGGCGGTCTGGTTCGTCTCCATGCCTCGAGGCTGCCAGCCGCGCCGATCGGCCCGCCATGGGGTGAGTCCCTGATTCGACCCTGAACGGCACTCGGGGCGCGGTCGGGGCGGCGCCCGTCTGCTTGGATGGCAGCCATGGAACCGAGGATGTCGCGCCCGCGCGCCTGCGTCGCCACGGGCGTCGCGGCGGGGCTCGCCGAGCACCTCGGGTGGTCCGTGCTCGTCGTCCGCGGGGCGTTCGTGGTGGCGACGTTCGCCGGAGGCGCCGGCATCCTGCTCTACCTCTGGCTCTGGGCGCTCACGCCCTGGGAGCCGGGGGAGGCGCGGCCCACGCGCAGCGCGCCGGTGGCGTGGCTGCTCGTCGCGGGGTCGGCGGCGGTGCTCGGCGTCGCGTGGCTCACGAGCGGGCGTGCGATCGGCCCGCTCGCCGTCGGGCCGGGGTGGTGGTTCGGGGTCGTCCTCGCCGGCATCGGGCTCGCCGTGGCATCCGCCGCCTGGGCGAGCTTCATCGATCGCCCCGAACCGGAGCGCGGACCCCGGCACGAGCTCACGATCCGGCTCGTCGCGACGGGGATGCTGCTGGTGACCGCCGCCGCGCTGGTGTTCGGCGAGACGGCCGCGTGGTTCCCGGCGCCGACGTTCCTCGTCGCGCTCGCCGCGGTGCTCGGCATCGGGCTCGTCTACGCGCCGACCCTCGTGACCGCCTGGCGCGACCTCACCGAGGAGCGCACGAAGCGCATCCGCGAGGAGCAGCGCAGCGAGATCGCCGCCCACCTGCACGACTCGGTGCTGCAGACGCTCGCGCTGATCCAGAACCGTGCGGGCGCGACGAGCGAGGTCGCCCGCATCGCCCGCGCGCAGGAGCGGGAGCTCCGCGACTGGCTCTTCGACGGCGAAGCCGCGCCCGACAGCGACCTCGGCACCGACCTCCGCGACTTCGCGGCCGCGCTCGAGATCGAGTACCCCGTGACGGTCGACGTGGTCGCGGTCGGAACGTCGGGCGAGCGCGCGAGCGGCGAGCTCGCCGCCGCGGCGCGTGAGGCGATGCTGAACGCGGCCCGCCACGCGGGCGGCGAGGTGTCGGTCTACGTCGAGGGCTCGCCCGACGCCGTCGAGGTGTTCGTGCGCGATCGCGGTGCGGGCTTCGACCTCGGCGGGGTTCCGAGCGATCGCCTCGGCGTGCGGCAGTCGATCATCGGGCGCATGCGCCGGGCCGGCGGCTCGGCCGAGGTGCACGCCGGTGCGGGCGGGGTCGGCACCGAGGTGCGGCTGCGGTTCCCGGTCGAGCGGGTGGCGAGCATCGGGACGGAGCACCTGCGTGGCTGAGGCGTCCGTCCGCGTCGTCGTGGTCGACGACCACTCGATCTTCCGGTCGGGCCTGAAGGCCGACCTCGACGCGTCGATCGAGGTGGTCGGCGAGGCGCACGACGTCGAGTCCGCGGTGCAGGCGGTGACGGATGCCGCGCCCGACGTGGTGCTCCTCGACGTCCACCTGCCCGGGGTCGGCGTGCCGGCCGGGTCGAGCGGCGGGGCCGAGGTGATCCGTCGGGCGGCGCCATCCGTGCCCGCGACGCGGTTCCTGGCCCTGAGCGTGTCGGACAAGGCCGAGGACGTCGTCGGCGTCATCCGCGCGGGCGCCCGCGGCTACATCACGAAGGGCTCATCGGGCGCCGACGTGACGCGCGCCGTGCACGCGGTCGCCGAGGGCGACGCGGTCTTCTCGCCGAAGCTGGCCGGGTTCGTGCTCGACGCGTTCGGCGCGGCCGTCGGCGAGACCGCCGCCGCACCCGACGAGCTCGACCGGTTGTCGGCACGCGAGCAGGAGGTCATGCGGCTCATCGCGCGCGGGTACGCCTACAAGGAGGTCGCCGCGGAGCTCTTCATCTCGACGAAGACCGTCGAGACCCACGTCTCGGCGGTGCTGCGGAAGCTCCAGCTCTCGAGCCGGCACGAGCTCACCGCCTGGGCGAACGCGCGCCGCCTCCTCTGATCCGAGGTGTTGCACCGCATCGCGCGGTGGTACACTCGCGGCATGCCCACCCTCCGGCCGCGATTCCAGGTCACCGAGACCCCCGAGGTCGAACGCGCCTTGCGCGCCGCCGCGAGGGCCTGGCCCGGTGCAGGCCGGGCCGAGCTGGTCTCGCACATCTTCGAGCGGGCCGCGGCGACGCTCGAACAGGAGGAGCGCGACCGGGCGGGCGAGTGGCGAGCCACGGTCGATCTCACCGAGGGCGCCCTCGACGTCGCCTACGAGCCGGGCTACCTCGAGAATCTGCGTGCGGAGTGGCCCGAGTGATCGTGCTCGATGCGAGCGTGGTCATCGCGCACCTCGCCTCGCACGACGCGCACCACGCCGACGCCACGCAGTTCTTCCGGGAGCACCCCGACGAGGGGTTCCTCCTGCATGCCATGACGCTGACCGAGGTCCTCGTTGGACCGATCCGCGTCGGGCGGGGCGCGGTCGCCCAGCAGCACCTCGGTTCGCTCGGCATCGCGGAGTGGTCGCCCGGCGAAGGTGGGGCGTTCCGGCTTGCGCGACTGCGCGTCGAGACCGGGCTGAAGCTGCCGGACTGCTGCGTGCTCGACGCCGCCATGACGACGCGGCATCCGCTCGCGACCTTCGATGACCGGCTCGCCCGCGCGGCGGCCGAGGTGGGCGTCGCGGTCGTCGACCTCAGCTGACTTCAGCGTGCGGGCGGCTGCGTCGCGGGCCGGTAGACGTCGACCGCGCCCGGAACCACGCGGATGCGCGTGCGATAGCCGGGTGCCGACAGGTCGGCGGATGCCGCGGCCGGCGCCTCGAGCGCGACCTCGCCGTCGTGCACGAACCCGGGCGGCTGTCCGTGCCGCGGGCGCACGTCGACCTCGAGGTCGGTGGTCGTGAACGCCTCGACGCGCTCGGGGACGAGTCGGAGCGTTCGCAGCACGGAGGCCGTGCGCTGGCCGAACGCGAGCGCCGCGATCGCGCCCGTCCGCGAGCCGCGGTGCAGCACGCGCACGTCGAGCACGCCGTCGTCGAGTTCGCGTCGCTGCAACGGCGCGTGGATGCCGCGATCGTTGCGGCCGACCCCGACGAACAGCGCCCAGGCCTCGGCGCGGCGGCCGCCGATCACGACCGCGACCGGGTCGGTGCGGCGCAGCACGCGTTCCGCGGCGACGACGCCCGCGAGCCACTTCCCGAGCCGCGGCCGGAGCCGCTCGCGCAGCGCGATGACGTCGGGGTACACGCCGACGGACGCGGCGTTCATGACCGTGATCGGATCGGTCTCGCCGAACGCGAGCTCGGCGACATCCGCTCGCACGCCCTCGCCCGCCTGCAGTGCATCGACCGCATCGTCGGCGGATGTCACGCCCGCCGTGCGCGCGAAGTGGTTGAACGTGCCGCCCGGCACGACGAGGAGCGGCACGCCCGCTCCGCGGGCCAGGTGCGCGACCGCGGCCACCGACCCGTCGCCGCCGCAGACGCCCACGATGCGGGGCGCTGCCGGCCGCGCGAGGGCGTCGGCGACGGCGGCTGCCGGGTCCTCGCCCGGATCGAGGAAGTGCAGTTCGGCGCGCGGCAGGCGCTCCCGCAGCACGGTCGCCGGGTCGGAGCGGACGACGCTCGTTCCGGCCGATGGGTTGAGGACGACGAAGACGCCCTCGCCGTCGGGCGACGCGGGAAGCGCGCGGTCGCGCCCCGGGGCGGCGACGGCCCGATCGCGCGGTGCACGCCGCGCTCGTCCGACGCAACGCGTCCGCGGTGCCGCCCGTCCTGTTCCCACCGGCTCAGCGTACGGGGGTCGACCGTCTCGGCGGGCGCACCGCGGCGGCCGTGCGGCTCACAGCAGCCCGAGCTCCATCGCCCTCGTGACCGCTCGCGTACGGTCGCCGACCTCGAGCTTCTCGAACACGTGGATGAGGTGCGTCTTCACGGTCGCCTCGCCGATGTGCAGGGCGTGCCCGATCTCGGGATTCGACCGGCCGCCGGCGACGAGCCGGAGCACCTCGAGCTCGCGCGGCGAGAGCGTCGGTCCGGCGGGCGCCGAGGCCGAGGCGGCACCCGAGCGCACGCGCGCGACGAGCTTCGCCGCGATCGACGGCGCGAGCACGGTCTCGCCCGCGGCGACCGAGCGGATGCCGGCCAGGATCTCCTCCTGCGGCGCGGCCTTCAGCAGGTACCCGCTCGCGCCGGCCTCGATCGCGGCGAGGATGTGGTCGTCGGTCTCGTAGGTCGTGAGGACGAGCACGCGCGTGCCGGCGGCACCGGCAGCCGATGCGAGGATCCGCTCGGTCGCAGCGGCGCCGTCGAGCACGGGCATCCGGAGGTCCATGAGCACCAGGTCGGGTCGCAACTCGGCGGCGAGGGCGACCGCTTCGGCGCCGTCGACGGCCTCGCCGACGACCTCGATCCCCGGCTCGGACTCGAGGAGCCCGACGATGCCCGATCGGACGATGGGGTGGTCGTCGGCGACGACGACGCGGACCGGCTGACTCATGGTTCCCCTCCCACCCGCCGCACGGCATCGGCGCGGGGCACGATGACGCGCAGCGCCGTGCCGCCCGACTCCCCGGCGCCGAACTCGAGCCGTCCGCCGACGAGTGCGACGCGGTCGCGCATGCCGGCGAGCCCGAAGCCGCCGACGCCGTCGCCCTGCCTCGCCGGATCACCGGGCCCGACCCCGTCGTCCCGCACCTCGAGCACGAGCTCGCCCGTCGCGTCGGCCACCGAGATCGACGCGGTCGTCGCGTGCGCGTGCTTGCGAACGTTGGCGAGCCCCTCCTGCGCGCACCTGAGCACCACGACCTCCAGTTCGCGGTCGAGCCCCGAGGCATCCGTCGTCACCGACACGCGCACGCCCGTCTCGCGCTCGAACGTGCTCGCGAGCCGGCGGAGCGCCTCGCCGAGTCCCGCCTCGGGATCGACCGGCGCGAGCGACGCGACGAGACCGCGCGCCTCGGTGAGCGCCTCGCGGGCCATCTGCTCCATGAGCTCGAGATCGCGGCGGGCGGATGCCGCGTCCGCGCCCTCGACGCCTGCGAGCCGCCGCTCGGTGCGCTGGGCGACCATCACGAGACCGGTGAGGCTCTGCGCGATGGTGTCGTGGATCTCGCGCGCGAGCCGCGCCCGCTCGTCCGCTACGCCCGCGTCGCGGTGCATCGTGGCGAGCTGCCCCTGCGCTGACTGCAGTTCGGCGAGCAGTCGCCCTCGTTCCTCGCCGAACTCGGCGATCCGCGTGACCCAGAGACCGAGCGCGATGCTGAAGCCGACCGACAGCGCGGCCACCACGGCGCCGACCACGATACCCGCGGGCCACTCCCGCACGGCGTAGCCGACGACGATCGCGACCGCGATGGCGAGGTTCGCGACGATCGCACTGCGCGTCGACGGCGATGTCGACCAGACGAACGGGTACAGGAACGCCTGCAGGATCGCGAAGGACGGCTCGATCGCGGTGCCGATCGCCAGGAGCACGGCGTACGCGATCGAGATCGCGAGGTGGGCGCGGGGCGTCGCGACGGGCACGGACCGCCGCCCCCACGCCAGGTGGAGCACGAGGAAGACCCCCGCGACCGCCCAGGTCCCGACGTCGTCGGCGCCGAACGGCGGGTCGAGCAGCGAGATGGCGGCGATCACGACCGTGACCGCGATCGCCGCGGCATCCCACCACCGCACGTTCTGCATGGAATCAGGCTCCCACAGGGGTCTCGTGCCGCGCAGCGCTCACGCGTCGCGTCGGATCCACCGGAAGGTGAGGCGGCTGAGGACGAGGCCGATCACGAGCCAGGCGAGGAGCGCGACCGCGACCCAGCCCAGCTCCCAGGCGCCGTTCTGCTCGAGCACGGCGAAGTCCTCGGGGAGGAACACGGCACGCATTCCCTGCGCCATCCACTTCAGGGGGAAGAGGCTCGCGACGTTCTGCATCCACTCGGGCAGCGCGTAGAACTGCAGGTACACGCCCGAGATGAACTGGAGCACGAGCAGGATCGGGATCACGACCGCCGCGGCCGACTTGCCCGACCGCGGCACCGACGAGAGCGCGATGCCGAGGAACGCCGAGGTCCCGACGCCGAGCACGAACACCCAGGCGAAGGTCGCCCACTTCTCGGGCTCGGTGGGCAGTGCGATGCCGAAGATCGTGCCCGCTGCGAGGAGCAGCAGGCCCGCCTGCAGCACGCCGGTCACGAAGACCTGCCCGATCTTCCCGAGGAAGTACGAAACCGGCGAGAGCGGCGTGCCGCCGAGCCGCTTCAGGGTGCCGTCGGACTTCTCGGTCGCGATGTCGATCGCGAGGTTCTGCACGCCCGAGAGCAGCATGCCCGCGGCGAGCATGCCGGGCAGGTAGTAGGCGCCGACCGAGATCCCCTCCATGCCGGGCGCCGGCTGGATGTCGCCCGCCGAGCTGAACGCGGCCGTGAAGATGCCGAGCATGATGAACGGGAACAGGAAGGTGAAGAACACGGCGTCGGTGGAGCGGAAGTAGCTCGTCACCTCGTAGCCGATGCGGGAGACGCCGAGCGAGAGGCGTCCGGGTCGACGGATGCCGGCGGCGCTGCCGCTCCCGCTGCTCGGGCCGGTGGTCAGGTCGATGGCGGTCATGCGCGGGCCTCCTCGGTCTCGCGGGTCTCCGCGCCGGCGGCGCGGACCAGGTCCAGGTAGATGTCCTCGAGGCTCGGTCTGATGACCTCGAGGTCCTCGGGTTCGCCGCCGAGGTGGCGGGCGACGGATGCCACGAGCTCCGCCGGTCGGTCGGTGCGCTCCTCGCGCAGCGTGCCGTCGGCGTCGCGCCAGCGGACGATGGGAACGCGCGCCTCGGCGCCGCCGAGCTCGTGCACCGGGCCGACGTCGACGAGCCTGCCGCCGATGATGACGCCGGCGCGGTCGCCGAGCTGTGCGGCCTCGTCGAGGTAGTGCGTCGTGAGCAGGATGGTCGTGCCCTCGCGCTTCAGCGAGCGGATCAGGCTCCAGAACTCGCGTCGGGCTTCGGGGTCGAAGCCCGTCGTGGGCTCGTCGAGGAACAGGAGTTCCGGTCGGCCGATGATGCCGAGGGCGACGTCGAGTCGTCGGCGTTGCCCGCCGGAGAGCTTGGCGATGCGCGTGCGCGCCTTGGCGTCGAGCCCGACGGCGGCGATCACCTCGTCGACGTCGCGCGGATGCGGGTAGAGCCCGGCGAAGTGCGCGAGCTGCTCGCGCACGGTCATCGCGATGTTCTCGGTGCCCGACTGGAGCACGATGCCGATGCGGGACTTCCAGTCGAGCCCGCCGTGCGCGGGGTCGATGCCGAGCACGCTCGCGTCGCCTCCGGTGCGCAGGCGGTAGCCCTCGAGGATCTCGATCGTCGTCGACTTGCCGGCACCGTTCGGCCCGAGGAGGGCGAACGTCTCGCCGCGCACGATGTCGAGGTCGATGCCGTCGACGGCCGCGACGTCGCCGTACTGCTTGCGGAGTCCGCGGATGCTGACTGCTGCGGTGGTGTCCATGCCCCGATGGTCCTCCTCGTGCGGGCGGCCCGGTAGCCGTGGAGCGGTCGATTCCGCCCTCCACCGATCGATGGATGCCGCTCGGTCAGCCGGTGGAGAGCTCGGCGAGGCGGCGCTCGAGGAAGCGGCGCTCGGGGCCCGTGCGGGCGAGCGCGATCGCGGCGCGGTACCGCGCGGCCGCAGCATCCGTCTCGCCGAGCCGGCGGAGCAGGTCGGCCTGGGCGGCGGGCAGCAGGTGGTAGCCGTCGAGTCGGCCGGATGCCTCGAGCAGCGCGAGATCGTCGAGCCCCGCCCGCGGACCGAACGCCATGCCGCGGGCGATCGCCCGGTTCAGGGCGACGAACGGCGAATCGGCGAGCATGGCGAGGTCGTCGTAGCGGGCGACGATCGCACGCCAGTCGGTGTCGTCGGCGGTCTGCGCGCGGGCGTGGACCGCCTGGATCTCGGCCTGCAGGCGGTACGGGCCGGCGGGCGCGGATGCCGCGGGGAGGTGCGTCCGCTCGAGCAGCGCGAGCCCTTCGGCGATGCCTGCGGCGTCCCACCGCGAGCGGTGCTGTTCGGGGAGCGGCACGAGGTCGCCCGAGGCGTCCGTGCGCGCCGCCGAGCGCGCGTGCTGGAGCAGCAGCATGGCGAGCAGCGCGCGTGCCTCGTCGGCGTCGGGCAGCAGGGCGACGACGAGCCGCGTGAGCCGGATCGCCTCCTCGGCGAGATCGAGGCGCTGCAGGGCGTCGCCGTGCGAGGCGAGGTAGCCCTCGTTGGCGATGAGGTACAGCACGGCGAGCACCCCGTCGAGGCGCTCGGGCAGCAGGTCGGCGGATGGCACGCGGTACGGGATGCCGGCGTGCCGGATCTTGCGCTTCGCACGCGAGATGCGCTGCCCCATGGTGGGCTCGGGCACGTGGAACGCGCGCGCGATCTCGCCGGTGTCGAGCCCGCCGACCGTGCGGAGCGTGAGGGCGACGCGCGCCTCCATCGGCAGCGCGGGGTGCGCGCACGTGAACACGAGCCGGAGGCGGTCGTCCCAGTCGGGTTCGTCGTCGGCGACGACGTCCGCCGGGTCGGGCGGGCCGTCGGCACCCGCGGAGGCCTCCTGCATCGCGATCCACTCCCTCACCTTGTCCGCCTCGACACCGCGCCGACGCAGCCGATCGAGCGCGAGGTTGCGGGCCGCGGTGGTGAGCCACGCACCCGGGTTCCGCGGAACGCCGTCGCGCGGCCATGTCAGCGCCGCGCGTTCGAACGCGCCCGCCGCGGCCTCCTCGGCGACGTCCCAGTCGCCCGTGGCCCGGATCAGCGTCGCCACCACGCGCGCCCAGTCGGACCGGTACGCGTCGCGCAGGCCCGCGGAGATTCCGGGCGCGAGCGGGTCCGCTCCGCCCGCGCCCGGCAGCGTCGGGCGGTCGTCGCCCGCGTCGCCCGCTCGGCGCGTCAGCGCACGACCCCCGCGAGCGCCTCGGCCGCCGCCGGTTCGAGGCGTACGCCGCGCTCCGCGGCTTCGCGCTCGGTGCGGGCGACGTGGTCCTCGTGCACGTCGAACGGCCACAGCGGTCGCAGCTCGATCGCCCCGCCGCGCGCCATCGGATGCTTCGACGCCACCTCGATCGCCTCGGCGAGCCCGCCCCGCACCTCGATGAGGTCGAAGCCCGCGACCCACTCCTTCGCCTCGGCGAACCCGCCGTCGGTCACGAGCACCTCGCCATGGCGCCGGCGGACGAACGTGGCATCCGCCGGCGGCTGCAGCACCTCGCCGAACCGCCGCACGCCGCGTCCGTCCATCTCGTCCACCCAGGGGTCGACGCCCGCGTCGCCTTCGTCGCCTCGTTCCCCTCCCGGCTCGACGACCACGAGCATGAGGTAGCGCCGTCCGCGCGGCGCCTCGTGCGCGAAGCCGTCCGGAACGATCCGCGCGTCGGGATCGGCGTCGGGCCAGCGCACGAACGGCCGGATCTCGACGCGGCCGAACGAAGCCACCGGATGCTTCGACGCGATCTCGATCGCCTCGTCGAGGTCGCGGGCGTCGATCACGTCGAAGCCGCCGATCGACTCCTTCGACTCGGTGAACGGCCCGTCGACCACGAGCACCTCGCCGCCGCGCACGCGCACGGTCGTGGCATCCTGCTCGGGCCGCAGCCGCTCGCCGTACTCGGAGACGCCGCGCGCCTCGACGTCGTCCACCCACTCGCCCACGTTGTCGTCGGCGGGCACGTAGGGGAGCGCATCGGCGCCCTCGGCGTAGAACAGTGCGTACTCCATGACGGAATCCCTTCTCTCGGTCACGCTACGCACGTACGACGAACGGCGGAACCCGATTTCGACACGTCTGCCGAATCGAGCATCCGGCGAGCGGACGCGGCATCCATTCGTTCAGGCGCCGACGAGGAGGTGCGGGTGCTGCGCCTCGACGACGTTGGGGTGCGCGCGCAGGCGGCTCTTCAGCCAGTTCTCGCCGAAGACCGCGTGCAGCGGGTTGGCGGGATCGTCCGTGACGCCGGCCGCCTCGGCGGCGAGGGCCGGGGGCAGCTCGATCGTCGGGATCCGCGCATCGAGCGACGGGCCGTGGAAGTAGGGGATCGAGATGCGCTCGGTACCCGGCGCGGGGGAGACCACCCGGTGCAGGGTCGCCTTGAGGTAGCCGCCCGTGGCGATCTCGAGCAGTTCGCCGATGTTCACGACGAACGAGCCGGCGGGCGGCGTGACGTCGATCCACTCGCCGTCCTTCTCGACCTGGAGGCCCGCCTTGCCCTCCTCGACCGAGAGCAGCGTCAGCACGCCGAGATCCTTGTGCGCGCCGACGCCCTGCGCGGGCTGCTCGGCCTCGACCCCGGGGTACCGCACGATCTTCATGTAGGGCGACGGCGTCGCGAACGCCGCATCGAAGGTGTCGGATGGCGCGCCGAGCGCCTCGGCCCAGGCGCGGAGCAGCCGCGTGCCGACCTCGTCGAGCCGGGTGATCCACTCCTCGGCGACCGCCCGCAGCTCGGGGAGCGCCTCGGGCCAGAGGTTCGGACCCTGGAGCACCTGGTAGTCGGGGGTGTCGGGGCCGACCGGCACGGCGGGCCGCTCGGCGCCGATGTCGATCTGCTCGCGGATGTCGACGCGGCCGAGCGTGCGCTCGCCGCCCATCCGGGTGTAGCCGCGGAAGTGCGGGCTCTTCACGTTCTCGATCGCGAGCTTGTGCGACTCGGGGAGCGCGAAGAACGCGCGGGCGACCTCGTAGGCGCGGTCGATGAGCTCGGCGGGCACGCCGTGGCCGACGAGCGAGAAGAAGCCGACCTCGTGGGTCGCGCGGCGGAGTTCGTCGCGGAACTGCGCCTGCTGCTCGGGGGTGCCGTTGAGGAGGGAGAGGTCGAGGACGGGGATGCCGGACATGTGCGTGGTCCTTTCGAGGTGCCGGATGGTGGTGCGCCGACGATGCGGCCCCGGCATCCTGGGACGTCGGCTCCGAGGCATCCGGTTCGGGTCTGCTCGCGGGGGAGGACTTCGAGGCGGATGCCGCGGTGCTGACGCGGACGCATCGGATGCGGCGTGAGCTGGGCTGCGGTCGGCGGCGCGTGAGGAATCGCGCCCTGGGATCGTCGGGGAGGACGATCGCCTAGCGGCGACAGCAGCGACAGGTGTTGATGCTCACGATGGCGGACACGCTAGCACGGGTCGGGCGAGGCTCCGCAATCCCCCGTTCAGGAGGGGAGCACGAGCGAGACGGCGATCGCGAGCATCACGATCGCGATGATCCCGTCGAGCGCGCGCCACGCGCGCGGGCTCGCGAGCATGCCGCCGAGCAGGCGGGCCCCGTAGGCGAGGCCGAAGAACCAGACGGCGCTCGCGATCGCGGCGCCGAGCGCGAAGGTCCAGCGGGCGTCGCCGTGGGTGGCCCCGACCGAGCCGAGCAGGACCACGGTGTCGAGGTAGACGTGCGGATTCAGCCACGTGAGCGCGAGGCACGTGAGCACCACGGGCAGCACCGCAGTCCGGGCTCGGACCTCGGTGGTCGAGTAGGACGCGCCGGCGCCCGTATCGAGACCACCTCGCTGAGCGTCTTCGACGACCAGGCCCTCGTCGCTCCCGCGCAGTGCGCGCCGCGCCGCGAGCACCGCGTACCCGACGAGGAAGATCGCGCCCGCCCATCGTGCGACCCCCACGAGCCACGGCATCGCCTGCAGTACCGCCCCCATGCCGCCGACGCCCGCGACGATGAGCGCCGCGTCCGACACGGTGCAGATCGCCGCGACGACGAACACGTGCTCCCGCCGAATGCCCTGGCGCAGCACGAACACGTTCTGCGCGCCGATGGCGACGATGAGCGAGAACCCGAGGCCGAGGCCTGCGGCGAGCACGGAGAGATCCACGTCTCGAAGCTACGTCGGCAGGTTGGTGAAAACCAGCTCAGGATTCTTCACGAGCATTAGCATTCCTTCATGCAGATCCCGCTCGACCTCGCGCGCACGCTCGCCGCCGTGATCGACGGCGGCACGTTCGAGGCCGCCGCCGCGGAGTTGCGCGTCTCGCCGTCCGCCGTCTCGCAGCGCGTCAGGCAGCTCGAGCGGCGTCTCGGCCGCGTGCTCGTCGTGCGCTCCAAGCCCGTGCGCCCCACCGAGGCGGGCGCCGCAGTGGTGCGCCTCGCGCGACAGCTCGCGCTGCTCGAGCACGACGCGCTGGCCGCCTTCGGCGGCGATGACGCGGCATCCGCTCGCCCCACGACCGTGCCGCTGGCCGTGAACGCCGACTCGCTCGCGACCTGGTTCCTGCCCGCGCTCGCTCGGATCGCCGAGACCCACGGGGTCGTGTTCGACCTGCACCGCGACGATCAGGACTTCACGGCGGGCCTGCTCGAGTCCGGTACGGTCATGGGCGCCGTCACCTCGCAGGCGACGCCGGTCGCCGGATGCCTCGTCCGCCCGCTCGGGGTCATGCGCTACACCGCCGTGGCGACGCCGGAATGGGTGGCGAGGTGGTGCCCGGGCGGGGCGGATGCCGCGTCCCTCGCGGCCGCGCCGCGCGTCGACTTCGACCGGCGCGACGACCTGCAGGGCGAGTACCTGCGCCTGGTCGGGGCGGATGCCGCGGACCCGCCGCGGCACTTCGTGCCGGCATCGAACGACTTCGCGACCGCGATCAAGCTCGGGCTCGGCTGGGGGCTCCTGCCGGGGTTCCAGTCCGATGACGAACTCGCCGACGGCCGGCTCGTCGCCCTCGGCGGGCCGCCCGTCGACGTGCCCCTGTACTGGCAGCAGTGGAACCTCGGATCGCCGCTCCTCGAGGCGATCGCCGAGGGCCTCATCCGCGACGCGCGACGCGCGCTCGAGGCGCGCGGCGCCCCGTGACCGGCTGAGCCGGTCACCCGTCACCGGTCGAGCCGGTCACCTGGCGTGTCGAGACTCAGAGGTTCTGGCCGATGTCCCACAGCCGGTCGGGGCGCCCGTCGATCGCCTCGGAGACCGCGAGCGCCTGGTCGTCGGAGAGCGAGGCGACGTAGTCGACCACGCCCCGGCCGACCCCCAGCGCGCGAACCTCCGACGCCTCGGGCACCGGCACGCCCTCGGGCCGCGTCGTGCGCAACGCGTCGTACCCGTCGGTCGCGATCTCGACGAGCTCGCGCAGGCGCAGCGGCACGCGATCACGGTCGTCCTCGTCGCGCAGCCACGCCGTCAGGCCCTTGACGGCGCGGGTGATAACCCGGCTGAGGCCGCGCTGGTACATCACGATGTCCGACCGGTCGAGGATGAAGTGCCGGTGCACGAACTTCAGGATCTCGACCTCGTGCCACGCGCGCTCGTCGAGCGTCACGACCCCGGCCCGCACCACGCCCTCCGGCGCCGGCACGACCGAGGACTGCAGGTGGTCGATCCACCGGTTCGTGAACGACGAGAGGGCCCGTTCGGCCGCGATCGACCCGTCGAACGGGCTCGCGAGCAGCCCGTCGACGAGGTCGTCGGCGACCACGCCGACCGCCGCGCGGAATGCCTCGTCGCCGGCGACCCAGGGATCGCTCGCGTGCAGCTTCCGCCGAAGCGCTTCGAGCGCGCTGCCGGGCGGCGCGCTGCGCCGCGCGAGCTGCTCGCCGTCGAGGTCGCGAAGCTGCAGGCTCGACTCGATCCAGCCCCGGAACTCGCGCGCCACCGCGCCCTGGCCGAGCAGGCCCGCACGGTGGAAGTCGTCGACGTCGTGGATCGAGTACGCGATGTCGTCGGCGATGTCCATGATCGAGCACTCGAGCGACTGCCGGAGCGGCGCATGCCCGTTCCGCGCCGCGAACAGGTCGGCCGCGTCGATCCCGTACGCCGAGAACTTCAGCGCCTCGACGCCGCGGTCGGTGCGTCGGATGCCGCGTGGCAGTGGTCCGTCGCCGAGGGCGGACACGTCCACATGGCGGGTCCACGGGTACTTCGCGACCGCGCTGCGCACCGCCGCGGTCAGGTTGAGGCCGCGTCGCGCGACCTCGCTCACGTCGAGCGTCGAGATGATGCGGTAGGTCTGGGCGTTGCCCTCGAAGCCGTCGGGAAGGCCGAGCGTGTCGCGGGCGAGGCGGTCGAGCACGCGCTCGCCGAGGTGCCCGAACGGCGGATGGCCGAGGTCGTGCGCGCTCGCGGCGGCCTGGACGACCACCGCGTCGCAGCCGTGCGCGAGGGCGAACCCGCGCGTCGCGGACGCGGCATCCGTCATCTTCACGGCGATCGCGCGCGCGACCGCCGTGACCTTGATCGAGTGCGTCAGCCGGTTGTGGATGAGCGGGCCGGCGCCGGGCTGGCCGATCACCTGCGTCACGGCGGAGAGCCGGGAGAAGTACGGCGAGAAGCGCACGCGCTCGAGGTCGAGCCGGAACTGCGAGTGCTCGCCGACGACGTCCGCACTGCTCCGGGGCTCCGGCGTGTGGCGCGCCGCGCGATCCATCGTCGCCGCCGCGATCAGGCGAACAGTCGCTGCAGGCGCTGCACGCCCTCGAGGAGGGGGTCGTCGCCGAGCGCGTAGCTGAACCGCAGGAACCCGCTCGGACCGAACGCCTCACCGGGGACCGCCGCGACCTCCGCCTGCTCGAGCATGAGGTCGGCGAGCTCGAGCGACGTGGTCGGCGTCGCGCCGCCCCACTCGCGACCGAGGAGCCCCGAGACGTCCGGGTAGACGTAGAACGCGCCCTCGGGCACCGGCACCGACATGCCGTCGATCTTCGACAGCTCGGCGACGATCGTCCGGCGGCGCCGGTCGAACGCGCGGCGCATCTCCTCGACCGGCTCCTGCGGGCCGGTGAGCGCCGCGAGCGCGGCGCGCTGCGAGATGTTCGAGACGTTCGAGGTGAGGTGGGACTGCAGGTTCGCGGCGCCCTTCATGACGTCGGCCGGGCCGACCATCCAACCGAGGCGCCACCCGGTCATGGCGTACGTCTTCGCGACGCCGTTGACGAGGATCGCCTGATCGGCGAGGGCCGGCACGGCCTCGACGATCGAGAGGGCACGGGCCGGCGCGGACTCCGGGTCCTCGGCATAGGTCAGGTTCTGGTAGATCTCGTCGGAGATCACCCAGATGCCGTGCTCCAGCGCCCACTCGCCGATCGCCTTCACCTGCTCGGGCGGGTAGACCGCGCCCGTCGGGTTCGACGGGGAGACGAACAGCAGGGCACGCGTGCGCTCGGTGCGCGCGGCCTCGAGCTGCTCGACCGTGACGAGGTAGCCCTGCTCGGAGCCGGCGAAGACGTCGACCTGCGTGCCGCCGGCGAGCTTGATCGCCTCGGGGTAGGTGGTCCAGTAGGGGGTCGGCACGAGGACCTCGTCGCCCTCGTCGAGCAGCACCTGGAACGCCTGGTACACGGCCTGCTTGCCGCCGTTGGTGACGACCACCTGGTTCGCGGCCGCGTCGAGGCCCGAGTCGCGGCGCGTCTTCGCCGCGATGGCCTCGCGCAGGTCGGGAAGGCCGGCCGCCGGCGTGTACCGGTGGTTCCTCGGGTCGCGGACCGCCTCGAGCGCCGCGTCGACGATGTGCGCGGGCGTCGGGAAGTCCGGTTCGCCGGCGGCGTAGGAGATGACGGGCCGCCCCTCGGCCTGGAGGGCCTTGGCCTTCGCATCGACCTTGAGGGTCGCGGACTCGGCGATGGCGGAGATGCGTGCGGAGAGACGGCGCTGATCGGTCACGCGTCCAAGCCTACGGCGCGACGACCCGCGCGTCAGCGGGGGACCGGCCGCTGACGGACGCCCGATCGGACGGTCCGTCCGGACCGGACGAGAGGGACGCCGCGGCGGTTGTTCCCCCGAGCCGCGGCGTCCGGCGCCTGCCCCCACAGGCGCGCTCCCGAAGACCGGCGCGGATCGCACGAGGCGAGTCCACGGAGGCAACGGTAACGGCGATCGAGTGCCCGTCGAGTGACATTCGTCCCGTGGGTTCGACGGAGTCGGTGCGACGCGGGATGCCGCCAGCCGGTTTGGCGCACCTTCGCACGTCGCATACACTTGGTGAGGTTGTTGAAGTCAGCCAAGATCAATCGCGCCTTCGAGACGGGTGACCTGCTCGTCGCCGAGGTCGATCGAAGCGGCTTCGACCCGATGTGATCCGGTCAGCCGGGTCGCAGAGGGCGGTGGCTCAATTGGTAGAGCAGCGGTCTCCAAAACCGCAGGTTGCAGGTTCGAGTCCTGTCCGCCCTGCGAGCCGGCCGGCGATGGCCGGCCCATGAAAGGTGTACGAGGTGGCCCGGAAAGTACTCGACGAACCCAGCGAGGATGTCGTCGCCAACGCCAAGCGCGAGAGCGCGGCGCGGCGCAACCCCTTCGCCCGGATCGCCCTGTTCATCCGCCAGGTCATCGGCGAGCTGAAGAAGGTCGTCACCCCGACGCGCAAGGAGCTTGCGAGCTTCACCGCGGTGGTGCTGGTCTTCGTGGCCATCATGATGGCGATCGTCTATGGGCTCGACCAACTCTTCTCGTGGCTGGTCGTGTTCGTCTTCGGAACGCCGGGGGTCTGATCGGGCCGTCGGCCCGACACCTGCCCGCCGGGTTCCGGCGGGACGGCAGAAAGAAGGATTGAGGAAGTGTCGAAGAACGAGCGACAGGACGTCGACTGGGCGACCGCCGCCGAGCAGTCCTCCGAGGAGGACGAGGCGCAGGAGGGCAACTCGCTCGAGCGTGACGAGAACTCCGCCGAGCCCGCCGAGCACCGCGCCGTCCACGTGGTCGACGACGAGGGCAACGACGTCGACCTCGACGCCGTCCTCGACGCGATCGCCGAGGCGAGCGACCCCGAGGCCGACGCGGTCGTCGACGACGCCCTCGAGATCGACTCGGCCGACGAGGCGGAGGCGGCCGTCGAGGCCGTGACCGAGGAGGACGAGGAGCACGACCCCTACGAGGCGTTCCGCAACGAGCTCCGCTTCCTTCCGGGCAAGTGGTACGTCGTGCACTCCTACGCCGGCTTCGAGCGTCGCGTGAAGGCGAACGTCGAACAGCGCCGCGAGACCATGGCGATGGCCGACTACATCCACCAGGTCGAGGTGCCGATGGAGGATGTCGTCGAGATCAAGAACGGCCAGCGCAAGATGGTCACGCGCGTGCGCGTGCCCGGCTACGTGCTCGTCCGCATGGAGCTCAACGAGGAGAGCTGGTCGGTCATCCGCCACACTCCCGGCGTCACCGGCTTCGTGGGCAACGCCCACAACCCGACTCCCCTCCGCTTCGAGGAGGCCTTCAACATGCTGAAGAGCCTCGTCGACATCAAGGACGTCGCACCCGCCAAGGGCGCGAAGGGTGCCGCCGTCGGCGGCGCCGCGCGCCAGATCCCCGCCGAGGTCGACTTCGAGATCGGCGAGACGATCACCATCAAGGACGGCTCGTTCGCGGGCCTGCCCGGCACGATCAACGAGATCAAGCCCGAGAGCGGCAAGCTCACGGTCCTCGTCTCGCTCTTCGAGCGCGAGACCCCGGTCGAGCTCAGCTTCGACCAGGTCACCAAGCTGTAGCGAGCTTCCTCCGCTGGTCGGGTCGGCGCGCCAGCGCCGTATCGAGACCCGCGTACTGGGTCTCGATACGGCGCGACTTCGTCGCGTGCTGCTCGACCAGCGGAGTTCCGTTATCATTGACAGGTTGTGCGCACGCGCACGACTCCCCACACCACCGCGACCGGAACCGCCGGGATCGCGGGAGAGTGCCCCGGCCGCTGCCGCCGGGCGTTCGAAACAGGAAGAGAGAAATCATGGCACCGAAGAAGAAGGTCACTGGTCTGATCAAGCTTCAGATCAAGGCCGGCGCCGCCAACCCGGCCCCGCCGATCGGCCCGGCCCTGGGTCAGCACGGCGTGAACATCATGGAGTTCTGCAAGGCCTACAACGCGGCCACCGAGGCTCAGCGGGGCAACGTCATCCCCGTCGAGATCACGGTCTACGAGGACCGCTCGTTCACCTTCATCCTGAAGACCCCGCCCGCCGCCGAGCTCATCAAGAAGGCCGCCGGCGTCGCCAAGGGCTCGGGCGTCCCGCACACCACCAAGGTCGGCAAGATCACGCCCGCCCAGGTCCGCGAGATCGCCGAGACGAAGATGGCCGACCTCAACGCCAACGACATCGACGCCGCGTCGAAGATCATCGCGGGCACCGCTCGCTCGATGGGCATCACGGTCGAGTAAGACCTCCCCGGTCTCGATACGGCGCTTCGCGCCCACTCGACCACCGGGTACGGATGCCACGCGGCATCCGTTCACCAGAACTCTCATTCGTGGCAGCGCCCGCCAGGCGCGATGACCACACTCTCTCAAGGAGAAGCAACATGGCACAGAAGTCCAAGGCCTACCGGGCCGCGGCCGAGAAGATCGAGGCCGGCAAGTACTACACCCCGACCGACGCCGTCGCCCTGGCGAAGGAGACCGGTTCGGCGAAGTTCGACTCGACCGTCGAGGTCGCGCTGAAGCTCGGCGTCGACCCCCGCAAGGCCGACCAGATGGTGCGCGGCACCGTCATCCTCCCGCACGGCACCGGCAAGACCGCTCGCGTCATCGTGTTCGCGACCGGCCCCGCCGCCGAGGCTGCGATCGCGGCCGGCGCCGACGAGGTCGGCGGCGCCGAGCTCATCGAGAAGGTCGCCGGCGGCTACACCGCGTTCGACGCGGCCGTCGCCACGCCCGAGCTCATGGGCCAGGTCGGCCGTCTCGGCAAGGTCCTCGGCCCGCGCGGTCTCATGCCGAACCCCAAGACCGGCACCGTGACCCCGAACCCGGCCAAGGCCGTGGAGGACATCAAGGGCGGCAAGATCGAGTTCCGCGTCGACAAGCACGCCAACGTGCACTTCGTCGTCGGCAAGTCGTCGTTCTCGCAGGAGCAGCTGAACGACAACATCAAGGCCGCCCTCGAGGAGGTCGTGCGCCTCAAGCCGTCGAGCGCCAAGGGCCGCTACATCCAGAAGGGCGCCGTGTCGACCACGTTCGGCCCCGGCATCCCGCTGGACGTCAACGCCATCTGAGACACTCCGTGATCGAGGAGCGCGCAGCGCGACTCGAGATCACGACGGGCTCGCCGGTTCGCCGGCGGGCCCGTCGTCGTTCCCGGCCCGCTCGCTTGCGGCACCGGGCGAGGCGGCGCTAGCTTGTGCCTCGACGACCGCGGAGGCGCCCGGGCTCGTCCGGACCGTCGGTCGCGAGGAGTGGCATGACGTCGCCGAGCGCGCTCGAGGCCGGCCGGACGGCGGCGCGGGAGCAGCGCTGGGCCGACGCGGTCGAACACCTCGCGCGGGCCGACGCCGAGCGCGGGCTCGCGGCATCCGACCTCGAACTGCTCTCGACCGCGGCCATCCTCCGGGGCGACACCGCCGCGTCCCTGGCGGTCGGCGCACGAGCCTACGCCGCGTACCTCGCCGAGTCGGAGACGTCCGCCGCCGCCCGATGGGCGAGCGTCATGGCGCTCCGGCTGGTCGAACTCGACGAGTTCTCGGAGTCGCTGGCCTGGTCGACGCGCGCGATGCGGATCGCGGGTCGCGCGGACGACCCGCTCCTCGCGGCGGCGGTCCGCGTGGGGCCGGCGATGGCGCAGCTCGGAAGCGGCGACTCGGCGGAATCCGCGCGGATGGCCGAGGAGATCCGCGAGGTCGCCGAGCGGCACGGCGATGGCGACCTGGCCGCCAAGGCCGGCCTCCTCGCCGGCAAGGCGTTCATCTCCCGAGGCGACCTGTCCCGGGCCCTCGAGAGCTACGACCGCGCGATGTCGATCGTCGAGGCGGGCGGGACCGGCCCGTTCGACACCGGCGACGTCTGCTGCGCGGTGGTCTCCGACGCGATCCAGGCCGGCGACCTCGACCGGGGCGGTGCGTGGGCGGGCTTCCTCGACCGCTGGTGCCGCAGCCAGCCCACGCTCGTGACCTTCAGCGGCCAACGGCATGCGCTGCGCGGCCGGCTCCAGATCCTCCACGGCGATTGGGACGCGGCGGCCGGATCGCTGGAGGCCGCCATGGCCGGCTTCCGAGCAGGCGACTTCCGGGCCGCTCACGGGGCGCCGTACTGGGCGGGCGAGCTGCAGCGGCTCCGGGGAGCGTTCCACGCCGCGGCCGACTCGTACCGGCAGGCCGCGGAATCCGGGTGGGAACCCCAGCCCGGCCAGGCCCTGCTGCAGCTCGCGATGGGCCGGACCGCACTGGCGCAGGCCGAGAGCCGACGTGCGCTCGCGGGCGACGATCCGTTCACGCGCCGCTTCGTGCTGCCGGCGACCGTCGAGATCGAGGTCGCGGCCGGCGACCTCGACGCGGCGGGTCGGGCCCTCGACGAACTGCGCGGGTCCGCGCACCTGATGTCGACCCCGCTGTTCGAGGCGGAGGTCGCGCTCGCCGACGCACGCGTCCGACTCGCCGCACGCGACCTTCCCGGCGCGCTCGCGTCGGCGCACGACGCGGCGCGCGGTTTCGCCGACCTCGAGGTGCCGTACGAGGGTGCGCGAGCGCGGCTGCTCGCCGCCGTCGTCCTGAACGAGCTCGGGGAACGGCAGGACGCGGAGGCCGAGTTCCGAGCGGGGCGGGAGGTGCTCCTCGCGCTTCGCGCCGAACCGACCCTCGCCGAGGCGACCGCCCGGTTCGGCGAACCCCGGAGACGCGACCTCACGGAGCGGGAGGTCGAGGTGCTGCGGCTCGTGTCCACGGGCCTGACGAACCGCGGCATCGCGCAGCGGCTCTCGCTCAGCGAGAAGACCGTCGCCCGCCACCTGAGCAACATCTTCGGCAAGCTCGGCATCGGCTCGCGTGCCGCGGCGACGGCGTACGCCTACGAGCACGGCCTCGTCTGACGTCGACGGCCGGACGGTGGGTCCCGCCCGAGGCCCGCGGCGCGGTCCGGGCCGTCTCCGTCGCGCCTGCGTGGTTCTGCCCATCCGGCCGCGCTCGGGATGGGTGATCCTCCCGACGCGACGGCGCCGCACGGATCCGTAGCGTGACGCCGAGGGGGCCGGTCCGCGCCGGACCCGGAGGGAGACGACATCATGGATGCCGCGGGCACGCCCCGTCGCGCCGCCGACGCGACGGTGAACGGGATCGAGGAGCACGACACCGTCGTCGTGGGCGGCGGGCAGGCCGGCCTCACGATCGGCCACCTCCTGATGACGCGGGGCCGGGACGTCGTGATCCTGGACGCGCACGAGCGCATCGGCGACGCGTGGCGGCGCCGCTGGGACTCGCTCCGGCTGAACACGCCGGCCAAGTACGACGGCCTGCCCGGCCTGCCCATCGGGGATGACGGTCTCGCCTTCCCCACGAAGGACGAGTTCGCCGATTACCTCGAGCGGTACGCCGCGGTCGATGGACTGCCGGTCGTGACGCGCGCGCGGGTCATCGGGCTCGACCCGTCCGAGGACCGTTACCTGCTCACCACCGACGGCGGGCGGCGATTCGCCGCGCCGAACGTCGTGATCGCCACCGGGCCGTACCAGGTACCGCGACGTCCGCCGTTCGCCGACCGCCTCGCGTCGGACATCGTGAGCCTGCACTCCGACGAGTACCGCGATCCCGGGCGGCTCGCGCCGGGGCGGGTGCTCGTCGTCGGCTTCGGGAACTCGGCGGCGGAGATCGCGCTCGACGTCTCGCGGACGCACCGGACCTGGATCTCGGGCCGACCGAGCGGGCAGCCGCCGACGGGCGGCGCCCGGGGCATCACCACGGCGCCGTCGACGGGGCTCCCGGCGTGTACCTGCTCGGGCAGCACCTGCTGCACTCGAAGGGTTCGGGAACGCTGGTCGGCATCGGCGGGGACGCGCGCCGAGTCGCACGGCGGATCCTCGCGACCCCGCCCGTCATGCCAGGCGATGCCGGCGCCCCGGCTGCCGCGGCGCACGCGACGGCGTGATGGCGTGACGGCGCCGCGACGCGGGCCGGCGTGACGGCGCGACGCTGCGACGGCGCCGCGGCCTTGCCGCCCTGCGGGCCGCGCGGTACCGTGCGGACAGGGCCGGCACCCGACGGACGACGGGCCCGCGGGACGGCCTGACGGCGATGGTCGCTTCGACGAGTCTCGAGCAGGCGCGCACCGCGTTCACGGAGCGCCGGTGGAGCGATGCCGTCGACCGCTTCGGAGCAGCGGATGCCGGAGCGGACGGGCTCTCGGGCGACGACCTCGACCGCTTCGCGACGGCGGCCGACCTCGTCGGGTTCGTCGAGCGCGCGATCGAACTGGGGACCCGCGCGCACGAGGCCCATCTCGCGGCCGGCCGGCCGGACCGGGCCGCGTACACCGCAGCATGGCTGAGCCTCGAGTCGATGAACTCGGGCCGTCACTCCCAGGCGACCGGCTGGCTCGCGCGCGCGCAGCGGCTCGTCGCGCGACTCGACGAGCCCGGCGCGGCGGCCGGGTTCGCGCTCATCCCTGAGGCGCTGGCCGCGCTGTACGCCGGTGACGCGGGACGTGCCGCCGAGCTCTTCGGGCGGGCCGGCGAGATCGCCGAGCGCTTCCGAGATCCGGACGTCGCCGCCTTCGCCCTGCTCGGCGGCGGAGAGGCCGCCATCATGGCGGGCGATCCGGCCCGCGGCATCCGGATGCTCGACGAGGTGATGGTCTCGGTCACCGCGGGCGAGGTGGGGCCCGTGCCGTCCGGGATCGTCTACTGCGCGGTCATCGGCTACTGCCACCTGACGTTCGAGCTCGCGCGTGCCGTCGAGTGGACCCGGGCGCTCGACCGATGGTGTCGGGACCAGCCGTCGCTCATCGCGTTCAGCGGGCAGTGCCAGGCGCACCGGGCCGAACTGTTCCGCCTGCACGGTGCGTGGGCCGATGCCATGGCGGCGGCGAAGCTCGCCGAGGAGGGGCTGCTCGCCGGCGACGTCGGGGCCGCCTTCGGCGCGCAGTACCAGCAGGCGGAGGTGCTCCGCCTGCGCGGGGAGCTCGAGGAGGCGGAGGTGCGGTACGCGAAGGCCGCGGAGACGGGATGGGATCCCGAACCGGGGCTTGCGCTCCTCCGCCTCGACGAGGGACGGGCGGCCCTCGCGCAGAGCCTGATCCGGGGGAGCGCCGAGGGTGCCGACCCCGCGACGCGTTGCCACCTGCTGCCCGCGATCGTGAGCATCGAGGTGGCGGCCGGCGACCTCGATGCGGCGCGCGCCGCCGCGGACGAGCTCGCGGCGATGCAGCGGACGACCCCCTCGGGCATGCTCCGCGCCGTCGCGGCGTACGCCGACGGCGAGGTGCGGCTCGCCGCGGGCGATCCGACCGGGGCGTTCACGCGGCTGCGCGCCGCCCGCGAGGCGTGGGTGGAGGCCGGAGCGCCCTACGAGGTGGCGCGATGCCGGGTGCTCATGGCGCGGGCACGACGCGACCTCGACGAGGAGGAGGCGGCGGAGCTCGAGGAGGAGCTCGCCGCGTCGGCGTTCGCCGAGCTCGGGGCGACCGTCGCGGTCGCGGCGCTCGCCCGGCAGCGCGGCCTCGGCTGGACGGGACTGCCGCTCACCGGCCGCGAGGTCGAGGTGCTCCGCCTGGTCGCGCGCGGCATCACGAACCGCGAGATCGCGGCCGAGCTGCACCTCAGCGAGAAGACCGTGGCGCGGCACCTGAGCAACATCTTCACCAAGCTCGACGTGCCGAGTCGCGCCGCGGCGACGGCGTACGCGTTCGAGCACCACCTCGTGTGAGGCGGTGCCCCGCGCAGCACGCGCATGGGTAGAACCACCCATCGGTGCGGTCGGCGACGTTGCGTGCTTCTCCCGACGCGGCCGACACGGCGCCGCGCGTAGCGTCACGCACATGGATGTTCCGGTGCTCGCAGGGATGGTCGCGGCCGTCGTGTTCGCGACCGCCAACCTGCCGATGGTGTGGAAGGCGGTCCGCACCCACGACGTGGGGTCGTACAGCCTGGGGAGCATCGCGATGATCAACGGCGCGAACGCCGTGTACTCGCTCTACGTGTTCAGCCTGCCGGTCGGGCCGATCTGGCTGCTGCATTCCTTCTACCTGGTGGCCTCGGCGATCATGCTCGGGCTGTGCCTGCGCCAGTGGTCGAGGCGGCGACCGCACGCGGGAGCGCCCGCCGATCGGGCGCCCGCCGATCGGGCGCCCGCCGATCAGTCTCCGCGGTCGGTGTCGTCGATGCGCCGCGCCGGCTCGACGGGCCGGTCGGGCGCGTCGTCGAGGTCGATCTCCTCGTCGGCGAGATCGTTCTCCGCGTAGACCGGGCTCCCCTCACGCGGCGCCCCGCCGGTCTCGCCGTCGTTGCCGTCACCGCGGCCGGGGAGGACGGTGTCTCCCGCCACCGGGTCGTTCGCGACCGTCTGCTTGGCCGCGAGCTCCTCGCGGCGGACGGCCTCGGCCTCGCCGATCGTCTCGTCGTCGCGTCGATCCGTCATGCGTCCTGCTCCTCGTCGTCCTCGTCCTCGTCCGTGATGACACCGGTCTCCTCGGCATCGATCACGGTGTGCTGCGTGCCGAGCACCTCGGCCAGTTGCCGACCAGCGGTGACCGCCTCCTCGCGACTCCGGAAGCTCTTCGAGAGCTCGGGCTCGCCGATCACGCGGTTGACCCACTGTCCGCGCTTCGAGCGGGTCTCGACGTCTCCGTCCGCCATCCGTCCGGCTCCTTCCTCCGCCGCGCTGCGTGTCCGGCGACGGCTCCTGCCAGTCAAGGCGCCGTCGGGCACGATCGGAAGGCGTTGACAGTGCGGGCCACGTGCGGCACGCGGCCGCGGCATCCGCTCGTCGTCCTCAGCTGAGAACGCGGAAGCCGCGCTCGCCGGTCGGCGCGAGGTCGGCGGTGCTGAGCGAGGTCACGTCGGCGCCGGGCGGGCCCTCGTCGAGCCACGAGAGCATCGCGTCGACGGATGCCTCGTCGCCCTCGATCTCGGCCTCGACCGCGCCGTCGTTGCGATTGCGGATCCAGCCCGAGACGCCCAGGCGCTGGGCCTCGACGCGCGCGCTGAACCGGAAGCCGACCGCCTGGACGCGGCCGTGGACGATGACGCGCTGCCGGATCATGCGACCCCCTTGCGACGAGGGTAGACCGGGTGCCGCACGAGCGCACGGATGCCGCGCCAGCGCCCCGCGCGTACGATGACCGGCATGGGGGAGGTCACCGAGTACGTCGCCGGGCTCCACGAACCGGTGCGGTCGGCCGTCGAGGGCGTGTTCCTCGTCGCGCGCGAGGTCGTGCCCGGCGCCGAGGAGGGGCGGAGCTACGGGATGCCGGCGCTCCGCTACGCGGGCAAGCCGCTGCTCGCGGTCATGGAGGCGAGGGCGCACATCGGGCTCTACCCGTTCAGCCCCGCCGTGATCGAAGCGGCCGCCGACGTGCTCGAGGGCTTCGACCGCACCAAGGGCACGGTCCGGTTCACCCCGGAGCATCCGCTGCCCGAGGAGGCCGTGCGGCGGCTCGTGAGCCTGCGCCGCGAGGAGATCGACGCGGCGGCGGCCGGCCGCCGCCGCTGAGGCGGAGACGGCGAAGCGCCCCGCGGCGATGCCACGGGGCGCTTCGGGTCCGGTTCGACCGGCTGCCGTCAGCCGATGCGGATCATCTTCTTGTTGACGAACTCGTCGGCGCCGAAGCGGCCGAGCTCGCGGCCCGAGCCGGAGCGCTTCACGCCGCCGAAGGGCAGCTCCGCGCCATCCGCCAGCACCAGGTTCACGAAGACCATGCCGGCCTCGATCGCGTCCGCGACGCGCATGGCCTGCTCCTGGTCGGTCGTGTAGACGTACGAGCCGAGGCCGAACGGGATGTCGTTCGCGAGGCGGACGGCCTCAGCCTCGTCGGCGGCGCGGTAGACCTGCGCGACCGGCCCGAAGAACTCCTCCTTCGAGGCGGGGTTCTCGGGCGTGACATCCGTCAGCACCGTGGTCTCGAAGAACGCGCCGTCGCGCGAACCGCCGTGCACGAGCGTGGCGCCGTGCTCGACCGCGCGCTTGACCTGGTCGTCGAGGCCCTCGGCGGCCTTGAGCGACGACAGCGGGCCGAGCGCCGAGTCGGACGAGGTCGGGTCGGTCGCCTCGACCTCGGCGATCTTCGCGGTGAACTTCTCGAGGAAGGGCTCGTAGAGCTCGTCGATCACGATGAAGCGCTTGGCCGCGTTGCAGGACTGGCCGTTGTTGTCGAGTCGCGCGTCGACCGCGTTCTGCACGGCCGCGTCGAGGTCGTCGGTGGAGAGCAGGATGAACGGGTCGGAGCCGCCGAGCTCGAGCACGACCTTCTTCAGGTGCTTGCCCGCGAGCTCCGCGACGGCCGCGCCGGCACGCTCGGAGCCGGTGAGCGAGACGCCCTGCACGCGCGGGTCGGCGATCACGGTCGCGATCTGGTCGTGCGAGGCGTAGACGTTCACGTAGACGCCCTCGGGCGCGCCCGCGTCGCGGAAGATCTGCTCGATCGCGGCGGCCGACTCCGGGCACTGCTCGGCGTGCTTCAGGATGATGGTGTTGCCGATGATCACGTTCGGGCCGGCGAAGCGCGCGACCTGGTAGTACGGGAAGTTCCACGGCATCACGCCGAGCAGCGGCCCGAGCGAGCTGCGGCGGATGATCGCCGAGCCCTCGCCGTCCAGCAGCGCGACCGGCTCGTCCTTCAGGAACTCGGACGCGTTGTCGGCGTAGTACTCGTAGATGGCGCCGGCGAAGTCGGCCTCGCCCAGGGCCTGCTCGATCGGCTTGCCCATCTCGCGCACGATGATCTCCGCCAGCTCCTGGCGGCGCTCGACGTGCAGCTCGCCGACGCGGCGGATCAGGGCGGCGCGCTCCTCGACGGTGGTCGACCTGGCCCACGTGCGGTGCGCCTCGGCGGCGCTCGCGATCGCGGCCTCGAGCTCGGCGTCGGTGATGGTCGGATACGTCTTGACCGTCTCGCCGGTGGCCGGGTTGACGACGGCGTAGTTCGTCATGGGACTCCTCTGGGGTGTTGGTGCACGGGACTCGCCAGCCGGTCGGCGACGACGGTGCACGCCGTCTCCAAGCCTAAGCCGACTCGATCAGGACGCGATCGACGCGATGGCGGATCCCGGTCGATGGTTCGACGTCCTGTACAACCGGGCCGTTCGGGCCCGTGGGTATGGTGACGGGAGGATCCGCATCGGGACGGGTCCGATCGCCGAGGAGGGCGGATGGCTGAGCCGGACCGGGATGCGGGCGGTGCGCTGCGCGGCATCCGCGTCGCCGACTTCTCGCGCGTGCTCGCCGGCCCCTACGCGACCATGATGCTCGCCGACTTCGGCGCCGACGTCATCAAGGTCGAGTCGCCCGCGGGCGACGACACCCGCCACTGGTCGCCGCCCGTCGATGCGACCGGCCGCGCCACCTACTTCGGCGGCGTGAACCGCAACAAGCGCTCGGTCGCGCTCGACCTGACGGATGCCGCGGGGCTCGCCGAGGCGCGTCGGCTCGCGGCGTCCGCCGACGTGGTGATCGAGAACTTCCGCCCCGGCGTCATGGCGCGATTCGGCCTCGCCTACGAGGACGTGCGGGCGCCGAACCCGGGCGTCGTGTACTGCTCGATCACGGGGTTCGGAACGGGCGACGGGGCCGCGCTCGCCGGGTACGACCTGCTCGTGCAGGCCGTCGGCGGGCTCATGAGCATCACGGGCGATCCCGACGGCGAACCCTCGAAGGCCGGCGTGGCGCTCGTCGACGTGCTCACGGGCCAGAACGCCGTCGCCGGCATCCTGCTCGCGCTCCGCGAGCGCGACCGCACGGGCGTGGGCCGGCTCGTCGAGGTGAACCTCCTGCAGAGCCTTCTGTCGGCGCTCACGAACCAGGCGTCCTCGACGCTCGCGACGGGGGCGGCGCCGCGGCGGCTCGGCAACCAGCACCCCAGCATCGCGCCGTATGCGGTGTTCCGCGCGGTCGACCGCGAGCTCGTCATCGCGGTCGGCAACGACCGCCAGTTCCGCGCACTCGCGGGCGCCCTCGGGCTGCCCGCGCTCGCTGACGACGCGCGGTTCCGGGCCAACGCCGACCGTGTCGCACACCGCGACGAGCTCCGGGCGATCATCGAGCACGCGCTCGCCGCGGCATCCGCTGCGCACTGGGTCGACGCGCTCGGCGCGGCCGGGGTGCCCGCGGGGCTCGTGAACGACGTCGCCGAGGCGATCGCGTTCGCCGATGCGCTCGGCCTCGACCCCGTCGCCGAGACCCGCGAGGCCGATGCCGCGGCGCCCGCGCACCGTTCGATCGCGAATCCGATCCGGCTCGGGGTGTCTGGGGACGGTTCCGCGGCGGCGCCCGCGGGCGGGGCCGCCTACCGCACCGCGCCGCCCGCACTCGACGCCGACCGCGGCGCCGACTGGCTCCCGCGCGACTGATCGCGCCCCATCCGACCGCACCGACGACCGCCCTGCAGGGACCCACGACCACACGAAGGGATCGACATGACCGCCACCGAGACCGAGGCGACCGTGACCGAGGCGACCGTGACCGCGCCGCGCATCGATGCGGTCTTCGACCTCGACGCGCTGCTCACCGAGGACGAGCTCGGGTGGCGAGATCGTGCCCGTCGGTTCGCGCAGGAGCGCATCGCACCCGTCATCGAGCAGGACTTCGAGGACAAGGTGTTCCGCCGCGAGCTCGTGCGCGAGGCCGGCGAGCTCGGCTTCCTGGGCATGCACCTGACGGGGTACGGATGCGCCGGGGCCGGCGCCGTCGCGTACGGCCTGGTGTGCCTCGAGCTCGAGGCCGCCGACTCGGGCTGGCGCACCTTCGTCTCGGTGCAGGGCTCGCTCGCCATGAGCGCCATCCACAAGTACGGCTCGGAGGAGCAGAAGCAGCGCTGGCTGCCGGGCATGGCCGCGGGCGAGCTCGTCGGATGCTTCGCGCTCACCGAACCGCAGGGCGGCAGCGACCCCGCGGCGATGACGACCGTCGCACGCCGCGACGGCGACGAGTGGGTCGTCGACGGCGCGAGGCGCTGGATCGGGCTCGCCTCGCTCGCCGACGTCGCCGTCGTGTGGGCGAAGGTCGACGACGAGGGCGGCGAGGACCACGGCGTGGTGCGCGGGTTCCTCGTCCCCACGGAGGCCTCCGGCTTCACGGCGACGCCGATCGACGGCAAGCTCTCGATGCGGGCGTCGGTGCAGTGCGACGTGACCTTCGAGGGCGTGCGCCTGCCGGCCGACGCGATGCTGCCCGGTGCACGCGGACTGTCGGGCCCGTTCGGCTGCCTCAACGAGGCGCGGTACGGCATCGTCTGGGGCGCCATGGGCGCGGCCCGGTCGTGCCTCGAGTCCGCCCTCGGCCGCTCGATCACGCGCGAGGTGTTCGGCAGGCCGATCGGCGCGAACCAGCTGATCCAGGCCAAGCTCGCCGACATGCTCGTCGAGGTCGAGAAGGGCATCCTGCTCGCGCTGCACCTCGGCCGCCTGAAGGAGCGCGGCGCGCTGACGCCCGCGCAGATCTCGGTCGGCAAGCTCAACTCGGTGCGCGAGGCGCTGCGCGTCGCGCACGAGGCGCGCGCGATCCTCGCGGGCGACGGCATCACGAACGAGTTCCCGGTCATGCGGCATGCGGCGAACCTCGAGTCCGTCCGCACCTACGAGGGCACCGACGAGGTCCACCAGCTCGTGATCGGCCGCGCGCTCACCGGCCTCAGCGCCTTCTAGCGCGCCGGAGCCCGGCGCGCCTCTCCGGATGACACGGAGGAGGCCGGCACCCGTGGGGTGCCGGCCTCGGACGAGCCGGAGCGGCGCGCAGCGCCGGCGCGGTCAGCTGTTGATGCCGGGGATGACGAGCCAGCGGTTCTCGAGCACGATCCAGATGGCGATGAGCACGAGCGCGATGATCGTCAGGGTCATGCCGAGCCGCCCGCGCATGATGAGCGCGACGACGAGCACGACGAGCGTCGCGATGCCGAGCACCAGCGATCCGAACGGGATGCCGGGCAGGAACAGCGAGAGCACGAAGAGGCCGGCGACGATGATCTCGATGATGCCGATCACCGTCGATCCGCCGCGGGCGCGCAGGCGCCAGATGCCGTCGACGATCGCGAGGACGCCGCCGGCGAGGGCGATGAGGAGGAGCCAGGAGAGCGTGATCATTTCGGGTTCCTTCGATCTGCGGGGGCAGTGCGACGAGGGGATCCGCCCCTCGACCGCGCCAGCCTAGCCACGCGGAAATCGGCGCCGCCGCCCGTTGCGCGCGGGGCACGGAACCGTGTATGCCTGCGCGCGCATGCGCTGTCGACCGCCCCGCTGTCCGGTACGACGCAACCGGTCGCTCGGCCCGGATCGCGGTCGACATCTGCCGCGAATCCCGCCCGATCGGAAATGAAACGCGGGGTCATCCGGTTTCACCACGTGGCCCCGGCCGTGCTGGACTCTCTGCATCCGCCGGGGCGCACTGCCGCCCGGGCGACCGGCACCATCCCGCCGGGCACTCCTTGAACGTCACGAACGGAGCACCACCACATGACTCGCACCCGCAACCTGCTCGGCCTCGCCGCCGCGTCCGCCGCCGTCCTCGCGCTCGCCGCGTGCTCGTCGGGAGGCAGCGGGACGACCGGGTCGGACGCGGGCGACGAGTACGGCCTCGTGCAGGCCGGCACGCTCACGGTCGCGACCGAGGGCACCTACCGTCCGTTCAGCTACCACGAGGACGGCTCCGGCGACCTGATCGGCTACGACGTCGAGGTGGCCGAGGCCGTCGCCGAGAAGCTGGGCCTCGAGATCTCCTTCCGCGAGACGCAGTGGGACGCCATCTTCGCCGGCCTCGACGCCGGACGCTTCGACGTCATCGCGAACCAGGTCTCGATCACTCCCGAGCGCGAGGAGCAGTACCTCTTCAGCGAGCCGTACACCGTCTCGCGCGGCGTCATCGTCGTGAACGAGGGCGACACCTCGATCTCGTCGTTCGACGACCTGGCGGGGAAGACCACGGCGCAGTCGCTCACGAGCAACTGGTACGAGCTCGCGACCGAGTCGGGCGCCGACGTCGAAGCGGTGGAGGGGTGGGCGCAGTCCGTCGCGCTGCTGCAGCAGGGGCGCGTCGACGCGACCGTCAACGACGAGCTGACCTTCCTCGACTACGTCAACACGACGCCGGATGCCGCGATCGAGGTCGCCGCCGAGACCGACGAGACCTCCGAGAGCGCGTTCGCGCTCACGCAGGACAAGGAGGCGCTCGTCGCGGCGATCGACGAGGCGCTCGCCGAACTGAAGGCCGACGGCACGCTCGCCGAACTGGGCGAGAAGTACTTCGGCGCGGACGTCACCGAGTAGCCTGTCGCCGTCCCAGGAAGGCGGTGACTCCGTGAACGAGGGCCTGCAACTGTTCCTCGAGTCGTTCTGGCCGATCGTGTGGGGCGGGATCAGCGGGACCATTCCGCTCGCGCTCGTCTCGTTCGCGATCGGACTCGTGCTCGCGCTGATCGTGGCGCTCATGCGCCTGTCGAAGAACCGGATCGTCTCGAACGTCGCGAGGTTCTACGTCTCGGTGATCCGCGGCACGCCGCTGCTCGTGCAGCTGTTCGTGATCTTCTACGGCCTGCCGTCGATCGGCGTGGTCATCGACCCGTGGCCGAGCGCCATCGTCGCCTTCTCCCTGAACGTCGGCGGCTACGCCGCCGAGGTCATCCGCGCCGCCATCCTGTCGGTCCCGAAGGGCCAGTGGGAGGCGGCGTACACGATCGGGATGTCGCCTGCGACGACGCTCCGCCGCGTCATCCTGCCGCAGGCCGCCCGGGTCTCGGTGCCGCCGCTGTCGAACACGTTCATCTCGCTCGTGAAGGACACCTCGCTCGCGTCGCTGATCCTCGTCACCGAGCTGTTCCGGGTGTCCCAGGAGATCGCGTCGGCCACCTTCGAGTTCATGCTCGTCTACCTCGAGGCGGCGCTCGTCTACTGGTTGTTCTGCCTCGTCCTCTCGGGCGGGCAGTCGATGCTCGAGAAGAGGCTGGAACGCCATGTCGCCCATTGACGCACCCGTGCCGCCGACGGGCGGCGATCCGCTGGCGCCCCGCCGGTCCGGCTCGACGGATGCCGCCGTGCTGCTCTCGGCACGCGGCATCCGCAAGTCGTTCGGATCGAACGACGTGCTCCGCGGCATCGACTTCTCGGTCCGCCGCGGCGAGGTCGTGACGCTCATCGGTCCGAGCGGATCGGGCAAGACGACCGTGCTCCGCTCGCTCAACGGGCTCGAGACCCCGGATGGCGGTGCCCTCGAGTTCGACGGTGGACCGGCGATCGACTTCTCGCGTCCGGTCGCGAAGGCCGAGCGCCTCGCGATGCGCGACCGGTCGGCGATGGTGTTCCAGCACCACAACCTCTTCCCGCACATGACGGTGATCGAGAACGTGATCGAGGGGCCGACCAGGGTGCAGCGCGTGCCGAAGGCGCAGGCGCTCGCATCGGCCGAGGCGCTGCTCGACCGGGTCGGGCTCGCGGACAAGCGCGACCAGTACCCGCACCAGCTCTCGGGCGGGCAGCAGCAGCGCGTCGGCATCGTCCGCGCGCTCGCCCTGAAGCCCGACCTGCTGCTCTTCGACGAGCCCACGAGCGCACTCGACCCGGAGCTCGTCGGCGAGGTGCTGCACGTCATCAAGGAACTCGCCGACGAGGGCTGGACCATGGTCGTCGTGACCCACGAGCTCCAGTTCGCACGACAGGCCGCCGACGAGGTGCTGTTCATGGACGGCGGCGTCATCGTCGAACGCGGTGCGCCGGGGGAGATCTTCACGAACCCGCGCGAGGACCGGACGCGGCGCTTCCTCGACCGCATCCTGCGGCCGCTGGACTGAGGGCGCGCGCCCTCGGCGTATCCCCGTCGGGCGTGGAGCCGGGGCGACTACCGTGAGGGCATGTCCGCGCGCGTCCTCGGCTCCGCACCGGGGGCGGCGAGCGCCGAGGCGCGGGCCGCGACGGACGACGGACCGGGCGGTGAGGCGAGCGGCGCGGCGGGCGCGGCGGGCACGAGCGGGGCGACTGCGGCCGCTCGGGCGGGCTCCGGTGGGCGCGTGGTCGTGCGGGGGCCGTCGGCGCTCGTCCTGACCTCGCGGGCGCGCCGGGGCCTCGGCGTGTTCCGGCTGGCGATCGCGCTCATCGAGATCGTCGCGCTGATCGCCAACTACCAGTACGTACTCGAGTTCCCGCTCTTCGCGTCGGTCAACTTCTTCAGCTACTTCACCGTCCAATCGGCGATGCTCGCGGTCGTCGTCCTGCTGATCGGCGCCGGCTACGCGCTGACCCAGCACCGGGATCCGCCCATGCTGGCGGCGTTCCGGACGATCGTCACGGTCTACCTGCTGGTCTCGGGGATCGTCTTCGGGATCATCGCGCTGCAGGCGTCGACCCGCGACTACCGGCTCGAGGTGCCGTGGTCGGACACGCTGCTGCATTTCGTGGTGCCGGTGCTCGCGCTCATCGCCTGGACGCTGGACGCCGTCATCGCGGTGAATCCGCCCGTGCCGTGGGCGACGATCGGGCTCGTGCTGGTCTTCCCCTCCGGATGGCTCGTCTACACGCTCATCCGCGGCGCCGACATCGGCTGGTACCCGTACTTCTTCCTCGACGCCAGCCAGGTCGGGGGCTACGTCGGCGTCGCGGTCTACTGCGTCGTGGTCCTGCTGATCTTCCTCGGGCTGACCTCGGTGCTCGTCGGGGTGCACCGTCGCCTCGCGCTGCGCGGGGTGCGGCGCCGCGTGTGGGCGCGCCGCCGTGCGGCGATCGCGGGCGGCGACTCGCGCCGCAGCGCGGCGACGGACGTGGTGCGCGGTCCGACGCCGGAGTGAGCGCGGCCGGCGAGGCTAGCCCGCTGCGAAGGGCTCGAGCGCTGCGAGGACCTCGTCCCGGGCCGCGTCGTCGTCGAGCTCCGCGATGCGGCGCGCGTGCTCCGCGGCGATGATCCCGAGGAGGACCGGGCGGCGCGGATCGACGCCGACGTCGAGCCATGCGGCGACCGTCGGCGTGGCGCCGACCAGGGTGTACACGTTGGCGGCCGGGTCGGCGGTGTCGGCTCCGTCGGGCGTCGCCCCGGTCTCGCCGGCGCCGTCGACGCGCTCGTCGTCGCCGTCTGGCTGCGCCGCGGCATCCGCTCGCCAGAACGGCTCGTCGAAGGCGAGCCAGACGACGTCGGAGGCGCCCATGCCGAGCACGCCGATCGCGCGCTGGTGCAGGAGCGGCAGCGGCGGCTCGAACGAGATGGTGTCGGTCTTCAGCACGCCGATCGACGCGGTCACGATCACGCGGTGCATGCGCAACGACTCGCCCGTGTCGAAGCGCAGGCTCACCCCGTCGTCGTCGACGGCGATCTCGATGACGACGCTCGATCCGGCGATGTCGAGCCCGTCGGCGAGGCGGTCGACGAGGGCCGTCCAGCCGCTCACCACGCGCGACGTCGGCCGCCACACCCGGTCGGGGTCGAACCGCTGCGCCGACACGCGCGTCGGGGCGGCGCCGGTCGTCGGCTCGACCCCCGTCGCGATGGCGTTCACGAGCCAGTCCCGCGGGCTCAGGCCGTCGGCCCCCGGCTCGCTCGAGAGGGGAACGGCGCCGGAGCGGACGAGCGCGTTCGTCAGCGACGAGTCGGTCGAATTGCCGTCGGCCCACTCCTGCGCGGTCGCGATCGCGTCCCAGCCGGCCGGCGACGGCTCGGCGACGGCGCCCTCGGGCGTGCGGGCCTGCACCACCGGCGTGAACGGGCGGGTCGCGACGCCGGCCTCGGCGAGCACGGCTCGGAGCTCGGCGCCATCGGACGCGAACACGCTGCCGAGGACGACGGGGCCGCCGAAGTCCTCGCTCTCGACGGTGCGGAGTCGCCCGCCGAGCGTCGTGCCCGCCTCGACCACGACGACGTCGTGGCCCCCGTCGGCGAGTGTGCGTGCGGCGGCGAGTCCCGCGATACCGGCGCCGATGACGGCGATCCGGTCGCCCTCGTCGGCGAGGTCGGCGATGGCCCGGGCGGCCCGGATGCCCTCGGCGTAGGCCCCGTGCACCGTGCCCGGCGCGTCGGCCGACGTGCCCTCGCCCGCGATGACGAGGCGGTCGGCGACGGGTTCGGCGAGGGCGCTGCGGAGGTCGGGCGTCGAGCCGACCGCGTCGAAGCTGAAGGCGCCGCGGGTGAACGGGTCGCGGCTCCAACGCGAGCGGAGGAACGCCGTCGGGGCGGGCACGCCGCCCGCGGTCGGCGTGGGTGACGGCGACGGTGCCCGGGTCGGCGTGGGCGTCGGCGTCGGGCCGCCGTCCGTGCACGCGGCGAGCGTGACGGCGAATCCGCCGCCGAGGGCCGCGGCGAGGAACGCGCGTCGCGGCATCCCCCCGGCCGGCCCGCGTGCGTCCATGTGCCTCAGGCTAGCCGCTCGGGCTCGCGCGGCCCGGCACGCCGGCTGGGCCGTCGCCCCCGCCTCGCCTGCGGGCGCCCGCGCCGTTCCGTTCTGCGGAGAGACGATCCGCCGCCCCGGCCCGCTCTGCGACTCCGCGGGCCGGCGGATCGCATCTCCGCAGAAGTGCGCGGAGCGGGTCGGGAGGCGAGCGGGAGCGGAGCAGGTCAGCCGGCGAGCTCGGCGTCGGCGACGTGGAGCGCCGCGTCGATGATGTCGAGGCCGCGCACGAGGTCGGCCTCACTGATGACGAGCGGCGGCGCGACGTGCAGGCGGTTGAAGTGCGCGAACGGCCACAGGCCCGCCTGCTTGCACGCGGCGGCGACGCGGCCCATCGGCGCGGCGTCGGCACCGGCCGCGTTGAACGGCACGAGCGGCTCGCGCGTCTCGCGGTCGCGCACGAGCTCGATCGCCCAGAAGAGGCCGAGGCCGCGCACCTCGCCGACCGAGGGGTGCTCGGCCGCGATCTCGCGCAGGCGCGGGCCGACGACGCGCTCGCCGAGGTCGCGCACGCGCTCGAGGATGCCGTCGCGCTCGAACACCTCGAAGGTCGCGACGCCCGGGGCGCACGCGAGCGGGTGACCCGAGTACGTGAGCCCGCCCATGAAGGCGACCGTGTCGAAGTGCGACGCGATGCGCTCGGAGATCACGACGCCGCCGAGCGGCGCGTAGCCCGAGTTGACGCCCTTCGCGAAGGTGATGAGGTCGGGCGTCACGCCGAAGTGGTTCACCGCGAACCACTCGCCCACGCGTCCGAAGCCGACCATGACCTCGTCGGCGATGTAGACGATGCCGTACTTCTCGGTCAGCGCCCGCACGCCCTCGAGGTAGCCGGGCGGCGGCACGAGCACGCCGTTGGTGCCGACCACGGTCTCGATGATGATCGCCGCGATCGTGTTCGCGCCCTCGAGTGTGATGACCTGCTCGAGGTGCGCGAGCGCGCGCTCGGTCTCCTCCGCCTCGTTCGCCGAGTGGAACGACGAGCGGTACGGGTACGGCCCGAGGAAGTGCGCGACCGAGCCGTCGCTCGGCTCGTTCGCCCAGCGGCGCGGATCGCCGGTCAGCGAGATCGCCGTCGCGGTGCCGCCGTGGTAGCTGCGGTACATCGACAGCACCTTGCGGCGGCCGGTCACGGCACGCGCCATCCGCACCGCGTACTCGTTGGCGTCGGCGCCGCCGTTGGTGAAGAACACCTTGTCGAGGTCGCCCGGCGCGACCTCGGCGATGCGGCGGGCGAGCTCGCCGCGCACGTCGGACGCCATCGACGGCTGGATCGTCGCGAGGCGACCCGCCTGGTCCTGGATGGCGCGGACGAGGTCGGGGTGCTGGTGGCCGAGGTTGAGGTTCACCAGCTGCGACGAGAAATCGAGGTAGGCGTTGCCCTGGTAGTCCCAGAACGTGGCGCCCTCGCCGGCGGCGACGGGCAGCGGGTCGATGAGCGCCTGCGCGCTCCACGAGTGGAAGACGTGGGCGCGGTCGTCGGCGCGCACCTGCGCCTCGGCGGCCGCGTCGGGGAGGGTGTGGAGTGCGCCGCGGCGGTCGACGTACGAGGCCGCGGACGCGGCATCCGTCGTCTGTGCCTCGGGAATGAGCGTGTCGGTCATGTGAGTGCCTTCGGTGGGATGAGCCGGGTCAGTGGTTCTGCGGGAAGCCGAGGTTGATGCCGCCGTGGGCGGCGGGGTCGAGCCAGCGGCTGGTCACGGCCTTCTCGCGCGTGAAGAAGTCGAAGCCGTGCACGCCGTAGGCCTTGCTGTCGCCGAACAGCGACTGCTTCCAGCCGCCGAAGGAGTGGTAGGCGACCGGGACCGGGATCGGCACGTTGATGCCGATCATGCCGACCTGCACCTCGTTCTGGAACCGCCGGGCGGCGCCGCCGTCGTTGGTGAAGATCGCGGTGCCGTTGCCGAACTGCCCCGAGTTGATGAGGTCGAGCCCCTCGTCGTACGAGGCGACCCGGACGACGGAGAGCACCGGGCCGAAGATCTCCTCGGTGTAGGCGCGGCTCGTGGTGGGCACCCGGTCGAGCAGGGTGGGGCCGAAGAAGAAGCCGTCCTCGTGGCCGTCGACGGTGTACCCGCGGCCGTCGACGACGACGGTCGCGCCGTCCTGCTCGGCGAGGTCGACGTAGGAGGACACTTTGTCGCGGTGCACGTCGGTGATGAGCGGGCCCATGTCGGGTTCGACCCCGTCGACGCCGGCGCCGTTGCCGATGCGGAGCCGACCGATGCGCTCGCGGATCTTCTCGATGAGCTCGTCGGCGACGGGCTCGACGGCGAGGACGACCGAGATCGCCATGCACCGCTCGCCGGCGGCGCCGTACCCGGCGTTCACGGCCTGGTCGGCGACGAGGTCGAGGTCGGCGTCCGGCAGGACCAGCATGTGGTTCTTCGCGCCGCCGAGGGCCTGGACGCGCTTGCCGTGCTTCGACGCGGTCTCGTAGATGTACTGCGCGATCGGGGTCGAGCCGACGAACGAGATCGACTGCACGACGGGCGAGGTGAGCAGGCCGTCGACGGCGAGCTTGTCGCCCTGCAGCACGGTGAACACGCCGTCGGGCAGGCCGGCCTCCTTCCACAGCTCGGCGAGCCACAGTGCGGCCGACGGGTCCTTCTCGGACGGCTTGAGGACGACGGCGTTGCCGGCGGCGATCGCGATGGGGAAGAACCACATCGGCACCATCGCGGGGAAGTTGAACGGCGAGATGACGCCGACCACGCCGAGCGGCTGCTTCAGCGAGTACACGTCGATGCCCGACGAGGCGTTCTCGGAGAACGCGCCCTTGATCAGGTGCGGGAACCCGGTCGCGAGCTCGACGACCTCCTGCCCGCGGAGGATCTCGCCCATCGCGTCGGAGAGCACCTTGCCGTGCTCGCGCGTGATGATCGCGGCCAGTTCGCCCTTGCGCGAGTTCAGCAGCTCGCGGAACGCGAAGAGGACGCTCTGGCGCTTCGCGATCGAGTACCCGCTCCACAGGCGGTAGCCGCGCTCCGCGGAGGCGATGGCCTCGTCGATCTCGGCCTGGTCGGCGAGGGCGACCTCGGCCTGCACGGCGCCGGTGGCGGGGTTGTACACGGGCGCGGTGCGCCCCGAGGCGGACGCACGCAGCGCACCGTCGATCCAGTGCCCGATCTGCGGCACGTCGGTGGTCGCGGCGGGCGACGAGGCGGTCTCGGTGAGGCTCATGGCGTTCCTTCGGTGGGTCGTGGCGACGGATGCCTCGGCACCGCGTCGCGGGGTGGAGATCGCCGCTCGGTCGTCGGGACCGGACAGATCGACCGACGTCGTCTAGGCTGGCGTTTCCCCAGTCTTACAGAGTTGGAGAGGCCCAGCCGATGCCAGAGCGTCGCGAAGACGAAGTAGATCGAACGGATCGTCCGGGGCTTCCGACGACGACGATGAACGGCGTCGGCGGGCTTGCGACGGATGACGCGCTGCCGACGGTCCGCGAGATCCTCGCGCTCGACGCGGTCGCCGCCGGCGTCCCCGAGGTGCTGGTGGGCGACGCCGCACTCGACGCGCGCGTGCGCTGGGTGCACGTGTCGGACAGCGCGGGAGTGGCCCGCCTGCTCGACGGCGGCGAACTGCTCCTGTCGACCGGGTCGGGCTGGCCGACCGAGCCCGACGAGCTCCGGACGTTCATCGCCGGCCTCGTCGGGGTCGGCGTCTCGGGGCTCGTGCTCGAGCTCGGCGCGCACTACCGGTACGTGCCGGCCGTCGTGCACCGCACCGCCGCCGAGCACGGCCTCGCGCTCGCCGCGCTGCACCGCGAGGTGAAGTTCGTCGGGCTGACCCAAGCTGTCCACCGGCGGATCATCTCGGAGCAGACCGCGGCCCTGCACGCCCGCGACGAGGTGCGCGAGCGCTTCACGGCGCTGACCCTGCGCGGTGCCCCGGCCGACTACATCGTGCAGCAGCTGGCCCAGACCCTCGCGGCGCCCGTGCTGCTCGAGAACCTCTCGCACGAGGTGGTCGCCGCCGACCTGCCGCCCGAGTCCGAGGAGGAACTGCTCGCGGGGTGGCAGCTGCGCTCGCGCGACGCGCACCGCCGCGGGGGAGCCGGTCCGGACGCGTGGCTGATCGTGCCGGTCGAGGCCCGCGGCAGCCGGTGGGGTCACCTCATCGCACTGCCCGGCCCCTCGCACGCGGCGGGCCGCACGAGCGTGCTCGAGCAGGGCGCGATCGCGCTCGCGCTCGGCCGCCTGGCCGACGGCGACGACGACACGTGGGCGCGCATCGGCCGGCAGCGGCTCGTCGAGCATCTGCTCGGGGGCCGGTTCGCGACACCGGCCGGTGCGGTCGCACGCCTCGAGGCGGCGGGGCTGCCCGTGCGCGGTTGCGACCTCTACGGCGTCGTCGCCACGGGACGCGGCCTCGACGGCGACGCGGATGCCGCGGCGCGGAGCCTCGGCGGCCGTGCGCTCGACGGCCGTCCGGTCGGCGTCGGGGCGGCCCCATCCGCTCGCGTGCTCCTGCTCTCGCTGCCGGCGGGCACCCGGTTCGACGACGAGGCCGCGGCACGGTTCGTCGCGCTGCTCGCGCGGCGGGGCGAGTCCGCGGATGCCTCGGGCGCCGCGCTCGCGATCGGCGCAGGCGCCGTCGACCTCGACGGCCTGCTCGTCTCGGTGCAGGAGGCGCTCGACCTCTCGCGCAGCCCGATCCCGCGCGGCGCGCGGGGGCCGATCGTGCGCCGCTCGCAGGACCGGCCGCTCGTCCGCCTGGTGACCGCGCTCCGCGACGACCACCGCCTGCAGGAGCTCGGCGAGCGCATGCTGGCGCCGCTCATCGAACACGACCTCGCGCGCGGCGGCGACCTGCTCGACGTGCTCGCGGCGATGCTCGCGCACCCGGGCAACCGCACGGCGGCGGCCCAGGCGAGCCACCTGTCGCGCTCGGTGTTCTACCAGCGGCTCGCGCTCATCGGCGACCTGCTCGGCGCCGACCTGGACGACGGGGAGACCCTCACGGCGCTGCACCTCGCGCTGCTCGTGCGGCGCAGCGGGGCGCGCTGAGACCGCCGCCGCGGCATCCGTTCACTTGTTCTTGACACGTTTACTTGCGAAGAGCAAGCTGAGGGTGGCCGGCCGATCGACCGGCCCATCCACTCCAGGGGAGGAGACCATGACCACCAGCATCTTCGTCAACCTGCCGACCGTCGACCTCGACCGGTCCAAGGCGTTCTACGAGGCCCTCGGCTTCACCATCAACCCGGCGTTCACCGACGAGAACGCGGCCTGCGTCGTGCTCGACGAGCACATCTACTTCATGGTGCTCACGCGCGAGTACCTCGGCACCTTCACCGACAAGCAGATCATCGACACCACCACGCAGGCGCAGACCGCCATCTCGTTCACCCGCGACTCCCGCGAGGAGGTCGACGACATGCTCGCCAAGGGGCTCGCGGCCGGCGGCACCGAGCCGCGCGAGGCGCAGGACTACGGCTTCATGTACTCGCGCGACCTCGAGGACCCCGACGGCAACATCCTCGGCTTCCTGTTCATGGAGCCCGCCGCGGCGGAGATGGGGCCCGAGGCGTACCTCGCGCAGCAGGAGGCGGCGACGGCCGCGGCCGGCGCCTGACGTCGTGGCGGCACGATCCCCGCGCGGCTTCGGCCAGTACAGCGGGATCGCCCGGGCCCTCGAGCGGGTCGGGGAGCGATGGGCGCTGCTCGTCCTCCGCGACCTGCTCGTCGGCCCGCGCCGCTACAGCGACCTCAAGGCGGCGTTGCCGCGCATCCCGACGAACATCCTGAGCGACCGCCTCAGGGAACTGCAGGAGGCCGGGCTCGTGCGCCGCGTTCCCATCGTCCGCGGCGGCTACGAGCTCACGCCGCTCGGCCGCGAGCTCGAGCCGGTGGTGCTCGCGCTCGAGCGGTGGGGGTGGTCGGTGCTCGGCGACCCGGGCGACGCGGAGGCGATGAGCCACGAGGCGCTCGCCATGGCGTTGCGCTCGGCCTTCCGTCCGGATGCCGCTGCGGCGCTGCCGCCGACCGAGTACGTGCTGCACGTCGGCAGGGCGTCGGTCGCGGCCGTGGTCGACGGCCCGGTGCTCGAGGTGGTGCCGATCGGCCCCGACGCCGTGCCGCAGCCCCGACCGACCACCCCGGCGGATGCCGCGACCGCGACGGTCGAGTTCGCGCTCGCGCCGTCCGCGCTGCGCGACCTCGTCGCAGGCCGGGCGGATGCCGCGGGGGTGCCCGTGCTCGCCGGCGATGCCGACGGGGTCGCGCGCTTCGCGCGCACGTTCCGGATCGAGACCGTCGATCCGCCGTCGGCCGGTGCGGCCGGTGACGCGGCCGTCGCCTGATCGCTCCGCCTCCGGCCCCCGGGGCGCGCGTGGGCGGCGCCCCCATGATCCCCGCTCGACGCTCGCCGAGGTGCCTCGCAACCCCGTGACGTCCGCACGGGTCGAGCGGTAGAACAGGGAGATGGCCTCCCCGTTGATCCTCGGACCGATGCTCCGCCACGTCGACGAGACCTCCGCGACGATCTGGGTCGAGACCGAGGACGCCGGGCGCGTGCGCGTGCGGGCCGGCGGCCGTGCCTGGGAGGCGCGCACCTTCGCCGTGCACGACCACCACTACGCGCTCGTCGAGCTCGACGGCCTCGAGCCCGGCGCCGTGCTGCCGTACGAGGTCGACGTCGACGGCGAGCGCGCCTGGCCGGAACCGGACTCGGAGTACCCGGCATCCGTCGTCGCCACCTGGGAGTCCGGTCGGCGTCTTCGCCTGGCGTACGGGTCGTGCCGCACGAGCGTGCCGCACGACCTCGCGGGCAACCTCACGCACGGAGTCGACGCGATGCGTGCGTTCGCACTCGCGCTCGCCGAGGGCTCCGCCGAGCGCCCGGACCTCCTGATGTTCCTCGGCGACCAGGTCTACGCCGACATCACCTCGCAGGAGATGCAGGAGTTCATCCGCGACAAGCGCGACATCGACGAGGAGCCCGGGGAGGAGCTGAAGGACTACGAGGAGTACGCCCACCTGTACCGGCTGGCCTGGTCGGACCCCGCCAATCGCTGGCTGCTCTCCACCGTGCCGAGCGCGATGATCTTCGACGACCACGACGTGCGCGACGACTGGAACGCCTCGCAGGACTGGAAGCGCCGGATGGAGGCCACCTCGTGGTGGCATGGCCGCATCGTCGCCGGGCTGGGCTCGTACTGGGTGTACCAGCACCTCGGCAACCTCACGGCCGAGGAGCGGGCCGGGGACGAGCTCTGGCAGCGGATCGCCCGTCACGACGGCGATGACGAGCCCGACCTCACCGACGAGGTCGACGCGTTCGCCGACCGAAGCGACCGGGAACCGATGAGCGTGCGGTGGAGCTACACCCGCGACTTCGACGACATCCGGCTGGTCGTGGTCGACTCGCGCGCCGCCCGCAGGCTCGACCCGGACGCCCGCGCCCTCCTGGACCCCGACGAGCTCGACTGGTTCGACGCGCAGTTGCGCGGCGGGTTCCGGCACGTGCTGATCGCGACCTCGCTGCCGTTCCTCCTGCCCATGGGGCTGCACCACGTCGAGGCCTGGGACGAGGCGATCTCCCAGGGCGCCTGGGGTCGTCGGGCCGCACGGGCCGGGGAGGTGCTGCGACAGGCGGTCGACCTCGAGCACTGGGCGGCTTGGCAGGACACGTTCCAGAAGGTCGCACGGATGATCCGGGAACTGGCCGGCGGCGAGCGCGGATCGGCCCCGCAGAACGTGCTGTTCCTCGCGGGCGACGTGCACTACTCCTACCTCGCAGAGGTGGATCGCGATGACGTCCCGGGGTCGCGGGTCCTCCAGGCGGTCTGTTCCCCCATCCGCAACCCGCTGCCGCGGGTCATGCGCTGGTTCTCGGTGGTGATGTCGTACGGCGCGGCGACGCCGGTCGGGAGGCTGGCCGCCCGGTCCGCCAAGGTGCCCGACGCGCCGTTCCGTTGGAGGACCGTCAAGGGCCCGTGGTTCGCCAACAACCTCGCGATGCTGGTCGATGCGCCCGATGAGCTCGGGCTGTCCTGGCACACGGGCGTCGTGGACGGCGGCGACGAGGCGCACCCGCGACTCGAGCCGGTCGCCGCGCTCCGGGTTCCGGCCGACCGCGACGGCGAGGTCACGTCGACGTGACGCGCCGCCGGGCCGGCGGCCGGGTCACCCCGCGGCGTGCACGGCCGGTGCGTCGAAGGCCGCGCGCACCTCGTCGTGCGGCAGCGCGTAGCTCGCGTGGCCCTCGCGGCCGACCATGTCGCGCGCGGCGACGAGGGCGTTCGCCACGGCCTCCTCGACGGCCTCCACGGTCGCGGTGCAGAGCTGGTCGATGCGGCCCCACGGCAGGAACTCGAGTCGTTCCACGGGCAGCGGGCCCGCGGCGTCCAGGTCGGTGAACCGGGACGTGATCGAGCCGGGGTTCGCGGTCGAGAACGCGAGGAAGATGTCGCCCGAGAAGTGGCTGCCCGCGGTGCCCGTGCGGGCGAGGCCGAGCGGGACGCGGCGCGCGAGCGCCTCGCACTGGCCGGGCAGCAGTGGCGCGTCGGTCGCGATGACGACGATGACGCTGCCGGCGCCCGGCCTGGAGCGCCGGGCGCGCTCGCCGTCGCGCTCGAACCAGTCGGTGTCCTCGATGGGCTTGGGTGCGGTCGACTCGCGTCCCAGCAGCCTGCCGGCGAGGCGGAGCTCGCTCCGTTCGCCGAAGTTCGCCTGCACGAGCGCGCCGACGGCGTACTGCGCGGCGCCGTCGCCGGTGCCGTCGCGTACGACGCGGGAGGCCGTGCCCGTGCCGCCCTTGAAGCCGTAGCAGTTCATGCCCGTGCCACCGCCGACGTTGCCCTCGGCGACGGGACCGCCGGCGGCGGCGTCGAGCGCCTCGCCCGCGTGCGCGGCGGTCACGTGCTGGGCGTTGATCTCGTTGAGGTAGCCGTCCCACGTCTCGCCGACGATGGGCAGCATCCACTGCGCCGAGACCTCGGGGTGCGTGCGGTGCACCCATTCGTCGACCCCCTGGTGCACGGCCCCGACGGAGTGCGAGTTCGTGATCGCGATGGGCAGCGACAGTGCGCCGACCTCGTCGATCCAGGTGCGGCCAGTGAGCTCGCCGTTGCCGTTCAGCGAGTACGTGCCCGCGGCGCACGGCACGCCGACGCCGTCACGACCGCGCGGGAGGATCGCCGTCACGCCGGTGCGGGCGGGCTTCGACGCCGAACCGGATGCCGCGGGGTCGCCGTCGTGCACGAGGGTCACCATGCCGACCTCGACGCCGGGCACGTCGGTGATGGCGTTGAACTCGCCGGGGGTGCCGTCGAAGGGGACGCCCAGGTCGCGTGCGCGGATGGGGGACTGCGTCATGGAGATGCTCCGATTTCGAACAAGCGTTCAGATGTGCCGACCGATGTTCATCAAAACATTGACAAGGCGTCGTCGCAAGGTTTTTACTCTGTGTTCAATTCCCTGTCGAGATCCGAGCGCGCGTCGTAGCGCGGTGAGGAGCACTGCCATGTCCCTGCAGTCCACCGAGTCGGCGGCCGCCGACCCGACACCGGGTGCCGCCGCGAGCGGCGACCCGGCGACCGCCGGGCAGCCCGGCCGCCTCGCCGCCGGACGCCTGCGCGTCTGGGACATCGTGTTCTTCGTGGTCTCCGCGGCGGCGCCGCTCACGGTGGTCGCGAGCTCGGCTCCGCTGGCCTTCAGCCTCGGCGGCATCGGCGCCGCGGGCGCGATGCTCGTCTGCGGCGTCGTGCTCATCCTCTTCGCGGTCGGCTTCACGGCCATGTCGCAGCACGTGCGCAACACGGGCGCCTTCTACGCCTACGTCGGCCGCGGCCTCGGCAAGCCCGCCGGCGTCGGCATCGCGTTCGTCACGCTCTTCGCCTACGTCGCGCTGTCGGTCAGCTTCTACGGCTTGATCGGCGCCTACACCGAGCTCACCGTGTCGGCGCTCCTGGGCATCGATGTCAGCTGGGTCGTCTGGGCGCTCGTCTTCGCGCTCCTCATCGCGGTGCTCGGGCACCGCAAGGTCGATGTCGGCGCCAAGGTGCTCGCGGTCCTGCTCACGGCGGAGGTCGGCATCCTGCTGCTCATCTCGATCGCGGTGCTGGTGAACGGCGGACCCGAGCCCATGGGCGCTGCGACATTCGAACCGGCCAACATCCTCTTCGCCGGCGGCGCCGGCGCGCTCTTCGTGCTCGGCTTCGGCGCCTTCATCGGCTTCGAGGGCACGGCGATCTACGCCGAGGAGGCGAAGGACCCCGCTCGCACGATCCCGAAGGCGACCTACATCGCCGTCGCGTTCCTCGCAGTCTTCTACGCCTTCACGTTCTGGATCCTCACGGTCGCCTTCGGCGAGCAGGGCATCCTGGCGTTCGCCGCGACCGACGACTTCATGTCGATGACCTTCATCGCCGCCGACGGCTACCTCGGGGGATGGGCCGCGGTGGTCGTCGAGGTGCTCATCATCACGAGCTTCTTCGCCTGCCTGCTCGCGTTCCACAACGCGTCGAGCCGCTACATGTTCTCGCTCGGTCGCGAGGGCCTGCTGCCCGCGATCGTCGCGAGGACCGGCGAGCGGTCCCGTTCGCCGTACGTCGCGAGCGCGGTCATCGTGGCCGTCGCCATCGTCGCGATCCTGGTCTTCGCGCTGGCGGGCGCCGACCCGTGGCTCGAGCTCGGCATGTGGACCTACGCGATCGGTGTGTCCGGCGTCATCTTCGCGCAGGGCGTCGCCGCGGTGGCCGTCGTGTTCTTCTTCGCGAAGGACCGCCGGGGACACGGCTGGTTCCGCGTCGTCGCGGCACCCGCGCTCGGCGCGGTCGGCCTCATCGGCGCGTACCTCATCATCGTGCTGAACTTCGACGTCGTGAGCGGACTGGTCGGCGTCGAGAACCTGCCGATGATCCTGCCCGCCCCGGCGCTGTTCATCGCCGGTATCGTGATGGGACTGGTGATCAAGCGTCGCGAGCCCGCACTGTACGGCCGCCTCGCCGAGACCCTCCCCGAACCCGACTGGTCGGCCGAACAGCCGATCAAGCTGAGCTGAGCTGAGACGGAGCCCATGTCGTCCGTGAGACAGGCGAAGCGCCGCGATGAACTCGTCGCGGCGCTCCGCCGCGTCGCGGGCAAGCGCGGCATCGCGGGCGCGAACGTGCGCGCCGTCGCCGCCGAGGCCGAAGTCAGCACGGGCAGCGTGCTCTACTACTTCGAGAGCTTCGACCGGCTGATCTTCGCCGCGGTCGAGGGGGTGCTCGAGGAGTTCTTCGAGGACCGCAAGCGCATCTCCGAACGCATCGTGGATCCCGTCGAGCGCATGCGGGCGCTCATCGCGGCGGGCGTGCCCGACGAGATCAGCGACGACCTGCGGCTCGTCTACGAGAGCATCGCCCTGGCACGCGAGTACCCGCACGTCGCAGCCCTGCACCGGTCGATCATCGAACGGCAGGAGATGCTCTTCCGCGCCACGATCGAGGTGGGCGCCGCGCTCGGCGCGTTCCGGCCGCGCATGCCGATCGGGTCGATCGCCCGCAACATCGTCGCCCTCGAGGACTCCTACGACCTCTATCCGCTCATCGGGCTCGCGCACGATCGCGAGTCGGCGCGGCGGGCCGTGCTCGACTACGCGGGTCTCGCGCTCGACGTCGAGCTCTGAGCCGCGAACGCCGCGGCGGCACGTCACCGCAGGTGACGGGCCGCTGCGTCCGGTCACTTCGCGACGAACGAGAGCCGGCGGTTGGCGAACTCGCCGATGCCGACGGGGCCCATCTCGCGGCCGAAACCGGAGCGCTTGACGCCGCCGAAGGGCAGCTCGGCGGCTTCGGCGGCGATGGTGTTGACGTGCGTCATGCCGACCTCGAGGCGCGAAGCGACCCGGGCGGCCCGGGCCTCGTCGGTCGAGAAGACGGAGCCGCCGAGGCCGAGGTCGCAGTCGTTCGCGAGCTCCAGCGCCTCCTCGTCGGAGGACACGCGGTAGACGGTCGCGACCGGGCCGAAGATCTCCTCGCGGTACGACGCCGAGTCCCGCGGCACGCCTGTCAGCACGGCGGGCGAGTAGTACGCGCCCGGGCCGTCGGAGAGCACGCCGCCGGCGACGAGGGTGGCGCCCGCGGCGACGGCCCGCTGCACCTGGGCGTGGACGGTCTCGGCCGCGGCACGCGAGGACATCGGCGCGAACCGCCCCTCGCCGAGGTCGAGCTGGTCGCCGGGCTCGAGGCCGTCGGCGAGCTTCACCAACTCGGCGACGAACTCGTCGTAGATGTCGTCCATGACGATGAGGCGCTTGTTCGAGTTGCAGACCTGGCCGACGTTGTAGACGCGGAAGTCCCACGCCGCCTTGGCGACCGCGGCGACGTCATCGGAATCGAGCACGACCATCGGGTCGATGCCGCCGAGTTCGAGCACGCACTTCTTCAGGTGCCGTCCGGCCTGTTCGCCGATGATCGCGCCGGCGCGCTCCGAACCCGTGAGCGAGACGCCCTGCACGCGGGGGTCGGCGATCATCGTCGCGATCTGGTCGTGCGAGGCGAAGACGTTCTGGTAGCCGCCCACCGGCACGCCGGCCTCGAGCATGATCTCCTCGATCGTGAGCGCCGAGCGCGCGCAGATGTCGGCGTGCTTCAGGATGATCGTGTTGCCGAGCACGAGGTTCGGCGCCGCGAAGCGGGCGACCTGGTAGTACGGGAAGTTCCACGGCATGACGCCGAGCAGGGCCCCGATGGGCAGCTGCTCGATGATCGCCTTGCCGGGGATCGTCGACGGGATCTCGTGGTCGGTGATGAGGCTCGGGCCGTGCACCGCGTAGTACTCGATGATCGAGCGGGCGAACTCCACCTCGTCGAGCGACTCGGCGATCGTCTTGCCCATCTCGACGGCGATCAGGCGTGCGAGCTCGTCGCGGCGCTCGTCGAAGAGCTCGGCGACGCGCTTGACGACGGCCGCGCGCTCCTGCACGCTGCGCTCGCGCCATTCACGGTATGCGGCATCGGCCGCGGCGAGCTTCTGCTCGATCTCGGCGTCGGTCGCGACGTCGAACGTCTCGACGATCTCGCCCGTCGCGGGGTTCTGCACCCGGTACTTCGCCATGCTGTTCCTCCTTTGCCGCGCCAGCGCGCGATGAACACCTCGTTGCCGCGCTACCGCGCGATGAACACCTTTCGGAGCGGTTCCCGCACCGTCCAGATCGTCCGCATGCCGGCCTCGAGCCGCACGACGGCACCCGGGGCGAGCTCGATCGACTCGGCCGGGCCGCCGGTCGACGGCACGTGCTCGAACTCCACCGTCGCAGACCCCGCGAGCACGACGAACACCTCGTCGACCTCGATGTCGCTCATGGCGCCGACCGACATCTCCCAGACGCCGATCTCGCCCGCGCGCCCGCCGTCGGCAGGTTCGTCGAGCGACCGGTACGCCGTCGTCGGAGCGCCGGCCACGACCTGCTCGGCCGGAACGGGTTCGTGCGCGAGCGCGAGGCCCGCGGCATCCGTCACCGCCCCAGCGGTGAGCCGTGCGAACGCGCCAGCCGCCGATGACGCGCTCACGAGTCGAACCCGAGGCCGAGGGCGTCGAGGGTCTTCAGCAGCATGTTGCGTCGTCCTCCGTCGTGGTCGGCGCGGTCGAGCGACCAGCGCGTGGCGTTGATGCCGAGGGATGCCGCGGGCTCCGGGGGGAACGGCAGCGGGCGTGTCCTCACCATCTTCAGGCCGGTGCGCTCGGTCTCGCGACCCGCGAGCAGGTCGAGCATCGTCTCGGCCATGAATCGCGTCGACGCGACGCCGAGCCCGGTGAAGCCCGACGCGTAGGCGACGCGGCCGTCGCGCGCGACGCCCGTGAACGCCGTGAACTGCGTCGACGTGTCGATCGCGCCCGCCCACTTGTGCGTGAACCGGAGCCCCTCGAGCTGCGGGTAGGTCGTGAAGAAGTGGCTCGCGAGCTTCTCGAAGCTCTCCGGGCGGTCCTCGTACGCGTCCCGGATGCGGCCGCCGAAGTGGTAGATCGCGTCGTAGCCGCCGTAGAGGATGCGGCCGTCGCGCGTCATGCGCGAGTAGTGGAACTGGTTGGCCATGTCGCCGACGCCCTGGCGGTTCGCCCAGCCGATCGACGCGCGCTGCTCGTCGAAGAGCGGCTCGGTCATGAGCACGTAGTCGTAGACGGGCACGGTCATCAGCCGGTTGCGCTTCAGCAGCGACGGGAAGACGTTGGTCGCGAGCACCGCACGGGTCGCGTCGACGCGGCCGTGCCCGGTGACGAGCTGCACCGCCCCGGTCGAGCCGGGGGTGTCGAGGCGCGTCACGGGCGAGTCCTCGAAGATCTCGACGCCCGCCTCCTCCGCGACGCGCGCGAGCTCGGCCGCGAGCTTCGCCGGGTGCAGGATGGCGCTCGTGCGCGTGTTCCAGATGGCGCCGAGGTACGTGGGGGAGTCGACCTCGTCGCGCACCTGGTGCTCGTCGAGCAGCTTCACGGTGTCGTCGCCGCGGGACGCGGCATCCGCCGCCGCCTCGTGCAGCCACTCGACCTGGTGCGGCTCGACCGCGACGTCGAGGGCGCCGTTGCGCTCGAACTCGAAGTCCATGCCGAACTCGGCCTCGGACGCCTCGATCGCGTCGAGGTTCGCCAGGCCCAGCCGGTCGAGCTGGTCCATCTCGTCGGGCCAGCGGGAGAGGCCGTTCTCGCGGCCGTGCGTCAGGCTGGCCTCGCAGAAGCCGCCGTTGCGGCCGGACGCCGCCCAGCCGATGCGCCTGGCCTCGAGGAGCACGACGTGCAGGTCGGGGTTCGCGCGCTTGGCGAGCACGGCCGTCCACAGGCCGGTGTAGCCGCCGCCGACGACGGCGAGGTCGGCGACGCGCGTTCCCGTGAGGCGAGGTCGGGGGCGCTTCGCCTCCTCGGCGAGGTCGTCGATCCAGAACACGCGGTGCTGCGTGTCGGCGAGGCTGCGGTCGATGACGGATGCCGCGGGGCGGCGGCGTTCGAAGACGGTCGTTCCCATGGGTGGGATCACTCCAAGTCGGTCTGGTGCCTCCATCCTGCCTCATGTTGCACAACTGGACAATAGCCGAGTGTCGGGATGGGGTGCGCCGGCCGGACAACCTGGCCGGACGGGTCCGTCGCCGTGGTCCTGCGGATCGCGGGTCCTCCTGCGAACCCGACCTACGGGCGCGGGGCGTGGGCCTCGAGGAACTGGTAGACCTCGGTCTGGTCGACGCCCGGGAAGGTGCCGGTCGGCAGCGCTGCGAGCAGCGAGGTCGGCGTGCGCGCGGCCGGCCACGAGGCATCCGCCCACCTGCCCGCGAGCTCGTCGGGCGCGCGCCGGCAGCACGACTCGTCCGGGCACCGCGACACCGAGCGGCGCGGGGTCTCGCGGCCGCGGAACCACTTCACGTGCTCGAAGGGCACGCCGACCGAGACCGAGTACTCGCCCTCCTTGGCCTTCTCGATGCGCGACGTGCACCAGAACGTGCCCGTCGACGTATCGGTGTACTGCGAGTACGGCGTGAAGCGGTCCTCGGCGTCGAACACCGTGCGCGCCGTCCACTGGCGGCACACCGTCGTGCCCTCGACCGCGCCGAGCGCGTCGGAGGGGAAGCGCACCGAGTCGTTCTCGTACGCCTTGATGATGGTGCCCGACTCGTGCACCTTCATGAAGTGCACCGGGATGTCCAGGCGCGCCGTCGCGAGGTTCGTGAAGCGGTGCGCGGCGGTCTCGTACGAGACGGCGAAGTGATCGCGGAGCTCCTCCATGGAGATGCGGCGCAGGTTCTTCGCCTCGGTGAGATACCGCACGGCGGCCTGCTCGGGCAGCAGGATGGCGGCCGTGAGGTAGTTCGTCTCGATGCGCTGCCGCAGGAAGTCGCCGTAGTTGCCGGGCTCCTCGTGGCCGAGCAGGTGCGAGGCGAGCGCCTGCAGGATCGGGGAGCGCGAGTCGCGCGAGGGCGACTGCTGGGTCGGGAGGTAGATCCGGCCGTTGCGCTTGTCGGTCACCGAGCGCGTCGAGTGGGGCAGGTCGCCCACGTAGTGCAGCGAGTAGCCGAGATGCGACGCCATGTCGGCGACGAGCTGGTGGGAGACCGGGCCTCCGGTGTGGCCGACGGCTTCGAGGAGCTCCGCCGCCTTCGCCTCGAGCTCGGGGTAGAAGTTGTCGCGAGCGCGCATCTCGGCGCGCAGCTGCGCGTTGGCCCGCCGCGCCTCCTCGGGCGTCGCGGCGCGCTCGCGGTGCAGCCGGTCGATCTCGTTGTGCAGCGACAGGATCGTCTGCAGCGTCTGGTCGCTCATGGTCTTCGCCACGCGGAACGGGTCGAGCCCCAGCGCCGCGAACACCGGCCCGCGCTGCGCGCGTTCGACCGCGATCTCGAGCGCGGCGCGCTCGGAGGGGGCGTCCGGTCGAAGCAGCTCGTCGGCCGTGGTGCCGAGCGCGAGGGCGATGGTGCGGAGCATCGACAGCCGCGGTTCGCGCTTGCCGTTCTCGATCGCGGAGACCTGGCTCGGCGCCCGGTCGATCGCCTCGGCGAGCCGGCCCAGCGTCATGCCCGCGGCGAGACGACGATCGCGGATGCGGCGGCCGAGGGTGAGCGCGTCGACCTCGTCGGGCGCCGGCTCGAGCGGAGCGCCGCCGACGGCGACCGCACCGTTCGCCGCGGCGACGCCGATCGCGCCGGTCGCTCGGGCGGACGCGGCGCGGGGTGCGGCGGGCGGGGCCGTGGTGCGGGCGGGATCGACGGTGACCATGCCCCATGCTCACATGAGCAGGCTGATGCCGCAAACGGAAGGATCCCGGAAGTTCTCGCTTTCGCGCGGCCGGTGAGCGATTTCCGGCGCGAGACGCGATCAGAAGTGGTGAAGAATTCCCGATCTGCACAGACGCGCCACGTGCCGCCGCACCTTGGCTAGCCTCGGTCCATGGATCTCGTGGACGTCTGGCCGATCTTCGGACTCACCCTCCGCACGCCGCGGCTCGAACTTCGCCTCGTGCGCGACGGCGACCTTCCCGGCCTGGCCGAGGCGGCGATCCGCGGCATCCACGACCCGGCCGTCATGCCGTTCGCCCACCCGTGGTCGGACCAGTCGCCGGACGTGCTCCGTCGCGAGCTCGCGCGATACGTCTGGCGCGAGCGCGTCGGCACCGCCCCGGAGGGCTGGACCCTCCTCTTCGCGGTGATCGAGGACGGCGTGCCCATCGGGATCCAGGACGTGCGCGCATCGCGGTTCGCCGCGCTCCGGACCGTGTCGACCGGCTCGTGGCTGACGGCGTCGCGACAGGGCGTCGGCCTCGGCATCGAGATGCGGGCCGCCGTGCTCGCGTTCTGCTTCGATCATCTCGGCGCCGAGGTGGCCGAGTCGGGCGCGATCGACTGGAACGAGCCGTCCCTCGGCGTCTCGCGCCACCTCGGGTACGTCGAGAACGGCGAGAAGCGGGTCGTCACGCGCGAGCATCTCGTGGAGCGCGAGGTGCTGCTCCGCCTCGAACGCGAGCGGTTCCGCCGCCCCGAATGGGAGCTCGAGGTCGACGGCTTCGCGGACGCGGTGCGGGAGCAGCTCGGGCTCTGACCGGGCGCCGGGCGCACTCCGGCTCAGGTGGTCAGCGCGGGCTTCAGCTCGTTCGCGAAGAAGTCGAAGAAGCCGTCCGGGTCGGGCCCGAGGTTCATGATCGCGAGCTGGTCGTAGCCGGCCTGCTCGTAGGCGCGGACCGCGTCGACGTGGGCCGCGACGTCCGGCCCGCACGGCACCTGCTCGCGCACGTCGTCGACGCGCACGAACTCCGAGGCGGCCTCGAAGTTCGCCGGGTTCGGCAGTTCGCTCATGACCTTCCAGCCGAGGAGCGACCAGCGCGAGAGCTCGTGCGCGGCCGTCGCCGCGTCGTCGGCGTCGGGCGCCCACGAGACGCCCACCTCGCCGTAGCGCCGGCCGGATCCTCCGGCCGACCGGTAGGCCTCGATGAGGGATGCCTCGGGCTCGGTGCCGAACATCGCATCGCCGAGCTCGGCGGCCAGCCGCGCGGCATCCGGACCTCCGGCGGCGACGGCGATCGGCGGGAGGTCGTCGGGCAGGTCGAAGACGCGGGCGTCCTCGAGCGACAGGTACCGGCCGTCGTAGGAGTGGTAGCCGCCCGACCAGAGCAGGCGGATGATCTCGATCGCCTCGCGCAGCATCGCGTGCCGCTCGCCGACCGCGGGGAAGCCCGCACCGACGACGTGCTCGTTGAGCCGCTCGCCTGCGCCGAGTCCCAGCGTGAACCGGCCGTCGCTCAGCAGCGCGAGGGTCGCGGCCGCCTGGGCGATGATGGCGGGGTGGTACCGCACCGTCGGGCAGGTGACGCCCGTCGCGAGGCCGATGCGGTCGGTGGATGCGGCGATCGCGCCGAGCACCGACCAGGCGAACGGCGAGTGCCCCTGCGCGTCCAGCCACGGGTGGAAGTGGTCGCTGATCTCGACGAAGTCGAACCCGGCCTCCTCGGCCAGGCGCGCCTGCCTGACGAGTTCCCTCGGCTCGAAGCCTTCGGCCGCGAGCTTGTAGCCGTACTGGATCGTCATGCCGTTCCCCCTCCTGACCGGCACCCTGCGGCGGGCGGCGGCCCCCTGCCGCCGATCCCGACGCGGTCGGGCCGGCGCGCCCTGCGCCAGGTGACGTCCCGGCGCCCACGTGTCCGAGCGACGCTAATCCGCTGGTCGCGCGATCGACACCGGTTGCATCCGGGGTCGCCGCCGTGTAGCGCACGCGACCGGTGGCACCGGGGCGACCTCCGCACGCCGGCGCCCACATGCGCGGTTATACGCCTCGCTCCGAGGCGTGGCAAGTCCCTTCTTCGGGGCCGCACCGGCTCCTAGCGTTGCCGTGCATCACCGCCGACGAGGCTGGTGCCGACGCACCCGTCTCGCGATCCATCGAAAAGGGGGAGACATGGTGAACACCGCAGGCACGGGCTCGCCCGACCTGAAGCAGGAGGGCGGCGCCGCCGCCCATCGCGTCGCGGACACCGCGAAGCAGGAGGCCCGCTCGGTCGGGCACGAAGTGAAGGACCAGACGCGACGACTGGCCGACCGGGTCGGCGAGGAGGTCCGGTCGCAGGCGTCCACCCAGCAGCATCGCGCCGCGGGCGGCATCCGCGACGTCGGCGAGCAGTTCTCCCGCATGGCCGACTCCGCCGAGTCGGGCGGCGTGGCCCGCGACGTGGTCGGGACCGTCGGCGACCGCGCGGAGCGCGCCGCCGCCTGGCTCGACCAGCGCGAGCCCGGCGACCTCCTCGACGAGGTGAAGCGGTTCGCCCGGCGGCGCCCCGGCGTCTTCCTGGCGATCGCCGCAGGCGCCGGCGTCGTGGTCGGACGGCTGACCCGTTCGCTCGCCTCCGACGCGCAGGACGGTTCGAACGCCGACCCGGGCCGCACGAGCGGCACGGAGGCGGCCTACGGGACCGACCGCACCGACCGCCTCCGCACGACCGGCGACTCCGTCGCCGCGACGGGCCCGGCGGGCACCGGCGCCCACGTCGCCGGCGCGACGCCGAACGAGCCGACCAGCGTGACCGACACGCGTTCGGCGCCCAGCCCCCTGCCGTCCGAGCGGATGGGCGGGGGCGGGACGGGAGGCCTGCGATGAGCGGCATCGGCTCCGGTACCGGACGCGGCGCGCACGTCGCAGGTGCGACCGGCGGCGCCCCGACGGGCACCGACCATCCCACGCCCTCCGAGGAGCAGGCGGCGAACACGTCGCTCGGCGACCTCGTCTCGCAGGTCACGCGCGACATGTCGACGCTCGTCCGGCAGGAGGTCGAGCTGGCGAAGGCCGAGCTCACCGAGTCCGGCAAGCGGGTCGGCAAGGGCTCCGGGCTCTACGGCGGAGCGGCGGTGGCGGGCTATCTCGCCATCCTGTTCCTGTCGATCGCCGCGTGGTGGGGCCTCGGCTTGCTGATCGGCCTGGCCTGGTCGGCCGTCGTGGTCGCCGTGATCTGGGCGATCGTCGCAGCCGCGCTGTTCTTCGCCGGCAAGGGCGAGTTCGACCGCGTGAAGGGCATGCCCCGCACGGTCGACACCATCAAGGAGATTCCAGAAACGCTGAAGAGGAATGAGGTGAACCGATGACGAGCGATCCCGATCTCATCCGTTCGAACATCGAGCGCACCCGGTCGGAGCTCGGCCAGGACGTCGACGCGCTCGCCGACAAGGTGAACCCGAGCAAGGCGATGCACCGCCAGACCGGCAAGGTGAAGAACGCGCTCCGCCGCGCGACGGATCGGGTCATGGGCAGCGCCCACGACGCGACCGAGTCGGCGGGCGACGCGATGCACTCCGCCGGCGAGGCCGTCGCCGACGCCCCGCACCGGGCGGCTCGGGCGACGCGGGGCAACCCCATCGCCGCCGGGCTGATCGTGTTCGGCGGGGCCTGGCTCCTGTCGTCCCTCATCCCGGCCTCGGATGCCGAGCGCGACGCGGCCCGGCGGGCGAAGGACGCCGCCGAACCGCTCGTGCACGACGCCCTGGACGAGGCCAAGCAGATCGCCAGGGAGTCGGCCGATCACCTCGAGCCCGAGGTGCGCGACGCGGCCGAATCGGTCAAGGACCGGGCCACCGAGGCTGCCGAGCACGTCGGCCGGGAGGGCCGTGAGGCGGGTGCGGATGTCGTCGACGCCGCCGGGCACGGCGACCGGTCGAGCGAGCCCGCCCCGGCCGGATACGGAACCACCACGCCGGTCTCGACGAACCCCCAGTCGACGACCCCGCCGACGACCCTGCCGCCGACGCAGGCGCCGCCGGCGACGCCGCGCGTTCCCTGACGAGCGCACGCGGCACCGCGAACGGCCCGGCACCTCGGAATCCGAGGCGCCGGGCCGTTCGGCATGTCCGGCGACGTCGCGGCGACGGCCACGGCGCCGGCGCGGCGAACGCGACTCAGGCGGCGCGCATCGCTCCCGCGTCGTCGGCCGCGTACACGCGCTCGCCCTCGACGAACGTCTGCTCGACCCGCGTCGCGCCGATCTCGGATGCCGGCCCGGCGAACGGGTCGCGGTCGAGCACGACGAGGTCGGCGTACTTGCCGACCCGGATGGTGCCCGTGACGTCGTCGAGGTGGTTCACCCAGGCCGAACCGGCCGTGTAGGCCGTGAGCGAGGTCGCGAGGTCGATCGCCTGCTCGGGCAGGAACGCGTCGTAGTCGCCCTCCGCGTACGCGGGCGCGGACTTCCGGTTGACCGCGGTGTGGATGGCGGCGAGCGGGTCGGGCGTCGAGACCGACCAGTCGCTGCCCGCTGCGAGCACCGCTCCAGATCGGAGCAGGTCGCCGAACGGGTACTGCCAGGCGCTTCGCGGGTCGCCGAGGAAGGGCAGCGTGAGCTCGACCATCTGCGGTTCGAGTGCCGCCCAGAGCGACTGCATGTTCGCCGCGACGCCGAGCTCGCGGAACCGCGGGATGTCCTCCGGGTGCACGACCTGGATGTGCGCGATGTGGTGGCGGTGGTCGTTCCGCCCGTTCGCGGCGATCGTGTGCTCGACCGCGTCGAGGCACTCGCGCACGGCGCGATCGCCGATCGCGTGGAAGTGGAGCTGGAATCCGAGGCGGTCGAGTTCGGCGGCCGCCGGGTTCAGCACGGCCGGGTCGACGAACGAGATCCCCGAGTTGTCGGTGAAGTGCCCGTGGCCGTCGCAGTACGGCTCGAGCATCGAGGCCGTGAAGTTCTCGGCGACGCCGTCCTGCATGATCTTGATGCTGGTCGAGGCGAAGCGACCGGCCCGGTACGCGTCGCGCTTCGCGACGAGGTCGGGGATCTGCTCGATGCCGCGCGTGCGGTCCCACCAGATCGCGCCGACGACGCGGCCGGTGAGCTTCCCGGCGTTCGCGGCGGCAACGTAGGCGGGGCCGGGGTCACCCGCGTCGCCGTAGGTGCCGACGATCGCGTCCTGCCAGGCTGTCACGCCGTACGAGTGCAGGTACCGCTGGCCGAGCAGCACGGCCTCGGTGAGCGTCTCGAGGCTCGTCTCGGGGAGCAGCCGGTTCACGAGCGACATCGCGCCCTCGTGCAGGGTGCCGGTGGGGCTGCCGGCGGCATCGCGCTCGATCCGGCCGTCCGCGGGGTCGGGGGTGCCGCGGTCGATGCCCGCGAGCCGCAGCGCGGCCGAGTTGACCCAGGCGCCGTGGCCATCGCGGTTCGGCAGGAACGCCGGGCGGTCGGGCACGACGCGGTCGAGCGCGGCGGCGGTCGGCGTGCCGCCCGGGAACGCCGACATCGACCATCCACCGCCCAGCACCCACTCGTCGTCGGGGTGGGCGGCCGAGTACTCGGCGATGCGGGCGAGGTACTCGTCCTGCGTCGACAGCTCGGCGAGGTCGCAGCGCATGAGGTCGAGGCCGCCCCACACCGGGTGCACGTGGGCGTCCTGGAAGCCGGGCACGAGCAGCCGGCCGCGCAGGTCGACGACCTCGGTCGAGGCGCCGACCAGGTCGCGGACGTCGTCGTCCGATCCCACCGCGACGATGCGACCGCCGCGCACGGCGACCGCGCTCGCACGCGAGCGGACCGTGTCGGCGGTGAAGACGGGACCGCCGGTGAAGACGAGGTCGGCGTGGGTCATGTGATCAGGTCCTTTCGTGGGAGGAAGCGGATGCCGCGCGGCCGCGGCGTTCGGGTCGGACCGCGGCCGCGCGGAGCTTCAGCCGCCCGACATCGTGCGGGCGATCTGCGTCGCCGAGTCGCCGGCGCGCTTCAGCACGACCGCGACGAGGGCGAGCGCCGCGAGCGTGAGCAGCAGCATCACGGTGGAGACCGCCGCGATCTCGGGGCGGAGGCCGCCGCGCAGCGCGCTCAGCACGTACACGGGCCACGGCGTCGAGCCGGACACCTGCACGAACGCCGCGACCACCGTGTTGTCGAGGCTCAGGGTGAACGACAGCAGCAGGCCGGCGAGCACCGCGGGCATCGCGAGCGGCAGCGTCACGCGACGGAAGGTCGTGAACGGCCTCGCGTAGAGGTCGGCCGAGGCCTCCTCCAACTGCGCGTCGAGCCCGACGAGCCGGGCCCGCACGATGTAGGTCACGACCGCGGTCGAGAACAGCGAGTGGCCGACGACGAGTCGCACGGTGCCGTCGTTGAAGATCGACAGCCCGGCGTCCTGGCCGAGGAACACGAGCCACGGCAGCAGCGCCACCGCGTCGACGATCTCGGGCGTCACCGAGACGAGCAGCAGGAGTCCGACGAACCACAGCGCCCACTTGCCGGGCTTGCGCGCGAGCGCGATGCCGGCGAGCGTGCCGAGGAGCGTGGCCAGCAGCGCGGCGATCGCTCCGGTCCGCAGCGACACCGCGACCGCGTCCCGCACCGCGGGCTTCTCCCAGAGCGCCCGGTAGGGCTCGAACCCGAACTCGTTCCACGCGATGAGCAGGCGCCCGTTGTTGAACGAGTACACGAGGATCACGATGATCGGCGCGAACAGGAACAGGAAGACGAGCACGCTCCACACCGTCAGGCCGATGTCGACCGGCGACCGCCGGGCGCGGCGCGCGACCGGTGCGTCGGGAGTGCCGGGCGCGGATGCCCCGGCGGCGCCGAACGCGGCATCCGTCGTCGTCGTCTCGGGTGCGGTGGTGGTCATGCCGAGGCCTCCAGGACGACGCGGTTGCGGGCGCGGAACGGCATCGACACGAGCCACAGCAGGAGCCCGATCGCGGCCGCCGAGATCACGATCACCAGGATGAGCAGCACGGCCATGGCCGAGCCGAGGGCCCAGTTCTGCGCGGCCTGGAACTGGCTCGCGACGAGCTGGCCGACCATGTTGCCCTGCGCGCCGCCGAGCACGGTCGCCGTGATGTAGTCGCCCATGAGCGGGATGTAGACGAGCAGCAGGCCGACGATGATGCCGGGACGCGCGAGCGGGAAGGTCACACGCAGGAAGGTCGAGACGCGGTTCGCGCCGAGGTCCTTCGACGCCTCGCGGAGCGCAGGCCCGACCCGGTCGAACGCGACGAACAGCGGCAGGATCATGAGCGGCAGGTAGTTGTAGACCACGCCGATGAGCACCGCGGTGCGGGTGTACAGGATCTCGAGCGGGCCCTCGGTGATGCCGACGGTCTGGAGGAGCTGCGACATCCAGCCCTCGGGAGCGAGGATGATCTGCCAGCCGATGGTGCGCACGAGGAAGTTGGTCCAGTACGGCACCATCACGAGTGCGATGAGGAGCCCGCGGCGGTTCGCGGGCGCCTTCACGGCCATCCAGTACGCGACCGGCAGCCCGATCGCGAGGCAGAGCAGGGTGCCCGCGATGCCGACCCAGAGCGTGTTCAGGAACACGTCGAAGAACGTCGGCGTCAGCGCCTCGGCGTACCGGTCGAACGACAGCACGTCGGTCGCGTGCGTGCCGAAGATGCCCGGCTTGTAGCCGAAGCTGAAGTACAGCACCGCGCCGACCGGTACGACGAAGAAGGTGACGAGCCACGCCCACGCGGGGATCGCGAGGGCGAAGCTCGGCAGGCGGAGACTACGCACCGGCGGCGGCCTTCGCCTTGTTCCAGATGTCGACGGTGCGCTGCTGCGCGTCGTTCACCTCGCCGTCCTGCATGGTCGCGATCTGCTCCGGGGTGAAGAAGACGAGGTCGAGCATCTCGAGGCCGGCCTCGCTCGCGGCCTCCTCGATGCCCGCGGCACCCGTGTGGTAGCCGATGTAGTCGACCTGGAGGAGCTGGTTCTCGGGCACCATCGTCCAGTCGATGAACGCGTGCGCGGCCTCGGGGTGCGGCGCGCCGACCGGGATCGCCCAGTTGTCCATCCAGAGCTCGGTCGCGGGGGAGCCGAGCACCCACTGCCACCGGTCGGGGTCCGGCGACTCCATGATGCCGATGCGGGCGTCGCCGTTCCACGACTGCATGAGCACCTGCGTGGCCTGCGGGATCGCCTGGCCGCCGGGGTAGGAGTCGAACGCTGCGATGTGCGGGGCGAGCGTGTTGACGATGAAGTCCTCGCACGCGTCGATCTGGGCTTCGTCGGTCGTGTTCCAGTCGATGCCGTTCGCCCAGTAGTAGAGGCCCGTGACCTCGGCCGGGTCGTCGAGGACGCTCGTCTTGCCGCTCGCCTCGTTCTGCGCGGCGTCGAGGAAGTCGTTCCAGTCCTTCAGCTCGCGCGTGATGACCGTCTTGTCGTAGACGAAGCCCGTCGTTCCCCACGCCTTGCAGATCGAGTACTCGTTCTCGGGGTCCCAGCTGCGGCCGAGGAAGGCCGGGTCCATGTGCTCGAGGTTCGGCAGCAGGTCCTTGTTGAGCTTCTGGATGATGCCGTTCTCGATCATCTGCGGGATGAACGCGCCCGTCGGCACGATGATGTCGTAGCCGGACGTGCCCTTCGCTGCCACGAGCTTGGAAATGAGCTCCTCGTTCGAGCCGTAGGAATCGAAGGTGACCTTCGGGCCGAAGTCGGCGGTGAAGGACTCGACGACCTCGGGTGAGTCGTAGTCGCCCCAGGTGTAGATGCTGAGCGAGCCCTCGAGCTCGCCGCCCGTGGCGACGGGCGCCGCCGAGGTGCTGCCGCCGGGCGACGAGCAGGCGGCGAGGAATGCGGTGCCGCCCATGGCGGCCGCGAAGCTGAGGAACCGGCGGCGGTCGATCGCGCGCTGGAGGATCGGCACCTGCTCGGCGCTCGCGAGGATCCGGATGGGGGTGGACTTCTCGGCCATGTCGCTCCTTGGGGGTCGGGTGTGGTTGCCGGTTCGGGGTTGGTGCCGGTTCGGTGGTGCGTCGGTGGGGTTCGGGCCGGGTCAGTGCGTGGGCGGCGCGACGTAGCCGCCGGCCGCGGCCGCGTCGTCGGAGGGGAAGACCTGCACGCTCGCGTCGCTCCACGTGCACGCGACGGCCGAGCCGACCGCGAGGTCGGGGGCCTCGGGCGTGGGTCGGCGGGCGATGAGGCTCTGGTCGTCGCCGAGGCGCACGAGGTACTGCATGGTCTCGCCGAGGTGCGAGACGCCGAGCAGGGTGCCCTGCACGCGGTTCGCGCCGGTCGCCGGGGCGCCGGCCGCGGCATCCGCCTCGATGCGCACGAACTCGGGGCGCACCGCGGCCTGGACCGAGGCGCCGTCGGCGATCGGGGCGAGGCGGTCCGAGCGGATGCCGCGGATGACGCCGTGCACGGAGTCGACGGCGGTGCCGCCCTCCGTCGCGGTCCCGCGGAAGAAGTTCTGCTGCCCGACGAACGCGGCCACGTACGCCGAGGTCGGGCGGGCGTAGATCGTGTCGGCGTCGGCGAGCTGCTCGATGCGGCCGTCGCGCATGATCGCGATGCGGTCGCTCATCGAGAGCGCCTCGCCCTGGTCGTGCGTCACGAACACGAACGTGATGCCGAGCCGGGACTGCAGCAGCTTCAGCTCGAGCTGCATCTCCTCACGGAGCTGCCGGTCGAGCGCGCCGAGGGGCTCGTCGAGGAGCAGCACCGACGGGCGGTTGACGAGGGCGCGGGCGAGCGCGACGCGCTGCTGCTGGCCGCCGGAGAGCTGGGTCGGCTTGCGGTCGGCGAAGCGGCGCATCTGCACGAGGTCGAGCGCCTCGGAGACGCGCTGGCGGACCTCGGCCTTCGGCGTGCGGCGCTGCTGCAGGCCGTAGGCGACGTTCTCGGCGACGGTCATGTGCGGGAAGAGCGCGTACGCCTGGAAGACCGTGTTCACGTCGCGGCGGTACGGCGGCGCGCCCAGGACGGATCGTCCGGAGATGCGGATGTCGCCGGCGTCGGGCTGCTCGAAGCCGGCGATCATGCGCAGCGTCGTGGTCTTGCCGCACCCCGACGGGCCGAGGAGCGAGATGAACTCGCCCGGCTGGATCGTGAGCGACAGGCCGTCGACCGCGATCGCGTCGCCGTAGCGCTTCGTGACCCGCTGGAGCTCGACGGATCCGGTCGCGGCATCCTGCTCGTCGGTGGGGGAGACGGTCCTCGCCTCGGTCGCTGTCGTCACCTGTGGGCACCTCCGGTTCACTGACGCCGCGTCGCGTCCGGCCATTCAAACCCCTGTTGCACGCGTGTGCAATGGAGTGGTCGAGAACCGGACGATCCATCGCCCGCGGGCCGCGGGCCCGACAGATCGTCCGGCGCATCGTCACGCGGGTGAAACAGCCGGCGGCGGTTCGTCATACGGGCGAAACGCGAGCCGCGGCATCCGCCCCGAAGGACGGGGACGGATGCCGCGGGCGGAGGCTGCGCGATGGCGCGGGCGCATGCCGCGCGAGGGCGTCAGCGCGAGGCGAGCCGGCGGGCGCGACCCTCGATCCGGCCCGCGAGGAGGACGCCGCCGAGGATCAGCAGGAACGTGCCCGCGGGAACGCCGCCGCCGACCTGCGAGAGGAAGAGCAGTGGCACCTGCAGGAACGGGATCGGCAGGGCGAGCCACAGCGACACGCGCTTCGCGCGGACCAGCGACACGCACAGTGCGATCGCACCCACGAGCCACATCGCGTTCGCGAGCATCGCGACCGCAGGGAAGAACTCCAGGTCGATGCCGTTCACGGCGCTCGTGATGGTGCCGACGGTCAGCAGCACGGTGCCGGTCGCCGCCGTGACCGCGCCCCAGCTCGAGCGGGCGTACCGGGCCAAACCGACGAACAGCACCGCGAACGCCCAGAGGCTGATCGTGAACATCGCGAGGATCACACGGGTGCGCGGGTCGATCGCCGGGTCCTCGTCCTGCGGGAAGAGGAACTGGAGCACGCCGATCACGATCGAGAGGCCGCCGGCGGTGACGGCGGCGAGTCCCGCGAGGCGGGCGTTCACGCGGCCGATCAGCCGGCCGGTCCGCGGATACGCACGCATCGCCGACGGGCGCGACTCGCGGGTCGGATTCGATCCGGCCGCGAACTCGGCGGCGCGGGCCCGGGCGTCGAGCACGGGGTCGGAAGTGGGATTCATGGTGGGCCTTTCGGTCGATTCGGTCGGTGACGTTCCGACGCTACGAACGGCCGACGGGGCCGGGCATCGGCCGGTCGTCGACCGGTGCCGCGACGCGCGTCGGGTCCACGACGCGCCCCGGGTCGGCCCCGACCCGCGACCTCGGACGGTCGGAATGCCGACCTTCGTCGCTGTCGCCGGCGGGGATCCCGCCCGTAGCATCGACGCGTGCCGACCGAACAGACCTCCGCCGCGGGCTCGGGCGCGCCCTCGCGAGCCGCCGATGCAGGCGGCGGCGCCGCCCACCGGCGCCCGGTCCCACTCGGCCGGCTGACCGCCGCAGCACGCGGATGGCGTCGCTGGACCACGCCGCTCGACCTCGCGATCGCGGGCGGCATCGCGATGTGGGCGTCGCTCGAGGCGCTGCTCGTGCCCTCCTCCAACCCGCTCGCCCAGCTCGGCTTCGCGCTCGCCGTCTCGGCGCCGCTCGTCGTCCGCCGCCGCTTCCCGGCGACCGTGATGCTCGTGGTCGCGGGCGCGCTCGTCGCCCACGCCGCGCTCGCCGGAGCGGACGCCACGTTCAACCCCTTCCCGAGCCTGCTCGTCGCGGCCTACACCGTCGCCGAGCGCGTCGCAGCCTGGTGGCTCGCGGCCCTCCTCGGACTCGTGCCCGTCGCCGCGATGCTCGCCGCCCACGCGCTCGGCTACTTCGGCTCGCCGGGGATCGAGACGGCGGGCACGGTCTTCCTCGTGTTCTTCGTCGGCGCGACCTGGGCGGCCGGACGGATCGTGCGTCACCGTGCGATCACGCTCCAGCACACGCGGGAAAGTTCCGACCGGCTCGCGGCCGACGCCGTGGCCTCCGAGCGCGCCCGCATCTCCCGCGAGCTGCACGACGTCGTCGCGCACGCGCTCTCGATCGTCTCGCTGCAGGCGGGCGCGGCCGAGCAGTTCCTCGACCGCGACCTCGAGCGGGCGCGACACCACCTCCAGCTCACGCGCCGCACGGCGCAGGAGGCGCTCTCCGAGATGCGGCACCTGCTCGACGTGCTCCACGAGGACGGGGCGGCCTACGCGCCGCAGCCCGGACTCTCAGCGCTCGCGGCGCTCGTGGCCGAGACCGAGGCAGCCGGGCACCCCTGCGGACTCGACGTCGACGAGGCGGCGATCGACCTGCCGGACGGCCTCGCGCTCGCCATCCACCGGATCGTGCAGGAGTCGCTGACGAACGTGCGGAAGCATGCGCCCGGTGCGCCGGTCGAGGTGCGGGTGCGCCGCGGCGACCGCGCCGCGGAGGTCGAGGTCCTGAACGGGCCCTCGGCCCGCGATTCGGTCACGCCGAGCGGGATCCGGTCGGCGGGCGCCGAACGCGGAAGCGGCCGCGGGCTGCCCGGCATGGGCGAGCGCGTCCGCGTGTACGGCGGAACGCTGACCGCCGGGCCGACCGAGGCGGGCGGATGGCGCGTGCGCGCCGTGCTCCCGGTGGGGGATGCCGCGTGAGTCCCGACAGCGGTTCGACGCCGCGGGTGCTCGTCGCCGACGACCATGCGCTCGTGCGCTCCGGCATCGTGGGCCTCCTGGAGGCCGCCGACCTCGAGGTCGTCGGCGAGGCGGGCGACGGGCTCGAGGCGCTCGAGGCCGCACGCCGCCTCCGTCCGGATGTGGTGCTCATGGACATCCGGATGCCGGGCCTCGACGGCATCGAGGCGACGGCGCGGCTCGCGGCCGGCCCCGACGGGCCGCGCGTGCTCGTCCTCACGACCTTCGACCTCGACGAGTACGTCTACCGCGCGCTTCGCGCCGGCGCCGCCGGGTTCCTGCTGAAGGACGCGCCGCCCGAGCGCCTCGTGGACGCGGTGCGCACGGTCGCGCGGGGCGAGGCACTGCTCGCGCCCGCACTCACGCGCCGGCTCATCGAGCGATACCTCGCGACGCCGCAGCCCGGAGCTGCAGAGGAGACCGCGCACGACCTCACGCCGCGCGAGCGCGAGGTGTGGCTGCTCATCGCGCGCGGCATGTCGAACCAGGAGGTCGGCGAGCGGCTGTTCCTCAGCGAGGCGACCGTGAAGGCGCACGTGACGCGACTGCTCGCCAAGCTCGGCGTGCGCGACCGCGTGCAGGCGGTCGTCGCGGCCTACGAGTCCGGGCTCGTGCGACCCGGTGGGGCCGCGTCGGGCTGATCGTCCGCGCTCAGGTCCACAGCCGCGCTCCGGTCCGCAGCCGCCTCGAGCGGGACGTCCGGTTCCCCCGCATCGGGGGCGGCTGATCGCGCCGCCTCCAGGTTCGTCAGTACGCGCAGGCCGGCGAACGTGAGGCCGAAGCCGACGCCGAGCCCGACGGCGGCGAGAAGCAGCCAGCGGGGTTCGTCGCGGAACGCCCCGACCGCGCCGACCACCACGAGCGCTGCACCGAGCACCGGGCCGCCGACGAACAGCGCGACGCCGAGCACGCCGAGCCGCGAGCGCCGGCGCCGGAGGCGGCGCTCCTCGCGCGTGGCCCCGTCCTCGTGCATCACGTCCTCATTCTGCCCCCGCCCGCCCCGCGGCTCCCGCTCGCCCCGCGGTATCCGCTCGCCCCGCGGTTCTTCCGCGACGCGGAAGAACCGGGGAAGTTCACCCCCCGATTCGTCGCTCGACCCCCTCGCGGGGCGCGCAGCATGGTTCCACAGACCCCCGGCCGGCACCGCAGGAGGCGCCGGACGGACACCACGAGACATCCGCACGCTGCACCGAAGGAGCACCACGATGAGCACCCAGAACCGCCCCGGCGACCAGACGCAGACCGCCGCCGAGCTCCAGCTCGAGTGGGACGCCGACCCCCGCTGGGAGGGCGTCACGCGCGACTACACCGCCGAGGACGTCATCGCCCTCCGCGGCCCGGTCCGCGAGGAGCGCACGCTCGCCCGCCGCGGCGCCGAGAAGCTGTGGGAGAACATCCAGAAGAACACCGGCACCGCCTTCGAGCGCATGGAGGACCCGGAGTGGTCGGCCGCGCTCGGCGCCCTGACCGGCAACCAGGCCGTGCAGCAGGTGCGTGCGGGCCTCAAGGCCATCTACCTCTCTGGCTGGCAGGTCGCGGCCGACGCGAACCTGTCAGGCCAGACCTACCCCGACCAGTCGCTCTACCCCGCCAACTCGGTCCCGGCCGTCGTCCGGCGCATCAACAACGCGCTGCTGCGCGCCGGCCAGGTCGAGCAGGGCACCGACGACCGCGACTGGATGGCACCGATCGTCGCCGACGCCGAGGCCGGCTTCGGCGGACCGCTCAACGCCTACGAGCTCATGCACCAGATGATCGAGGCCGGCGCGGCCGGCGTGCACTGGGAGGACCAGCTCGCCAGCGAGAAGAAGTGCGGCCACATGGGCGGCAAGGTCCTGGTCCCGACGTCGCAGCACATCCGCACGATCAACGCGGCCCGCATGGCGGCGGACGTCGCCGGCGTGCCGTCGATCATCATCGCCCGCACCGACGCGCTCGCCGCGACCCTGCTCACGAGCGACCACGACGAGCGCGACCGGCCGTTCGTCACGGGCGAGCGCACCGCCGAGGGCTTCTACCACGTGCAGAACGGCATCGAGCCGGTCATCGCCCGCGGCCTCGCCTACGCCGAGTACGCCGACCTGCTCTGGGTCGAGTCGGCCGAGCCCGACCTCGACCTGGCCCGCCGGTTCGCCGAGGCCGTGCACGCGAAGTTCCCCGGCAAGCGCCTCTCGTACAACTGCTCGCCGTCGTTCAACTGGAAGCGCCACCTCGACGACGACCAGATCGCGAAGTTCCAGCGCGAGCTCGCCGCCATGGGCTACGCGTTCCAGTTCATCACCCTGGCGGGCTTCCACTCCCTGAACCACGGCATGTTCACGCTCGCCAAGGACTACAACGAGCGCCACATGTCCGCGTACGTCGAGCTGCAGGAGGCCGAATTCGCCTCCGAGGCCGACGGCTACACCGCCACGCGCCACCAGCGCGAGGTCGGCACCGGCTACTTCGACCAGATCGCCACGGCGCTGAACCCGAACAGCGCGACCCTCGCCCTCGTCGGATCGACCGAGGAAGAGCAGTTCCAGCACTGATCCGCGGACTGCCGCCGGCGGCGTGCGGATCGCAGCGAAGGAGACCACAATCATGAACACCATCACGATCGAGCGAACGGATGTCGCGGCATCCGCTCGCACGGAGACGACCATGACCGAGCCGAAGCCGGCGACCGGCAGCTTCCAGGCGGTGCAGCCGCACCTCGAGGTCACCGCACCGCTCGGCGAGCGCTACGACGAGATCCTCACGCCCGAGGCGCTCGCGTTCGTCGCCAAGCTGCACGAGCGCTTCGCCCACACCCGGCACGAGCTGCTCGCCGTCCGCCTGCAGACCCGGGTCGACGCGGCGAACGGCCGAGACCCGAAGTTCCTGCCCGAGACCGAGTGGATCCGGAACGACCGGACCTGGCGCGTCGCGGGCGCCGGCCCGGGCCTCGAGGACCGCCGCGTCGAGATCACCGGCCCGACCGACCGGAAGATGGCGATCAACGCGCTGAACTCCGGCGCGAAGGTGTGGCTCGCCGACCACGAGGACGCGACGAGCCCGACCTGGGCGAACGTCGTCGAGGGCCAGCTGTCGCTGTTCGACTTCCTGCGCGGCGAGCTCGAGTACACGAGCCCCGAGGGCAAGGAGTACCGCGTCACCGCGACCGAGACGCCGACCATCGTCTTCCGGCCGCGCGGCTGGCACCTCGTGGAGAAGCACTTGAAGTTCCACGACCGCGCCGGGCGCGCCATGCACGCCTCCGGTTCGCTCGTCGACTTCGGGCTCTACTTCTTCCACAACGCTCGGAAGCTGATCGAGCAGGGCCGCGGCCCGTACTTCTACCTGCCGAAGCTCGAGTCGCACCGCGAGGCGAAGCTCTGGAACGACATCTTCACCTTCGCCGAGGAGGAGATCGGCATCCCGCACGGCACCATCCGCGCGACGGTGCTCATCGAGACGATCCAGGCCGCGTTCCAGATGGAGGAGATCCTCTACGAGCTGCGCGACCACTGCGCCGGCCTCAACGCCGGCCGCTGGGACTACATCTTCTCGATCGTGAAGACGTTCCGCTCGCGCGGTCGCCGCTGGGTCATGCCCGACCGCAAGTCGATCACGATGACGGTGCCGTTCATGCGGGCGTACACCGAGCTGCTGGTCTCGACGTGCCACCAGCGCGGCGCGCACGCCATCGGCGGCATGAGCGCCTTCATCCCGAACCGCCGCGATCCCGAGGTCACCGAGCGTGCGCTCGCCGCGGTGTCGTCCGACAAGCGCCGCGAGGCGGGCGACGGGTTCGACGGCACGTGGGTCGCGCACCCCGACCTGATCCCGACGGCCCGCGCCGAGTTCGACGCGGTGCTCGGCGACCGGCCGAACCAGGTCGACCGCCTCCGTGAGGATGTGCAGGTCACCGCGGCGCAGCTGCTCGACATCCCGTCGATCGGCGGCGAGGTGACCGAGGCCGGCGTCTACGACAACATCTCGATCTGCATCCGGTACATCGAGTCGTGGCTCCGCGGGACCGGCGCCGCGGCGATCGACAACCTGATGGAGGACGCCGCGACCGCGGAGATCTCGCGCTCGCAGGTGTGGCAGTGGCTGCACGACAACACGGTCACCGCCGAGGGCACGCGCATCGACCAGACGTCGATCGTGCGGATCATGGCGGCCGCCGTGGCCGACCTGCCCCGCTTCGAGGGCGACCGGTTCGACGACGCCATCTCGGTGTTCCGGTCCGTCGCGCTCGAGCCCGAGTTCCCGACGTTCCTCACCGTCGGGGCCTACGCCCGGTTCCTGTAGGCCGGTCGGCGCGGAAGCGCACCAGGAGCGGATGCCGCGGGACGGGAAGCCCGCGGCATCCGCTCATCTGTGGGTGCTTTTCTCAGGACGGATGTCGCGTTCCGCACGCTTCTCAGGAGGAAACGCCGCGGAAGGCGGCGACACGCCGAAAGCTCCTGAGAAAGGGAGCCCCCGTCAGCGGAGGGGGACGGGGACGTCGACGCCGCCCTCCGGCGTGAGGCGGGGGTTCATCTTCAAGAGGGTCGGCGCGGGGACGAAGCCGCCGGCGAAGAGCGCCTCGCCCTGGCGGAACCACGGGGAGCGGGCGATGAGGCCGGTCGGGGCGTAGCCGAAGTACGTGGCGAGGCCCTCGAGGTCGATCGGCGAACTCATCTTCATCAGGGCGAGGTTGTCGCACTGCGAGATGATCCCCGGATGCACCTTCGAGGGCCGCTGCGTGGAGAGCAGCAGCCACAGCCCGAACTTGCGGCCCTCCGCCGCGATCTGCACGAGTCGTTCGCGCACGGCGACCGCCACCGGGGAGTCGAGCTGCGGCGAGCACAGGTTGTGCGCCTCGTCGATCACGAGCAGCACCGGTCGTCGCTCCTCCCTGCGTGCCCAGAGTTCGTCGAGGACCGAGAGCGCGACCACGAGCTGCTGTTCGGGCGTCGAGAAGCCGCCGAGGTCGAGCACCGTGGCATCCGGCCGCTCGTCGATGACGTCGGTCGCCGCGCCGGCGCCGCCGGCCCAGACCTCCCACTCCATGAGGCCGAGGTTCTCGATGCGCAGGGCGAGGTCGCGGTGCACCGGATCGGACGACGAGCGCAGCGTCGGGAGGATCGCGTCGAGATCGGTCGTGTCGAGCGTGTCGCGCAGGTGCACGAGGGCGTTGTACTCCGCACGGTCGACGACCGGGTCGAGCTGCAGGACCGCGGCCTTCGACGCCATCGGCATGTCCACGAACCGGGCGCGCAGCGGTTCGGCTCCCTCGATGTTCGGCCTGAGCACACGGATGTCGCGGTCGCGCAACGCGTCGGCGGTCGGACCGGTCGCGCCGGGGTTCAGCTCGCCGAGCCGTACGAAGTCGGAGTTCGGGTCGAACACCACGACCGGCAGTGCGGTGTGCGCGATGACCTGCTCGAGCACGACACCGAGCGCGTAGGTCTTGCCCGACCCGCTCTGGCCGCACCAGAACGTGTGCCGGTTGAACCGGTGGGGAAGCAGCCGGGCCGGCCCGCCGGGCGGCGTGAGGTCGGTGCCGACCTCGAGCGCGGCGCCCGTCGCCGCGTGCAGCAGGTCGACCGACGCCGGGTCGACCGCGGCGACCGACGCCGACGCGAACGCGACGCTCGTTCGCGTGTCGAGCAGGCCCTCGGCGATCACGCCGAGCAACCGACCGCGCAGGTGGCCGTGCTCCTCGTCGTGCTGCTCGACGAGGCCGAGCTGGCGGCGCTCGCCGTCGTCGACCACGACGAGTGCCCCGACGACGAAGCCCTCGACAGGCCCGGAGATGCGGAAGGACCGCCCGTCGTCGGATCGGACGGTCGGTCGGTCGGCGGTGGTGTCCATGCCTGCGATCCTGCCATCCGGATCGTCCGGTACGCCGCACGCGCAGGGTATCCGTCGTCTCGAGGGGCGGCCACCCCGTTGCCGCCCGCGCGGTCGCCGACGTACCGTCGGGCCGACGGGAAGGGGCGTTCATGTGGTTCGACACCTGGAGCGATCTCGCGCGGGTGATCCTCGTCGGGGCGGCGGCCTACGTCACGCTCGTCGTGGTGATCCGGCTCGCCGGCAAGCGCACCCTCAGCCAGCTCAACGCGTTCGATCTCATCGTGACCGTCGCCATCGGATCGACGCTCGCGACGATCCTGCTGAGTTCCGACGTCTCGTTCGCCGAGGGAGCGCTGGCGCTCGTCCTGCTCTGCGCGCTGCAGTTCGCGGTGGCCTTCACCACGTCGCGTCGCTCGCAGGTGCGCGGCGTCGTCACGGCCGAGCCCACGGTGCTGCTGCGCGACGGCGTCGTCGACCACGCCGCGCTCCGGCGGATGCGGCTCGCGGAGTCGGAGCTGCTGCAGGCCGTCCGGAGCAGCGGCCAGGGCGACCTCGCCGAGGTCGCCGCGGTCGTGCTCGAGACGAATGGACGCTTCAGCGTCATCCCGCGGTCCCGGCTCGGCCAGGGCACCGCACTCGCGGGCCTCGCTCCACCGCGGACGCCGCCGCAGGGGTAACGTCGCCATGTGACCGTCACGATCCGGCCCGCGGCGGCGGGCGATGCCGAGGCCCTCGCGCGGCTCGCCGCCGTCACCTTCCCGCTCGCGTGCCCGCCGTCGACGACGGCCGACGCGATCGCGTGGTTCATCGCCGAGCAGCTCAGCGAGGTGCGCTTCGCCGAGTACCTCGCCGACCCCGACCGGACGATCCTCGTCGCCGAGCCCGATCGGGCCACGGGTGCGGGCATCGCGCTCGCCGGGTCCGAGGAGGTCGCCGCGACGGGCGGCCTCGTCGGCTGGTCGATGCTGGTCGCGACGGCCGACGGCGTGCCCGCCGATGAGGATGCCGCGGCCAGCGTGACCACGCGTCCGGCGATCGAGCTCAGCAAGATGTACGTGCACCCGGTCGCGCACGGCGCCGGGATCGCCGGCACGCTCATGGCGGCCACGCTCGCGTCGGCCGCGGAATCGGGAGCGTCGGTCGTGTGGCTCGGCGTGAACCAGGAGAACGGCCGCGCCATCCGCTTCTACGAGAAGCAGGGCTTCGAGGTCGTCGGTTCCAAGGGGTTCCGGCTCGGCGACCGGGTCGAGCACGACCACGTGCTCGAGCGCGCGGTGCCGCGGGCGTAGGCCGCGCCTACCGCGCGGCCTTCACGTGCTCGTACGCCGCGAGCGCCGCAGCTCGGGTCTCCCTCAGGTCGACGATCGGCTCCGGGTAGTCCTCGGCGTCGAGTTCGGGCACCCACCGCCCGACGTATCGCCCGTCGGGGTCGAACTTCTCGCGCTGCAACTCCGGATTGAACACGCGGAAGTAGGGCGCCGCATCCGCCCCAGATCCGGCGACCCACTGCCAGCCGAACGGATTCGACGCGGGGTCGGCGTCGACGAGCGTGTCCCAGAACCACTGCTCGCCGCGCCGCCAGTCGATCAGGAGGTTCTTGGTGAGGAACGACGCCGTGATCATGCGCGCGCGGTTGTGCATGCTGCCCGTGTGCCAGAGCTCGCGCATCGCGGCATCCACCACCGGCACGCCGGTGCGGCCCTCCTCCCACGCGGTGAGCGCCGACGGGTGCAGCCGCGGCCACGGGAAGGCGTCGAACTCCTCGCGCCAGTTGCGCGTCGCGAGCTCGGGGAAGTGGAAGAGCACGTGGTACGCGAACTCGCGCCAGCCGACCTCTGACAGGAACTTCCGCGCCCCCTCGGTGCCGCCGGCCCGCTCGCGCGTCGCGTGCCAGACCTGGTGCGGGCTGAGCTCGCCCCAGCGCAGGCGCGGCGAGAGCCGGCTCGTCGACCGCCGGTCGAGCCGGTCGCGGCCCGTCGCGTAGTCGCCGAGGTCGTCGTCGAGGAACGCGCGAAGCCGTCGATGCGCCGCGCGCTCGCCGGGCTCCCACGTCTCGCGCAGCCCGCCGGCCCAGTCGGGGCGGGTCGGCAGCAGCTGCCAGTCGTCGAGGTCGTCGCTCGCGGGGCCGCCCCGACCCGACGGCCCGCCGAACCCGTCGAGCTCGCTCGGCGCGGGCAGCGGATGTCGCGGCTCGTCGGCCGCGAGGCACGCCTTCCAGAAGGGCGTGAAGACCGAGAACGGTGTGCCCGACCCGGTGCGGATCGTCCACGGCTCGAACAGCAACGACCCGTCGAAGCTCGTCACCTCGAGCCCCGCGTCGGCCAGGTCGGCCTTCAGGTCGGCGTCGACCTCCCGCTCGCCGCCCCCGTAGCGCCGGTTCCAGAAGACCGCACCGGCACCCACCTCGTCGACGAGCGAGCGGATGACCCGCCCCGCCGCCCCGCGTCGGAGCACGAGACGCACGCCGCGATCGCGCAGGTCGTCGGCGAGCGATGCGAGCGAATGGTGCAGCCACCATTTCGCAGCGCCGCCGAGGGGCCGGATGCCGCGCGACTCCTCGTCGAGCACGTACACCGCGACGATCGGCTCGCCGCGCTCGACCGCCGCGTGCAGCGCGGGATGGTCGCCGACCCGCAGGTCGTCACGGAACCAGACGATCGACGGCGCGGCACCCATGCGGAAACGCTAGCCGAGGCATCCGACACCCACCCGTGCCGCGTGCGGCCCACGCTCGGTCCACAGGAGATCCGCCGATCCACAGGACGTCGCGACGGGATCCGTCCTGCGAATCGCGGGATCTCCGGTGAATCGCGGACGACGGGTGCCTACGCCGGGTCGTCGGCGACGCGCAGCACGAGCTTGCCGCGCACGTGCCCGCCGCCGAGGCGCGTGTGCGCGGTCTCGCCCTGCTCGAGCGGGAACACCTCGTCGACGTGCACCCGGATCGCGCCGTCGTCGACGAGCCGGGAGATCACCGACAGCGTGCGCGCGTCGGGCGAGACGACGAAGCCGGTCGAGCGGATGCCGCGTGCCGCCGCCTCCTCGGCCATGGTCGGCCACGACTTCGTCGGCACGTTCACGATGAGGCCCCCGCGGCGGATGACGTCGAGCGAACGCGTGCCCGTGTCGTCGATCACGTTGCCGATGAGGTCGATGACGACGTCCTGTTCGCCCGCGACCTCCTCGAACCGCTCCGACGTGTGATCGATGACGTGCTGCGCGCCGAGCGAGCGGAGGAAGTCGGCGTTGCGCGGCGAGCCCGTGGCCGTGACCTGGGCGCCGAAGTACGTGGCGAGCTGCACCGCGAAGTGCCCGACGCCGCCCGCACCGGCGTGGATCAGCATGCGCTGCCCGTCGTGGGCTCGCGCGACGTCGACGACCGCGCCCCACGCGGTCAGCGCCGCGCACGGGATGGCGGCCGCCTCGACGAAGCCGGTGCCGATCGGCATGGGCGCGACCGACATCGATGGCACGCTCACGACCTCGGCATAGGTCCCCGACATCCGCGGCACACGCCCCATGCCGTACACGCGGTCGCCGACCTTCAGCGGATGCGCCGCGTACGGCACCTCCTCGACGACGCCCGCGAAGTCGAGCCCGAGGATCGCGGGGTACGACGAGATCGCGGCGGAAACGCCGCGACCGAGCTTGGTCTTCCGGTCGATGGGGTTCACGCCGGCGGCGATCACGCGGACGAGCACCTCGTCCTGTACCCGGAGCGGCTGCGGCACATCCGCCATGCGGAACGTCGCACCCTCGCCTGTCTCGTCGACCACCAGTGCCCGCATCGTTCCCCCGTCCGCTCGCCGCCCGTCCGACCATTCTGCGGCACATCAGGCCGCGGGAGTCCGGCGGAGCCATCCCGCGACCGTGTCGCGCATCGCCGCCGTCTGCGCGGCCTGCCCGTCGTCGCGCGCGGGCACGCGCGCGAACTCGGCGCCGAGGCCGGCCGCCCACCGCTCGGCGAGCTCGAACGGGTGCACCGGGTCGCGGGGCGCTCCGACCACGAGCGAGCGGATGCCGCGGCTCGCGAGCCCGCCGAGTTCGGCGTCGGCCGCGAACGCCCGGTTGCGCGGGATCTCGACGAGGCGGATGGCGCGAGCCGCGGCATCCGGCGCCCGGAACTGGGCGAGCAGGCCGCGGCCCCCGAGCGGGGAGGCCTCGGCCACCCGGAGGTAGGGTTCCGTCCGAACGAAGCGCTCGGCGCCGCCGTCGGGCCCGTGCTCGCGCAGGAGTTCGCCGATCACGGGGAACGCCCGCAGGTTCGGCGGCAATGAGGCGTCGCCGAACGCCGGGCGGACGAACACCGCCCGATCCACCGGCAGCAGCTCGCGCAGGGCGATGCGCAGCGCGAGCGCGGCGCCCATCGAGATGCCGACGAGCGTGACCGGGCGTTCGGTCGCGACGCGCGCGGCGACCTCGCCGGCCAGCCGGTCGAGGACGAAGTCGTCGGGGCTCCCGATCAGGGCGGAGCCGCCGTGTGCGCGCACGTCGGGTGCGATCAGGCTCCCGTCGTCGCCGAGCACCGGCCCGACCAGGTCGAGCGGCTGACGGCGATCGGCGCCGAGCCCGTGCAGGAGCACGAAGCTCACGCGAGCGGCCCCGGGCGGTAGAACGAGCGGTCGGGGCCGCCGACGCGGGCGGGCTCGGCGGACCCGGGTTGCGGGCGGATCGCCTCGAGGAGCAGTCCGGCGAGGCGCACGAGCTGCGCGATCTGGTCTTCGTCGCGATCGACCCAGCGGCACCTCGGGTCGCCGATCGGCACGAAGCCGTCGTGCTGCTCCCACACCACGAGCGTGCGCTCGGCGCCGAGCACGTACTGCTGCCACCACACCTGGCGCAGGTACCCGCGCGGGATGCCGCGCCACGGCTTGGACGTCGTCTTGATCTCGCACAACTCGAGCGTGCCGTCGGCGCGGACCGTGAGCCCGTCGGGCGTCGCGAGGTGGCGACGCTCGGACTCGGCGTGGAAGAGCAGGCTCGACGGCGCGATGCCGTGCTCCTTGCGGACCCACCGCGCGATGACCGGCTCGCGCTGTCGACCGTGGTCGGTGTAGCGGCTGCCGCCGAACCCGCGGCGGTCGCCGCCGTAGACCTTCTCGCTCGCCGCGGCCCGAACGGATGCCTCGGAGGCGAGCTTCGCGGCATCCGTCGCCGTCACGCCCTGCGCCCTCGCCCGGAGCCATGCGACCCGGTCGCCGGAGTCGGCCACGACGCGGGTCTCGTGGGGGAGCGTGGGCTGGGCGAGCGCCGACGCGACGCGCGGGGCGACCGACTCGAGGTCGAACAGCGCGAAGGGGGTGTCGGTCACCCGACCACGCTACCCCCGGCCGCACCCGATCGACGGACGCCGCGGACGCGCGGCGCTACTTGACCGCGCGGAGCGCCCCCGCCGCCGACTGCGCGATCATCGCCTCGATGTTGGCGGGGGAGAGCGAGTGGTGGATGGCCAGCATGCTCGCGCCGAGCACCGCGGCATCCGCCCCGGTCTGCGACAGCGTGATGTGCAGCGACTCGGTCGCGAGCGGCATCGAACGCCGGTAGACCACCTCGCGGACGCCGGCGATGAGGTGCTCGCCCGCCTCCGCCATGGCGCCGCCGAGCACGATGACCGAGGGGTTCATCAGGCTGAGGCACGTGGTGAGCACCTCGCCGATGTCGCGACCCGCCTGCCGTACCGCCTGGATCGCGTTCACGTTGCCGTTCTTGACGAGGTCGACGACGTCGCGGGAGTTCGTCGCGGGGATCCCGGCCGCGGTCAGCGCACGCGCGATCGCGCTGCCGGAGGCGAGCGCCTCGAGGCAGCCGAAGTTGCCGCAGTTGCACGCGATCTCGGCGCCCCGCGCGACGTAGACATGGCCGATGTCGCCCGCAGTGCCCTGCGCGCCGCGCTGCAGGAAGCCGCCCGAGATGACCCCCGCGCCGATGCCCGTCGCGATCTTCACGAAGAGCAGGTGATCGGTGTCGGGCCAGGCCCGCTCGCGCTCGCCGAGCGCCATGATGTTCACGTCGTTGTCGACGAGGACGGGGACGTCGATCTCCTGGCGGATCCAGCCGGCGACGTCGAAGCGGTCCCAGCCGGGCATGATCGGCGGGTTGATCGGGCGACCCGTGCTGAACTCGACCGGTCCCGGCACGCCGACGCCGATGGCGAGGAGGTCCGCCACCTTCCGCCCGGTGTGCTCGAGCAGTTCCCGGATGGCGGCGACGACGGCGTCGAGCACGACGCGCGGGCCCTCCGAGACCGCGATGACCGAGTTGGTCTCCTCGATGATGCGACCGGTGATGTCGGCGAGCGCCACCCGGATGTGCGAGGCGCCGATGTCGACGCCGGCGACGAACCGCTCGCTCGCGGTGATCGCGAAGAGCGACGACGGGCGACCGCCGGTCGACGCGGCCTCCCCGACCGGGCCGACGAGGCCCAGGTCGGTGAGGGCGTCGATGCGCATCGCGACGGTGGTCCGGGCGAGGCCGGTGATCGACGCGAGCTCGCTGCGCGTGCGAGGCTGGCCGTCGCGCAGGATCTGGAAGAGATCGCTCATGGCGGTCGAGCCCAGCGCGTTCACGTGTGGCCTTGCGTCGCCCCTCGCACTTACGTCAGCCATCCGTCGATTCTCCCATACCCTTCGACATAACTCGCATGCGCATGCATCCTCCGGAATACATCGGGATCGGCGCCCGCAGGCGGTTACTGCGACTTCGAACCCTGCCCGGCGAACCGCTGCTGCAGGAGCACCGCGATCACGATGATCACGCCCTTCGCGACCGCCTGCACGGAAGTCGAGAGGTTGTTCTGCGTGAAGACGTTCGTGAGCGTCGCGAAGATGAGGACGCCGAACACGGTGCCGGTGATCGTGCCTCGCCCGCCGACGAGGAGCGTGCCGCCGACGACGACCGCCGCGATGGCGTCGAGCTCGTACAGCGTGCCGTGGGTCGAGGTGCCCGCCGTGGTGCGGCCGAGGATCATGACCGCCGCGATACCCGCGGTGAGGCCGGCCAGCGCGTAGAGGTACATCGTGTGGCGACGCACCGCGAGGCCTGCGAGGCGCGCGGCCTCGCGGTTGCCGCCGATGGCGACCGTGCGGCGGCCGAACGTGGTCCGGTTGAGGAGGATCCAGCCGCCGACCGCGACGATCACGAAGATCCAGATGAGCATGTCGATGCCGAGCAGGTCCGTGTTCATGAACTCGATGAACTCGGGGATCCGCACGACCTGCGTCGTCCGGTTGGCGAGGATCTCGGCGAGGCCGCGGGCGGCGACGAGCATCGCGAGCGTGGCCATGAAGGCGACGACCTTGCCGTACGCGATGACGAAGCCGTTGAGGAATCCGGCGGCGAGCCCGACCGCCAGCGCTGCGAAGACCATGACGAGCCAGGTCGAGTTGTCGGCGGCCGCCTGGACGGCGGACAGGGTCGCGACGACCGAGGCGAGGCCCATGACCGATCCGACGGACAGGTCGATGCCGCCGCCGATGATGACGAAGGTCATGCCGATCGAGATGACGCCGATGATCGAGGCCAGTCGGACGATCACGAGGATGTTGTCGATGTTCGTGAACCGATCGCCTGCGGTGATCGCGCCGACGACGAAGAGCGCGGCGAGCGCGAGGATCAGGCCGAGGTTGCGACCGACGGACCCGCTGATCAGGGTCTTCGCGGTGAAGCGGCGGCGCGGCTCGGGCTGCGGCGCCTCCGTGCCGGCCTCGGCCGGGGCGATGGTCTGGGGCTGGGACTCGCTCACGCGGCGGTTCCTTTCATGACGAGGTCGAGCACCTGGTGCTCGTCGATCTGGTCTGACTTCACGGTGGTGAGGATGCGGCCGTCCCCGACGACGAGGACGGTGTCGGCGAGTCCCAGCACCTCCTCGATCTCGCTGGACACCACGACGACGGCGTCGCCGTTCGCCGCGAGGCGGCGGATCAGGGCGTAGATCTCGGCGCGGGCGCCGACGTCGACGCCGCGCGTCGGCTCGTCGAGGAGGAGCACGGACGTGCGGTTCACGAGCCAGCGGGCCAGCAGGATCTTCTGCTGGTTGCCGCCCGAGAGCGTTCGCGCGGGGCGCTCGGGGTCCGCCGGACGCAGTTCGAGTGCGTCGATCTGCTCGGCGGCGATGCGGCGCTCTCGCCGTTCGTCGACGAAGCCGCCCGTGGCGAACCGGGTGAAGGAGGAGAGCGTGACGTTCCGGAAGATCGGCTCGTCGAGCAGGAGGCCCTGGCTCTTGCGCTCCTCGGGGGAGAGCCCGATGCCGGCCTTCACCGCATCGCGGACCGAGCCGCGGCGGAGTTGCCTGCCATTCGCTCGGACCGTGCCGGACGTCGCGCGCCGGGCGCCGTAGATCGTCTCCAGGATCTCCGATCGGCCGGAGCCGACGAGCCCGGCGAGGCCGACGATCTCACCGGCGCGGACCGTGAAGTCGACGTCGGCGAAGACGCCGTCGAGCGAGAGCCCCTCGACCTCGAGTGCGAGCGGTGCGTCGTCGGGGATCGGCGTCGCGGGCGGGAAGACGTTCTCGACCTCACGGCCGGTCATGCGCCGGATGAGCTCGGAGGTCGGCGTCTCGGCGACGTCGAGCCCGTGCGCGGTGCTCCGGCCGTCCTTCAGGACCGTGATGCGATCGCCGATCTCGCGGATCTCCTCGAGCCGGTGGGTGATGTAGACCACCGCGATGCCCGCGGTCGTGAGCTCGCGGATGACCCGGAAGAGGTTCTTCACCTCCTCGCCGTCGAGGACGGCCGACGGCTCGTCCATGATGATGAGGCGGGTGTCGTGCGAGAGCGCGCGCGCCATGCTCACGATCTGCTTGTTCGCCGCACTCAGCGAGCCGACCTCGCGGGTGGGGGAGAGGTCGCCGTGGCCGAGACGTGCGAGCAGCTTCCGCGTGCGCGCGTTCGCCTCGCCGGCTCGGAGGAACCCGCCGACGGCGAGCTCGTGCCCGAGGAAGATGTTCTCGGCGATGGTCAGGCCGTCGACGACGTCGAGCTCCTGGTACATCGTGGCGATGCCGAGCTCGATCGCGGCCTGCGGCGAATGGAGGGCGACCTCCGCGCCGTCCCACTCGATCGTGCCCGCGTCGGGGGTGTGCGCCCCGGCGAGGGTCTTGATCAGCGTCGACTTGCCCGCGCCGTTCTGGCCGAGGATGCAGTGCACCTCGCCTGCGGCGATCTCGAGGTCGACGCCCTTGAGCGCGTGGACGCCGGCGAAGCTCTTCGAGATCCCCGTCATGCGTAGTAATGCCGGAAGATGGTCGTCTTTGATCACGCGAAAATCATAAACGGAACTCGCGATGTCGCAAGTAGCGTGTCGATTCTGCATCCGTGGCGTCCGCCTCGGGCTGCGCGAAGGGCGGAACTCGAGGTGTCCCACTTATAACGTTCGGCAAACATAAGTTGCGCGTCTCCAAATGCCTTCTGCTACGCTCACGAAACGTCAGCGTGGACTCCGTTGGGTGTGGTGGCACCCGGATGGAACGAGGTCCATCTGGCGGTGCTGCGTCACATCCAATGAGAGGACTGAACGAATGAGTGTCACCCGCACTTCACGAGCCCGCATGCTGGTCATGGCGGGCGCATCCCTCGCGGTCGCCGGCCTGCTTGTCGGCTGCACCGCGGGCGGTTCCGAGTCGAACGTCACCGAGAACCAGAACTCCGCCGAGGAGAACGCGGAGGCCGGCGACACGGTCGTCATCGGCTTCTCGGGCCCCGCGGCCGACCACGGCTGGCTGGGTGCGATCAACTCGGCGGCACAGGCCGCGGCGGACTCCTACGACGACGTCGAGCTGCGCGTCGCGGAGGGGACGAACGACGCCAACCTCCAGATCAGCCAGGTCGAGACCTTCGTCAACGACGGCGTCGACGCCATCGTGCTGCTGCCCACCGACGGTGCGGCGCTGACCGAGGCGGCGACCAAGGCGATGGAGGCCGGCATCCCGGTCATCAACGTCGACCGCGAGTTCTCGAGCCCGTTCGCCGCTCGTGCGACGATCCTCGGTGACAACTACGGCATGGGCGTCTCCGCAGGCACGTACATCTGCGAGCGGCTCGAGGGCCAGGACGATGCGGTCGTCGCCGAGATCGCCGGCATCGACTCGCTGCCGCTGACGCAGGACCGCTCGCGCGGCTTCGCCGACGCGCTCGACGACTGCGGCCTCGAGGTGTCGAACCGCGTCGCCGCGGACTTCACCGTGCAGGGCGGCGAGGCCGTGACCTCGCAGCTGCTGTCGGCGGCACCCGAGATCGACGCGATCTGGAACCACGACGACGACCAGGGCGTCGGCGTGCTCGCGGCCATCGACGCCGCGGGTCGCGACGAGTTCTTCATGGTCGGCGGCGCGGGCAGCGCGAACGCGATGCGCGCCATCCAGTCGGGCGACTCGGTGCTCGAGGCGACGGTCATCTACCCGTCGACCCAGGCGGCCGACGGCATCGCGCTGGCCCGACTGATCGCGCAGGGCAAGACGATGAGCGACCTGTACACGCCCAGCGTCCCGAACCGGATCGTCCTCGACGCGCCGGTCGTGACCGCGGACAACGTGGACGAGTACATCCAGTACGCCTTCGAGTCCTGACCCGAACCACCAGGAGGCTGGGCGCCTGATCGGGCGCCCAGCCTCCCCTACCCCAGAAAGGCACTCGATCCGCATGCGTGAACGACTCCGCGTCGCGATGGTGGGCATCGGCTTCATGGGCGCGGCCCACTCGCAGGGCTGGCGCGTCGCCCCCAGGTTCTTCGACCTCTCCGCACCGCCGACGATGGACGTGCTGGTCGGCCGAGATCCCGACCGTACGGCGGCCGCGGCCGAGAAATGGGGGTGGCGGGAGTCCGCCGCCGACTGGCGCGAGGTCATCGCCCGCGACGACGTCGACGTCGTCGACATCGTCACGCCGGGCGACACCCACGCGGAGATCGCGATCGCGGCGCTCGAGGCCGGCAAGCACGTGCTCTGCGAGAAGCCGCTCGCGAACTCCACCGCCGAGGCCGAGGAAATGGCGCGCGCCGCCGAGGCCGCCGCCGCCCGCGGCATCCGCTCGATGGTGGGCTTCACCTACCGCAGGCTCCCCGCGACCGCGTTCGCTCGACAGCTCATCGCCGATGGTCGGATCGGAGAGGTGCGTCAGGTGCGCGCCTCCTACCTGCAGGACTGGCTGGTCGACCCCGGGTCGCCCATGACCTGGCGGTTGCAGAAGGACCGCGCCGGATCGGGAGCGCTCGGCGACATCGGCGCGCACGCCATCGACATGGCGGAGTACCTGACGGGCCTGCGCCTGAGCCGGGTCTCCGGCCTGCTCGAGACCTTCGTCCGGCAGCGACCGATCGCCGGTTCGTCCTCCGGTGCCATCTCGGGGGGATCCTCGGTCGGTTCCGCCGAGATGGGCGAGGTCACCGTCGACGACGCGGCGCTCTTCCACGGACGCTTCACCTCGGGCGCTCTCGGCACCTTCGAGGCCACGCGCATGGCGACCGGTCGCAAGAACGGGCTCCGGGTCGAGGTATCCGGCTCCAAGGGAGCAGTGGCGTTCGACCTCGAGCACATGAACCGCATCGAGTTCTACGACGGGACGGTGCCGGCCGCCGAGCAGGGCTTCACGTCGATCATCGTGACCGAGCCCGAGCACCCGTGGGTCTCGGCCTGGTGGCCGGCCGGCCACATGCTCGGCTACGAACATGGCTTCGCGAACCAGGCCAGGGACTTCGTCGAGGCGATCGCGGGCGACGAGGACCCGAGTCCCTCGTTCGCCGACGGCCTCCACGTCCAGCGGGTGCTCGACGCCGTCGAGCAGAGCTCGCACGCGGACGGCGCGTGGGTCGGGATCGCCGACGCATCCGAGTGAGCCCGCGTCGGCGCCATCCGGCCCGATGACCGACGAATCAGAGAGGATCCGAACATGACCGACACCACCGCCACCCACCCCGTCACCCTGTTCACCGGCCAGTGGGCCGACCTGCCGTTCGAGGAGGTCGCGCGCCTGGCCTCGGAGTGGGGCTATGACGGCCTCGAGATCGGCGTCGGCGGCGACCACCTCGACACCAAGCTCGCCGACGAGGAGCCGGGCTACCTGAAGGAGAAGCTCGAGCTCCTGAAGCGCTACGACCTGAAGGTCTACGCGATCTCGAACCACCTGACCGGCCAGGCGGTGTGCGACGACCCGATCGACTTCCGCCACCAGGCGATCGTGCGCCCGTACACGTGGGGCGACGGCGACGCCGAGGGCGTGCGGCAGCGCGCAGCCGAGGACCTGAAGCGCACCGCGCGCGTCGCGCGCAAGCTCGGCGTCGACACGGTCGTCGGCTTCACGGGCTCGAAGATCTGGCAGTACGTCGCGATGTTCCCGCCGGTGCCCGCCTCGGTGATCGACGCCGGCTACGAGGACTTCGCGAACCGCTGGAACCCGATCCTCGACGTGTTCGACGACGAGGGCGTGCGCTTCGCGCACGAGGTGCACCCGTCGGAGATCGCCTACGACCACTGGACGAGCGTGCGCACGCTCGAGGCCATCGACCGCCGCCCGGCGTTCGGCTTCAACTGGGACCCGAGCCACATGATGTGGCAGGGCGTCGACCCCGTCGGGTTCATCTGGGACTTCCAGGATCGGATCTACCACGTCGACTGCAAGGACACGCGGATCCGCACGGCGAACAGCCGCAGCGGCATCCTCGGCTCGCACCTGCCGTGGGGCGACCCGCGCCGCGGATGGGACTTCGTCTCGACCGGGCACGGCGACGTGCCGTGGGAGGACGCGTTCCGCGCGCTCGATGCGATCGGCTACACGGGCCCGATCTCGGTCGAGTGGGAGGACGCCGGCATGGACCGCCTGCACGGCGGCCCGCAGGCGCTCGAGTTCGTGCGCTCGCTGATCTGGCCGCGCCCGACCGCGTCGTTCGACGCGGCGTTCTCGAACCAGTAGAGCGGATGCCGCGGGCCCGCGCCGCCCGTACGATCGAGGTCGTGCGACCCGAACGAACGGCCGCGCGGCGCGGGCCGCATGCGGCATCCCGACCGGCGCGTCCGGCGCAGGCCAAGCCCGAGCGCGACCTCTCGCGACCGCTGCCCGCCTCGCTCAGTTGGGGCGTCCTCGCCGTCTTCGCCGCAGCGCTCGCGATCGGCGCGATCGTCGGGGCGGTTCCGTCGTGGCTCGCCGCCTGGTACGGCGCGGCGAGCCTGGTCGCGTTCGCGGCCTACGGCATCGACAAGGCGGCGGCGAAGCGCTCGGCGCCGCGGGTCCCGGAGCAGACGCTGCACCTGATCGACCTCGCCGGCGGATGGCCCGGGGCGCTCGTCTCCCAGCAGCTGTTCCGCCACAAGACCCGCAAGCGCACCTTCCGTCGTGCGTTCTGGGGCACGGTCGTGCTGAACGTGCTGCTCGTGGCGGCCCTCGTCGTGCTGCTGACGCCCGGACCGACGGCGGCGCTCCTCGGCGGCTGATCCCGCCGCTCGGCGGGAGGGGGCGGATGCCGCGGCCGGAGGGCATGGCCGCGGCATCCGCCCGGTCGGCTACGCCCGCTCGGTCACCGTTCCGTGCTTGAGGTGCAGCCGACGTTCGGTGCGCCTCGCGACGGCCGAGTCGTGGGTCACGATCACGAGCGTGAGGCCGCGGTCGCGGTGGAGCCCCTCGAGGAGGTCCATGATCTCGTCGCGCGTCTGCTCGTCGAGGTTGCCGGTGGGCTCGTCGGCCAGGAGCACGTCGGGCTCCTTCACGAGTGCGCGGGCGATCGCCACGCGCTGCTGCTGGCCGCCGGAGAGCTCGCTCGGGACGTGGTTCGCGCGCTCGCCGAGGCCGACCGACTCGAGGGCGGCCGTCGCGCGCCGGCGGCGCTCCTCGGCGGGCACGCCGAGCGGTTCGAGCGCCGTCTCGACGTTCTCCTGCGCGGTGAGCGTCGGGATGAGGTTGAAGCCCTGGAACACGAAGCCGATCTCGGTGGCGCGGATGCGGCCGAGCTTCGTGTCGGGCATGCCCGACAGGTCGGCCTCGCCGAGCGAGATGCGGCCCGACGTCGGCCGATCGAGCGCGCCGAGCATCTGCAGCAGCGTCGACTTGCCGCCGCCCGTGGGGCCCTGGATCGCGACGAGCTGGCCCGTCGGGATCGTGAGGCGCACGTCCTTCAGGGCGTGGATCGTGCGTTCCTTCTGTCGATAGGTCTTGGTGACGTTCTCGAGGGTGTACATGCGGCGGTCCTTCTTCCGGTGTCCGGTGGTGGTCTGTCAGGTGGGGTTCGGTGGGGCGGATGCCGCGGCATCCGCCCGTGCCTCGGGAACGTCAGGCGACGCTGCGGAGCGCCTCCGCGGGGCGCAGCTTGCTCGCGCGCCATCCGCCGACCGCACCGGCGAGCAGGCCGCCGACGACCGCGAGGCCGACCGCGAGGGCGACGACGCCGAGCGTGACCGGGGCGTTCAGCACGACCTCGGTGGTCTCCTGCGCGGCGGCCATGGGTCCGCCGCCGAAACCGCCCGCCATGCCGCCCTCGCCGCCGGGGCCGGCGGCCATGGCCGGGGAGGACGTGGTGGCCAGGCTCGGCGAGATCGCGTTGATCACCGCGATGCCGATGAAGCCGACCGCGAGTCCCGCGGCGCCGCCGATGAGGCCCTGCACGAGCGACTCGCCCGCGACCTGGCCGGTGATGCGGCGGTTCGACCAGCCGATCGCCTTCAGCGTGCCGAACTCGCGCGTGCGGCGGGTGACGCCTTGGATGGTGAAGAGGATCGCGATGAGGAACGCGGCGGCGAGCACCGCGACCGAGAGCCAGAGGCCGAGGCTCGAGATGAGCGTGGACGCGCTGCCGAGCGAGCCGGAGACGCTCGCGGCGAGGTCCTCCTGGGTGCTCACGGTCTGGTCGGGCAGGGCCTCCTCGAGGTCGGCCTTCACGGTCGGGATGTCGGAGGCCGAGGCCGCCTGGACCGAGATGTCGGAGATCCGGCCGTCCATGCCGGACAGCTCCTGGGCCACGTCGAGCGGGATGTACGCGTTCGACGCGGTCGCGGCATCCGCCGACGTCGAGGTCACGGTGCCGACGACCTCGAACTCAGCGCCGCCGAGCTCGATGGTGTCGCCCACGGCGAGGTCCTCGGTCGTGGCGTAGTCGGCGTCGAGGACCGCGACGTACGCGCCCGTGTCGCCTGAGTCCAGGCCCCGGCCGTCGGCGAGTTCGACCGCGCTGAGCGGTCCGATCGCCTCGGCCGCGGGGTCGACGCCGGTCACTGTCACGCTCGACACGTCGAAGTCGCCGCCGCCGAAGCCGCCCCCCTCGCCCGGCGCGGGCTGCACGCCGCCCTCGGTGCCGGTCATCTGGTCTCCGGTCGGCGGCTGGGGGAGTTCCCCGTCGAAGGTGATGTTCGTGAGGCTCAGGGTCGCGGATGCCGCGGCCACGCCGTCCACGTCCTGAACCGTCTCGAGCGTCGTCGCGTCGAAGGTCGACGAGCCGGGTCCGGCGGTCAGGCGGGAGTTGCTCAGCGCGGTGGTGCCGTCCTCGTCGGTCGCGCCGTCGTCCGCGCCGAACTCGAACCGGACGCCGCCGCCGGGCTCGCCGTCCTCGCCCGGCCCCGCGGGCGTCTGGGAGACGGTGAGGTCGGTGCCGACGCCGTAGACCGACTCGAGCACCGCGGCTTGCGCGTCGCGCACTCCTGACGAGACGGCGTTGACGATCATGACGAGCGCGATCGCGAGCGCCATGCCCACCGCGATGATCGCGGTCTGTCTGCGGCGCCCGGCGAGCTCGCGCCGGAGGTAGGTGAAGAACATCGGAGGGTCCTCATCGTGTCGGAAGACGGCCCACCGGTCGCGGGCCCGGCTCGGACGCTACGGACTGGGGCTGTGGCGTCCCGATGGCGAACCTATGGATTCGGTATGAGCGAGGCGTGTCGGCGGTGCGCATGGCCGGGTCACAGCCGGCATCCGCTCGCGTCATAGGAAGCGCACAGGAACCCGCGCATACTCGGAAGCATGAGCAGCACCCCCGGCACCGGAACCGCGCACCGACCGCAGATCGCCAAGGCGGACGGCAGCGCCGTGCGCGTCCTCGTCGTCGACGACGAGAGCTCGCTCACCGACCTGCTGAAGATGGCCCTCCGCTACGAGGGCTGGGAGGTGCGCACGGCCGCCGACGGCCTCGGCGCGGTGCGCGTCGCGCGCGAGTTCCGCCCCGACGCGATCGTGCTCGACATCATGCTCCCCGACATCGACGGGCTCGAGGTGCTGCAGCGGGTGCGAGCCGACGGGGCCGAGACGCCAGTGCTCTTCCTCACCGCGAAGGACTCGCTCGACGACCGCATCGCGGGCCTCACCGCGGGCGGCGACGACTACGTCACGAAGCCCTTCAGCCTCGAGGAGGTCGTCGCGCGCCTCCGCGGCCTCATCCGCCGCTCGACGCTCACGCTCGCGCAGGCGAAGGACCCGGTGCTGCGCGTCGGCGACCTCTCGCTCGACGAGGACGCGTACGAGGTCGAGCGCGACGGCGCCCCGATCGAGCTGACCGCGACCGAGTTCGAGCTGCTCCGCTTCCTCATGCGGAACCCCCGCCGGGTGCTGTCGAAGGCGCAGATCCTCGACCGCGTCTGGAACTACGACTTCGGCGGCAAGGAGTCGGTCGTCGAGCTCTACATCTCGTACCTGCGCAAGAAGATCGACGCGGGTCGCGAGCCCATGATCCACACGGTCCGCGGCGCGGGCTACATGCTGAAGGCGGCGGGATGACGCATCCGGGCGCTCCGGGCTACGCGGCGGCCGCGCGGCGCGCCGCGTCCGAGGCGCCCGCCTCCGGCGCGCACCGGCGCGCCCCGCGCACGCTGCGGCGCACGCTCGTCATCGTCCTGGGCGCGCTCGTCGTGCTCGCGAGCGTCATCGTCGGGGTCGTGAGCACGGCGGTGCTGCACGGCCAGCTCGTCGCCCGCGTCGACGGCCAGCTCCAGCAGGCGACCGAGCGCGCCGCCCGTGCGGTCGGGGACGACCGCGGCGGCGACCTCCCGCTGCCGCCGGAGGCCGCCGAGGAGCTGCTGCGCCTGCCGGGCCAACCGGTCGGGACGATCGTCGCCCTCGTGACGAGCGCCGAGGAGCGGGTCGTCGCGGCGACGGCGTCGATCGACGAGGAGGGCGACATCGTCCAGCTCTCGCCGAGCGCGCAAGCGACGCTCGCGTCGGTCCCCGCCGATCGGGAGCCCCTCACGATCGACCTCGACGGGCTCGGCGACTACCGCGCCGTCGGCGTGCCGTTCGTCGAGGACTTCGCCTACGTGGTGGCATTCCCGCTGGCCGAGGTGAATGCCACGACCACGCAGCTCGCCGTCACGATCGCGATCGTCGCGCTCGCCGCGACCTTCGCCGCACTCGCGCTCGGCGCGGTCATCGTCGGCCGGGCCCTTCGCCCGCTCGACCGCGTCACCGAGACCGCGACGCTCGTCTCCGAGCTGCCGCTCGCGCGCGGCGACGTGGAGCTGCCCGACGAGGTGCCCGTCGACGACGAGCGCACCGAGGTCGGCCGGCTCGCGACCTCCTTCAACCGCATGCTCGGCCACGTCGCCGCGTCGCTGTCGGCGCGCGAGCAGTCCGAGCGCAAGGTGCGCCGCTTCGTCGCCGACGCGAGCCACGAGCTCCGCACGCCGCTCGCCTCGATCCGCGGCTACTCCGAACTCACGCGCCTGCACGGCGGAGAGCTGCCGCCCGACGTGGTGCACGCGCTCGGCCGCATCGAGTCCGAGTCCCTGCGGATGACCGAGCTCGTCGAGGACCTGCTGCTCCTCGCCCGGCTCGACGAGGGCCGCGAGCTCCGGCGCGAGCCGGTCGACCTCACGCGGCTCGTCGTCGACGCGGTCGGCGACGCCCAGGTCGCGGCGCCCGGCCACGAATGGCGGGTCGAGGTGCCCGACGACGAGGTGACCGTGACCGGCGATGCGAGTCGCCTCCACCAGGTCGTCGCGAACCTGCTCGCGAACGCGCGCGTCCACACGCCGGAGGGCACGGACGTCGTGGTCCGCGTCGAGCGCGTCCGCGCGGCGTCCGGCACCTCGTCCGCGGCCGCCGAACCGGCGTCCGGCGCGCCGTCCGGCCGGGTGCGCCTGACCGTGACCGACGACGGACCCGGCATCGACCCCGCCGTGCGGGCGAGCCTCTTCGAACGGTTCGCGCGCGGCGACGCGTCGCGCTCGCGCCGCGCCGGCAGCACCGGCCTGGGCCTCGCGATCGTGAAGGCCGTCGTCACGGCGCACCGCGGCACCGTCGACGTCACGAGCGCACCGGGGCGGACGGAGTTCGCGGTCGAACTGCCCGCCTGATCCGGCGGCGCGCGGCCCGGCTCAGCCCTCCGCGACGATGCGCAGCACGTCGGCGAGGGAGCGGAGCTCATCGATGGACCGACCCTCGAGGGCGGCCCGGAGGCGGGCCTGGTTCGACGCGCGCACGGCCGCCACCCGATCCCGGGCGGCGGCCGTTGGCGCGAGCACCCGGGCGCGTCCGTCGCGCTCGTCGGCCCGGCTCTCGACGAGGCCGAGCTCCTCGAGCTGCCGGATCTGCCGGCTGATCGCGCTCTTGTCCATGTCGTAGAGCTCGGCCAGCGCGTGGGCGTTGGTCGAGCCGGCGCGCACGATGCTGCTGAGGAGCTTGTAGCCCGCGGGCTGGAGCTCGGGATGCACGAGCTTCGCCGACTCGGCCCAGACGATCCGGGCCCGGTTGAAGACGATGCCGAACTGGTCCTCGACGGCCGCGATGGCGGCGTCGAGCTCGGGATCGGCGGTCATGACGGCCATGCTATCGACGCATCTCCGCGGCATCCGTGCCCTCGACCGACGCGACCGACCCGGTCGTCGTGGACACCAGCTCGCGTCGGGCCTCGGCCTCGAGCGACTCGGCCGACGGCACCGGCGCCCCGATCTCGGCCTCGGCGAGGTCGATCACCGCGTCCTCGGCCTCCTCGGTCAGCGACTCGGCCGCCGTCTTCGTGGAGAGGGACGTGTTGGGCAGGAACGCGATCGCGAGGAGCGAGAGCACCGCGAGCGGCACGGCGATCCAGAACACGGCGGCGATGCCGTGGCCGTAGGCCGACTCGATGACGACGCGGATGGCGTCGGGCAGCTCGTGCACGTTCGGCACGGCGCCGGACGAGAGGCCCTGGAGCGCCTCCACCTCCTCGGGGGTCGTGGGGACGAAGCCCTCGAAGCCGTCGGCGATGCGATCCTGCACCTGGGTCGCCAGCAGCGAGCCCATGACCGTGACGCCGATGGTGCCGGCGATCGAGCGGAAGAAGTTGACGTTCGACGACGCCGCGCCGAGCTGCGTCACCGGGGTGTCGTTCTGCACCACGAGCGTGAGGTTCTGCATGACCATGCCGAGTCCCGCGCCGAGCACGACCATCGCGACGCTCACCCACAGGTAGTCGGTGTCGTAGCGGAGGGTGGTCATGAGGTAGGTGCCTGCGACCACCAGCAGCGAGCCGAGGACCATGAAGCCCTTCCACTTGCCGAACCGGCTGATCAGCGCGCCGATGAGGATCGAGGCGCCCATCTGGCCGACGATCATCGGGATGGTCATGAGCCCCGACTCGGTCGGCGTGGCGCCGCGCGCGAGCTGGAAGTACTGCGCGAGGAAGACGCTCGTCGCGAACATCGCGACGCCGATCGAGATCGAGGCGACCACGGCGAGGGTGAACGTGCGGTTCGTGAAGAGGGCCATGGGCACGATGGGCTCGGCCACGAAGAACTCGACGACGACGAAGGCGATGAGGGATGCCGCGGCGATCCCGACCATGACGAAGCTCGTGAGCGAGTCCCAGTCGAACTCCTTGCCGCCGAGCGTGACCCAGACGAGCAGGAGCGAGACCCCGACGGCCATGAGCGCGGCGCCGGCGTAGTCGATCTTCACGGCGCGCTCGGGCATCTGCGGCAGGTGCAGCGTGATCTGGATGAGGATGAGCGCCACGATCGCGAGCGGCAGCGGGAGGAAGAAGTTCGCGCGCCAGCCCCACGCGTCGGTGACGACGCCGCCGAGGAGCGGGCCGCCGATGGTCGCGACGGCCATGATGCCGCCCACGAAGCCCATGTACTTGCCGCGCTCGCGCGGCGAGATGATGAGCGCGACGATGATCATGACGAGCGACATGAGGCCGCCGGCGCCGAGGCCCTGGATCACGCGGACCGCGATGAGCGTCGTCGTGTCCTGGGCGAAGCCGGCGATCGCCGTGCCCACGACGAACAGCGAGATCGCGACCTGGAGCAGCACCTTGCGGTTCACGAGGTCGGCGAGCTTGCCCCAGATCGGGGTGGAGACGGCCGTCGCGAGCAGGCTCGCGGTGATGACCCACGTGTAGGCGGCCTGGTCGCCGCCGAGGTCGGCGATGATGCGGGGCATCGAGGTCGAGACGACCGTGCCCGAAAGCACCGCCACGAACATCGTGACGATGAGGCCCGACAGGGCGACGAAGACCTCGCGCGGCGTGCGCGAGGGCGCCTCGGCGGGTGCGGTGGGAGCTGCTGCTGACAAGAGAGTGGTGTCCTCCGAGAAAGTTGATCGCGGTCAACCATATAGCCATGTAGTTGAACTAGGTCAACTTTGGACCTCGATCAACTATTCCCGCTCGCGTCGATTTGGCGGCGGCCGCGGCATCCGTTATGGTGTTCTGAGCCGAAGACCGCTGGTTGTCGTGTTCGCGTGCGAATCCGACCGAAGTCCTGTGAGAACAGGTGCCCGCGCAGGTGTGACGAAGACTTCCCGGGTTTCCCGAGCCGAGCTCCGCGCAACTGCGCCGGAGCTCTTTTCTTTCCCAGTCCGCGCCAGCGCTCCGAGGCCGTGCATCGCCACCGCGATGCGCGTTGAAGACACAAGGAGTGGCCATGGCGAACAAGGAAGCCTCGGTTGCCGAACTCACGAACCTGTTCGAGAGCTCGACCGCCGTTCTGCTGACCGAATACCGCGGCCT
>NZ_JBOCIG010000001.1:159740-647358 GCF_050565425.1 Agromyces sp. GXS1127
CGCAAGTCCATCAGTGGGGACGCGAGCTACGCCGTGGTGAAGAACACGCTGACCAAGATCGCGGCCAACAACGCCGGGATCTCCGCGTTCGACGACGACCTCAAGGGTCCGTCGGCGATCGCGTTCGTGCACGGTGACCCGGTCGCCGTCGCGAAGTCGCTGCGTGACTTCGCCAAGGCGAACCCCCTCCTCGTGGTCAAGGGCGGCTACTTCGATGGCAAGCCCCTGACCGCCGAAGAGGTAGGCAAGCTCGCCGACCTCGAGTCCCGCGAAGTGCTGCTGGCGAAGCTCGCCGGTGCCTTCAAGGCCTCGCTGTTCGGAGCCGCATATCTGTTCAACGCACCGCTCTCGAAGGCCGTTCGCACGGTCGACGCGCTGCGTGAGAAGCAGGAGTCCGCTGCGTAGGCGCGAGCCTCTCAAGCGGTGAGTTACCAGGAAATCTAAGGAGAAGAATCATGGCGAAGCTGTCCACTGAGGAGCTGCTCGAGCAGTTCAAGGGCCTGACCCTCATCGAGCTCTCGGAGTTCGTCAAGGCGTTCGAGGAGACCTTCGAGGTCACCGCGGCCGCCCCCGTCGCCGTTGCCGGCCCGGCCGCCGCCGGCGGTGGCGCCGCTGCCGAGGAGGTCGAGGAGAAGGACTCGTTCGACGTCATCCTCGAGGCTGCCGGCGACAAGAAGATCCAGGTCATCAAGGTCGTCCGCGAGCTCACCTCGCTCGGCCTCGGCGAGGCGAAGGCCGTCGTCGACGGTGCTCCCAAGGCCGTGCTCGAGGGCGCGAACAAGGAGACCGCCGACAAGGCGAAGGCCTCGCTCGAGGAGGCCGGCGCGACCGTCACCCTCAAGTAATCCGGCGCGCTCGCGAGAGCGCACCCGGCTTGAGGTGACCTGCGTCACCTGAACACACGGATGCCCCGTGCCGATTCGTTCGGCACGGGGCATCCGTCGTCTCCGGCCCGTGGCCGTCACCCCGCCTCATCGCACCACGAGCGACCGCCCCGTCGGCGCGGTCGTGCTGCTGCGCACCACGAGGCGCGTCTCGAGCGGACGGTCGAAGTCGGGCAGCCCGTCGGGCGTGACGGGGTCGGCGTCGCCCGTCGGCTCGCCGAGGAGCCGCATCACGGCGTCGACCGCGAAGCGGCCCTGCACGCGCGGGAACTGCTCGATCGTGGTGAGGCCGAACAGCTCCGCGTGCTCGTGGCCGTCGAAGCCGACGATCGAGAGCGCGCCGGGCAGCGACATCCCGAGGCGCTCGGCGGCGCGCATCGCGCCGAACGCGATCTCGTCGGAGGCCGCGAAGATCGCGGTCGGTCGCGTCGCAGGGTGGCCGAGGAGCTGGAGCGCCGCGACGTAGCCGCCGGGCAGGGTCATGTCGGCCTCGACGATGCCGTCCGCCCCTCCGGCCGGGGTGAGCCCCGCTTCGCGCATGGCATCCGCGAACCCGACGCGACGGAGCGCCTGCACGCTGCGGGCCGCCGAGCCCGCGCCGGCGCCCGCGAGGTGCGCGATGCGCTCGTGGCCGAGGTCGATGAGGTGCTCGGTCGCCAGGCGCGCGGCACCGCGATCGTCGATGGCCAGCCGTGGGGCGCCGGGGCCCGTGCCGCCGAGCGCGACGATCGGCTTGCCGCGGCGTGCGATGAGCTCGACCTCGCGATCGCTGAGGTCGACGCCGACCGCGATGACCGCGTCGACGCGCTTGCGGGCGAGGAAGAAGTCGAACACCCGGTCCCGCTCCGGGCCGGCGAGCGCGAGGTTGTAGAGCGTGAGGTCGTAGCCGGCGGCGAGCAGCGTGCGCTCGATGCCCTCGAGCACCTCGCCGAAGAACCAGCGGTTCACGAAGGGGATGACGACGCCGACGTTCTTCGTGCGGCCCGTGACCAGGCTGGCGGCGTTGGGGGAGGCGATGTACCCGATCTCGGCCGCGGCGTCGGCGACCCGGCGACGCGTGGCCTCCGACACGTAGCCGCGACCCGAGAGGGCCCGCGATGCCGTCGACTTCGAGACGCCCGCCAGGCGCGCGACATCCGAGATCGCAGTCATCACGCTCCCTCCATCGGGCCCTGCGATCGGAGTGTACGCCGAAAGCGGGTCCGTGTGGAACCGGTGCCAGAATCGGCCGCCCCGCGACATCCGTCACCGGATCGTGACGCGAAGCGCCCTTGCCGACCAGCGCCGCGGTCGCCTAGCGTTGGCTCTGGAACCGGTTCCCGGTTCCGCCCTGCACCACACTCAACGAGGAGATGACATGAGACTCACACGGCATCGCCGTTGGGCGGCCCCCGTCGCGGTGGCCGCGGCGGCCGGCCTGGCGCTCACCGCGTGCACCGGCGACATCGCGAACGAAGACGCGGGCGACGTCGACTGCGCGGACTACGAGGAGTACGGCACGTTCGACGGGGCCGAGGTCACCATCGGCGGCACGATCCTCGACCTCGAGGCCGACCGGCTCGTCGAATCCTGGTCCGACTTCGCGACCTGCACCGGCATCTCGATCGACTACCAGGGCTCGAGCGAGTTCGAGGCCCAGATCGCGGTGCTCGCCGAGGGCGGCAACGCCCCCGACATCGGCATCGTCCCGCAGCCCGGCCTGCTGCAGCGGCTCGCGGCCGGCGGATGGCTCATCCCGGCGTCCGAGGGCGTCGAGGCGAACGTCGACGAATGGTGGAGCGAGGACTGGAAGAACTACGGCACCTACGACGGCACGTTCTACGCCGCGCCGCTGATGGCGAGCATCAAGGGCTACGTCTGGTACTCGCCGGCGGAGTTCGAGGAGAAGGGCTACGAGATCCCGGCCACGCTCGACGAGCTGACCGAGCTGTCGCAGACCATCGCCGACGAGGGCGACCACAAGCCCTGGTGCGTCGGCCTCGAGTCCGGTGAGGCGACCGGCTGGCCCGGCACCGACTGGATCGAGGACTACATGCTCCGGCTGCACGGCCCCGACGTCTACGACGAGTGGGTGACCCACGGGATCCCGTTCAACGACCCGCAGGTCGCCGAGGCGTTCGACGCGGTCGGCGAGTACCTGAAGAACGACGACATGGTCAACGGCGGCATCGGCGACGTGTCGACGCAGATCACCGAGGCGTTCCAGACGGCCGGCCTGCCGATCCTCGACGGCGAGTGCTCGCTGCACCACCAGGCCTCCTTCTACGAGACCTTCTGGAACCCCGAGGGCGGCGACGAGAACACCGTGGCCTCCGACGGCACCGTGTTCGCGTTCCTGCTTCCCCCGGTCAACGCCGACGACCCGCTGTCGGTGACCGGCGGCGGCGAGTTCCCGGTCGCGTTCACCGACTCCGAGGAGGTCGAGGCGGTGCGCACGTACCTCTCGAGCGACCTCTGGGCGAACAACCGCGTGAGCCTGGGCGGCGTCATCAGCGCCAACACCGGTGTCGACCCCGAGAACGCGTCGAGCGAGCTGCTCGTCCAGTCCATCGAGATCCTGCAGGACCCCGAGACCACGTTCCGGTTCGACGGTTCCGACCTGATGCCCGGCGCCGTCGGCGCCGACTCCTTCTGGAAGGGGATCGTCGCGTGGGTGAGCGGTGACAGCACCGAGCAGGTGCTCGACACCATCGAGGCGAGCTGGCCCAGCAGCTGATCGCCAGCGCGCCGCGCGCGCCCCTCGGGTCGCACGCGGTATGACCGAGGGGCGGGGTGAGGCACCCCGCCCCTCGGGACCCCCAGATTCAACGACGAACCGGGAGGCATGATGACCACGGGCGACCTGCTCGGCAAGATCCTTCAGGTGGTGATGGGGCTCGCGGTCTTCGCCGCGATCATCGGCCTCCTCATCTTCTTCATCGACAAGGCCCCGAAGCGGGGCCGCGACTACTGGCAGCTCGCCGGATTCCTCACCCCGGCGCTGCTGTTCCTCGCCGTGGGGCTCGTGTACCCGGCGATCCGCACCTCGATCCTCGCGTTCCAGACCGACAGCGGCGCGTGGACCATGGACAACTTCATCTGGACCTTCACGCAGCCCACCGCCATCCGGACCCTGATCAACACCATCATCTGGGTGCTCATCGTCCCGACCGTGTCGACCATCGTCGGGCTCGCCTACGCGGTCTTCATCGACAAGTCGCGCGGTGAGAAGTACTACAAGGTCATCCTGTTCATGCCCATCGCGATCTCGTTCGTCGGCGCCGGCATCATCTGGCGCTTCGTCTACGAGTACCGCTCGGGCGAGCGCGAGCAGATCGGCCTGCTGAACGCCCTCGTCGTGGCGTTCGGCGGCGAGCCCGTGCAATGGCTCCAGACCGATCCGATCAACACGTTCCTCCTCATCGTCGTGATGATCTGGATCCAGACCGGTTTCGCGATGGTGCTGCTGAGCGCGGCCATCAAGGGCGTGCCGACGGAGCAGATCGAAGCGGCGCAGCTCGACGGCACGAACGCGTGGCAGCGGTTCATCAACGTCACGGTGCCCGGCATCCGCGGCGCTCTCGTCGTGGTCGTCACGACGATCTCCATCGCCACGCTGAAGGTCTTCGACATCGTCCGCACGATGACCGCCGGTAACTTCAACACGAGCGTCATCGCCAACGAGATGTACACCCAGGCGTTCCGGGCGAGCGAGGTCGGGCGAGGGTCGGCGCTGGCGCTGATCCTGTTCCTGCTCGTCATGCCGATCGTCATCTACAACGTCAACGTCCTCCGGAAGCAGAGGGAGATCCGATGAGCAGCGTCGCCCCGGCCGACCTCCCGGTCAGCAGAGACAAGGGTTCACTCGAAGCCGCCGAGGAGTCCGAGTACGCCCAGCCGACGAAGGCCGGCCGCGTCAAGAAGCGCCTGACCTCCCGCACGGCGACGATCGTCTCCCTGATCATCGCCGTCCTCTGGACGATCCCGACCTTCGGCCTGTTCATCTCGTCGTTCCGTCCGGCGGAGCTGATCCGCACGACCGGGTGGTGGACGATCTTCCAGAACCCGGGCTTCACGTTCGACAACTACGCCGAGGTGCTGCTCTCGCCGTCGGCGTCGTCGCCGCAGCTCGGCGCCTACATCGTCAACTCGATCGCGATCACGCTGCTCGGCACGCTGATCCCGCTCGTCCTCGCGACGATGGCGGCGTACGCGTTCGCGTGGATCAAGTTCCGCGGTGCGAACGCGCTGTTCATCTTCGTGTTCGCACTCCAGATCGTGCCGCTGCAGATGGCGCTCGTGCCCTTGCTGCAGACGTTCTCCATCTGGCTGCGGCCGATGCAGGCGTGGCTGCACGACGTGATCCCCATCATCCCCGAGCAGAACTACGCGCCGGTGTGGCTCGCGCACGCGATGTTCGCGATGCCCCTCGCGATCTTCCTGCTGCACAACTTCATCGCGGAGATCCCGGGCGACGTCATCGAGGCCGCGCGCGTCGACGGCGCCACGCACGGGCAGATCTTCTTCCGGATCGTGCTGCCGCTGGCCACCCCGGCCATCGCGTCGTTCGCGATCTTCCAGTTCATCTGGGTGTGGAACGACCTGCTCGTCGCCCTGATCTTCTCCGGCGGCACACAGGACGTGGCGCCACTCACCCAACGATTGGCGGAGTTGACGGGCACGAGAGGCCAGGCGTGGGAGCTCCTCACGGCCGGCGCCTTCATCTCGATCGTCATCCCGCTCATCGTGTTCTTCAGCCTCCAGCGGTACTTCGTGCGCGGCCTCCTGGCGGGCGCGACGAAGGGCTGACCGAACCGAGCGGATGCCACGGCATCCGGGCACCGAACGAGGGGCGGATGTCGCGGCATCCGCCCCTCGTCGTGCCCCGGCCCCGGCGATGCACCGCGCCGTCCGCTTCCGTCACGCCCTCGGCGAACGCGGGCCGGTGGGCGTTCCCCGGGCGGCCGTCGCGTCGGCGGACGCACCTAGGCTCGATGCATGAGCATGCACGGCAGCGCGCCCGGCGGGCAGTCGGGCCGCATGGGCAAGCCCCGCACCCGGATCAGCGGCGCCGACGAGTCGATGCAGCGCGCCGAGAACGCCGAGGCGCCGAAGATCCCGCATCTCGCGCGGCGCATCGCCGAGCTGTTCGCGCCGCACAAGGGCGCGCTGACGGTCACGGTCGTGCTGGTGCTCGTGGGCGCCGCGCTCAGCGTCATCCCGCCGCTCCTGACCGAGCGCGCGTTCGACGACGGCCTGTTCCCCGTCGGCCCCGACGGCCAGGTGATGAGCCCGAACCTGCCGGTGCTGACGACGATCGTCGTGGCGATGCTCGCGGTGTTCGTCGTCTCCTCGCTCCTCGGCGTCTGGCAGACCTGGCTCACCGCGACCGTCGGCAACCGGGTCATGGGGGCGCTGCGCGTGCGGATGTTCACGCACCTGCAGCGCATGGAGCTCAGCTTCTTCACGCGCACGAAGACGGGCGTCATCCAGTCCCGCCTGCAGAACGACGTCGGCGGCGTGGCATCCGTCTTGACCAACACGGTCTCGAGCGTGCTCGGCAACACCGTCACGGTGCTCGCCGCGTTCGTGGCCATGCTGCTGCTCAACTGGCAGCTCACGCTCATCGCGCTCGTGCTGCTGCCCGTCATGGTGATCGCGCAGCGGCGCGTCGGCCAGGTGCGTGCGCGCATCGCGGCGAAGACGCAGGAATCGCTGTCGGAGATGACGGCGATCACGCAGGAGACGCTGTCGGTCTCGGGCATCCTGCTCTCGAAGAGCTTCACGCGCCAGCGCAGCGAGATCGGGCGCTACAGCGACGAGAACGACAACCAGATCGCCCTGCAGGTGCGGCAGCAGATGACCGGCCAGTGGTTCTTCGCCATGGTCGGCATCTTCATGTCGGCGATCCCTGCGATCGTCTACCTCGCCTCCGGGTGGCTCATCACCGGCGGCTCGACCGACATCTCCGCCGGGACGATCGTCGCGTTCACGACGGTGCAGGCGCGGCTGCTGTTCCCGCTCATGGCGCTCATGCGCGTCGCGCTCGACCTGCAGACGTCGGGCGCGCTGTTCGCGCGCATCTTCGAGTACCTCGACCTGCGGCCGGCGATCACCGACGCGCCCGATGCGCGCCCGGTGCCGGCGACCACGGCGACGGATGGCTCGGGCCGCCCGATCCTCGGCCGGGTCGAGTTCGACCACGTCTCGTTCCGGTACCCCGACGCCGACGACGACGGGCGGCCCACGCTCGACGACGTCTCGTTCACGATCGAGCCCGGCCAGTACGCGGCGTTCGTCGGCCCGAGCGGCGCGGGCAAGACGACGGTCTCGTACCTCGTGCCGCGGCTCTACGAGGTGACCGGCGGCGCCGTGCGCTTCGCCGGCGTCGACGTGCGCGACCTCGAGCACGAGTCGCTCGTCTCGAACATCGGCATCGTGAGCCAGGAGACCTACCTGTTCCACGCCTCGATCGCCGACAACCTGCGCTACGCCAGGCCGGATGCCACGGACGCCGAGCTCGAGTCCGCCGCCCGCGCCGCGAACATCCACGAGACCATCGCGTCGTTCCCCGACGGCTACGACACCGTCGTGGGCGAACGCGGGTACCGCCTCTCGGGCGGCGAGAAGCAGCGCATCGCGATCGCGCGCGTGCTGCTGAAGGATCCTGCGGTGCTCGTCCTCGACGAGGCGACGAGCGCGCTCGACACGATCAGCGAGCGCGTGGTGCAGGCCGCGCTCGACGACGCGTCGCGCGGCCGCACGACGATCGCCATCGCGCACCGGCTCTCGACGGTCGTGTCGGCCGACGTGATCTTCGTGGTCGTGTCCGGGCGCATCGCCGAGTCGGGCACGCACGCCGAGCTCATCGCGCAGGGCGGCGTCTACGCGTCGCTCTACCGCCAGCAGGCCGAGCAGCCCGAGGTGCCGACGGCCTGAGCGCCCCGCCGGCGGCGGCGTCGGGCGCGCCCGACGCCATCCCGCGCCGCGCTACGAGCGCTCGGCGAGCATGCCCTCCATGAGCTCGATCTCGGCCTGCTGGCTCGCGACGATCGACTCGGCCAGCGAGACCACGACCGGGTAGGTCGAGCGCTCGAGCACCGCCTCGGCCATGACGACGGCGCCCTGGTGGTGGGCGATCATGAGCTCGAGGAACCTCCGCTCGGCCTCCACCCCCGAGAGCTCGCGGAGCTCGGCGACCTGCTCGGGCGTCGCGAGCCCCGGCATCGGCTCGCCCGGCACGTGCGCGGCGTCATCCGAACCGTCGCCCGAGTCGTGCCCGGCATGGCTGCTGCCGTCGGCGGCGGGCCGCGTCATCCAGGTCATCGAGGGCTCGGGGCCCGCCTGAGGCAGGCCCCACTCGGCGAGCCAGCCGTACATCTGGCCGGACTGCTGCGCCTGCGTGGTCGCGATGTCGTAGCCGAGCAGCCGCACGTCGGGGTCGTCGCTCGCGTCGCGCACGATCATCGCGAGCTCGACGCCCTGCTGGTGGTGGACCTGCATGTCGCGGGCGAAGCCCGCCTCGGCGCTCGCGTTCGCCGGGGTCTCCTCGCCGAGCGTCGAGAGCCGGCCGATCGCGAAGGCCGCGCCGGCGACGACGACGAGGGCGACGGATGCCGCGAGCACGACCGCCCAGCGGCCGATGCCCGAGCGGCGGGGCCGGGCGTCGTGGCCGTCCTGGCCGTCGTGCTCGGAGCTCACGCGACCTTGCCGGGGCCGTCGATCGCGCCGGTGCAGAGGGCACCCGGCTCGGGCACGTTCTGGCTCTGCCAGTACTCCTCGAGGAAGTCCTCGATGCGCGGGTCGTCGACGCCGTCGGCCTGGAGCTGCACGTTCCAGCCGCTGAGCACGACCGGCGAGGGCAGGCCGTCGAACGGCGAGAGGATCACGTACGTGCTCGGGAGCTTCGATCGGAGCGTCGCGACGTCGTCGTCGGAGAGCGCGTCGGCGTCGTAGGTGACCCAGATCGCACCATGCTCGAGCGAGTGCACGGCGTTCTCGTTCGGCACGACCTCCTCGTACACGCCGCAGTTCAGCCACGCCGGGTTGTGCTGACCGCCGGCGGGCGGCGTCTGCTCGTAGTCGACGACACCCTCGACGTGCTCGGACGCGTTCTCGAAGGTCTCGACGCCCTCGATGTCGGCCCCCTCGCCGCCCGCGGTGTAGTTCGCGGCCTGCGGGGTGAGCACGATCGACGTCACGATCAGGGCGACGATCGCGACGCCGACGCCCACCGAGCTCCAGATCGCGATGAGGCGGTTGCGCTTCATGCGCGCTTCGCGCTTGCGGTACTCCTCGAGCTTGCGCTCGCGCTCGGCGGCGCGCTGCTGCTTGACGGTGGGCTTCTTGCCGGGCGGGGTCGCGCTCACGCGGGGCCTTCCTCGAAACGGGGGATGGGATCGACGGGGTCGGGTACTCCAATACGAACGTATCGGGCTGGGAGAACGCCGTCACGTGCCGGCCGGAGGCGATCCGCGGCGAACCCTCGACGAGGCCTGCCACGAGGCATCCGTCATTCGCTAGGCTGGCCGGGTGAGCTTCTCGTGCCGGTGTTGTCGTCGCTGACCCAGCGACCCCTTCCCTCGCGTCGGGCGCCGAACGGGCGCCCCTCGACGCACACGACACCAAGGAACGAACTCCACTGATGAAGTACGCAGCGCACATCACCGATCTCGTCGGCAACACCCCGCTGGTCCGGCTCAACCGCGTGACCGAGGGCGTGACGGATGCCACGGTGCTGGTCAAGCTCGAGTACCTGAACCCGGGCGGCTCCTCGAAGGACCGCATCGCGCGGAACATCATCGACGCCGCCGAGCGCGAGGGCAAGCTGAAGCCGGGCGGCACGATCGTCGAGCCGACCTCGGGGAACACGGGCGTCGGGCTCGCCCTTGTCGCGCAGGAGCGCGGGTACCGCTGCGTCTTCGTGTGCCCCGACAAGGTGTCGGAGGACAAGCGCAACGTGCTGCAGGCGTACGGCGCGGAGGTGGTCGTGACGCCGACCGCGGTCGCCCCCGACAGCCCGGAGTCGTACTACGGCGTCTCCGACCGGCTCGCGCGCGAGATCCCGGGCGCGTTCAAGCCCGACCAGTACTCCAACCCCAACGGCCCGCTCTCGCACTACGAGACGACCGGTCCCGAGATCTGGCGCGACACCGACGGGAAGGTCACGCACTTCGTGGCCGGCGTCGGCACGGGCGGCACGATCACGGGCACCGGCCGGTACCTCCGCGAGGTCTCCGGCGACACGGTGCGCATCATCGGCGCCGACCCCGAGGGCTCGGTCTACTCGGGCGGCACCGGGCGGCCGTACTTCGTCGAGGGCGTCGGCGAGGACTTCTGGCCGACGGCGTACGACCCGAGCGTGCCGCACGAGATCATCGCCGTGACCGACGCCGAGTCGATCGACATGACGCGCCGGCTCGCTCGCGAGGAGGGCATCCTCGTCGGCGGATCGAGCGGCATGGCCGTCGTCGCAGCGCTGAAGGCCGCGGCATCCGCCGGACCCGACGACGTCTTCGTGGTGCTGCTGCCCGACTCGGGGCGCGGGTACCTCGGCAAGATCTTCAACGACAAGTGGCTGCGCGCCTACGGCTTCGGCAACGCGCCGGCCGGGCACACGATCCGCGACCTCCTCGCGGCCAAGGCCGACCGCACGGCGCCGCTCGTCTACGTGCACCCGCAGGACACCGTGCGCGAGGCGATCGACCGGATGACCGAGGCCGGCGTCTCGCAGCTGGTGGTGCTCTCGGCCGAGCCGCCCGTCGTGCTCGGCGAGGTCGTCGGCGCGCTGCACGAGGAGGAACTGCTCGAGCAGGTCTTCTCGGGGCGGGCGAAGCTCACCGACGAGGTGTCGGCGGTGGTCGGCGACGCGCTGCCGCTCATCGGCGTCAACGAGCCGGTCGCGACCGCGCGCCAGGCGTTCGGCGAGGCGCCCGCGATGCTCGTCACCGACGGCGGCAAGGCGCTCGGCGTCATCACGCGCACCGACCTGCTCGCCTACCTCTCCTCCTGAAAGGCCCCGGACCCATGCAGCACGAAACACGCTTCGACACCCGCGCGGTCCACGCGGGCCAGGACTTCGACCCCACGACCGGCGCGGTGATCCCGCCGATCCACGTGACCTCGACGTACGCGCAGGACGGCATCGGCGGCCTCCGCGGCGGCTACGAGTACTCCCGCGGCGGCAATCCGACGCGCGCCGCACTCGAGACCCAGCTCGCAGCGCTCGAGGGCGGAATCCGCGGCCTGTCGTTCGCCTCGGGCCTCGCGGCCGAGGACGCCCTGCTCCGCACCGTCCTCCAGCCCGGCGACCACGTCGTGATCGGCAACGACGTCTACGGCGGCACGCACCGGCTGATCCGCCGCATCTTCGGCGACTGGGGCGTGCGGCACTCGACGGTCGACACGAGCGACCTCGCCGCCGTGCGCGACGCCATCGAGCTCGGCACGACGAAGGTGCTGTGGGTCGAGACGCCGTCGAACCCGCTCATGAAGATCTCCGACATCGCCGCGCTCGCCGAGCTCGGCGACGAGGCGGGCCTCACGGTCGTCGTCGACAACACGTTCGCGAGCCCCGCGCTGCAGCAGCCCATCTCGCTCGGCGCGCACGTCGTGATCCACTCGACGACGAAGTACCTCGGCGGGCACTCCGACGTGGTCGGCGGCGCGGCCGTCTTCGCGCCCGGCCAGGAGGAGCTCGCCGAGCGCGTCGGCTTCACGCAGTTCGCGGCGGGTGCCGTGTCGGCGCCGTTCGACGCGTTCCTCACGACCCGGGGCATCAAGACGCTGGGCATCCGGATGCAGCGGCACAGCCAGAACGCGCTCGCGATCGCCCGGCGGCTCGACGAGCACCCGGCGGTCGCCCGCGTGCTCTATCCGGGCCTCGAGTCGCACCCGGGGCACGCACTCGCCGCGAGCCAGATGTCGGGCTTCGGCGGCATGGTGTCGATCGACCTCGCGGGCGGCGGCGCCGCGGCGCGGCGCTTCGCGGAGTCGACCGAGCTGTTCACGCTCGCCGAGTCGCTCGGCGGCGTCGAGTCGCTCGTGAACTACCCGTCGGAGATGACGCACGCGTCGGTCAAGGGCACCGAGGCCGAGGTGCCCGAGTCGATCGTGCGACTGTCGGTCGGCATCGAGGACGTCGACGACCTGCTCGCCGACATCGACGGCGCGCTCGGCCGGGTCTGACCGACGCCGCCCCGCCGGTGCGGGAGTGGCGCGATATGAACGAACACTGTCATTCCTGCCAGTGCGCGCGTGCGCGGCATCCGGCACCATGATCAGGTGAGTTCGAGAACCCTGGATGCGGCGTCTCCCGTGGGCGCGACCGCCGAGCACCACGGCCGACTGGGCCTCGTCCAGGGCACGGCCCTCTACGTCGCGAGCGTGCTCGGCACCGGCATCCTCGTGCTGCCGGGACTCGCCGCGCAGGCGGCGGGGCCCGCCTCGATCGTCGCAGTCGCCGCCGTGCTGCTGCTGTCGATCCCGCTCGCCGGCACGTTCGCCGCGCTCGCCTCGCGCTTCCCCGACCCGGGCGGCGTCGCCAGCTACGTCCGCCGCGCCCTCGGCCCGACCGCGGCACGCATGACCGGGTACTGGTTCTTCTTCGGCGTCTGCGTCGGCGCCCCCGTCGTGGCCGTGCTCGGCGGCGAGTACGTCGTCGCGGTGCTCGGCGTCGACCGCACGGCCGTGCCGATCATCGGCCTCGCCGTCTTCGTGCCGCCGTTCATCGCCAACTGGTTCGGCGTACGCGTCGCCGGGTGGGTGCAGTTCGTGCTGACCGGGCTGCTGCTCGCGGTCGTGGTCGGTGTCGTCGCGGTGACGTTCCCGGCGGCCGACCCGGCGAACCTCACGCCGTTCCTCCCGAACGGCTGGGCCGGGGTGGGCGTCGCGATCAGCCTGTTCGTCTGGGCGTTCGCGGGGTGGGAGGTCGGCACGCACATCGCGGGCGAGTTCCGCGACCCGCGCCGTACCATCCCGCTCGCGACCGGCATCGCCATCGCGGTCGTCGGGGTCGGCTACCTGGCCCTCCAGTTCGTGACCGTCGCCGTGCTCGGCGACCGGGCGGGCGCGAGCCAGGTGCCCCTGCTCGACCTCGTCGAGACCACCGCGCCCGGCGTCGGCTCGGTGCTCGTCGCGATCGTCGCCGCGATCGTGACGGTCGGCGTCGTGAACGCCTACCTGCCCGCGTTCGGCAAGCTCGGCGCCGCGCTCGGCCGCGACGGCGACCTGCCGCGGTTCTTCGCGAAGGGCGCCGAGGACGGCGCCGTGCCGCGCCGCGCGCTCGCGCTGACCGCCGGCCTGATCGTGGTCTACTTCGGGCTCATGCTGTGGAACCGGCTCGACCTGTCGGGCTTCATCCTGATCCACACGAGCAACATGGTCGCGATCTACGCGGCCGGCATGCTCGCGGCGACGCTGCTGCTCCGGCGGTTCTCGCTCGGCTGGTGGCTCGCGGTCGTCGCGACGGTGCTCACGGCGGGGCTCCTCGTGCTGGCGTGGCAGAACCTCGTCGTGCCGATCGCGCTGGCCGCGGCATCCGCGGTCGTCACGATCGTGCGGCGGCTGCGGGCGCGGCGGGCACCGGTGGCGGAGGACGACGCCGCGACATCCGTCCCCGCCGCCGGCCGCACCGGGGGCTGAGCCGCGCCGCGGCATCCGTATCTCCTGCGAATCGGGGTGGATGCCGCAGGTCGGCTGGCATGTGCGGGCCGTCACGGGGGAGGATGGTGCGCATGACCGCCCACGCGTACGCACTCGCCGACGGCAACACGATCCCCGCGATCGGACTGGGCACGTACGGGTTGAACGACCAGTCGGGCGTCGACGCGATCGTCTCGGCGATCCACGACGGTTACCGGCTCATCGACACGGCCTACAACTACGGCAACGAAGAAGTGGTCGCCGAGGCGATCCGCCGGTCGGAGGTCGACCGCAGCGACCTGTTCGTCACGACCAAGCTGCCGGGCCGCCACCACGGGATCGACGAGACCCTCGCGAGCTTCGAGCAGTCGCGCAAGCGCCTCGACCTCGACTGGGTCGACCTCTACCTCATCCATTGGCCGAACCCGAAGCGCGACCGGTACGTCGACAGCTGGCGCTCGATGATCAAGCTCAAGGAGCGCGGCGTCGTCCGCTCGATCGGCGTCTCGAACTTCACCCCGGCGATGCTCGACCGGCTCTTCGCCGAGACCGGGCTCATGCCCGTCGTGAACCAGGTCGAGCTGCACCCGTACTTCCCGCAGGGCGAGCTGCGGGCCTACCACGCCGAGCACTCGATCCGCACGGAGAGCTGGAGCCCGCTCGCCAAGCGCACCGAGCTGCTCGCCGAGCCCGTCATCGTCGAGATCGCCGGGCGGCACGGGGTGACGCCCGCGCAGGTCGTGCTCGCATGGCACCTGGCGCTCGGCGCGGTGCCGATCCCGAAGTCGGCGGATGCCGTGCGCCGGCGCGAGAACCTCGACGTGTTCGACCTCGAGCTCGGCGCCGACGAGGTCGACGCGATCTCGGGTCTCGAGCGCGGGCGCATCTGGGGCGCGGACCCCGACACGCACGAGGAGATGTAGCGGGCGTCATCCGAGCGCGCTCACTCGCCGACGATGGCGGTGTCGTGCCGAACGGCGGCCGGTTCGAGCCGAGCGGATGTCGCGGGGCGGACGTAGGCTCGATCAGGTGACCGACCGCTCCACCCCCGTGCCATCCGACGACGCCGTTCCCGCGGCCGGCACGCCCGCCGGGGGCGCGGTGCCCGCCGGCGGGGTGTTCGCGAGGCAGTGGCGCTGGCTCTCGCTCGGCATGTTCGCGCTGATCCTCCTGGCCGCGTTCGAGGTGCTCGCGGTCACGACCGCGATGCCGATCATCGCGGCCGACCTCGACGGCGAGGGGCTGTACGCGCTCGCGTTCTCGGTGCCGCTCGCTGCGGGCGTCGTCGGCATGGTCGTCGCCGGCAACTGGAGCGACCGCTCCGGTCCGCTGCCTCCACTGCTCGCCGCGGGCGTGCTCTTCGTCGTGGGCCTCGTGATCGCGGGGCTCGCGCCGAACATGCCGGTGCTCGTGCTCGGCCGGCTCGTCCACGGCATCGGCGGCGCGGCCGTGATCGTGCCGCTCTACGTCATCGTCGCTCGCGTCTACCCCGAGTCGGTGCGTTCACGCGTCTTCGCCGGATTCGCCGCGGCGTGGGTCATCCCGTCGATTCTCGGGCCGACCGTCGCGGGCTACGTCGCCGAGGAGCTCGACTGGCGCTGGGTGTTCCTCGGCGTGATCGCGCTCGTCCTGCCGGCGGCGCTGATGATGCTCGCGCCGCTGCTGCGCGTGCTCGACCTCGTGCGGGGCGACCCGAACGTGCCGTGGAGCGGCCGTCGACTCGGCTGGTCGGTGCTCGCGGCGGCCGCGGCGCTCGGCATCAGCCTCGCCGCCGGGTTCGACGAGCCCTGGCGGTGGATCGTCGCCGTGCTCTCGATCGCGGTGGCCGTCGTCGCCGTGCGACCGCTGCTCCCGCCGGGCACGCTCCGCGCGGTGCGCGGCATCCCCGCGACGGTGCTCATGCGGGCGATCGTCGCGGGCGCGTTCTTCGGCGCCGAGATCTACCTGCCGAAGATGCTGATCGAGCGCTACGACCTGCCGGCCGGGCTCGCCGGCGCCGTGCTCACGGGCGCCGGCCTGTCGTGGGCCGCCGCATCGTGGCTGCAGGGGCGGCTCGACGCGCGGCTCTCGAACACCGAGGTCGTGCGGATCGGCGCGATCACGCTCGCGATCTCGCTCGCCGGAGTGCTCGCGATCGCCCTGCTCACGTTGCCGCCCGCCGCGGCGTTCGTCGCCTGGACGCTCGCGGGCGCCGCGATGGGCTTCATGTACCCGCGGTTCTCGGTGGCCGTGCTCGAGCAGTCGCCGCAGTCGGTGCAGGGCTTCAACAGCGCGGCGCTGACCATCGGCGAGTCGCTCGGCGGCGCGGTCTCGCTCGCGGTGACGGCGCTCGTGGCGAGCGTCGCCGCCGCCGGCGCGTACGCGCCCGAGTTCGCCGTGACCGCCGCGATCGCCGTGGTCGGCGTGCTGCTCGCGTCCCGCGTACGGCCGCCCCACGGCTGGCGCGACCGGGTGACGGGCGCCGCGGTGCCGGCGGGCGAGTCGCAGGCGACCTCGACGACGGGGGAGTAGCGGGGCCGACGGCATGCGGAGGGCGCTGACGGGGAAGCGCATGCCGCCGCGCCGCGGCGCGGCCCGACCGTTCATGTGACCGTCACATTGTGACGGTCACATTCCGCGCGGGGATGTGCATAATGGTGTCGCCGGCATGTGTGACCGTGAACATGCCGCGATCGAACGAAGGTCATCGTGCCAGAGCCGTCGCAGGAGCCGCCGAAGGGGCGTGCCCCGAGCATCCGCGATGTCGCGCGCGTCGCGGGGGTCTCCCACCAGACCGTGTCGCGCGTGCTCAACCATCACCCGAGCATCCGGCCCGAGACGAAGCAGCGCGTGCTCGACGTCATGGCCGAACTGCAGTACACGCCCAACCGCGCCGCGCGGGCGCTCGTCACGAGCCGGTCGCGCACGATCGGGATCCTGTCGGCGTCGAGCACGCACTACGGGCCGGCGTCGAGCATCGCGGCGATCGAGGCCGCCGCGCGCACCTCGGGCTACTGGGTGACCACGGCGAACATCGAGTCCTCCGACGCCGTGTCGATCGCCGACGGGCTCGCCCACCTGCGCGCCCAGGGGATCGAGGGCCTCGTCGTCATCGCCCCGCAGGTGCGGGTCTTCGACACGCTCGCCCAGCTGTCGATCGACGTGCCGTACGTGACGCTGCAGTCGACGGGCCGCGACCCCGAGCACACGCTCTCGGTCGACCAGATCGCGGGCGCGCGCCTGGCCACCCGCCACCTGATCGAGCGCGGGCACCGGTCGATCTACCACCTCGCGGGCCCGCAGGACTGGATCGAGGCGGAGGCGCGCATGCGCGGGTTCCTCGACGAGATGGGAGCGCAGGACGTGCCCACGACGGCGCCGATCCTCGGCGACTGGACGGCCGACTTCGGCTTCTACGCGGGGCGGGAACTGCTCACGGTCCGGGACTTCACGGCGATCTTCGCATCGAACGACCAGATGGCGCTCGGGGTCATGCACGCGGTCCGCGATGCCGGCCTCGAGATCCCGCGCGACGTGTCGATCATCGGCTTCGACGACATCCCCGAGGCGGCGCACTTCTGGCCGCCGCTCACGACCGTGCGCCAGGACTTCGCCGAGCTCGGCCGGCGGTGCGTCGCCCTGCTGCTCGGCGACATCGACGCGGCGGCGCCCGAGTACCGCGGCACGATCGTCCCAGAGCTGATCGTGCGGGAGTCGGTCGGAGCTCCGGCGTTCTGACGCCCGGAGTGACCCGATCGGCCCGTTACCGTTCCGTGACCTTGCTCGGTTGACAGAATCGCGAAACCTGTGGCTAACATGAGTCTCGCGATGTGAACGGTCACATGGAGCGTCACATCGCCGGACGTTCCACCATCGCCCCTCCGGGGCGTGCGCAGCACTGACGAAGGAGTCCCGCGTGATCGACACGACCGCCCCCGGCCGGCCCACCAGCCCGGCTGCGCTCCGGGGCAGCGCCGTCTCCATCGGGACCCCCGGCACCGGCATCGGAACGATCGGCGCCCGCGCCGCGGCATCCGTCGGCTCGACCCGGCGGGCGGTCGCCGCATGACGACGTTCGGACCCCAGGTCGAGGTGGCCATCGCCCGCACCCGCGCGGACGTCGCCCGGCTGCACGGCGAGCTGACCCGCTACGGGCTCGTCGTGTGGACCGGCGGCAACGTCTCGGGCCGGGTGCCCGGCGCCGATCTCTTCGTCATCAAGCCCTCGGGCGTCAGCTACGACGACCTGGCGCCCGAGAACATGATCCTCTGCGACCTCGACGGCAACGTCATCCCCGGCACGCCGGGCTCCGACCGCAGCCCGTCGAGCGACACCGCCGCGCACGCGTACGTGTACCGGAACATGCCCGAGGTCGGCGGCGTCGTGCACACCCACTCGACCTACGCGGTCGCGTGGGCCGCGCGCGGCGAGGAGATCCCGTGCGTGATCACCGCGATGGCCGACGAGTTCGGCGGGCCGATCCCGATCGGCCCGTTCGCGATCATCGGCGACGACTCGATCGGCCGCGGCATCGTCGAGACCCTCCGCGGCCACCGCTCGCGTGCGGTGCTGATGCAGAACCACGGCCCGTTCACGATCGGCGCGAACGCGAAGGACGCGGTCAAGGCCGCGGTCATGGTCGAGGACGTCGCGCGCACCGTGCACCTCGCGCGTGAGGCGGGCCCGCTGATCCCGATCCCGCAGGAGTCGATCGACCGGCTGTACGACCGGTACCAGAACGTGTACGGGCAGGCAGGGGATGCCCGTCGAGACGGCGCAGCCGGGCAGTCGTCCGACGCCCGGCGGCCCGAGCCCGGAGCGAAGGCGACCGCCGCCCCGAAGACGAAGGCGAAACGCAACTGAAGAGCTTGCGGCATCCGTGGTCACGAGGGATGCCGCTGGGAGCCGGTCGTCATGGACGAGGCCGGAACTCCGAAACGTCACCAAGACGACGACGTCCATGACCACACAGTGAAAGGACACACCGTGAACACCACGAAGAAGGTGCTCCTCGCCACGCTGGCGGCCGGTTCGATGCTCGCGCTCGCCGCGTGCTCGGGCGGCAACGGCGGCGGCGGAGAGGGCGACGGCGGCCTCATCGGCGTCGCGATGCCCACCAAGAGCTCGGAGCGCTGGATCCAGGACGGCGACGCCGTCAAGGAGCAGCTCGAGGAGCAGGGCTTCCAGGTCGACCTCCAGTACGCCGAGGACGACATCCCCACGCAGGTCTCGCAGATCGAGAACATGATCACCAAGGGCGCCGAGGCCCTGATCATCGCCTCGATCGACGGCACGACGCTCTCGGAGGTGCTGCAGAACGCCGCCGACAACGACATCCCCGTCATCGCCTACGACCGCCTCATCCGCGACTCGGAGAACGTCGACTACTACGCGTCGTTCGACAACTACATCGTCGGCGTGCAGCAGGCCACGTCGCTCCTCGCCGGCCTGGGCCTCACCGACCTCGAAGGTGCCGAGGCCGCCGACGCGCCCGAGGGTCCGTTCAACATCGAGCTGTTCGCCGGTTCGCCCGACGACAACAACGCCACGTTCTTCTGGAACGGCGCGATCGACACGCTCCAGCCCTACATCGACGAGGGCACGCTCGTCGTGAAGTCGGGCCAGACCGACTTCGAGCAGGCCGCCACGCTCCGCTGGGACGGTGAGGTCGCCCAGAGCCGCATGGAGGACATCCTCGTCTCGACGTACTCCGACGGCTCGCAGGTCGACGCGGTGCTCTCGCCGTACGACGGCCTCTCGCGCGGCATCATCTCGGCCCTCACCGACGCCGGCTACTCGGTCGGCGACGAGTGGCCGATCATCTCGGGCCAGGACGCCGAGCTCGACTCGGTCAAGGCGATCAACAGCGGCGAGCAGTACTCGACCATCTTCAAGGACACCCGCAACCTCGCGGCCGTGGCCGTGGACATGGCGACCGCCCTGCTGAACGACGAGGAGCCCGAGGTCAACAACACCGAGGACTACGACAACGGCGTGAAGGTCGTGCCCTCGTACCTCCTCGAGTCGCAGATCGTCGTGAAGGACAACATCACCGAGGTCCTGGTCGACAGCGGCTACTGGACCGAAGAGGAGATCAACGGCTGATCCAGCCGCTGATCCGAAACGGATGACGCACCGCGTGTCGGGACCTGCGGCGGGAGTACCCTCGCCTCAGGTCCCGGCCGCGGCATCCGCCACTCGGCCGGCCCCACACCGGCAATGGAGCAGGAGCAAGGGATGACCAACCACATTCTCGAGATGCGCGGCATCACGAAGACCTTCCCCGGCGTGAAGGCGCTCTCGAACGTCAACCTCGCGGTCGAGCGCGGCGAGGTGCACGCGATCTGCGGTGAGAACGGCGCCGGCAAGTCGACGCTGATGAAGGTGCTGTCGGGGGTCTACCCGCACGGCAGCTACGACGGCGCGATCGTGTTCGAGGGCGAGGAGGTCGCCTTCAAGGACCTCACCGACTCCGAGGCCAAGGGCATCGTGATCATCCACCAGGAGCTCGCGCTCAGCCCCTACCTCTCGATCGCCGAGAACATCTTCCTCAACAACGAGCAGAAGGGCGCCGGCGGTCTCATCGACTGGAACAAGACGAACTTCGAGGCGTCCAAGCTGCTCGCCCGGGTGGGACTGAAGGAGAACCCGACGACGAAGATCCGCGAGATCGGCGTCGGCAAGCAGCAGCTGGTCGAGATCGCGAAGGCGCTCTCGAAGCGCGTGAAGCTGCTCATCCTCGACGAGCCGACGGCGGCCCTCAACGACGAGGACTCCGATCACCTGCTCGACCTGATCCTGCACCTCAAGGGGCAGGGCATCACGTCGATCATCATCAGCCACAAGCTCAACGAGATCAAGAAGGTCGCCGACACCGTCACGGTCATCCGCGACGGCAAGACGATCGAGACGATCGCGAAGCAGGACGTCACCGAGGACCGCATCATCAAGGACATGGTGGGTCGCGACCTCGAGCACCGGTACCCCGACCACACGCCGAACCTCGGCGAGGAGCTGCTCCGGGTCGAGGACTGGACGGCGCACCACCCGCAGGACACGTCGCGCGTCGTCGTCGACAACGTGAACCTCACCGTGCGCGCTGGCGAGATCGTCGGCATCGCGGGGCTCATGGGCGCCGGCCGCACCGAGTTCGCGATGAGCCTCTTCGGGCACTCGTACGGCTCGCGGATCTCGGGCAAGGTCTTCCTCCGCGGCAAGGAGATCAAGACCCGCACGGTCGCCGAGGCCATCGACAACGGCATCGCGTACGCGACCGAGGACCGCAAGACCTACGGCCTCAACCTCATCGAGGACATCAAGCGGAACATCTCGATGGCGTCGCTGAAGAAGCTCGAGAAGTACGGCCTCGTGCACGACAACGAGGAGTACGCGGTCGCCAACGAGTACCGCACGTCGATGAACATCAAGGCGCCGAGCGTCCTGGTGAAGACCGGCAAGCTGTCCGGCGGCAACCAGCAGAAGGTCGTGCTGTCGAAGTGGATCTACTCCGACCCCGACGTGCTGATCCTCGACGAGCCCACCCGAGGCATCGACGTCGGTGCGAAGTACGAGATCTACACGATCATCAACAAGCTCGCCGCCGCCGGGAAGGGGATCATCGTGATCTCCTCCGAGCTGCCCGAGCTGCTCGGCATCTGCGACCGCGTCTACGCCCTCTCGGAGGGTCGCATCACGGGCGAGCTCCCGGTCGAGGAGGCCACGCCCGAGTCGATGCTCAAGCTCATGACCATGGAAAAGCCCCGCTAGCCCGCGGCTGACGGATCACCCAGGAGACATCATGTCGAATCCGAACCCACCCACCGTCGAGGAATCCACCGCGGCGGGCGCCAACGTCAATCCCGTCCAGAACAAGTTCACCGACCGGCTGACGCACGTCCTCAGCGACCTCGGCCGCAACGGCATCTTCATCGCGCTCGTCGCGGTGGTCGTGCTGTTCGCGTTCCTGACCGACGGCATCCTGCTGCGGCCGCAGAACATCTCGAATCTCGTCGTGCAGAACGGGTACATCCTCGTGCTGGCGATCGGCATGGTGATGGTCATCATCGCCGGCCACATCGACCTGTCGGTCGGCTCGGTCGCGGCGTTCGTCGGCGCCTGTTCGGGCGTGTTCGCCGTCCAATGGGGCCTGCCGTGGTGGCTCGCCGTGCTGCTCTCGCTCGTCATCGGCGCCCTCGTCGGCGTCTGGCAGGGCTTCTGGATCGCGTACGTCGGCATCCCGGCGTTCATCGTGACCCTGGCGGGCATGCTCATCTTCCGCGGACTCGCGCTCGTCGTGCTCGGCAACGCGAACATCGGCTCGTTCCCGACCGAGTACCGCGCGCTGGGCAACGGCTTCCTGTCGAACGTGTTCGGCGAGTTCGAGCTCGACCCGCTGACGCTCGGCGTCGGCGCGCTCGCGATCGTGATCCTCGTCGTGCAGCAGGTGCGCAGCCGTCGCGGTCGCGTGAAGTACGGCCAGGACGTCGAGCCCATCGCCTGGTTCATCACCAAGCTCGTGCTCATCTCGGCGGCGATCGGCTTCTTCGCCTACGCGCTCGCGTCGTACAAGGGCATCCCGGTCACGCTCATCATCCTCGGCGTGCTGGTGCTCGTGTACAGCATCGTGATGAACCGCACCGTGTTCGGCCGCCACATCTACGCGATCGGCGGCAACCGCCACGCGGCCGAGCTGTCGGGCATCAAGACCCGCCGGGTCGACTTCTGGCTGTTCGTGAACATGGGCTTCCTCGCGGCGCTCGCGGGCCTCATCTTCACGGCCCGACTGAACCTCGCGGGCCCGAAGGCCGGTGACGGCTTCGAGCTCGAGGCGATCTCGGCGGCGTTCATCGGCGGCGCGGCGGTGCAGGGCGGCGTCGGCACGATCGGCGGCGCGATCATCGGTGGCCTGATCATCGGCGTCCTGAACAACGGCATGTCGATCATGGGCATCGGCATCGAGTGGCAGCAGGCCGTGAAGGGCCTCGTGCTGCTGCTCGCGGTGGCGTTCGACGTGTACAACAAGCGTCGGTCGGGCGGGCACTGACCCGTAGCAGTTCCTCCTGAGACGGCGAGGGGCGGATGCCGCGCGGCATCCGCCCTTCGTCGTCCCCCGCTCTTGGCGGAGCGGTTCGTTAGCGCTAACATGGGCGCTGTTAGCGCTAACGAACCTCAGTGGAGACGCACGACGATGAGCGAGACCATGACCACGGATGCCGCGCGCAGCGCGATCCTCGAGGGGCGCACGTCCCTCGGCATCGAGCTCGGTTCCACCCGCATCAAGGCCTGCCTGGTCGGCCCCGATCCGACCGAGGTGCTCGCGGTCGGCAGCCACGAGTGGGAGAACGAGTTCGTCGACCGCCGGTGGACCTACTCGCTCGAGGCCGTCTGGTCGGGGCTGCAGGCCGCGTACGCCGACCTCGTCGCCGACGTGCGCCGCCGCCACGACGTGGCGCCCGAGACGTTCGGCGCCATCGGCGTCTCGGCGATGATGCACGGCTACCTCCCGTTCGACGCCGACGGCGAGCTGCTCGTGCCGTTCCGATCCTGGCGGAACACCTCGACCGGCCCGGCTGCCGCCGAGCTCAGCGAGCGGTTCGGGCTCAACATCCCGCTGCGCTGGTCGATCGCGCACCTGCACCAGGCGGTGATCGATGAGGAGGAGCACGTTGCCTCGATCGCGAGCTTCACGACCCTCGCCGGCTACGTGCACTGGAAGCTCACGGGGCGCAACGTGCTCGGCGTCGGCGATGCGTCGGGGATGTTCCCGATCGACTCGGCGACGGGTTCGTACGACGCCCGGCTCGTCGGCGTCTACGACGAGCTCGTCGCGCCACGGGCGCCCGGCCTGAAGGTCGGCGAGCTGCTGCCCGAGGTGCTGCCGGCCGGCCGCGCCGCGGGATCGCTCACCGACGGGGGCGCGGCGCTCCTCGACCCGACGGGCGCGCTCCGCGCCGGCATCCCGTTCTGCCCGCCCGAGGGCGACGCCGGCACGGGCATGGTCGCGACGAACGCCGTCGCGCCGCGCACCGGCAACGTGAGCGCCGGCACGAGCATCTTCGCGATGGTCGTGCTCGAGCGGCCGCTCGCGAGCGCGCACGAGGAGCTCGACCTCGTCACGACGCCCGCGGGCGACCCCGTCGCGATGGTGCACTGCAACAACGGCGCGAGCGAGCTCGCGGCGTGGGCGGGCGTGTTCGGGCGGTTCGCCGAGGCGGCGGGCACGCCGCTGTCGGGCGACGAGGTGTTCGGCGCGCTGTTCCGCGAGGCGCTCGAGGGCGAGGCGGATGCCGGCGGCCTCATCGCGTACAACCAGCTCGCGGGCGAGCCCATCGCCCGGCTCGAGGAGGGGCGACCGATGGTCGTCCGCACGCCCGACAGTCGGCTCACGCTCGCGAACCTCATGCGCGCGCAGATCTACGGCGTGTACGGCACGCTCGCGCTCGGCATGCGCGTGCTGCACGACGAGGGCGTCGGGCTCGACCGGATGTTCGCGCACGGCGGCATCTTCCGCACCGCCGGGGTCGCGCAGCGCTTCCTCGCGGGCGCGCTCGACGCGCCGGTCGCGATCGGCGAGACCGCGTCGGAGGGCGGCGCGTGGGGCATCGCGGTGCTCGCGGCGTACCTCGGCGCGGCCGACGAACTCGATCTCGGCACGTACCTCTCCGACCGGGTGTTCGCCGGGGCCGCGATCGACGTCGCCGAACCCGACCCGGCGGATGTCGCCGGCTTCGCCGCCTACCTCGACCGCTACGCCGCCGGACTCGCCGCTGAAGCGGCCGCCGTCGCGGCGCTCTGACCCGACGGAGACCCGAGGCTCGCGCCCCGAGGCATCCGCTCACCGAACACGAACCCAGCACCAGAAGGACACGCACATGACCCGCACCCCGCTCACCACCTCGCTCGACGGCTACGAGGTCTGGTTCCTCACCGGGAGCCAGCACCTCTACGGGCCCGAGACTTTGGCGCAGGTCGCCGACCAGTCGCGCACCATCGCCGAGGCGCTCGACGCGGCATCCGACGTGCCCGTGAAGGTCGTCTGGAAGCCCGTGCTCACCGACTCGGCCGCGATCAAGCAGGTCGCGCTCGAGGCGAACGCCGCGCCGAACGTGATCGGCGTCGTCGCGTGGATGCACACGTTCAGCCCCGCGAAGATGTGGATCGCCGGCCTCGACGCGCTGCAGAAGCCGCTCGCGCACCTGCACACGCAGGCGAACATCGAGCTGCCCTGGGGCGACATCGACTTCGACTTCATGAACCTCAACCAGGCGGCGCACGGCGACCGCGAGTTCGGGTACATCCAGACCCGGCTCGGCGTGCCGCGGAAGACGATCGTCGGGCACGCCTCCGACCCGCGCGTGCAGCGCGAGCTCGGCACGTGGCAGCGGGCGGCGGCCGGCCTCGCGGCGGCGCGAAGCCTGAAGCTCGCGCGCTTCGGCGACAACATGCGCTACGTCGCCGTCACCGAGGGCGACAAGACCGAGGCCGAGCTGCGGTTCGGCGTGCAGGTCAACACGTGGGGCGTCAACGAGCTCGCGGAGGCCGTGCACGCGGCATCCGACGCCGACATCGACGCGCTCGTCGCGGTCTACGAGGCGGACTACGACGTCGCGCCGGAGCTGCGGCGCGGCGGCGAGCGGCACGAGTCGCTGCGCTACGGCGCGGCGATCGAGATCGGGCTGCGCTCGTTCCTCGAGGAGGGCGGCTTCGGCGCCTTCACGACCTCGTTCGAGGACCTCGGGGCGCTTCGCCAGCTTCCGGGGCTCGCGGTGCAGCGCCTCCAGGCCGAGGGCTACGGCTTCGGCGCCGAGGGCGACTGGAAGACCGCGATCCTCGTGCGCGTCGCGAACGTGATGGGCGCGGGCCTGCCCGGCGGCGCGACCCTCATGGAGGACTACACGTACGACCTGACCCCCGGCGACGAGCTGATCCTCGGTGCGCACATGCTCGAGGTCGCCCCGTCGATCACCACGTCGAAGCCGTCGCTCGAGATCCACCCGCTCGGGATCGGCGGCAAGGAGGATCCGGTGCGCCTGGTCTTCACTGCCGACCCCGGCCCCGCGGTCGTCGTCGCGCTGTCCGACATGCGCGACCGGTTCCGCCTCACCGCGAACGTCGTCGAGAACGTCGCGCCGCGCGAGCCGCTGCCGAAGCTGCCCGTCGGCCGCGCGATCTGGAAGCCCGCCCCCGACTTCCAGACCTCGGCCGCGGCGTGGCTCACGGCCGGCGCCGCGCACCACACCGTCATGTCGACGGCCGTCGGCGTCGACGTGTTCCGCGACTTCGCGGAGATGGCGCGGGTCGAGCTCCTCGTGATCGACGAGGGTACCGAGCTGCGCGAGTTCCAGCGCGAGGTCCGGTGGAACCAGGCGTACTACCGTCTGGCGCAGGGCCTCTGAAGGAGGGCTCCGTGAGCGGTGCGGATGCCTCAGCGCGGGTCGGCGACGGCCCGGGCGGGGTGTCCGGCGCTCCGGGCTCGTCGGGGGGCCTCGAGTCGACCGGCGTGCCGACGATGTTCGACGTCGCGCGGCACGCGGGTGTCTCGCACCAGACCGTCTCGCGGGTGCTCAACGACCTGCCCGGGGTCGCCGCCGCCACGCGCGAGCGCGTGCGCGAGTCGATCGCCGCACTGAACTACACGCCCTCGCCGACGGCCCGGGCCATGGCGCAGCGGCGGTCGGGCTCGATCGGGCTGATCCAGGCCGGGCGCCCCGACTACGGCCCCTCGAGCGCCGCGCTCGGATTCAACGAGGCCGCCCGCGAAGCGGGGTACGCGGTCAGCCAGGCGAGCATGCGCACGCTCGACGCCGACGTGCTCACGCAGGCCGTGCACCGGCTCGTGCTGCAGCGGGTCGAGGCCATCGTGCTGATCTCGGGCGAGCGCGAGGGCATCGACGTGCTGCGCGGCATCGATGCGGGCGTGCCCGTCGTGGCCGTGGCATCCGAGGTCGAGCCGGGCATGCACCGCGTCTCGTTCGACCAGGCCGCCGGCGCCCGGCTCGCGACCGAGCACCTCATCGGGCTCGGTCACCGCCGCATCGCGCACGTCAGCGGTCCGGCCGACTCGATGGACGCCGCAGAACGCCGCCGCGGCTTCGCCGTCGCGCTCGAAGCGCACGGTCTCGAGGTGCGCGAGCCGATCGCGGGGGACTGGCTCGCGGCGTCCGGCCACGCGGCGGGCCGCCGCGTGCTCGCTGAGCGCTGGGCGACCGCCGTGTTCGTCGGCAACGACCAGATGTCGCTCGGCGTGCTGCACGCCTGCCATGAGGTGGGCGTCGCGGTGCCGGACGAGCTCAGCGTCGTCGGCTTCGACGACATCCCCGAGGCCGCGTTCTTCACCCCGCCGCTCACGACCGTCCGGCAGGATTTCGACTCCCTCGGCCGCGACATCATGGCGACCGTCGCCGACGTGCTCCGCGACGAGGCGGCCGCGCCCGATCGCACGTCGCGCGTACCCGAGCTCGTCGTGCGCGCGAGCTCGGCGCCGCCGACCGTTCGTCAGGCGGCCGAGTAGGCGGGCAGCTCCTGGAGCGTCCAGCGGTTGCCGTCGGGGTCGGCGAGCGTGATGAAGCGGCCCCAGGCCTGCTCGTCGACGCCCTCGCACTCGACGCCCTTGGCGCGCAACTCGGCGAGCGCGGCGTCGGCGTCGGCGATCACGACCTGGATGACGTCGAGCGATCCCGGCTCGAGGGTGTTGCCGAGGCCCTCGCCGAAGGCGATCGAGCATGCCGACCCGGGCGGGGTGAGTTGCACGAAGCGCAGGTCGTCGCTGACGCGCTGGTCGTGGTCGGCGTTGAAGCCGAGCTTGTCGACGTAGAACGACTTCGCCCGGTCGACGTCGGTGACGGGTACGTGGATGAGCTCGATCTTCCAGTCCATGGTGGTCCTCCTGTTCGGGCCGGCGGCGGGTGCCCCGGCTGGGCTGACTCGCTCAGTGTCCCGTGCCATGCGGTCAGTTCCTGTCCGGAATGCAGCGGATGTCGCGGTGGGAGGATGGACCCCATGACCACGCTCAACATCACCGGGGATGCCGCCGCCGACGAGCTCCTGAGCATTGATGCGTTCGCGCTGCTCACGGGCATGCTGCTCGACCAGCAGGTCGCGATGGAGACGGCGTTCGCGGGGCCGGCGAAGATCCGCGACCGGGTCGGCACGATCGAGCCCGCGGCGATCGCGGCCGTCGACCCCGATCGGTTCGTCGAGGCGTTCAAGCAGTCGCCGGCCGTGCACCGCTACCCGGGTTCGATGGCCGGACGTGTCCAGGCGCTCGCCGCCGCCGTGCGCGACGACTGGGGCGGCGACGCCGCCGCGATCTGGACGCAGGGCGACCCCGACGGCGCCGAGATCCTCAAGCGCCTGAAGGCGCTGCCCGGCTTCGGCGAGCAGAAGGCGAAGATCTTCCTCGCCCTGCTCGGCAAGCAGTGCGGGCTCGAGGCGAACGGATGGCGCGCCGCCGCCGGTCACTACGGCGACGAGGGGTCGTACTCCTCGGTCGCCGACATCGTCGACCCCGAGTCGCTCGCGAAGGTCCGCGCCACGAAGCAGGCGGCGAAGGCCGCCGCGAAGGCAGCCAAGCAGTAGCGGCCGGACGGCGCGGGCGCCGGCTCCGGATGAGCGATCACATTTCGGGGTCCACGCAGTGCGAGCGGACGGCCGCGGCCGGATGCAGGGCGCCGGAAAAGCGCCGCGATCAGCGAATTCAGCAACGAGAGCTGGGGCCGTGGCGCCGTGATGCATCCGTTACCGAACTCGCACTTGTGAGCGCTCACTTGTGAGCGCTAACATTTCGACGCGGCCCGAATGAACCGGCCGCCCGGCGCACCGAGACGCAGCAGCCCCAGACGCCGGCAGTGAACAAGGAGGTTCCAGCTGATGAAGAAGCTCATCGGCATCGCGGCCGTCTCCGGCGCGATGCTCCTCGCCCTCACCGGATGCGCCAGTGGCGGAGACGCCTCGGCGGAGGGTCCCAAGCCGCTCGACGAGCTCGTGGTCGGGTTCGCGCAGGTCGGCGCCGAGTCGGGTTGGCGCACCGCGAACACGAAGGACATCCAGGCGTCCTTCGAGGAGGCGGGCATCGAGCTCAAGTTCTCCGACGCGCAGCAGAAGCAGGAGAACCAGATCAAGGCGATCCGCTCGTACATCCAGCAGCAGGTCGACGTCATCGCGTTCTCGCCCGTCGTCGAGACCGGCTGGGACGCCGTGCTCAACGAGGCGAAGGCCGCCGGCATCCCCGTGGTGCTCACCGACCGCGCGGTCGACTCGCAGGACGATTCGCTGTACGTCAGCTTCCTCGGCTCCGACTTCGTCGAGGAGGGCGAGAAGGCCGGCCAGTGGGTGCTCGACGAGTACGCCGACACGACCGAGCCCGTCCAGATCATCCAGCTCGAGGGCACCACGGGCGCCGCGCCCGCGATCGACCGCGCCGAGGGCTTCGCCGAGGTCATCTCCGCGAACCCGAACCTCGAGGTCGTCGCCAGCCAGACCGGCGACTTCACGCGTGCGGGCGGCAAGCAGGTCACCGAGGCGCTGCTGAAGTCGAACCCCGATGTCGACCTCATCTACGCGCACAACGACGACATGGGCCTCGGCGCGATCGAGGCGATCGAGGCGGCCGGCCTGGTTCCGGGCGAGGACATCAAGATCGTCACGGTCGATGCGGTCAAGGACGGCATGCAGGCCCTCGCCGACGGCAAGATCAACTTCATCGTCGAGTGCTCGCCGCTCCTGGGCGCGCAGCTCGTCGACATCGTGAAGCAGATCAACGAGGGTGAGACGCCCGAGAAGCGCATCATCACCGAGGAGACCACCTTCACGCAGGAAGAGGCGATCGAGGCCCTGCCGACGCGCCAGTACTGACCCGGACCGGCGGGAGCCCCGAGCGGCGCCCGCCGGCCCAGCCGGGTGCGCGGTCGTCCATGCCGCGCACCCGGTACCCTCGTCCCACCCGCCGCCGAACCGGCGACCGGGCGTCCGGCCGGACGTCCCGCCGCTGAACCGGCGCCCCGGCGCCGCCAGGCGCAGACGAGCGGATGCCGCATCCGCTCGCGGACTCGATGGAGAGCACCGTGACCCAGCAGACCGAACCCGCCGCGTCGCCACCGGCCTCGCCCACGGCGACGGCCCCGGCCCCGGTCGTCGAGATGCGCGGCATCTCGATCGGCTTCCCGGGCGTGAAGGCCCTCGACGGCGTCGACTTCCGCATGTTCCCCGGCGAGGTGCACTCGCTCATGGGCGAGAACGGCGCCGGCAAGTCGACGCTCATCAAGGCGCTGACCGGCGTCTACGGCATCGATGCCGGCACGATCACCCTCGCCGGGCAGCAGGTCTCCTTCTCGGGGCCGGCGCAGGCGCAGGCGGCCGGCATCTCCACGGTCTACCAGGAGGTCAACCTCCTCCCGAACCTGTCCGTGGCCGAGAACATCATGCTCGGCCGCGAACCGCGACGCTTCGGCGGCATCGACTGGCGCGCGATGCGCCGACGCAGCGCCGAGCTGCTCTCGGGCCTGCACCTCGACGTCGACCCGGGCTCGCTGCTCGGCGACCACTCGCTCGCCGTGCAGCAGCTCATCGCGATCGCCCGGGCGATCGACGTGAACGCCAAGGTCCTGATCCTCGACGAGCCGACGTCGAGTCTCGACGCCGACGAGGTGGCCGAGCTGTTCCGCGTCATCCGCTCGCTGAAGGAGCAGGGCGTCGCCATCCTCTTCGTCTCGCACTTCCTCGACCAGGTGTACGAGATCTGCGACCGGCTCACCGTGCTCCGCAACGGCAAGCTGGTCGGCGAGTACCTCACCGACGAGCTGCTGCGCATCGACCTCGTGCAGAAGATGATCGGCAAGGAGCTCACCGCGCTCGACGACCTCGAGCATCGGGCACGCGCCGCGGTCGTCGACGAGACGGATGCCGCGACCTTCGTCTCGGCGTCGCAGCTCGGCCGTCGCGGGGCGATCTCCCCGGCCGACCTGCCGATCGCGGCGGGCGAGGTCGTCGGGCTCGCGGGCCTGCTCGGCTCGGGCCGCACCGAGCTCGCGCGCCTCCTCGGCGGCATCGACCGCGCCGACACGGGCGAGCTCACGATCGGCGGCGAGCAGGTACGGCTCCGCACCCCGCGGCAGGCGATCTCGAAGCGCATCGCGTTCTCGTCGGAGAACCGCCGCGACGAGGGCATCGTCGGCGACCTCACCGTGCGCGACAACATCGTGCTCGCGCTGCAGGCCGACCGGGGCTGGATGCGCCCGATCCCGAAGAAGAAGCAGGACGAGCTCGCGCAGTCCTATATCCAGGCCCTCAACATCCGGCCCGGCAACCCCGACGCGCTCGTGCGCAACCTCTCGGGCGGCAACCAGCAGAAGGTGCTGCTGGCCCGGTGGCTCGCGATCGCACCCCGCCTGCTGATCCTCGACGAGCCGACGCGCGGCATCGACGTCGGGGCGAAGGCCGAGATCCAGAAGCTCGTCTTCAACCTCGCCGAGAACGGCATGAGCGTGCTGTTCATCTCGGCCGAGCTGGAAGAGGTGCTGCGGCTCAGCCACCGCGTCGCGGTGCTCCGCGACCGCTCGGTCGTCGCCGACCTCGAGAACGACGGGCTGACGGTCGACGCGCTGCTCGCGCTCATCGCCGACGGGCGCGTCGCCTCCGACGACGAGGCGCTCGACGAGCGCACGCCGGCCGTGGCGGTCGTCGCGGGCGCCGGCCACGCGGCATCCGCCCCTGACCTCTCGGCGGCCGACCGCGGCGCCGAAGTGCCCGCCGATCCCTCCGAACCCTCCGCCCCCACCCCCGAAGGAGACCGCTCGTGAGCGCGCTCGCCAAGATGGCGTCGAGCCGGCTGTTCTGGCCGGTCGTCATGCTGCTCGTGCTGTTCGCGATCAACCTCGTCGCGTTCCCCGGGTTCTTCGAGATCACGGTCCGCGACGGGCAGCTGTTCGGCAGCCTCATCGACATCCTGCGCAACGGCGCGCCGACGCTCATCATCGCCGTCGGCATGACGCTCGTGATCGCCACGCGCGGCATCGACCTCTCGGTCGGCGCGGTCGCGGCGATCTCGGGCGCGGTCGCCTGCTCGATCATCCTCGGCTCGCCGAACCCGGGCAGCCTCGCGACCGTCGCCGTCGCCGTGTCGGTCGCGCTCCTCATCTCACTGGTGCTCGGCGTGTGGAACGGGTTCCTCGTTGCGGTCCTCGGCATCCAGCCGATCATCGCGACGCTGATCCTGATGACCGCGGGCCGGGGGATGGCAATGCTCATCACCGAGGGGCAGATCCTCACGGTGAACAGCCCGCCGTTCAAGTTCCTCGGCTCGGGATTCTGGCTGGGCGTGCCGGTGGCGGTGATCATCGCGGCCGTCGTGTTCGGCGTCGCGGCGCTGCTCACGCGCCGCACGGCGCTCGGCATGTTCATCGAATCGGTCGGCATCAACCCGGAGGCGAGCCGCCAGGCCGGCGTGCGCGCGAGGGGGCTGCTCTTCGCGGTCTACACGTTCTGCGCGCTGTGCGCGGCGATCGCCGGGCTCATCCTCACGGCGAACACCGCGGCGGCCGACGCGAACAACACCGGCCTCTTCATCGAGCTCGACGCGATCCTCGCGGTCGTCATCGGCGGCACGTCCCTCGCGGGTGGACGCTACTCGCTCGTCGGCACGCTCGTCGGGGCGCTCGTCATCCAGACGCTCGTCACCACCGTCTACACGGTCGGCATCCCGCCGATCGCCACCATGGTCTTCAAGGCCGCGGTGGTCACCGCCGTGTGCCTGCTCCAGTCGCCCACGACGGCCGACGCGCTGAGCGGGTTCCGACGACGGCTCGCCGTCCGATCCGGGAAGGGGGTCGCCGCATCATGACCGAGATCCTCGAGGCACCCACGACGAACCGACCGACGCGCCCCCGCCGGGGCAGCGGCCCCGCCGGCCCGTCGGGGAACCGTCGGCGCAGCCCGCTCGCGGCCGCGCTCGGCCTGCTCACGAGCCCGAAGTACGGCCCCGTCACGGTCACCGGCCTGCTGTTCGTCGCGATCTTCGTGATCGGCGGCGTCCGCTACCGCGGCTTCTTCTCGGGCCAGGTGTTCCTCAACCTGTTCGTCGACAACGCGTACCTCATCGTGCTCGCGGTCGGCATGACGTTCGTGATCCTGACGGGCGGCATCGACCTCTCGGTCGGCGCGGTCGTCGCCCTGTCGGGCATGATCGCCGCGAGCCTGCTGCAGACCGGATGGTCCCCGGCGGTCGTGATCCCGCTGATCCTGGTGCTCACGAGCATCCTGGGCCTCCTCGTCGGCCTCATGATCCACGTGTTCAAGGTGCAGCCGTTCATCGCGACCCTCGCGGCGATGTTCCTGGCGCGCGGGCTCTGCTACGTGATCAGCCAGTCGTCGATCTCGATCACCGACCCGACGTTCATCCAGCTCGCGGTCTCGCGCATCCCGCTGGGGCCGGGCCTCTCGATCACCCCGAGCGTGATCATCGCGCTCGTCGTCGTCGCGATCGCCGTGTGGGTGCTGCACGGCACCCGCTTCGGCCGCACGGTGTACGCGATCGGCGGCGGCGAGACATCCGGTCTGCTCATGGGCCTGCCGGTGGCGCGCACCAAGGTGCTGGTCTACGTGATCTCGGGCTTCTGCTCGGGCCTGGCCGGCGTGCTGTTCACCTTCTACACGCTCTCGGGTTATCCGCTCACGGCGATCGGCACCGAGCTCGACGCGATCGCGGCGGTCGTCATCGGCGGCACGCTGCTGACGGGCGGCTACGGGTTCGTGCTCGGCTCGGTGCTCGGCGTGCTCGTGCTCGGCGTGATCCAGACGATCATCACCTTCGAGGGCACGCTCTCGTCGTGGTGGACGAAGATCTTCATCGGCGCGCTGCTGCTCGTGTTCATCATCCTGCAGAAGGTGCTGACGGCCAGGAGACGATGAGGGCGAGGCATCCGTCGCCCCGACCGCGGCCCCGCGCCCCGGTCGGGGGGACGGAAGCCTCCCCGGTCCGGAACGGGTCGATGGGATGATGGCGGGGAACGAGCGCGCATCGGGCGCGGGGCAGGGAGCCGGACGGCGAGTGGGCGACGACGAGAAGGCCAGGGCCGCGACGATCTTCGACGTGGCACGGCTCGCCGGAGTGTCGCACCAGACCGTCTCGCGCGTGCTCAACGACCTGCCGAACGTGCGGCCCGCGACCCGGGCCCGCGTCGAGCAGGCGATCAAGCAGCTCCGGTACGTGCCCTCGCCCGCCGCCCGTGCGCTGGTCACGCGCCGCACCCGCACGGTCGGGCTGATCGTCACCGGCGCGCCCGACTACGGCCCCTCGAGCACCGCGCTGCACTTCAACGAGGCCGCGCGCGATGCGCGCTACTCCGTCATCACGGCGAGCATGCTCGAGACGGATGCCGCGAGCATGCGCTCCACGGCAGAACTCCTCGTGCGCCAGAACGTCGAGGCGATCGTGCTCATCGCCGCGCAGCGCGCGGCCCTCGACGCCCTCGATGGCATCGAGCTCGGCGTGCCCGTCGTGGCCGTGGCATCCGAGGACCGGGGCTCGATGCACCGCGTGTGGCTCGACCAGGTCGCGGGCGCCCGGCTCGCGGTCGAGCACCTCATCGGGCTCGGGCACCGGAACATCCGGCACGTCGCCGGCCCGACCGACGCGATGGATGCCGCGGAGCGCGTGCGCGGCTGGGCCACCGTGCTGGGCGAGCACGGCCTGCCTGCGCGTGAACCGCTCGTCGGGGACTGGTCGCCGGGCAGCGGCTACGTGCATGGCCGCGCGCTCGCCGAGGATCGCGAGATGACCGCCGTCTTCGTCTCGAACGACCAGATGGCGCTCGGCGTCATGCACGCGCTCGCCGAGGCGGGCCGCTCGGTGCCGGGCGACGTGAGCGTCGTCGGCTTCGACGACATCCCCGAGGCCGAGTTCTTCGCGCCGCCGCTCACGACCGTCCGCCAGGGCTTCGTCGAGCTCGGCCGCGACGCCATGGTCGGCGTGCTCGCCGTCCTGAGCGACGACGACCGGATGCCGGCGCCCCGCGTGCCCGACCTGGTGGTGCGGGCGAGCACGGCCCCGCCGGGCGGGTCGGGTGCCGCGTCGGATGCCGCGGGGGCGCGGACGACGGTCTCGTCCTAGCCGGTGGACAGCGCCGCGCGGTCGGAGCAGAATGCGGGAGGTGGGGTCGACCACGCTCCGCTTCGAACTCGTCCGCGTCATCCCGGCGCCGATCGACGAGGTATTCGGGCGCCTGATCGACTTCGCGGGCTACGCCGAGTGGATGCCCGTGAAGGGCAGCATCCTGAGGCGCACCGAGCAGACGTCACCCGGTGAGCCGGCCCTCGGAACGACCTTTCTCGACCAGACGACGACCGGGCCGACGCCGGGCGAGATCGTCGAGTTCGATCCGCCGACGCGAGTGGTGTTCCACTGGTGGGATCCGGGTAGGAGCGGCCGCATCTCGATCGAGGGCTGGCCGGGGTACGCCCTGGGAGCCGTCGACGCGAGCACGACGCTGGTCCGGCACTTCGCGGCCCTCCGGGCCCACGGCGTCAGCCGCATCGGCATGCCGCTGTGGCGACGCATCGCCCTGCGGGAGCGCAGGACGACGGTCGACGCCCTGCAGGCGTCGTTCGCGCGTGCGGCCTGACCCACCGGCGGCCCGCCGGTGGGCGACATCGCCTTCAGCGCGGCACGTGCTCGTCGAGGAAGCCGGCGATGCGCGCGGCCATGTCCTCGGGCTGCCAGGAGTGCTGCACGGCCGGCACCGTTCCGCGCTCGGCGTTCGGCATCGCGGCGACGATGGCGTCGGCCGCCGGCGACATCTCGTCGAGGGTCTGCTCGCCGACGAGCACGAGCGTCGGCGCCTGGATCGACCCGAGCAGCTCGGCGTGCGGCGCGGACTGCGCCCAGGCGAGGGACTCGGCATCCGCCTCGAGGCTCGGCCCGATGCGCACCATGAGCGGCCATGACGGGCTCGCCTTCGCCTGGTCCATCCACTCGGTGGGCATGTCCTTCATGAAGTACTCGACGACCGCGTCGGGGTCGTCGCCCGCGATACGGTCGCGGATGCCGGCGAGGAATTCCGCGCCATCCGCCCCCTGCTCGGCGCCGATCGGCACCTCGAAGCCGACGATCGCGGTCACGGGCAGGCCGTGCGCGGCGGCCGCGAGCGCGATCGCCCCACCCGACGAGTTGCCGAACAGGGCGACCCCCTCGCCGAGTTCGTGGATCCGCTGCAGTTCCGCGACGATCGCCCGCAGGTCGGCGAGCGTCTCGTGCAGGCCCATCGGCACGTCGTGCGCGCTCTCGCCGCGTCCGCGCCGGTCGTAGTTGACGACCGTGTAGCCGCGCTTGGCGAGCAGCGTTGCGAGCTGCTTCGTGGTCGGGTCGAAGGCGCGGAACTGGAACGCGCCGCCGACGAGGATCACCGGAGGGCCCTCGCCCTCGCGGTCGTAGGCGATCGAGGCGCCGTCGTGCGAGATGACGGTGTGGGACATTGGGTCCTTCCTTCGCAGGGTGGGCTGCGTCGGGGTACGGGGTCCGTCGTCAGGCTAGCCCGGTCGGGCGGCGTGCGATAGGGGGCCGAGGGATGGCACGAGGCCAGCTCGTATCCCGCGCGAGTCGGGCTCAGTCGCCGTTCTTCCGCTTGTCCCGCACCTTCACGCCGCCGCCGTTCGCAGCCTCGACGATGAACAGGTCCGTCGCGCGCACCAGGTCGGAGAGCTTCGCGTAGCCCCAGTTGCGTGAGTCGAAGTCGGGCTGCTGGTTCCGGATCACGTGGCCCACCGCGGCGAGGTTCGCCCACCCGTCCTCCTGCGATGCCGCCCCGACGCTCGCGCGCAGGCCGGAGACGAGCTTGGTGTCGCTGCGGAGCCTCGGAGGCGGTACGCGCGTCGGAGTCGGGGACGTGGTCTCCGCCGCCGGCTCGTCGAGTACTTCGAGGTAGGTGAACCGATCGCAGGCGTTGCGGAACGCTTCGGGCGTCTTCCGCTCTCCGAACCCGTACACGGTGACGCCCTCTTCGCGGATGCGCGACGCCAGACGCGTGAAGTCGCTGTCGGATGACACGATGCAGAACGCGTGGAACCGTCGCGTGTAGAGCAGGTCCATCGCATCGATGATCAGCGCGCTGTCGGTCGCGTTCTTGCCGACCGTGTTCGCGAACTGCTGCATCGGCTGGATGACGTGCTCACTCGCGACCGTCTTCCAGCTGCTGAGGTTGGGCCTCGTCCAGTCGCCGTACACCCGCTTCACCGATGCCGTGCCGAAGCCCGCCACTTCGGAGAGGACCGCGCCGATCTTCGACGGCGGGACATTGTCGGCGTCGATGAGGACGGCGAGGAGTTCGTTCGGCTGCGCCATCCGCCCAGCATTGCAGCCGACCAGGTCGCCGATCTTCCCCGGCACGCAGCGAGTCGCTAGCGTGACCACATCGTGGCACTCCCGCCACGCGACCCGGAGGAGTGCCCCATGGACGCACCGACCCACCCGACGCTGCTGGAATCCATCGCCGCCTGGGTGCTGGTCGTCTCGTTCACCCTCTCGCTGCTGTACGAGCTGTGGCGGGCGACCGCGAAGTCCGGCGTGTCGAAGTACGACTCGATGCGCTCGTTCGTCAGCGGGCTCTGGCTGTACGTGCTCGCGACGGTGGTCGTCATCCTGCTGTTCCTCGGCGTCCCGTTCGCGGCGTGGGTCGGGCTGGTCTTCGCCGTCCTGGTGATCATCGCCTCGGTGTTCTACTACAACCCGACGATGATGCTCGCCCGCAAGCCGGGCCTCTTCGATTGGATCGAGGACCTCTTTTACACGGGCCTGACGTTCGTGGTGGCCGCGCTGCTGCTGCTCGAGGTCTCGGGCCTCACGCTGGCCTGAGCGGCGCGGCAGGCGCTGCCGCGCACCGAGGCGGACGACTTCTCCGAATCCGCCGCGACGCGCCGCGGCATCCGTCACTGGAATGTCGGTGGGTGGTGGCAGCATTACCAGCGGACGCCACCACATCTTGTGGTTGGCGGGCCGATGAGGGCCAGATGTCGGGTCGGGGGAGCCGGTATGTCGCGTGAAGCCGTCGACAGCGGGGGTCGCGGCACCGTCGCGAGGGCGGTGCGGATGCCCCGTGCCGGCGTGATGCGCGGGCGACACGCCGACGACACGCCCGACATCCATTCACAGGCCGGCTCTGCACAGATGAGCAGGCCTGTGGAGAACCCGAATCCGAACCGCGGAAATCCGCCGATCAGACCGGCTTCGGCCTGTGAGTGAACGGTGGAGAACGCGGTGGAAAACTACACGGATGTAACTACATCATCTTGTGGTCGTGCAATTGCCCAGACACAAGATGTAGTATCGATGAGTCGAAGCAACACCGGGGGAACGGCTCCTCCAGGAGCCTGAGAAAGAGGGGTCACAGAGATGACGGTCACGGTCTACACCAAGCCTTCCTGCGTCCAGTGCAACGCCACGTACCGCGCCCTCGACAGCAAGGGCATCGAGTACGAGGTGCTCGACCTGTCGCAGGACGAGACCGCCCTCGCCGCGGTCAAGGAGCTCGGCTACCTGCAGGCCCCGGTCGTCATCACCGACGAAGGTCACTGGTCGGGCTTCCGACCCGACAAGATCGACGAGCTGGCCTCTCGGCTCGCGTAACGGCTCCCGGGCGCATCGACCGGGGGGTCGAGATGCACGACCTGGAGCAGTCATGACGAACCTCATCTACTTCTCGAGTGTGTCGGGCAACACCGCACGCTTCGTCGAGAAGCTCGGACGGCCGGCGACGCGCATCCCGCTGCACGCGAAGGATGCCGCGCTCGTCGCCGACGAACCGTACGTCCTCGTGGTTCCGACCTACGGGGGAGGGAACGGCAAGGGCGCCGTGCCCAAGCAGGTCATCAGGTTCCTGAACGACCCGCACAACCGCGCACTCATCCGCGGCGTCATCGCCGCCGGAAACACCAACTTCGGTGCGGCCTACGGCCTCGCCGGCGACATCGTCGCCGCCAAGTGCCATGTGCCGCACCTCTACCGCTTCGAAGTATTCGGAACACCAGACGACGTTCGCGCCGTCGACGAGGGATTGGACGCATTTTGGTCAACGCAGCAGCAGGCGCCGCAGGCGACAGTGGCGTAGCGGTCATCGACGCACCGCGCTCGAGCAACTCGGGCATGGACTACCACGCCCTGAACGCGATGCTGAACCTCTACAGCGCCGACGGGAAGATCCAGTTCGAGAAGGACAAGGAGGCGGCGCGGGAGTACTTCCTGCAGCACGTCAACCAGAACACGGTCTTCTTCCACTCCCTCAAGGAACGCCTCGACTACCTCGTCGAGAAGGAGTACTACGAGCCCGAGACGCTCGGCATGTACTCGTTCGAGTTCATCCAGAAGCTCAACGACCTGGCGTACTCGAAGAAGTTCCGCTTCGAAACCTTCCTCGGCGCGTTCAAGTACTACACGAGCTACACGCTGAAGACCTTCGACGGCAAGCGCTACCTCGAGCGCTTCGAAGACCGTGTCGTCATGACCGCGCTCGGCCTCGCGCAGGGCGACGAGCAGCTCGCGACCGAGCTGGTGGAGGAGATCATCTCCGGCCGCTTCCAGCCGGCGACGCCGACGTTCCTCAACACGGGCAAGGCGCAGCGCGGCGAGCTCGTCTCGTGCTTCCTGCTCCGCATCGAAGACAACATGGAGTCGATCTCGCGGGGCATCAACTCGTCGCTGCAGCTGTCGAAGCGCGGCGGCGGCGTGGCACTGCTGCTCAGCAACATCCGCGAGTCGGGTGCGCCCATCAAGCAGATCGAGAACCAGTCGTCGGGCATCATCCCCGTGATGAAGCTCCTCGAGGACTCGTTCTCGTACGCAAACCAGCTGGGCGCGCGCCAGGGCGCGGGTGCCGTGTACCTGTCGGCGCACCACCCCGACATCATGCGGTTCCTCGACACCAAGCGCGAGAACGCCGACGAGAAGATCCGCATCAAGACGCTCTCCCTCGGCGTCGTCGTGCCCGACATCACGTTCGAGCTCGCGAAGAACAACGAGGACATGTACCTCTTCTCGCCGTACGACGTCGAGCGCGTATACGGCAAGCCGTTCGGCGACGTGCCGATCACCGAGAACTACCGCGCGATGGTCGACGACCCGCGCATCAAGAAGACGAAGATCAACGCGCGCGAGTTCTTCCAGACGATCGCCGAGATCCAGTTCGAGTCGGGCTACCCCTACATCGTGTTCGAGGACACGGTGAACAAGGCCAACCCGATCAAGGGCCGGATCAACATGTCGAACCTGTGCTCCGAGATCCTCCAGGTCAACACGCCGACGACCTACAACGAAGACCTCTCCTACGCCCAGATCGGCAAGGACATCTCCTGCAACCTCGGGTCGATGAACATCGCACTGTCGATGGACTCGCCCGACTTCGGCAAGACGGTGGAGACCGCCATCCGCGGCCTCACCGCCGTCTCGAACATGTCGCACATCTCGTCGGTGCGCTCCGTCGAGGACGGCAATGACAAGTCGCACGCCATCGGCCTCGGCCAGATGAACCTGCACGGCTACCTCGCCCGCGAGCGCATCCACTACGGCAGCGAAGAGGGCATCGACTTCACGAACATCTACTTCTACACGGTGCTCTTCCACGCGCTGCGCGCGTCGAACCAGATCGCGATCGAGCGCGGCGAGGCCTTCGACGGCTTCGCCGACTCGAAGTACGCGTCGGGCGAGTTCTTCGACAAGTACACGGATGCCGCGTGGGTGCCGCAGACCGCTCGGGTCATCGAGCTCTTCGCCGACGCCGGCGTGCACATCCCGACGCAGCACGACTGGCAGGAGCTGAAGGCCTCCATCCAGGAGCACGGCATCTACAACCAGAACCTGCAGGCGGTGCCGCCGACCGGCTCGATCTCGTACATCAACAACTCGACGTCGTCGATCCACCCGATCGCGTCGAAGATCGAGATCCGCAAGGAAGGCAAGCTCGGCCGCGTCTACTACCCGGCGCCGTTCATGACGAACGACAACCTCGAGTACTACGAGGATGCGTACGAGATCGGCTACGAGAAGGTCATCGACACCTACGCCGCGGCGACGCAGCACGTCGACCAGGGCCTGTCGCTCACGCTGTTCTTCAAGGACACCGCGACGACCCGCGACATCAACAAGGCCCAGATCTACGCCTGGCGCAAGGGCATCAAGACGATCTACTACATCCGGCTGCGCCAGCAGGCCCTCGAGGGCACAGAGCTGGAAATGTGCGTCTCGTGCACTTTGTGAGCATTTCTCACATTACGGATGACTCGAGAAGAGGAATGAACGGATGACTCTCACCGACCCGGTGAACTCGGCCACCAACGACCCGGCCCACGCCACGCCGGTCAAGCTGGTCAGCCACGTCAACGCGATCAACTGGAACCGCATCCAGGACGACAAGGACCTCGAGGTCTGGAACCGCCTGGTGAACAACTTCTGGCTGCCCGAGAAGGTGCCGCTGTCGAACGACGTGCAGTCGTGGAACCAGCTGACCCCCGAAGAGCAGACCACGACGATGCGGGTGTTCACCGGTCTCACGCTGCTCGACACCATCCAGGGCACGGTCGGCGCGGTCTCGCTCATCCCCGACTCGCTGACCCCGCACGAGGAGGCGGTGTACACGAACATCGCGTTCATGGAGTCGGTGCACGCGAAGAGCTACTCGTCGATCTTCTCGACGCTGTGCTCGACGAAGGACATCGACGAGGCGTTCCGCTGGTCGGTCGAAAACGAGCACCTGCAGAAGAAGGCCTCCATCGTGATGGAGTACTACCGCGGCGACGAGCCCCTGAAGCGGAAGGTCGCCTCGACGCTGCTCGAGTCGTTCCTCTTCTACTCGGGCTTCTACCTGCCGATGCACTGGTCGTCGCGCGCAAAGCTGACGAACACGGCCGACCTGATCCGCCTCATCATCCGCGACGAGGCCGTGCACGGCTACTACATCGGCTACAAGTTCCAGCGCGGACTCGAGCTCGTCAACCAGGCCAAGCGCGACGAGATCAAGGACTACACGTTCTCGCTGCTCTACGAGCTCTACGACAACGAGGTGCAGTACACGCAGAGCCTCTACGACGGTCTCGGCCTCACCGAGGACGTCAAGAAGTTCCTGCACTACAACGCCAACAAGGCCCTCATGAACCTCGGCTACGAGTCGATGTTCCCCTCCTCGGTCACCGACGTGAACCCGGCGATCCTCGCCTCGCTCTCGCCGAACGCCGACGAGAACCACGACTTCTTCTCGGGTTCGGGCTCGTCGTACGTGATCGGCAAGGCGGTCAACACGGAGGACGAGGACTGGGATTTTTGATCGGGCGATCAACCTCAACGGCGCACTTCTGCACGTTGGCGAACTTCTGCAACGTTAGTGGTGCGGATGAGCATAATGCCTCTGCGCGGCAACACACGACAACCTAGAAAGGCATCCAATGGCTGACAAGAAGACCGTATTCGTCGCCTTCGCGATCGAAGACGAACACCAGCGCGACCTTCTCAAGGGACAGTCGCTGCATCCCCGATCGCCCTTCGAGTTCATCGACATGTCCGTGAAGCAGCCGTACGACTCGGACTGGAAGGATCGAGTGCGCACCCGGATCCGGAGATCCCACGGAGTGATCGTCCTCGTCAGTAAGAATTCGCTCAGCTCGAGCGGACAGAAATGGGAGATTCAGTGCGCGAAAGAAGAGGGGAAGCCGATCCGCGGGATCTGGGCTTACTCTAACGATCGTACCCAGATCCCGGGTGTGTCGACGTACGCATGGGGCGACGCCAACATCGCTGGGTTCATTGATTCTCTGTAGGACCGGATGCGCAAAGCACTCATCGTCGGCGTCGATTATTACGAGCACTTCCCGAATTTGAGCGGATGCGTCAATGATGCGTACGCGGTGAAGGGCGTCCTCGAGCGCAACGCAGACGGCACGCTGAACTTCCCTACGCCACGGCTTCTCGCAGGCACGGGCCCCGCCCAAGCGGTGAGCAGAGCCGAACTGAAGGAGGCGATCCGCGAACTCTTCGCCGATGACTCGGACATCGCACTCTTGTATTTTGCGGGTCATGGCTATATCGAAGAGGCGGGCGGCTACCTCTGCGGCAGTGATAGCCAGACCGGCGACGATGGCGTAGCGCTCGCCGACGTGATGACGTTCGTGAACGGCTCGCCCGCCAAGAACAAAGTGGTGATCCTCGACAGCTGCCATAGTGGCGTCGCCGGAAACAACTCGCTGACCGCGGGACTGGCCGAGATTTCAGAGGGCGTTACAATCCTCACTGCGTCAACTGATAAGCAATACGCTTCGGAGACACCGGGGGGTGGATCTGGGGTGTTTACCACCCTGTTGGTAGATGCGCTCAATGGTGCGGCAGCGAATCTGGTGGGTTCGGTGACACCGGGAAGCGCGTATGCGCACATTGACCAATCGCTTGGGACCTGGGGACAGCGACCGGTCTTCAAGACCAACGTCAAAACGTTCGTGTCTCTCCGTGAGGCCGACTCATCCATCGATCTGGCCGACCTCCGTGCTCTCACTCGGCTGTTCCCGACCCCTGAGTACCAGCTTCCACTGGATCCGAGTTACGAACCGGAGAGGAACGGCACCGAGCCGGCAGACTTTCCCGCGCCGGACGCTGCAAACAACGCGGCGTTCAAGACGCTCCAGAACTACGTGAAGGTGAACCTCGCACGTCCCGTTGGAGCCGAACACATGTGGCACGCTGCCATGCAGAACAAGTCGTGCGAACTTACAGTCTTGGGCCAGCATTACTGGAGCCTTGTGGATCAGGAGCTCATTTGATGAGTCAGTCAAGTGACACGAAGTTGATCCTTCAAAGCCGCGAACTGCTTGAAGTATTGGCTGCCAACGAGCACGAACGGTGGGCACATTGGCAACGCTATTTGCACGAGCAATGCGTGCCAGCGGGTGATGGGTCACTGATGATTCCCGCCGATCTCGTAGGACGATGGACCGTACAAATGAATACGCCGTATGCCGAGCTCTCGGAGAAAGAGAAGGAGAGCGATCGCGAGCAAGTGCGCGGCGTGCTCGCGCTGATCGATCGAGCAATTGCGAATGATCACGCTTAGTGAGCCCGCCGCAGCAACTGAAGAATCGTGCTTCGTGTATACTTCTCAACCGCTCGATTGACCTTCTCGAGAAGGAAAACATCCTGTCTCCCCGAACTTGTCCGCGCCCCGCTGTTCAATCTCGCATAAGCAGAAATCTCCACGCGTAGGAGGCTGAAATGGGGTTGCCCGAAGGAAGTCTCGCCGTCGCCGTGTTCGTCGTGATGGCCCTGCCAGGAATCGTCTACGCGGGCGTGCGTCGGTGGGCACGAGGTGAGCTTGCGGGCGATCGCGATGTCGGGCTTGCCATCGCGCGCGGCGTCGTGCTCTCCGTCGCTCTCAGTTCTATCTATCTGCTCGTTCTGGGAGATGGGCTGATCAGTGGGGTGGGGGCGGGAAGCGACGCCGACACCTTGGTGATAACCGATCCTCGTGCGGTGGCGGTCACGGTGCTCTGCCTTTATGTGCTGGTGCCGCTGGTTCTATCGCTTGCGCTCAACTTCAGATTCATCGAGTGGAACATACGTGAAAAGGGGCGGTTTCGGCTGCCGAGTTCCAAGTACGGGTACACGGGCACGCCGAGCGCTTGGGATCATGCCGCCCGCGCTGGTCAGCAGGCTTGGGTAAAGATTCACAAGGGCGACGGTAGATGGATCGGCGGTTGGGTCACGCAGGGATCCTTCGCAACCACCTATCCCGAAAAGCCGAGCATCTACATTGCTCAGCAATACATCATGACAGAGGAGGGCAATTTTGGCCCTGCGATTCCGCAAACGGGGGTCTATGTCACCATTGGCGATGATGACATAGTGATCTGGACCAAGCCAGCACTTTCGCAGGCTTCCGGTTGGGACACCCCAGCGACAGTAGACGGAGGATCGACGAATGGTTGACAATAAGGCACGGCGCGGCGATGGCGATCGGAACGGAAAAGATCCGTCCAGGCTGCAGGAGCGCGGAATTGAACCCGCACGCTACGTGCCTCCTCCTCCTCCTCCTCCTCCGGTTCCTAACAGTGGCATCGGTAGAGACAGTAAGGGCTAGCATCTGCGGATCGGCTCTACGCATCCGACCATCCGGTGCGCTGGCTGTTTCTTCGGCAACGCGCGGTGCCGAGTGCTTCGGGGGCGGCTACGCGGCGGGCTCGATCCGCGGGTTGTACATGAACTCGAGGCGGATGCCGTTGTCGTCCTCGACGAAGGCGGCGTAGTAGCGGTCGTTGAAGCGCGGGAACGGCTTGGGTCCGCTGACCGTCGTCCACCCGGCATCCGTCGCGATCTGGTGGAGGCGGTCGACGTCGGCGCGCGAGGCGATCGGGAACGCGAGGTGCTGCCATCCCACCCGGCCGTGCCGGTGCGGGCCGGTGCCCGGCTCGCGGGCGGGGAAGAGGATCAGCTCCTCCTCCCCGAGGTGCCAGGAGACGCCGTTGTCGGCGTCCTGCCGGGTGCAGCCGAGCGCCTGCATCACGGGGTCGAACTGGGCGATCGAGCGGGGGAGGTCATCGACGGTGATGCCGATGTGGTCGAAGAGAGGCACCGGGACATCCTATGGACGGGATGCCATCGGCGCGCCCAAGGGGCAGGCTGGGACGCATGACGATCTCCGAGGCCGACCTCGTCCACCTGCGCCGGGCGGTCGAGCTCGCGCGTGAAGGCCTCGATGCCGGCGACCGTCCGTTCGGGTCTGTGCTCGTCGACGCGTCCGGCACCGTGCGGTTCGAGGACCGCAACCGTGAGGTTGACGGCGGGGGATGCCACGCGGCATCCGGAGTTCGAGATCGCGCGGTGGGCGGCGGCGAACCTGACCGCCGACGAGCGGGTGGCGGCGGCGGTGTACACGTCGGGGAAGCACTGTCCGATGTGCTCGGCGGCGCACGCGTGGGTCGGGCTCGGGCGGATCGTGTACGTGGCGTCGGCCGAGCAGATCAGCGGATGGCGCGCAGAGGCTGGCGCCGCGCCATCGGCCGTCGCCGTGTTGCCGATCTCGGCGGTTGCCCCGGGGCTGCCGGTTGAGGGGCCGGTCGATGAACTGGCGCCCGAGGTACGCGCGCTCATCGAACGCGCGGCTCGATCAGACTGAAGCGGGCGCCGTCGCCGGACGGCTCAGAGCGGGACCAACGAAGCCGGGCGCGGCCCTATGCGTTTGCCCGCGCGGGCCGTCGGATTGGCTCGTTCACGAAGCGCTTGCCGCCAAGGCAGGTGCACTGCTCGCGCGATACTCCTCAGCAACAGGCTCGACGGTGTACTCGACCACCTCGATGTGATGCGCCTTGAGTGCTTCGAGCACCTCCGCCGGGGTGACGCGGAAGTACTCGCGACGAAGGTTCACCTTGTTCACGCGATGCTCGGCGAAGGTCGTGTGGAGCATGTTCTCGATCCCGACGGCATCGTCGGCGAAGAACAGCGCGTGCACGTCGAAACGGAACGGCACCGAAGCATCACCGAGTTCATTGACGCGGTCCATCGGTTCGAGACGCCTGGTCATGCCGATTTTGACCATGTTCTCGCCGAACGCGCCGATGTTGGAGATGACGTAGACGTAGCCGGCGCGAATGTTCGCCGCCCGATAGTCGACGTCCTCGATGGCGCGGTCGACGTCGGCGATCCTCTGCCGCATCCGCTCGGCGCCTTCGAGATCGCCGCTGGCCTCGAGGGCCGCGAGCACCGAGTGATAGTGGCTCTTCTCCTTCTCCAGGCGCTCGTGCTCGCGAGCGAGTTCTTGCTCGGCCTTGCGCTGCTCACGCAGCTCGGCTCGACGTTCGCGCTCGAGCTCTTTCTCGCGCTGCACCGCCTGCAGATGCCTTGCTGCGAGTGAAAGCTCCTTCATGCGGAGTTGCTGATAGGAGTGGGTGATCCGCAGATCGATCATCGCTCCCTGGCGTTGGATCTGCTCGGCGACCTTGGCGAGGCGCTGTTGCGCGGCGGTGAGGTTGCCGGCGCGCATCGTCTTGACGCAGTTCTCGGCCTCGGCGTTGTACGCACGCAGGAGGATCTTGCTCATGTCGCTGACGAACTTCCTACCCTTCGCAGCGGAGTTGTTGAACGTGAAGCCTTGGCTCGCCGAGGTCGCCTGGTTGTCCCTGACCGCCGCCTTGATCTGCCCACGCAGCTCGTCGAGTTCGCCTGCGAGATCGGCAGATGACTCGGCCGGGTGCTCGTAGTCGAAGACGCCGAGCTCCTGCAGGCTGGCCGCCTCGCGCAGTTTCACCACCTCGCGCTTGCGGGCCTCGATCTCTGCGCGTAGTGATTGTGTGGTCTTGGTGAGCTTCTCGTGCTCGCGGGCGAGGTCGCGGATGGCGTGGTCCCACTGTGCGCGTAGTGAGGCGTGCTCCGCCTCTGCCGCTGATCGTGCCGAGGCGATCTCGACCTCGACCCGGGAACGGTACGCATCGATCTCGCCGAACTGTCTGAGCCCGTGCTTCTCGACGAGGGCCTCGAGCTCCTCCACGCGGCCGCGGGCCTGCCGTTTCGACATGCGCGTCGGCGGCCGTGGGGTCACTTGCGTGGTCGCTTGGGCCCGGGCGGGCTGGACCTCGCTCACATGCGAGGTCCATTGCTGTCCGTCCCACCACCGGAGAACATTCGGTGTCGTGGCATCCGGATACCACCCCGCGGGCGCCGAGCCGCTCATCGGTCGCGCCCGAATCGAGGGGCTGTGGGTGAACTCTGTTCGGGTCGCATCTCTGCCTCCGCGAAGTAGGGACGGAACCCTAGGTCTACCGCCTTGCCGGCATGGGCGGGAGCCCCCAATCGGGTGCATCCCGAAGGGCCCAGATGTGCTCGACGGCGCCTGCATGGGTCGGGCTCGGGCGCATCGTGTACGTCGCGTCGTCAGAGCAGATCACCGAGATGGCGCGCAGTGGCCGGCGCGGCGGCATCCGCTGTCGCGGAGTTGCTGATCACGGCGGCCGCCGGGGCCTGCCGGCTGACGGGCCGGTCGACGAGCTCGTTCCCGAGGTACGGGCGCTCATCGAGCAGGCGGCTCGGTCGACCTGATCGAGCGTGGCTTCACGCCAGCAAGTAATTGCGAGGCCTCGGTAGGAGGCACGACAAGCTCGCCCCCCGAGGCGTCAGTCCCGACCGCGTCGGGCGATACAGGCTAAGACACGCCGCCGATGCGCCGGAGGGTCTGAAGTGCAGCCGGCCGCGGGACGCCCAGTCGCGTCTGGAACTCCCAGTCTTCGACGGCACTCGGGCCATGGAGCACCTCATTCAGCGCGTTTACGATCACGGTTCGGTCGTCGACGCTCAGGACGTACTCGTCGCTCGCCAGCCACTCCTGCGCAGGACCAGCCCAACCGTCGGGCGGGAGCCGATATCGGCCAGCCTCGAGACATTCCGAACACGCCCACGCATCCTCGCCCGCCAGCCCTAGCCAGCGCGACCGCTCGCGGGCCGGGTCCGTCAACGCGCCGAAGCACCAGTCGCAATGGTCCGGGACGCCTTCGCTCACCACCTCCCCAACCTACGGCGTATCGGGCAGCCGTCGGGAGGGTTCAGCCGTCGACAACCGCCAAACTGCTCCTGCGGGCAGCGGCCGCGGCGGACTACCGTGAGGGTGTGTCCGCTCCTGCGACCGACGCGACTGACGCACGAGCTGCTCACGCTGACGGCGTGGAGCGCCTGCTGGCAAGCTATCGGGCCGTGCCGGTGACGGCGACGGTGCGGCTGGCGAAGCCGACGTCGAACCTGTTCCGGTCGCGCGATCGGGTCGAGGTCCGGGGCCTGGACACGTCGGGGCTGACGCAGGTCATCGCGGTCGACGCGGAGGCGCGGACGGCCGACGTGGCCGGCATGTGCACGTACGAGGATCTTGTCGCGGCGACGCTGTCGCACAGGTTGGCGCCGCTGGTGGTGCCGCAGTTGAAGACCATCACGCTGGGCGGCGCGGTGACGGGGCTCGGGATCGAGTCGACGTCGTTCCGCAGCGGGCTGCCGCACGAGTCGGTGCTGGAGCTCGACATCCTCACCGGCGCCGGCGAGGTCGTGACCGCGTCGCCGACGGAGCACGCCGACCTGTTCCGCGCGTTCCCGAACTCGTACGGCACGCTCGGCTACGCCGTGCGGCTGCGCATCGAGCTCGAGCCGGTCGAGCCGTTCGTCGCGCTCACGCACGTGCGGTTCCACGCCCTCGCCGATCTCATCGACACGATGGACAACATCGTCGAGACCGGCGCCCTCGACGACGGCACGCGGGTCGACTACCTCGACGGGGTCGTCTTCAGCGCCGACGAGAGCTACCTCTGCGTGGGCGTGCAGACCGCGGCATCCGGCCCGACCAGCGACTACACCGGCCAGCGCATCTTCTACCGCTCCATCAAACATGCGGATGGCGCGACGCGCGACCGGCTCACGATCCACGACTACCTGTGGCGGTGGGACACCGACTGGTTCTGGTGCTCGCAGGCGTTCGGCGCGCAGCATCCGCTCGTTCGCCGGTTCTGGCCGCGGCGCTACCGGTGCAGCAGCGCGTACTGGAAGCTCATGAAGCTCGAACGGCGGTACGACGTCGGAAACCGCATCGAGCGGTTCCGCGGCCGGCCGCCGCGCGAGCGCGTCATCCAGGACGTCGAGATCCCGATCGAGCGGACCGCGGAGTTCCTCGACTGGTTCCTCGCCGAGGTGCCGATCGAGCCGATCTGGCTGTGCCCGCTCCGACCGCGCGACGATGCCGACTGGCCGCTGTACCCGCTCGAGCCGCACCGCACCTACGTGAACGTCGGCTTCTGGTCGACCGTGCCGGTCGGCGTCACGGAGGGCGCGACCAACCGGAACATCGAGCGCAAGGTCACCGAACTCGACGGGCACAAGTCGCTGTACTCCGACTCCTTCTACCCGCGCGACGAGTTCGACGCGCTCTACGGCGGCGACGCCTACCGCGCCGCGAAGCGGCGCTACGACCCCGACTCACGGCTCCTCGACCTCTACGCGAAGGCGGTGCAACGACGATGACGACGTTCAAGGAGCGCGGTCCCGGGGCGGCGACGGATGCCACGAAGGCGGATGCCCCGACGGCGGATGCCGCGCCGAAGCCGGATGCCTCGGGCAAGCTCACCCTCGCGGAGATCCTCGAGCTCGTCGCCGGCGGGCAGCTCCCGCTGCGGTTCACCGCGTACGACGGCAGCTCGGCGGGCCCGCCCGACGCCCCGCTCGGCATCGAGCTGAAGACGCCGCGCGGCACGACCTACCTCGCCACCGGTCGCGGCGACCTCGGCCTCGCGCGCGCCTACATCGCCGGCGACCTCGAGATCCACGGCGTGCACCCGGGCGACCCCTACGAACTGCTGCGGGCGCTCGCCGACGAACTGGTGTTCCGGATGCCGCCGCCACGCGCCATCGCGCAGATCCTCCGTTCGATCGGCGTCGCGCACCTGCGGCCGATCGCGCCGCCGCCGGGGGAGGCGCCGCCCCGCTGGCGTCGGGTCGCGACGGGGCGCCGGCACAGCAAGGCGCGGGACGCCGAAGCCATCCACCACCACTACGACGTCTCGAACACCTTCTACGAGTGGGTGCTCGGGCCGTCGATGACCTACACCTGCGCGTGCTACCCGCGCCCCGAGGCATCCCTCGACGAGGCCCAGGAGAACAAGTACCGGCTCGTCTTCGAGAAGCTGCGGCTGAGCCCTGGCGACCGGCTGCTCGACGTGGGCTGCGGCTGGGGAGGCATGGTGCGCTACGCGGCGCGCCGCGGCATCCGTGTCGTGGGCGTCACGCTGTCGGAGGAGCAGGCCACGTGGGCGCAGCGCGCCATCGCCGAGGAGGGCCTGGGCGAGCTCGCCGAGGTGCGCCACGGCGACTACCGCGACATCGCCGACACCGGGTTCGACGCGGTGTCGTCGATCGGGCTGCTCGAGCACATCGGGGTGCGCAACTACGCGAAGTACTTCCGCTTCCTGCAGTCGCGGCTGCGCCCCGGCGGGCTGCTGCTCAACCACTGCATCGCCCGCCCAGACAACCGGTCCGAACCCTCGACGCACGGGTTCATCGACCGCTACGTCTTCCCCGACGGCGAGCTCACCGGATCCGGGCGCATCATCACCGAAGCGCAGGATGTCGGCCTCGAGGTGCTGCACGAGGAGAACCTGCGCCCGCACTACGCGCTGACGCTGCGCGACTGGTGCGCCAACCTCGTCGAGCACTGGGACGAGGCGGTCGACGAGGTCGGCCTGCCGACCGCGAAGGTGTGGGGGCTCTACATGGCCGGGTCGCGGCTCCAGTTCGAGCGCGGCGGCATCCAGCTGCACCAGGTGCTGGCGGTGAAGCCGGATGACCGCGGGGGAGTCGGCGACCTGCCGCTGCGGCCGTGGTGGGCGGTGTAGGCGGCCGACCGAAGGCCGGAGGCCCGAGGCATCCGCCCCGCTCAGTCGGGTTCGAGAGCGGACTGGAACTGATCAGCTGCCGTCGCGGTGGCCGCCGGATCGGGCGTGCGCGCGTAGGCCGCGATCGCCGAGTGCACGGCGATCAGCGCTGCGCGATTGGCGCTGATGGCGTCGACGAGCTGGGTCGCCACCCGGACGCCGGCTGGTGTCGGCCGAAGCACGACGGCGCGGGAGTCATCCGGCACCGTACCGCGCAGGCGTTCGACCAGGCCGGCCGCGCTCAGCTGGTCGATGACGTAGGCGGCGCCGCCTCTGGTCACGCCGAGGAAAGCGGACAATCGCGACGGGCGGATGCCGGGGTTGGCGTCGATCTGGGCCAGCGCGGCGAGTTGCCGCCCCGGCCGCAGGGCTCCACCCGTGGCGGCACGCGTGTGGTCGCCGAGCTGAATGCCGACCCGCGCGATCTCCCGCGCCAGCTCGAGCGGCTCGCCGACCGGCGGCGGGGTCACGTCCTCGGGTCCGTGCAGGAGGTTCACGATCTCGGCCGCGTGCGACGCGGAGTTCCGGAACAGCTCGGTGAACTCGCCGGGCAGGCGGCGAGCGAGTCTCCGGCCCTCGGGGGTCAGGACGACCGCGACGGTTCGGCCATCGACGGGGGTGCGTGCGACGGTCACGATCCCGCGGTCGCGCAGGCGGGCGATCAGTCGCGTGACCGCTCGACGATCCAGCCCGCTGTCCTGCGCGATCACCCTCGTCGTGGTTCCGTCGACGGTGACGATCCGCAGCAGTGCGAGGATCTCCGCGTTCTCGGCCCAGTCGGTGCCGAATGAGCGGTCGAAGAGGCGGGTGAACTCCTCGCTGAACCCGCCCAGCAGCCCCGCGGTCCTGCGTTCCGCGCTCACGACCATGTCCACACCCTGACTCCAGCGTCGCTCCGCGGCGACGCGCCCTCAACCGTATCCCGTGACGTGGGGGAGGCCTGCTCTCCGTTCACTCGATGTTGTTGTTCAGAAGCGTCCCAAATGTCGGGCTGTGGCGCTATGGTGGGAAGTGGCAGCATCTCGGTCTGTTGACTGCCTTGCGGCGTAGGTGGCATTTCGGGTTCTCCTGCGACGCCGTCGCCGATCCGGGGGGTGCGTGGCGACAGGGTCCGTCCGTGCGTGAAGCTCACGGGCGGGCGGGCCCGTCATCGGCCCTGCGCCGGCCTGCGTGCAACATTGTTCAGAGCGGTCCCGGACCTTCCTGGAAACCCGCTATCGTTGACGCGGCGGCGCCTGGCCTGCATGCGACTGTGCCGTGATCTGACCGCCTCCGACTCCCATCGAAAGTGATACCCGTGAACTTCTTCGACGTCCTCTGGCTGATCATCTGGTCGTTCTTCTTCGTCGCCTACCTGATGATCCTGTTCTCGATCATCGGCGACCTCTTCCGCGACACCACGCTCAACGGGTGGTGGAAGGCGGTCTGGATCGTGTTCCTCATCTTCGTGCCGTTCCTCACCGCGCTCGTCTACCTCATCGCCCGCGGCAACGGGATGGCGCAGCGCAACGTGACCGCCGCAGCCGAGGCGCGGCAGGCGACCGACTCGTACATCCAGCAGGTCGCCGGCGCGAGCCCGACCGACGAGATCGCCAAGGCTGCGGAACTGCGCAAGGCCGGAACCATCACCGACACCGAGTACGAGCAGCTGAAGGCCAAGGCGCTGGCCTGATCGAGCGGATGCCTCGAACCCGTGCGACACGGGTGACACGATGGCCCGGGCGTGGAGGATCCTCCACGCCCGGGCCAGTGCTCGCTCCGGGGGCTAGCTCCGCTGAGCGAAGTGGGACGGTCGTCCCAGTGGTGTTACGCTCCCCAGCGTGATGACGCACCCCGGCCGGATCCTGCGCGTCGGGATCGCCGCACTGATCCTGCTCGCGCTGGGCGCCGGGATCGCCGTCGCGCTGACCGACGCCCTGGGCATCCGCTCGGAGGCTGCCGACGTGCCCGTCGAGACGGCCGCCGTCGCGGAGCCCGTCGAGTTCGCGGCACCGCCCGAGTTCGTCCGATCCGACGTGCCCGACGGGCCGCGGATGCTCGCCGCGCTCGAGGAGCTCGATGACGCGGTCGCCGGGGCGCCGCGCACCGACGGTCGGGCGACGCTGTCGGTTCGGGTCGGCGCCTCGATCGGCGACGCGAGGGCCGACGAGGCGGCGACGGGCGCCGACGGCGACGAGACCTATCGCCTCGAGGGCACCCGTGCAGCGCTCACCGTCATCGGGCGAACCGAGGCCGGCGCCATCCGCGGGGTCTACGACCTCGCCTCCGCGGTGCGCGACGGCCGACCGGTCGACGAGCATGCGGGGGAGACGGTGACCTCGCGCCTCGGGTTCCGGATGGCCGACCTCGGCGCGGTCGGCGTCGCCGTCGACGAGGCGGCGCACGCGGCGGGGACCGACTACTCGCACAACTCGCGCGCGTTCGAAGACGTGATCCTCGCCGACGCGCCATACATCGACGAGGCCGCGCTCGCCGAGGCGCGCACCGAGTTCGGCGCGTACGTCGACCACCTGCTCGCCGAGGGGTACACCGCGATCACCGTGCCGGGCCTGCTCGAGTACCTCACGTTCTCCGACGTCGGCGACGGCACCGAGGTCTACGCACCCGGTGACGAGCACGTCGCCCGCGCGCTCGCGATGCGGAACGCGTTCGGTTCGATGTGGGCGTCGGCCCGCGCGGCCGGGCTTGAGGTGTACCTGCGCACCGACATGCTCGTCGTCACGACGCCGCTCGAGCAGTACCTGCAGGACCGGTTCGGCGGGTTCGCGACCGACGACCCCGAGTTCTGGGAGGTGTACGCGGCGGGACTCGACGAGCTCTACCGCGAGATGCCGTACGTCGACGGAGTGCTCATCCGCATCGGCGAGGCCGGCCAGGTCTACGACCTGCCCGAGTGGGACTACCGCAGCACGCTCGCCGTGACGACCGTCGACGCGGTGCGCACGATGCTCGAGACCCTGCTGGCCCAGGCCGAGCGCGCCGATCGCGAGCTGATCTTCCGCACTTGGAGCGTCGGCGTGGGCGCCGTCGGCGACATGCACACCAACGCCGACTCGTACCGCGCCGTGCTCGACGGCATCGACTCGGACCGACTCATCGTCTCGACGAAGTACTCGCTCGGCGATTTCTACAGCCACCTGCCGATCAACGACACGCTCGAGGTCGGCGACCAGCGTCGCATCATCGAGTTCCAGTCGCGCCGGGAGTTCGAGAACTTCGGCGCCTTCCCGAACGACCTCGGGCCGCTCTACGCGCAGGTGTTCGACCGGCTGCTCGCCGCCAACCCGAACATCGAGGGCATCTGGACGTGGACGCAGGACGGCGGACCCTGGCGCGCCGGCCCACTCTCCCTCGAACTGAAGGCGGGCTTCTGGCAGCTCGCCGAGCTCAACACCGAGCTCGCCGTGCGGCTCGCGCGCGATCCGTCGCTGGATCCGGCGTCGATCACGGCCGACTGGGCGCGGCGCTGGTTCTCGGACGACCCCGCGACCGTGCAGGCCATCGGCGAGGCGATGGCCGACTCGCGCGAGGCGATCACCGACGGCCTCTACATCGGTCCGTTCGCCGACCGCCGCGTGTTCGCGATCGGGCTGGAACCGCCGCCCATGATGTGGATCTTCGAATGGGACATCCCGACCGGAGACAGCGCCTCGCTCGACGTGATCTACGCGATCTCGCGCGACGAACTCGACGAGGCCATCAACGGAGGAGCGCGGGCGCTCGAGGCCGTCGAGCGGATGCGCGCCTCGATCGAGACGACGGATTTCGCGACCTGGCACGACCCGTCGATGCGCGAGGAGTTCCTCGGCGCCCTCGACTACGAGGCGAACACGCTCGGCATGCTCGCCGACTACCGCACGATGGTCCTCCGCAACGCCGAGTGGCACGACACCGGGTCGGCCGAGGCACGCGGCGAGTGGGAGGCGGCACGCGCCGCGTTCCGGGAATCAGCCGCCGAACACGAGGCCGCCTACGGCGGCGACCCGTACCATCCGGCGTTCAACCTCGAAGCGGCACGACTCGGCGCCGAGCGCGCCGAGCGGGACCCCGCGATGGGCTGGTCGGCCCTCGCGCTGCTCGTGCTCGTCGCGGGCTGGCTGGGCTACGGGATCGCGGCGCGATCCGAGCGGGTGCGGCGCCTGCCGCTCGCCTCCGTTGCCCGCGCCATGTGGGTGGCCGGCACCCGCCCGTGGCGGGCCCCGGAGGTCGTGCGCGACCTCGGGCGCGGCGAACGGGTCGCGCTTGTCGCGGTGCCGGCGGTGGCGCTCGCGGTCAGCCGCGGCATCCTCACCTGGTTCGCCGCGCCGGCGCACCTGGTCGCGACGCTCGGCGCCTGGCTCGTGTTCGCGGTCGTCCTCGTTCTGATCGTGCGTGCGCTGCGCGCGCCCTGGCCGGCGGTCGTCGCCGCGGTCGGCGGTGCCGCCCTGCTCCGCGTCGCCCTGCTCGCGGCGGTGCTCGTGCCGTCCGGCCCCGGAGGCTACTGGTTCGGGTTCTGGACGGACGAGGTGGAGCGGAGCGTCTACGTCGTCGTCTCGTTCGCGCTGTTCGGCTGGGTGCTCGTGGCGGCGGCGTGGTCGGTCGTCGGCCCGCTCGGCGTGCGACGCGCCGTCGGGGCGGTCGTCGCCGCGTCGGGCGCCGCCGTCGCCGCCATCGCCGGGCTCGTCGCCGCCATCGGGCTCGAAGCGGCGCTCACGACCTGGAACGACCAGATGGCGCTGCTGCCGTGGGGGCTCTCGCGGATCCTCGGGATCACCGTGTACCTCGACATCCCGCAGGATGCGGCGCTCTGGCTCGCGGTGCTCGGCGCGGTCGTCGCGGCGTGCGGGCTCGTGGCCGCGACGCTGCCGGCCGTCGTTCGCCGGAGCGGACGGGCAACGCCCGCCGCGGAGCGGGAGACCGCGCGCGTGTAGCCGGGAACGATTCGGACCGGGCCTCACCCTCGACGGCCCTGTCGCTGGTCGGTCGCCGCGGAACCGGCGGACACGGCGGGCGTTCGGGGCCACGCCCAGGCAGAGCGCAGGATGAAGGCCAGGATCAGCAACTCGAGTCCGATGGAGATCCCGTAGAAGAAGGCCCAGTCCCACGACTCGCCGACCGCGTTGAACATGGAGTACGGGACGAGCAGCGACGCGACGACGAGGTTCGTGGCGCGGTTGACCCGGGCGGGAAGCATGATGGCGAGCATCACCATGAGGGCCGGGATCGAGACGGTCACGAGGAAGACGGTCAACAGCGTCGGGCTGACGTCGAACTCGAAGACGACCCCCGCCAGGATGTCGTCGACGACGCCGGGCTTGTAGAAGTTGAGGACGTCGACGTAGGCGTAGAGGAACATGAAGCTGGTCCATGCGGCGGCCAGCTTCACCTGAACGGGGACCGACGGGGTGTCGAGCGGGTTCGGCGTCGTCGTTCTGATGGTCATCGGCTGCTTCCTTCGTGATCGGGAGTTTCGTACACCGTACGTCGTACGCTGTACTATCGCTCGTACGCTGTACGATTGTCAAGCCGTTCGAGCCAGCGAGGAGACCATGTCAGCGGTGGAACAACGTCAGGCCACGCCGGACGCAGGGCTGAGTCGACAGCGAGTGGTGCTCGAGGCGATCCGTCTCGCCGACCGCGAGGGCGCCGAGGGGATGAGCATGCGCCGACTCGCCCGCACGCTCGACGTTGGGGCGATGTCGCTCTATCACTACGTGGCGAACAAGGAGGAGCTGCTGGACGCGATGGTCGATATCGTGTTCGACGAGATCGAGCTCCCCCGTGAAGGGACCGACTGGCAGTCGGCGATTCGACAGCGGGCGGTCTCCGCCCGTCGGGTTCTCGCTCGCCACCCGTGGGCGATCGGCCTCATGGAGTCGCGGACGTCACCGGGACCCGCGAACCTCCGACACCACGAGGCGGTCCTCGCCTGCCTGCGAACGGCCGGCTTCACGGTCTCGATGGCGGTGCATGCGAACTGGCTGCTGGACAGCTACGTCTACGGTTTCGCCCTTCAGGAAGCCAGCCTCCCGTTCGACACCGCCGATGAGATCGCGGGCATGACGGAGGACGTCTACCTTCCCCAGCTCCCCGCTGACGAGTTCCCCCACCTCAACGAATCCGCTGCGGCGCTCGTCGCGGACGGGTTCGATCCGGCGGATGAGTTCGTCTTCGGCCTCGACCTCGTCCTCGCCGCGCTCGAGCCCCTCCGGAACGCCGCAACCTCCGCGTAGCGCCCGCGTCGGCGTCCTCGATCTCGACGACGCCCGGCTCCTCGTCGTCGGTCGGCGACAGCGACCACGTCAGTCGACGGCGGCGTCGCGCGGCGGGTTGTACATGAACTCGAGGCGGATGCCGTTGTCGTCCTCGACGAACGAGGCATAGTAGCGGTCGTTGAAGCGCGGGAACGGCTTCGGGCCGCTCACCGCAGTCCAGCCGGCCTCCACCGCGATCCGGTGGAGGCGGTCGACCTCGGCGCGGGAGTCGATGGGGAAGGCGAGGTGCTGCCAACCGACGCGGCCGTGTCGGTGCGGGCCGGTGCCCGGCTCGCGGGCGGGGAAGAGGATGAGCTCCTCCTCGCCGAGGTACCAGGAGACGCCGTTGTCGGCGTCCTGCCGGGTGCAGCCGAGCGCCTGCATCACCGGGTCGAACTGGGCGATCGAGCGGGGAAGGTCGTCGACGGTGATGCCGATGTGGTCGAAGAGGGGCACCGGGACATCCTATGGAGGAGTGCCACCCGCATGCCCGCCCGCCCGCCCGCCAAGCTTGACGCAAGCGCATGTTCGAGGAGGCCGGTTCGAGCCGACCGGATCGAACCGCGAAAGTCGGGTGCGCGCCCGGGGCGATGAGCAGGCTGGATGTCGAAGGAGGTCACCGTGATCGGAGCGTTGAACCGGCTCGTCGAGTTCGTCGAGGGGCACCTCGACGAGGAGATCGACCTCGCCGGGCTGGCGCGAGATGCCGGCACGACGGAGTACCACCTCCGGCGGATGTTCTCGTCGCTGGCCGGTATGCCGTTGTCGGAGTACGTCCGACGGCGGCGTATGACCGTCGCGGCATCCGATGTGCTCGAAGGTCGTGACCTGCTGGATGTCGCGGTGCGGTTCGGGTACGGCTCGACCGAGGCGTTCAGCCGCGCGTTCCGTTCGGTGCACGGCGTCGGGCCTGGCGACGTGCGCCGGGACGGAGGCCCCCTTCGCAGTCAACCGCAGCTCAGGTTCCGCCTGACGATCGAAGGGAACACCACCATGGACACTCGCATCGCCGATCGACCGGCCTTCGTGCTCGTCGGTCACGCCGCGCGCGTGCCGCTCATCCACGACGGGCCCAACCCGCACATCCAGTCGCACATCGCCGCCCTGCCGGAGGCGGAGCACCTCCGCCTGAAGGAGCTGAGCGAAGCCGAACCGGCGGGGCTGCTGCAGGTGAGCGACGACGTCGATCCCGACTACGCCGAGGGCAGCGAGCTCACCTACCTGCACGGCGTCGCCCTTGCCGAGGGGTCGTCGGTGCCGGAGGACCTCGACGTGATCGAGGTGCCGGCGGGTGCCTGGGCGGTGTTCCGCACGTCGGGTCCGTACCCGGCGGCGCTCCAGGCGACGTGGGCGGCGACGGCCGCGGACTGGTTCCCGTCGAACCCGTGGCGGCTCCGGCCCGGGCCGTCGATGGTCGCCGTGCTCGAGCGCGCCGCCGACTTCAGCACCGCGACGACCGAGCTCTGGCTGCCGGTCGAGCGCGCCTGAGGCACGAGGTTGAGCGGGGCGCGCGGGGACGGACTCGCGCGTCCCGATCGGCGTAACCCCCTTGACATCCGACGCCCGACCTTGCGAGTGTAGAACGGTCAACAAAGTGTAGATCGATCTACGGATCGATGCCTCGAGGAAGAGGGATATCCACCATGAAGTTGCCCATCACCCCACGACGCGCACGCGATCGTGAAACGAATCAATCCGCGGGGGCGGTGACCGCACCGACATCCGCTCGACGTCGCAGGGGCGTGGTCGCGGCCCTCGCGGCATCCGCTCTCGCCGTACCCGTGCTGTTCACGGTCGCGGCGCCGGCGGCCGCCGAGGAGGTCGACTGTTCGACCGTGCCCTGGATGGACACGTCGCTGACCGCCGCGGAGCGGGCTGACGCGCTGCTCGACGCGAGCAGCCAGCACCAGATGTACCGCTGGCTCGTGGAGCAGCCGGCGAACGACCCGACCCGCACGTCGTGGAACCCCGCCTTCTCGGGCGAGGCGAACGTGGTGTACCCGGCGCAGCTGCCGTGCACGCCCGTCGTCATCTACGCCAACGGCCCCGACGGCGTCTACCTCTCGGCGGGCACGACCGCGTGGCCGGGCCCGATCGCCGTGGCCGCGACCTGGAACCTCGAGCTCGGCGAGGAGAAGGCGATCGCGCACGGCAGCGAGTCGTTCGACAAGCGCAGCGCCGTCATCCTCGGACCGGGCATCGCCTCGGGTCGCACCCCGCTCTCGGGCCGCGGCTCGGAGTACTTCGGCGAGGACCCGGTGCTCTCCGGCCTCATGGCCGCGGCGAACGTGCGGGGCCTCGAGGACGGCAACCCCGACAAGCCGATCATCGCGAACCTCAAGCACTACGTCGCGAACGAGCAGGAGGAGGCGCGCGAGGAGAGCTCGTCGAACATGGACGAGCGCACGTTCAAGCAGATCTACGACCTGCCCTACGAGATCGCCGTCCGCGAGAGCGACCCCGGCAGCCTCATGTGCTCGTACAACCAGGTCAACGGCGTCTACGCGTGCGAGAACGACATCCTCACCACGAGCCTCCGCCAGGACTACCCCTTCGAGGGCTACGTCATGAGCGACTTCGGGTCGGTGCACTCGACCGCCCCCTCGCTCAACGCCGGCCTCGACCAGGAACTGAACCGCCCCATCTGGTTCAGCCCCGCTCGACTCGACGCCGCGCTCGCCGCGGGCGAGATCACGCAGGAGCGCATCGAGGAGGCCGCCTTCCGCGTCGTGCACTCGTACATCGCCGGCGGGCTCTTCGACCACCCCGTGCCCACCACGCCGGTCGCGAACGTGTCGACGCCCGAGCACAAGGCGCTCGCGAAGGAGATCGCCGAGCAGAGCACCGTGCTGCTGAAGAACGAGGGCGTGCTGCCGCTCGCCGAGGGCGACCTCACCGTCGCCGTCATCGGCCAGACGGCATCGACGACCCCGACCGACGGCGTCAGCGCCAAGACCGGCTGCGCGTGGGACTTCCCGTTCGGCCCTCCAGGAAACCAGGCGCTGAACTGCAACGCGATCGTGGACCCGCTGACCGCGCTCACCGAGCGCGTCGGTGCGGCCGGCGGCACCGTCGTCTATGACAACGGCGCCGACCCGGCGCAGGCAGCGGATGTCGCTTCCTCCGCCGATGTCGCGATCGTGTTCGGTCACTACACCATGGGCGAGACCGAGGACCTGGCCGACCTGCGGCTCGACGGCAACGGCGACGCGCTGATCGAGGCGGTCGCCGCATCGGCGCCGCACACGGTCGCCGTGCTCAACGCGGGCTCGGCGGTCGAGATGCCGTGGATCGACGACGTCGACGCGGTGTTCCACGCCTGGCACTCGGGCGAGCAGTTCGGGCCGGCGCTCGCCGAGCTCGTCTACGGTGACGTGAACCCGTCGGGCAAGCTCCCGATGACGTTCCCGGTCTCGGTCGAGGACACGCCGACGGCGCAGTCCGAGGCCCAGTACCCGGGCATCGCCGACGCCGAGGGCATCCTCCAGGTCGACTACAGCGAGGGCCTGAAGGTCGGCTACCGCTGGTACGAGGCCGAGGGCATCGAGCCGCTGTTCGAGTTCGGACACGGGCTCAGCTACACCGAGTTCGACTACGACAAGGTCAGCGTCACACCGAAGTCGACCTCGGGCGACAAGGAGATCCGCGTGCGGTTCCGCCTCACCAACACGGGGGATGTCGCGGGCACCGAGGTCGCGCAGGTCTACCTCGAGCTGCCGAGCTCGACCGGCGAGCCGTCGAAGCGCCTCATCGGGTGGGAGCGCGTGAGCCTCGAGCCCGGTGAGCACCGCAACGTGCAGGTGACCCTGACGGTGGAGGACCTCGCCGACATGCACCTCCTCGAGTACTGGGACACCGCTGCCGGTGACTGGGCGACCGCGGCCGGCACCTACGAGGTGACCGTCGGCGGCTCGGTCGACGCGGATGCCGCGGCATCCTTCGCCGTGAAGTAGGCGGGAACACGGAAGAAGTGCCGGTGCGGTGGATGCCGCACCGGCACTTCTGTGCTGGGAGGGGCTGGGTCAGCCGGCGGCGGCGCTCGGCTCGACCGACGGCACCTCGGCGACGCGCACGGCGGTCGCCGCGATGCGGTGCCGTCCGGGCCCGAGCCGGTCGGAGACGAGGGCCTCGCCGTCGACGGTGACCTCGGAGGCATCCGTCACCGGCAGGTCGAGGACCGCTTCGGCGCCGTACGGCACCTCGAGGTCGATGGCGAGGTCGCCGTCGGTGAGCTTCCAGTCGATCGCGACCGTTCCGAGCCGCGACTCGACCGAGGCACGGGCCCAGGGGATCGACGCGGTCGGGCGCGGCGACACGACGATGCGGCGGTAGCCGGGGCGCTCGGGCGTGGGCGCGATGCCGGCGACGTACCGGTAGATCCAGTCGACGACGGCGCCGTAGGCGTAGTGGTTGAACGAGATCATGCCCGAGCTGTCGCCCGTGGCCATCTCACCCGAGTGGATGCTGCCGTCGGGACCGATCGCGTCCCAGCGCTCCCAGACCGTGGTCGCGCCCATCTCGACCTGGTACAGCCACGACGGCGGCGCCTGGCGGAGGAGCATCAGGTACGCCTCCTCGACGTGGCCCGAGTGCACGAGGGCGAACAGCACGAGCGGCGTGCCGAGGAAGCCGGTCGCGATGCGTCCGTGCTCTGCACGGACGTTCCGGGCGAGCGACTCGCCGATCCGCTCGCGCTCGGCGGCGGGGGCGATCTCGAACTCGAGGGCGATCGCGGCGCCCGTCTGCGTGTCGACCGCGGCCTCGCCCCACTCGGCCCACGTGGCGCGGGCGACGCGCTCGGCGAGCTGCGCGGCGGCATCCCCCCGCGCCGGGTCGCCCACGAGGCGCTCCGCGTCGGCAAGCAGCCGGGCGCTCCGAGAGAAGAAGGCGTTGGCGACGTAGTCCGACGACACCTTGGCCTTCCACGGCTGGTCACCCGGGGCATCCGGGTCGAGCCAGTCTCCGAACTGGAACTCGGTGGGAAGCAGGCCGCGCTCGCCGGCGCGGCGCTCGAGGCTGTCGACGTAGCGGCGCATCGAGTCGAGTTGGCGGACGAGCACCTCCTCGCTGCCGTACGACTCGTAGACGGCCCATGGCACGATGGTCGCGGCATCCGCCCACCCGGCCCGGCCCATCACGCTGTGCGCTCCGCCGTCGGCCGGGAACTCGTCGCGCGTGAGGATGTTCGGGACGACGGCGGCGACGGCGCCGTCGGCGTCCTGGTCGAGTTCGACGTCGCGCAGCCAGCTCATCCAGAACGACTCGACGTCGAACAGCGTCGAGGCCGTGGGCGCGAACGCCTGCGCGTCGCCCGTCCAGCCGAGGCGCTCATCGCGCTGCGGGCAGTCCGTCGGCAGCGACACGAAGTTGTCGCGCTGCGACCAGGCGACGTTCGAGTGGAGGAGCCCGAGGCGCGGGTCGGCGCACTCGAAGCTCGAACGGGGCCGGTCGGCGCTCGAGATGGCGACCGCCATGGCCGAGACGACCTCGGCGCCGGTGACGTCGGCGTACTGGAAGCCGTGGAAGGTGAAGCGGGGTTCGAGCACGCTCTCGCCGTCGTGGGCGAGCACGTAGACGTCGGAGGCCCGGGCGGTGCGGAGCGCCGCGGTGTGCAGCGTGCCGTCGATCTCGAGCACTTCGGCGTGGCGCACCACCACGCGGTCGCCCGCTCGCCCGCGCACGGTGAGGCGGAGCCATCCGGCGATGTTCTGGCCGAGGTCGAGGAAGGTGTGCTCGCCGCGATGCTGCACCTCGACCGGCCACTCGCCGACGGTGCGCACGCCGGTCGTGATGCGGGGCTCGACGCGGGCGACGTCGACCGCGATCTCGCGCACCGGCTCCCACGCGGCGTCGTCGAAGCCGGGCCGGTCCCAGCCCGTCGGGTCGGCGGCGAGGTCGACGTCGACGCCGTCGTACAGACTCGCGAAGCGGATGGCGCCCGTGGAACGGCGCCAGTCCGGGCCGCTCGCGACGCGCACGTGCGACCCGTCGGCGCACTCCACGTCGAGCTGCACGAGCGCGGCGATCTCGGCGCCGTAGTGCTCGACCTCGTCCTCCCAGCCGAGCCGGCCGCGGTACCAGCCGTCGCCGAGCAGCACGCCGAGCGCGTTCTCACCGGAGGTGAGCGCGGACGTGACATCCCACGTGCCGAGCACGATGCGGTCGTCGTACGCCGTCCAACCGGGCGTGAGGTGCTCGCCGAGCACGTCGGCGCCGTTGATGCGCACGTCGCCGACGCCCCAGAAGGTGGCGCGGAGCCGGGCGCGGACGGGCTCCGCCGGGAGCTCGAACGCCGTGCGGAGCAGCGCCACCGGGTCGTCGACCCGGCCTGCACCGCCGACGGGGCGAGCGTCGAGCTCGGCGGGGCCGACCGCCGCCTCGACGACGAACTCATCGCTCCAGGCTGACCACCCGTCGCGCGTTGCGAGCCGCACGGCATACCGTCGCTCCGCGCCGGGCGCCAGGTCGCCGCCGGGGGCGGCGACGCCGATGGCAGCGTCGGACACGATCGGCTCGGACTCGCCGTCGGCGTCGCCCGTCCAGCGGACCTGGAAGCCGAGCTGCGGCGCATCGGCCTCGGCGCGCCACGACAGGCGGAGGCCGTGACCGGGCACGCCGATGAGGTCGTCGGGATACTGCGTGCGGAGCGCGTGTACGTGCGCGGATGCGTCGGTCTGGTCGAAGGATGGCAGCGTCGTGGACATCGAGGTCCTTCCGGGGAGCGGCCGGCGGAGCCGGCGATGGTTCGAGGGCTATCCGGCCCGAACGGCGCGCGTCGACGCACGCGACTTCAGGACCGGAGTCACGGAGAAATGCGTGGGCTCGGTGCGACCGTCGCGGATGCGCTCCATCAGCAGGCGGATGGCGCGCTCGCCCATCTCGACGCCCGACTGGTCGATGGTCGTGAGCGAGATGGCCGGATGGCTGGCCATGTCGACGTCGTCGTAGCCGACGACCGAGACGTCCTCGGGGGAGAGGCCGGCTTCGCCGACCGCGCGGAGTGCGCCGAGGGCGAGCTCGTCGTTGCCCGCGAAGATCGCGGTCGGAGCGTCCTCGTCGAGGAGGGCCAGCGTGTCGAGCCGCGCCGCATCCTCGGTCATGCCGGTGCGGGCCACGCGGATCTCCTGCTCGAGTCCCGCGGCGCGCATGCTGTCGACGTACTGCTCGAGCCGGATCGCGTGCGGCGTGCCCGAACCGGGCGCGGTCACGTCTTCGCTTCGGGTCAGGTGCGCGATGCGGCGGTGGCCGAGCTCGATCAGGTGGGCCATCGCGAGGCTCGTGCCCTCGGCGTCGTCGCCGGTGACGGTGTCGTAGTGCTCGGACGGGTCGTGGCGGCCGATCATCACGACCGGCATGCGGGTGCCGAGGCGCTCGAGCCAGTCGGTCGAGACGAGCGGTGAGATCGCGATGATGCCGTCGACCTGCCGGTCGGCGAGCGCTCCGAGCGCACGGACGCCCTCGTCGCCGTTCTCGTCTGCGGGCGCGATGATGAGCTGGTAGCCGGTGCCCTGCAGGGCGGTCGTGGCGCCGGCGACGATCTTGGTGAAGAACGGGTTGCCGATGTGCGGAAGCTCGATGCCGAGCGTGAAGCTCGAACCGCGCATCGCGCGCGCCGCGATGCGCGGGCGGTAGTCGAGTTCCTCGATGGCCGCGTTCACGCGCTCGCGCATCGCCGGGCTCACGCCGTACGCGTTGCGGATGACCTTCGAGACCGCGGCGCGCGAGACGCCGGCGTGCCGCGCGACGTCCTCGATGGTCGCTGCCCTCGTGTCGGACATCCCCGCCCTCCTCTCATCGTCGTCAGGAGCGAACTCGTTGTCACTGTACACGGTTCGGTCGAAATCGGTAGATCGATCTACGCCAACGCGCCCATGGCGTAGACCGATTTACGGATCACCTGTGTAGATCGGTTGACAAACGATCCGCTCACTCCTAACGTGGCAGTCGCCACAGCACCGAGAACTTCGGCGCACCCGACAGCGCAGTTGCTTTACATGGAGGTAAAGAAGATGGTCCCCCGATCCACGCGACGCTCGATCGTCGCCCTGGGCGCAGGCGGTCTCGCCCTGTCGCTCGCACTCGCCGGCTGCAGCGCCGGCGACTCCGGCTCCGAAGACGGAGCCGTCGAGCTGTCGTTCCTCGTCGACAACGGCGAGTCGACGGTCGCCACCGCCGAGGCGCTGGCCGAGGCCTTCCACGAGGAGAACCCCGACGTCACGATCACCGTCGAGACCCGACCCCAGGGCGCCGACGGCGACAACGTCGTGAAGACCCGACTCGCGACCGGCGAGATGGCTGACCTCTTCCAGTACAACTCGGGCTCGCTCCTGCAGGCCCTGAACCCCGACCAGACGCTCGTGAACATCGCCGATGAGTCGTTCGTCGACAAGCTCGACGAGAACTTCGTCGAGAGCGTTGCGACCGACAACGGCGTCTACGGCGTTCCGATGGGTCAGTCGATGGCCGGCGCGATGCTCTACAACAAGGACATCTACGCCGACCTCGGCCTCGAGATCCCCGAGAGCTGGGACGAGTTCATCGCCAACAGCGAGGCGATCAAGGAGGCCGGCGTGGCGGCCCCGATCGTGCAGACCTACGGCGACACCTGGACCTCGCAGCTGTTCGTGCTCGGCGACTTCAACAACGTGCTCGCCGAGAACCCCGACTGGGCCGAGGAGTACACGAACAACGAGGCGAAGTACGTCGACGAGCCGGCCTTCGCCGGGTTCGAGCACCTGCAGCAGGTCTTCGACGCGGGCCTCCTCAACGAGGACTTCGCGTCGGCGACCTACGCCGACGGCGTCTCGATGGTCGCGACCGGCGAGGGTGCGCACTACCCGATGCTCACGTTCGCGGCGTCCCAGCTGGCGACGACGAACCCCGAGGCGGCGGACACCGTCGGCTCGTTCCCGATCCCGGGCGACGACGCCTCGACCTTCGGCCTGACCGTCTGGATGCCGACCTACACGGTCTTCGTCCCGCAGTCGACCGAGGGCGCGAAGCTCGATGCCGCGAAGCAGTTCCTCGAGTTCCTCACGACCCCCGAGGCGTGCGACATCCAGTCCGAGGCCAACGCGCCCCAGGGTCCGTTCGTCGTCGAGGGCTGCAGCCTGCCGGAGGACGTGCCCGCCATGGTCTCCGACCTGCAGCAGTACTTCGACGCGGGCCAGACCAACCTCGCGCTCGAGTTCCTCTCGCCCATCAAGGGACCGGCCCTCGAGCAGATCACGGTCGCCGTGGGCTCCGGCATCACCTCGGCTGCTGACGGCGCCGCCCAGTACGACGAGGATGTCAAGAAGCAGGCTCAGCAGCTCGGCATCGAGGGCTGGTAAGCCGTACCACCGAACTGCGGGGCCGGGCCGCCCGCCCGGCCCCGCAGCCATACCCGGGAGACTCACCCATGACCACCGTGACGGCCGACGGCCGCACCGCGACGGGCCGGACGGCGGCGACGCCGCCGACGCCCGCCAAGCGGAAGCCCATGAAGAGCCCGTACCCGACCTGGTTCTTCATCCCCGCCGGCGTCTTCTACGTCGTGCTGTTCCTCATCCCGACGGTCGCGTCGTTCTACTTCTCGCTGACGCGGTGGACCCTCTTCGACGTCGAGTTCATCGGGTTCGACAACTTCATCCGCTTCTTCCAGGAGCCGCAGCTCGTCACGGGCTTCATCAACACCTTCATCTACGCCTTCCTCACGTCGGGCGCGAAGGTCGTGCTCGGCCTTCTCTTCGGGGTCCTGCTCAGCTCGCAGATCATCGGCCGCGGGTTCCTGCGCGCCACCATCTTCTTCCCCGTGCTCGTCAGCACGATCGGCGTGGGCATCCTCTTCAAGGTCCTGATGGACCCGTTCGACGGACCGATCAACGAGTCGCTCGCGGTGATCGGCATCGAGGGCCCGGCATGGCTGACCGATCCGTCGATCGCGCTGCTCTCGGTCGCCCTCGTCGACATCTGGAAGGGCGTCGGACTCGCCACGCTCATCTACATCGCCGGCATGGTCGCGATCCCGCAGGAGTACTTCGAGGCCGCGAAGGTCGACGGGGCGGGCGCCTGGAACAACTTCCGGCACATCACGCTGCCGCTGCTGCGGCCCGCGACGGTCACCGTCGTGCTGCTCTCGCTCATCGGCGGTCTCCGCTCGTTCGACCTCATCTGGGCGATGACGGGCGGCGGGCCGGGCTTCACGAGCGACGTGCTCGCGTCGGTCATCTACAAGCAGTACCAGGCCGGCTTCTTCGGCCTCTCCACCGCGGGCAACGTCGTGCTCTTCGTCGTCGTCGCCGCGATCATCTTCCCGCTCTCGTGGTGGCTCAACCGCAAGGAGGCCGACCAGTGAGAAGCGTCGCCTGGAAGTGGGGCGGCGGCTCGGTCGCCATCCTCGTCGCGTTCGTGATCTTCATCGTGCCGTTCGCCTTCATCGTCTTCACGGCGGGCAAGACGCAGGCCGAGGCGTCGTTCCTCGAGTTCAGCTGGCCGACCGAGTGGGTGTTCTTCGAGAACCTCGTCACGGTCCTGCAGAACCGGGACTGGCTGCTCGTCCGCGCCTTCTTCAACAGCACGATCCTCACTGTCGGCGCCGTCGCGATCATGGTCGTCCTCGGCGCGATGGTCGGCTACGTCCTGCAGCGCCGGAAGTCGCGCTGGAACCCGCTGGTGAACACGCTCGTGCTCGCGGGCCTCATCATCCCGCCGGCCGTCGTGCCGACCATCTGGGTGCTGCAGGGCCTCGGCCTCTTCAAGACGCTCGTCGGCCTCATCGCGGTGCACGTGGCGTTCGGGCTCTCGTTCTGCATCCTGCTGTTCCGGGCGTTCGTCGCGACCATCCCGCGCGAGCTCGACGAGGCGGCGATCATCGACGGCGCCGGCCCGGTCAAGCTGTTCTTCCGCGTGATCTTCCCGCTGCTGCGCTCGGTCATCGTGACCGTCATCGTCGTGCAGGCCGTGTTCGTCTTCAACGACTTCACGTACGCCCTGTACTTCCTGCCGGGCGACGAGAACGCGACGGTGCAGCTGACGACGTTCAACTACATCTCGCAGTCGGTGAGCTCGTTCAACCTGCTCTTCGCCGACGTGCTGCTCATCACCATCCCGCCGCTGATCATGTACATCTTCTTCCAGCGGCAGATCGTCGCCGGCATGACCTCCGGCGCCGTGAAGGGCTGACGGATGCCGCAGCAGCCGCCGCGCTCGATCGATGTGGTGCGGCGGTGGGCACGGGCCCGCTCGCCGCAGCCCTTCGACGACGCCGACGTGCTGCCGCGTGCGGCCGACCACGGATGGGCGTACGGGCGCGACCAGTACGAGCTGGCGCTACTCGGGCGCCTGGTCGACGACGGCTTCGCGGCGAACCGACACGTGCACTACCCGCGCAATCACGGCCGGCCGGCCCACCGCGTGCGGTTCCGCGCGGTCGCAACCTCGGCCGGGCGGGTGGTCGTCCGGGTGGCGGGGCGCGCCGAGGTCTCGATGCGAGCGGATGCCGCGGGGCCGGCCTCGCTCTCGACCGGGGTCGTCGTCGGTGACGACCTCCGGTTCGAGGTGCCGGTCGCGGGCGCCGTCGTCGAGTTCGACGTCGTGGCGCGCACGGGCGAGGTGCCGGCGCTCGGCATCCCGGGCGGCACGCCGCTCGCCGAGTGGTCGGCCAGTGTCGACGACGGCGCGTGGGAGCCGATCGCGTTGCGGCCGGGCGGCGAGCGGGCTCCGCACCTCGAGGCGCCCGGGCACGTCGACGTCACGGCGACGCGGCGTGCGGACGGGCTGCACGACCTCGGCGCACCACTCCTCGGAACGCCGATCCTCCCGCGCGGACCGCAACCGGTCGTCGGCAGCGGCGAGAGCGTCGCCGAGGCGCTCGCCGACGAGACCCGCCGCGAGACGCGGCACGACGTGGTCCGCACCGAGGACGGGTGGGCCACGAGGCATCCGCTCGGCTTCAGGTACCTCTCGGTGGTGACGGATGACGCGCCCGCCGAGGTGCGCGTGCGCGCCGAGGTGGCGCCGGTCGCCCGCCCGGGCGCGTTCGCGTGCTCGGACGACCGGCTGACGCGGATCTGGGCGTCGGCGCAGTACACGCTGCGCGTCTGCGACCAGGGCCTGATGATCGACGGGATCAAGCGCGATCGCATGCCGTGGGCCGGCGACCAGGCGCTCAGCACGCTCGCGAACGCGTTCGCGCTCGGAGAGGGAGGCGTCGTCGCCGACGGGCTCGTCGCGCTCGGGCGCCCCGACCACGGGTACGTCAACGGCATCGCGGACTACTCGCTCTGGTGGGTCGTCAACGCCGACCTGTACGTGCGCTACTTCGGCGACCGCGCGTTCGCCGAGCGCGAGGCGGCGCACGTCGACGCGTTCGTCGCGGACCTCGCGCGCTTCGCCGACGACCGCGGCGTCTTCCGGCCCGAGGCGCAGCGCGGCGGGTTCGTCGACTCCGGGCCGGGCTCGGTGTTCCTCGACTGGGGGCTCGCGATCGAGCACGGCCGCGACCCGGTGGCCTTGCAGATGCTCTGGTGCTGGGCGCTCCGCAGCGCCGGGCGGCTGCTCGATCGCGTCGGGCACGAGGGCTCCACGCGATGGTTCGCGCTGGCCGACCTCGTCGAGTCCACCGTGCGAGCGAGCGGATGGCTCGCCGAGACCGATCGCTGGGCGGACTACCTCGGCGCGGATGCTGCGACCTCCTCGCCCGCTCCGTACGCGAACTTCCTCGCCGTGCTGGCGGGGCTGCACTCCGGCGGCGTGCCTGACGGGGTCGCCGCGTCGATCCGCACCGGGACGGCGGGGACCCCGTTCATGACGGCGTTCCGGCTGCGCGCGAGGCTCGCCGCCGGCGAGCACGAGGCGGTCCTCGCGGAGATCGATCGGATCTGGGGCGCCATGCTCGATGCCGGACCGGGCACCTTCTGGGAGGAGGGGCCGTCGGGCGGCGACGACCTCGCCATGTACGGGCGGCCGTTCGGACGCAGCCTCTGCCACGCGTGGTCGGCGGGCCCTGCGGCGCTCATCCCGGAGGCGGTGCTCGGCGTCCGGCCGCTCGACGACGGCTGGACGCGGTTCGAGGTCGCGCCGCGCCTCGGCGGACTCGAGTGGGCATCGGCCGTCGTCCCGACGCCGCTCGGCGACCTGTTCGTCTCCGCCGATCGCTCGGGCGTGACGGTGCACGTTCCGGCGGGTGCCGCGCTGGTCCGCGGCGACCGGGTCGAGGTCGGCCCCGCGGTCGTCGACTGGGCGGGCCAGGCACCCGACGACGCGTTGGCGCCGGTCGCGGACACGAGCGGCGACGCGGACGCGACGGTCTGAGCCACTCGTCGGCGGCGCGGCCCCTGCGGGACCGGCCGGGCCGGTCTCAGTCCGCGATCGGCTCCAGATGAGTTCGGCGACGGGTCGAGGACGAACTCGTCGATGAACTGCGAAATTACTGTGTACGTGACACCGAGAAGCATCCCCTGTATCGCCAAGGTGACGACTTCACAGGTTTCATGGCCTCCGCTGGCCGGGTACTGAGCTTCAGCGTCTACTGATCGGTAGAAAAGCGATCTACCATTTGGTAGAGTCAAAGATCTACTGATCAGTAGAATCGGGGGTGATCGCAGTGCAGGACACGGATCGTGTTCTTCGTGAACTCGTCGATTCGGCATTTGCTGACCGGCGGCATTGGAGGAGTGCCGGCGATCTCGCTTGGCAGGCGGGCGTGGGGGAGAAGCTCGCATACAAGGCATTGGGTAAGCCCGCGTCGATCGGTGCGGTGACCAAGCACCCAGGTGGAGGGTTCAGCACGACCGACCCGGAACGCGTTCTCATGCTCCTCTCCGCGCGTCGTTCGCTCTCGGCGGCCCGCCGCACCACATTCGACGCTGCACAGACGCTGCTGGCTGAGACTCGCGAGTACGCGATCGGTGGAACCCGCGCGGCTGTCCAGCATCTCGGAGGTCGGAACACGGTCGCCGATCACGCACCCGCAATCGTCTACGTCTCAGAGCACACCGATCTCGATGACCTTCCCATGGGGGACTCGGCGCTCGTGCTCACAGCGGACGATCGATCCCTCCTCGGGTGGACGGAAGGCTTCACGAGCAAGGCGCAGACCTATGCCGACCTGTTCGCGCAGCCGGGGTGGCAGGCCAGCGAGTTCCGCCGAGCACTGTGGAGGGAGTGGTTCACCGTCGACGATTGGACCCGAGCGGAGGCCGGCGATGCCTGACGCGCCCATCGACGACTACGGGCATCTCACCCTCGTGCTGGACTACCTGGGTCACGAACTCGAGCCATCGATCCTGATCGGCGGATGGGCGACGTTCTTCCGGGTGGGCGGCGATATCAGCCACGACATCGATCTCATCATCGGTTCACCGGAGGTGCGGGAGCGGGTGCGCACCGCCGTGACCGGCGTCTCGGATTCGCGCCACTTGCAGGGCAGGAAGTGGCGCGGCGAAGTCGAGGGCGTTCATGTCGACGTGTACCTCCCGCATGAGTCCGAACTCGGTGGCAAGTTGCGACTGAGAGTCGAGGTCCTCGCCGAGCACACCGATCAGCTCGGGCACGGCGCATGGCGTCTGCTGGCGATCGAGGCGCACACGATATCGAAGCTTGCGGCGCTCCTCGATCGGCCCGACTCCGAGAAGGGTTTCAAGGACGCTCGCGAAATCTGGAGGCTGCTCGAACAGGGAGTCGACGCCGACGAGGCGTGCCGCATCCTCGCCGCGGCGACCGCAGGCCCGACACAGAACCTCCGTGCCCACGTCGCGCGTGCCTTCGAGCTGCTCCCGTCGCGCGCGGGCCTGAACAAGGATCAGCGTCGGCGCGTCGATCGGCTTCGACGCGAATGGGATGACGCGATCGTCGGTGCGGTCGCCCCGATCGAGCGCGGTCGCCCCGCGCTCGATTGAGCACTTCATCGCGGTCGTAGCGGTGGCGTACTCGACGACCGCCACGACCTACTCGACGAGCTTGCCGGCCGTCGACACCTCGCGCTCCATGAGCGCCGCGATCTCCTCCGGGATCGGCGGGATGGACTCGCGGGTCACCCCCGTCGACGGCGACCAGACGAGGTTGACCTGCAGGGCGGCATCCGTCTCGGGGTAGTCGCTTCGGTTGTGGCAGCCGCGGGTCTCGCGACGCTCGAGCGCGGCCTCGAGCGTGGCGCGGGCGGCGAGCGCCGCCGACTTCAGGTCGAACGCGTGGGCGAGATCCTGGTAGCCGGCGAGGTCGGGGTGCACGCCGATGTCGGCCATGCGGGCCTCGATCGCGTCGAGCTCGGCGAGGCCTGCGAGGAGGCCCGCCTCGTCGCGCACGACGCCGGCGTGCTCGGTCATGGTGTTCCGGATGGCGCGCTGCAGGGCGCGCACGTTCTCCGCGCCATCCGCTGCCAGCAGGTCGTCGATCTCGGCGCGCGCCGCGTCGACCGCAGACGCCGAACGGCGCTGGGCGTCGAGCCCGGCCGAGTAGGCGGCCGCGGCCTGCCCGACGATGCGGCCGAACACCAGCAGCTCGATGAGCGAGTTGCCGCCGAGGCGGTTCGCGCCGTGCAGTCCGGTGGAGGCCTCGCCGATCGCGTACAGCCCCGGGACATCCGTGCCGTGGTCGTCGGGACGAACCCAGACGCCGCCCATCGAGTAGTGAGCGGTCGGCGCGATCTCGATCGGCTCCCGGGTGATGTCGAGCATCTGCAGCTCGAGCATCGTCTGGTATACGCGGGGGAGGCGCTGCATGATCGTCTCGCGGGGCAGGTGCGAGACATCGAGCCAGACACCGCCATTGGCGGTTCCGCGCCCCTCCTTGATCTCGGTGTACGCGGCCAGGGCGACGCGGTCGCGCGTCGAGAGCTCCATGCGCTCGGGGTCGTACTTCGCCATGAAGCGCTCACCGAGGGCGTTGGTGAGGATGCCGCCCTCGCCACGGGCGGCCTCGCTGATAAGGGTGCCGGCCGCGCTCTCGGGCTCGATGATGCCCGACGGGTGGAACTGGACGAGCTCGGGGTCGCGCACGCGGCCGCCGGCCTCGACGGCGAGGCGCCACGAGTCGCCCGTGTTCTCGTCGCGACGCGATGAGGTGCGGCGCCAGATGCGGTTGTGGCCGCCCGCGGCGAGGATCACCGCGTCGGCGTGGATGAGGTAGCGGGTGCCGTCCTCGAGGTCGAAGCCGTAGGCGCCGAAGACCGCGCCGTCGTCGTTCACGAGGATGCGGGTCACGTAGACCGTGTCGAGGATCGGCACGCCGAGCTGCGCGGCGCGGTTCATGAGCGTGCGCTGGATCTCGAGGCCCGTGTAGTCGCCCGCGAACGCGGTGCGGCGGAACGTGTGCGCGCCGAAGAAGCGCTGCGAGATGCGGCCGTCCTCCTCGCGGGCGAACGGCATGCCGTAGCGCTCGAGGTCCTGGATGCCGCGGGCCGCGCCCTTGGTCACGGTCTCGACCGTGCGCGGGTCGGCGAGGAGGTAGCTCTCCTTCAGGGTGTCGGCGGCGTGCTGCTGCCAGCTGTCGTCGGCGTCCATGGTGCCGAGGGCGGCGTTGATGCCGCCGGCAGCGAGCGAGGTGTGCGCGTCGGACTTCGCGCGCTTGCCGAGCGCGAGCACGTCGATGCCGGCCTCGGCGAGCTCGATGGCGGCGCGCAGGCCCGAGCCGCCCGTGCCGATGACGAGGACGGTCGTGGAGAGCTGGCGCTCGGACGCGGTGGTGCCTGAGGTGGTCATGCGCTCCACGCTAGGTCAGGCGGTTACATCCGTCCAATGCATCTTCAGTGTAAAGACGATGCGTTTAAGCTATCGATATGAACCTCGAGCAGCTCCGGTCGTTCGTCGAGGTCGCGCGCTTCGGCAACTTCACGCGCGCCGCCGAGGAGCTCTACCTCGCCCAGCCGTCGCTCAGCCGCCAGATCGCCGCGCTCGAGCAGGATCTCGGCGCCGAGCTGTTCCACCGCGCTCGCGGCGGCTCGACGCTCACGGTCGCGGGCGAGTCGCTGCTGCCGCTCGCGAAGCGCATGCTCGCCGACGCGGATTCGGTGCGCCGCGAACTCGCCGAGCTCGCCGGCCTCGAACGCGGCCGCGTGCGCCTCGGCGCGACCCCGACGCTCTGCATCAGCCTCGTCGCCGAGGTGCTCAGCGCGTTCCACGCGGAGCATCCGGCCATCGAACTGCACCTCTCGGAACAGGGTTCGCGCGGGCTCCTCGACGCCCTCGCGGGTGGCGAGCTCGACCTCGCGCTCGTCACGACGACGGATGCCACGGCCCCTGGTCGATTCACCGTGACACCGCTGCTCGTCGAAGAGCTCGTGGTCGTGTCATCCGCCGCTGCACCCGCCGTGACCCACCGCGACACGATCGCGCTCGCCGAGGTCGCTCGACTGCCGCAGATCGTCTTCAGCTCGACCTACGACCTGCGGGCCGCGACGGATGCCGCCTTCCGCGCCGCATCGCTCGAACCCGACGTCGTGCTCGAGGGCGCCGAGATGGACGCCGTGCTGCGGTTCGTCGAACGCGGCCTCGGCGTCGCGATCGTGCCCGCGATGGTGCTCATCGACCGGCCCGGGCTGCGGGCGGTGCGGCTCGAGGGCGCGGCGCTCGAGCGCACGATCAGCCTGGCGAGACCCGCGGATGTCGCGGCGACCGCCGCCGTCGAGGTCATGCAGTCGACCATCGCGACGACCGCCGTCGCGTTCGCTGCTCGGGCCGGGAAGACGATGCGACTCGCGCCTCCGGCGCCCACTGCCCAGCCGGCCTGAAGCAGGATCGAACCGCGACCGGTCAGCGGTCAGTCGGCCTCGCCCGGGTCGGCGCTCGCGTCGGCGCCCCGGCCATCGCCCACGTCGCGCATGCCGCTCGACCCGAGCACCCGCTCGACCGTGAGCTCGAGCACGACGCGCCGCGGGTTCGGGCGCGGCGGCCGATACCGCGCGGCGTAGAGCTCGACCGCGGCGGCGACGGCGCCGGGGTCGTCGAGCACGCGGACCGACCCCTCGAAGCTGATCCATCGGGGGCCGTCGACGGTGTTGACGCTCGCCCGCCCGGAGCGCTCGGCGTTGACGAACTTCTGCGAGCCGCGGCTGCCGATGACCCGCACGACGCCGTCGAGGTAGGTGATGCCCACGGGCACCGAGTGGATGCGTCCGTCACGGCCCAGCGTCGACAGCGTCGCGAGGTGGCGCTCGGCGAGGAAGCTCCGGGCGGCGTCGGTGATCACGGGCATTCCTCCGAGGGTCGGCGGGTGATTCGGCACCATCGACCGTAACCCGACGCCGCGGATGTCCGCGGCGAACGTCTGCCGCTCACGGAGCCGTGCAGACCACGCCCTCGCACTGCGGCTCGACCAGGTTGCCGGCCGCCTTGTTGCCGCCGCCGTCGGTCGACGCGCCCGTCGCGACGATGCCCTGGCCTCCGTTGTACGTGGCCGTGTTCTTGACGACGAGGGCGTTCGCCACGCGCACGCCCGCGCCGCCGTTGGCGGAACTCGTGTTCTGGCTGACCGTCGTGGCCGACGTGTCGGAGCCAGCCACGACGCCGTCGCCCCAGCCGCCGGTCACGGTGTTCTGGCTGAAGGTGGTGCCGACCGCCCCACCGAACGCGTTCAGACCCCCAGAACGAGACCCGGCCACCTGATTCTTCGACACGGTGTTCCCCGATGAGAAGTCCGCGACCGAGATGCCCCACGTGTTGTCGGTCACCGTGTTCTGGGTGACCGTGTTGTTCGAGCTGAGGCCGAGGCGAATCCCGTCACGGCCGTTCGACGACACCGTGTTCTTCGCCACGAGGTGGCTTCCGCCGCCGGCGAGGTTGATGCCCTGGTCGTTGCCCGTGACGGTGAGCTTCGTCACCGTCGCACCCGACGACTGGTCGAGCACGACGCCGGCCTGGAACCCGGTGACCGTGCCGTGCGTCACCGTCACGCCCGTCCGCTGCGCCACGCGGACCGCGGCGTGGGGCGTCGAATACGCGCCGGGGCCCGAGATCGTGTGGCCGCCCAGGTCGAGGGTGACGCCGTTCGCGCCGATGACGAGGCCGTCACCCGTGGCGTCGCACACCAAGTCGGTCGTGAGCACCGTGTCGACCAAGATCACGTCACCGCACTGCACGCCGTCGACTGCGTGCGCCGGAGCGCTTCCGATGATCGCCGCGGTCGCGGCGAGTGCCAGGGCGGATGCCGCGGCCGCGACCCTGCTCGTGAGAACCGACATGGTGGACCCTTCCCCCGTGCCGCCGACGTCGACGGCGTCGCCGCGGCCCGGTCGGGTCGCGAGGCTCACGCTAGAAGGCCTGATCAGGGCGGTCAAGGGGCTCCGGCCCGGTCTGAGCGAATGTGCCGTGGACTGGGGGTGTGCGCGGCCGTGCGGTCTGGCCGGCGCGGCCATCCGGCTCGAGCACCGGTGCCGCCGGCCCAGAATCGAAGGATGACGACGCCCGCCGCCGACTTCATCGATCGGACCCTTCGCGCGGAGGGCGACGAGCTGCGCGCGAGCGCGGATGCCGAGCGCATCGGCGGCGGGCTGCGCTTCTACGGCGCCTCGGTCGGAGCCGTGCGCGGCACGGTGCGAGACGCGGGTCGGCGGCATCCTGAACCGACGCACGACGAGGTCACCGCGCTCGCCGCGGAGCTTTGGTCGGAGCCGGTGTTCGAGCGTCGGCTCGCCGCGATCGTGCTCCTGCAGGGGCACGTGTCGATGCTGCGCGGCAACGACCTCACCCGGCTCGAGCAGTTCCTGCGCGACGCACGCGTGAGCGAACTCGTGGAGCCACTGGCGAGCGACGTCGTTCGCCCGCTGCTCGATCGGCTCGAGGGCGCCGAGGCTGCGCGAGCGCACGGGATCGTCGATCGCTGGGCCGCCGGGACCGAGCCTGGCCTGCGGCGCGCTGCGTCGTTGCTGCGGGCCTGAAGCGAATGCCGGTGCCTCGCCGAGTCGAAGATGGAGCCGCGGGACGCGGGCCGCTCGGGCCGCTCACCGCCACCCGAGTGCGGGTGCGACGTGGGTCAGGATCGACTCGAGCACGTGCGCGTTGTAGTCGACGCCCAGCTGGTTCGGCACGGTGAGCAGCAGGGTGTCGGCCGCGGCGATCGCCTCATCCTCGCGCAGCTGCTCGATGAGGGCGTCGGGTTCGGCCGCGTAGCTGCGGCCGAAGACGGCGCGGTAGTCGTCGATCACGCCGAACTGGTCGGACTCGTCGCGTTGTCCGCCGCCGAAGTACGCGCGATCCATGTCGTTGACGATCGCGAAGATCGACCGGCTCACCGAGACCCGCGGTTCGCGCTCATGCCCGGCCTCGACCCAGGCGGCGCGGAACGCGTCGATCTGCTTCCGCTGCTGCACGTGGAAGGGCTCGCCCGACTCGTCCTCCTTGAGCGTCGAGCTCATGAGGTTCATGCCCTGCTCGGCCGCCCACACGGCGGTCGCATCGGACCCGGCGCCCCACCAGACGCGGTCGCGCAGCCCGGGAGACTGCGGCCGGATGCCGAGCGGCCCGGGATGCGGGTTCGGGAACATCGGGCGGGGGTTGGGCTCGGCGAAGCGTGCCCCGTCGATCACCTGCAGGAACACGGTCGTGTTGTTCCGCGCGACGTCGGCCATGGTCGATCCCTCGGGCGCGGCGTAGCCGAAGTAGCGGTAGCCGTCGATGACCTGCTCGGGTGACCCGCGCGAGACGCCGAGCTGCAGCCTGCCGCCCGCGATGAGGTCGGCCGCGCCGGCATCCTCGGCCATATACAGGGGATTCTCGTAGCGCATGTCGATCACGCCCGTGCCGAGCTCGATCCGGCTCGTCTTCGCGCCGGCGGCCGCGAGCAGCGGGAACGGGCTGCCGAGCTGGTTGGCGTAATGGTGCACGCGGAAGTACGCGCCGTCGGCGCCGACCTCCTCCGCGGCCACCGCGAGGTCGATCGACTGCAGCAGCACGTCCGACGCCGAGCGCGTCTGCGAGCCGGGCGAGTTCGACCAGTGACCGAACGACAGGAATCCGATGTGCTTCACGATGGCCTCCGTGGTCGGGCACCGGCACGATCGCGGGCCCCCGAACATCATCGCGCACCCTGCGTGCGAGTCGGCGCCCGCATCGTGCAGGATGTCCCGTGGACAGGTGCCACGGCCGTGACACCCCCGTGCCCTACTGTCATCCCATGGGCACGACGGCGTCTGCGTACCTCACCGGCTTCGGCCGGTACCTTCCGGGTGATCCGGTCGACAACGACGGCATCGTGACGCGGCTCGGCGGCGACGACCCGGTGACCGCGCGCATCCGCGGCATGATCCTCGAGCAGAACGGCATCCGGCAGCGGCACTACGCGCTCGATGACGACGGCGAGCCCACCGAACTGAACGAGGAGCTCGCGGTCAAGGCGCTCCGCGCCGCGCTCGACGACCGCGGCATCCGCCCCGACGACCTGCGCATGCTCGCGACGGCGACGACGATCGGCGACGTGCTCGTGCCGGGCTTCGCCTCGATGGTGCACGGCCGCCTCGGTGGCGGGCCCATGCAGCTGCTGTCGGCGTCGGGCGTGTGCGCGTCGAGCCTGCAGGCGCTCGACGCGGCCGTGAGCAAGGTCAAGCTCGGCGACCACCCGCGCGTCGCGGTCGTCGGGTCCGAGCTCGCGAGCCGCAGCCTCCGACAGCGCCGGTTCGACGGCATCCGCGCGGGCATGGACTCGCACTTCCTGCGCTGGATGCTCTCCGACGGCGCCGGCGCGGTGGTCGTGGAGTTCCAGCCGCACCCGAGCAGGCCGTCGCTCCGCGTCGACTGGGTGCGGCACGTCTCGCTCGCCCATGAGCACGACGTGTGCATGCGTGCGGGGATGGACGGGCTCGAACCCGAGGTCGGGCGCACCTGGCAGGACGTCGGCATCGGCGACGCCGAGGCATCCGGCATGTTCGTCTTGAGACAGGACGTGAGCGTGCTCGACGACCTCGCCGGCGCGGGGCTCCGCGAGTTCGAGCAGCTCGTCGACATCGGCCTCGTCGACGTGAGCCACCTCGACCACGTCGTCTGCCACTACAGCACCAACGCGTTCCGCGACCTCGCCTTCGACGGGCTGCGCAAGCGGATCCCGACGCTCGACACCGACCGCTGGTTCTCGAACCTCGAGACCTGCGGCAACACGGGCGCCGCCAGCATCTTCATCGCCCTCGAGGAGGCGTGGCGCACCGGCCGGTTCTCGCCCGGCGAGACGATCCTCCTCGCCGTCCCCGAATCCGGCCGCTTCTCGTTCGCCTTCGCCCACCTCACCGTGGTCGCCCCACCGGATCAGCAAGGAGCCTCGACATGACGACCGACACGACGACGCCCGCACCCGCAACTGCCGAGACCGCGACGACGGATGCCTCGAGCGCGGCCTCGCCCGCCGACCCCGCCGCGCTCTCCGACCGCCTCGCCGACGTGTGGGTCGATCTCGAGGAACGCCTCGACCGGGTGCCGATCCTGCGCGCGCTCGCCGAGGGCACCGTGACGATCGACGACTACCGGCGGCTGCTCTTCAACCTGCGGCAGCAGGTCGTCGACGGGGCGCCGTGGATCAGCCGCGCCGCATCCAACTTCGACATCGACCACTTCACGCTGCGGGCCGCGGCGATCAAGCACGCCGAGGAGGAGCACCGCGACTACCTCATGCTCGAGCGCGACTACGTCGCGATCGGCGGGTCGCTCGACGAGCTCCGCGCGGGCCGGAAGAACCTCGGCTCCGAGGCGCTGTCGGGCTACATGTTCACCTACGCCGACCGGCCGAACCCCGTCGGGCTCCTCGGCGCGATGTTCATCATCGAGGGGCTCGGGGCGAAGCGCGCCGCGGGCTGGGCCGCGCGGTTCCAGGAGGTGCTCGGGCTCGCCGACAACCAGGTGCACTTCATGCAGTACCACCAGGAGGCCGACGGCGCGCACACGGGCGACCTCCAGGCGATCCTCGACTCGGGCATCATCGACGACGCGGCCGCCGACGAGATCGTCCGCTGCGCCGAGGTCGTCGCGCGGCTCTACGCGCTGCAGCTCGAAGAGTTGGACCGCTGACGTGCCGAAGATGCGGAGCGTGCCCAAGGTGCCGGGCCTGCCGAAGGTGCCGAAGGTGCCGGTGCCGAGGGTCCCCGAGTACGTCCGCTCCGACCCGAGCATGTGGCAGGCGGTCTACGCCGACCCGTCGGTGCCGCTCGATCGAGCACTCGTGCGGCAGATCATCAACGACCAGCGGCGCCTGTCGCGGCGCTGGCTCTACCCGATCGCGCGCGTCCTCTCGCGCGTGCTCGTCGCGCTCATTTCGATCGTGAAGCGCGTGCTGCCGTTCCGGTGGATGCCGCTGCACACCATGGACGTGCTGTGCGTGTGGTTCCTCCGCCGGTTCGTCTCGCCCGACGCCGTCGACCTGCTGATCCGGCACTTCGTCGTCGAGACGAACCTCGTGAACTTCATCATCCGGAACACCCCGGTCGACATGGAGCCCGTGACGCTCCGGCCCGAGGCGCTCTCCGGCCTCGGCGACCAGGCGGTCGTCGAACACGATGTCAACGTCTACGACGTGCTCATCGCGCTCGACGACGTGCCGCTGGAGAAGCCCGAGACGCTCGACTTCTCGCAGCTCGACGTGCCGCCGCTCGACGCCGAGCGCGGTCGGCGCCGCCTCCTCCGTCTCGACATCCAGACCGCGCTCTGCTTCATGAACATCCCGTTCTCGATGGCGCTCACGGTCGAGGAGTACCGCCGCGCCGTGCACTCGATCCGATTCGACGACTCGTTCCTCGAGATCCTCGCGCTCGTCACCGACGACGACACCTTCCGCCACTGGAAGCTCGCGGGCATGAGCCTCTGGATGGACTCCAACGTCGACGTGCCCCGCATGGTCTACCGGCATGCGCTCGTGTGCGAGTACGCCCACGCGCGGCTCGTGAAGCTCGCCGGCGGCGCGTACCCGCGGGACACTTCGGCTGCGTTCGACTGACGGTCGCGCCGCGCCGGCCGGCCGAGCAGACGACGGATGCCTCGGGGCTCGCGCCCCGAGGCATCCGCTCGCCGTCTCGCCTCGGCCTACGAGGCCCTGCGGCGGTAGACCCGCATCGCGAAGGCGAACGCGACCGCCATGATGCCGACGAGCCACGCGAGCGCGACCCAGATGTCGGTGCCGACGGGCTGGCCGGCGAACAGCGCGCGCGTCGTGTCGACGATCGAGGTGACCGGCTGGTTCTCGGCGAACCAGGCGACCGGGCCCGGCATCGAGTCGGTCGGCACGAAGGCCGAGCTGATGAACGGCAGGAAGATCAGCGGATAGCTGAACGCGCTCGCGCCGTCGACGGTCTTCGCCGAGAGCCCGGCGATCACGGCGATCCAGGTCAGCGCGAGCGTGAACAGGATCAGGATGCCGATCACCGCGAGCCATGCGCCGACGGATGCTCCGGTGCGGAAGCCCATGATGAGGGCGACGCCGATGACGATCGCGACCGACACGAGGTTGGCGACGAGCGAGGTGAGCACATGGCCCCACAGCACGCTCGACCTCGCGATCGGCATGGACTGGAAGCGCTGGAAGATGCCGCCCTGCAGGTCGAGGAACAGTCGGTACGCGGTGTAGGCCACGCCCGACGCGATCGTGATGAGCAGGATGCCGGGGAGCATGTAGTCGATGTACGACTCCGTGCCGCCGGTCTGGATGGCACCGCCGAACACGTACACGAAGAGCAGCATCAGCGCGATCGGCGTGACCGCGGTCGTGATGATCGTGTCGGGGCTGCGGACGATGTGGGTGAGCGAGCGCGCCGTGAGGACGCGGGTGTCGCTGAGGACGTGGGTGGTCATCATGACTCCTTCTCGGATGGCGCGGATGGCGCGGGCTCGCCTGCCTGGGCGGGCTCGCCGACGAGGGTGAGGAAGACCTCCTCGAGGCTCGGCTGCTTCTCGACGTACTCGACCTTGGCCGCCGGCAGCAGCCGCTTGAGCTCGGCGAGCGTGCCGTTCTGGATGATCACGCCCTCGTGGAGGATCGCGATCCGGTCGGCGAGCTGCTCGGCCTCGTCGAGGTACTGCGTGGTCAGCAGCACGGTGGTGCCGCCATCCGCCAGTGCCTTGACGGTCTGCCAGACCTCGATCCGCGCCTGCGGGTCGAGCCCCGTCGTCGGCTCGTCGAGGAAGACGATGGGCGGGTCGCCGATCAGGCTCATCGCGATGTCGAGCCGGCGGCGCATGCCGCCGGAGTACGTCGCCGTGCGGCGGTCGCCGGCGTCGGTGAGCGAGAAGCGGGCGAGCAGGTCGTCGGCGATGTGCCCCGGGTCCTTCAGGTGGCGGAGCCGCGCGACGAGCACGAGGTTCTCGCGACCGGAGAGCACCTCGTCGACCGCGGCGAACTGCCCGGTGAGGCTGATCGAGCGGCGCACGTCGTCGGGGGCGTCGGCGACGTCGAAGCCCTGAACGGTCGCGGCGCCGGCATCGGCCTTCAACAGCGTCGACAGGATGTTGACGAGCGTCGTCTTGCCCGCGCCGTTGGAGCCGAGCAGGGCGAAGATGCTGCCCTTCGCCACGTCGAAGTCGACGCCGCGGAGCACGTGCACGTCCTTGAACGACTTCTCGACGCCCTGCACGCGGATGGCCGGCGCGTCCGGCGCCGCCGGTGCGGGCTGCGTTGCGGTGGTCATCGCTCCTCCTTCCCTTCGAGGTCCTCGATCGTCTTGGTGAGGCGGTTGCGCTCCTTGTCGATCCAGCGCTTGCCGACGTAGGCCTCGCTGAAGGCCTCGGCGAAGGCGACCGGGTCATCGCCGACGATGTCGCGCACGGGCGTCTCGTCGGCGGCGGCGCGCTCCCAGAGGTCGGCGAAGTCGCCGAGCATCGTCATCATCACGGTCGTGTCGCCGTCGGTGATGCCGCCGTTGACCATGAGGTACCGCTCGAACGCCTTCGCGGCCGTCCGGTACGGCTCCGGCAGTGCCTCGATGCGGGCCTTGTACTGCCGGTACTGCTTCTTGCTCTCGAGCGAGCCCGTGAGCACTTCGATCCACTTCGCAGCCATGGTCACTTCTCCTCTTCGTGGAGCTGTTCGGTTTCGGTGCGCTCGCCGGTTCCGGCGAGCTGCTGGAGGTCGTTCGGGATGTCGTGGAGCTGTTCGATGCGCGCTGCGAGGAAGCCCCAGGTGCTCCAGAACTCGTCGAGGGAGTCGCGACCTCGAGCGTTGAGGGAGTACACCTTGCGCGGCGGCCCCTTCTCGGACGGCACCTTCTCGACGTCGACGAGCCCGCGTTGCTCGATGCGCAGGAGCAGGGCGTAGATCGTGCCCTCGGCGATCTCGGTGAAGCCCTGGTCGCGCAGCCAAGAGGTGATCTCGTAGCCGTACGCCGGCCTGCCGGACAGGATCGCCAGGACGATGCCCTCGAGCGTGCCCTTCAGCATCTCGGTCGCCTGCTTGCCCATCGCTGCTCCTCGACTAATCAGTGTTGCTGAGTACCAGTACATAGTAAGCATGAGTACCGGTAGATAGCAACACTGAATACCGAAATGATGACGAATGCCTCGGGGCCGGACGTACGGCACCTTCTCAGGCGGGCTCGCGCGACGCACGGGTAGCCTGAACGGGCGGGTCGCGACGCGATGCTCCGGCACACGACGACGAGGCCGACCCGGCGGGCACGAACCTCGATCCACCGCCCGAACGGAGCTGCACACTGATGACCTGGGACGACGACGCCGTCGGCGACCGCCGACGCGATCCGAGCTCGCGGGCGTCCGGCCGGGAGGTCCTCCTCCAGGTCGCGGGCTACTTCGGGCTCGTCACCGCGGTCGTCGCGCTCGTGGTCGGAGCCGTCTTCGCGGTGACGGTCTGGGGAGTGGCGGCGAAGCCCGGAGGATTCGCCGCGCCGTCCGCATCCGGGCGCGGCGCGCCGCTTCCGCCGATGACCACCTCGACGTCCGACGGCGGCGCCGGCTCGACCGCCCGTGGCGAGGAGGCCGACGATCCGAACGCCGTGACCGGCTCGGAGGTCGCGCCACTCGTGGAGCCCGAACCCGAGACGGAGGCCGCTCCGGTGGTGGAGGGTGACTGGCTCACGGTCGTGTCCGACGCCACCGGCATTCCTGCTCGCGCCCTCGCAGCGTACGCGCTCGCGCACGTGGCGATCGCCGCGGAGGAGCCGCAGTGCGGCGTGGACTGGACGACGATCGCGGCCATCGGCGCCGTCGAGTCGGGTCATGGCAGCCACGGCGAATCGGTGCTCGAGGCCAGCGGGATGGTGAGCCCGAAGATCCTCGGTCCGGCGCTCGACGGCGACGGGGTCGCCGCCATCCACGACACCGACGGCGGTGCCCTCGACGGCGACGTCAGGTGGGACCGCGCCGTCGGGCCGATGCAGTTCATCCCCTCGACCTGGGACCAGTGGGGCGCCGACGCCAACGGCGACGGCGTCGCCGACCCGAGCCAGATCGACGACGCCGCCTACGCCGCCGCCCGGTACCTGTGCGCATCGGGCCCGATGACGAGCGCAGAGGGATGGCGCGCGGCCGTCTTCTCCTACAACCACCTCGAGTCCTACGTCGACAAGGTCGCCGGCATCGCGAACGGCTACGCCGACGCGCTCGGTTAGACCGCCGTGCACCGTGCGAGACTGCCCGGATGACCGACATCGAGCTCGCGCGCCTCGACGGCGGCACCGTCGCGATGCACGACGCGCGTCGGAAGCAGCGGTGGAGCGTCGAGCTCGAGCCGTTCGAGATCGGCGTGTACCCGGTCACGCAGGAGCAGCTCGCCGAGCTGTTGGGCGAGACGGCGACGCACCCGCGCCGACCCGCCACGGGCGTGAGCTGGCTGCGTGCCATCCGCTTCTGCAATGCCGCGTCGGAGTGGGAGGGGCTCGATCCGGCGTACACGTTCGACGGCGAGGACGTCACGTGGCTTGTCGACGCCGACGGGTTCCGCTTGCCGACCGAGGCCGAGTGGGAGTTCGCGTGCCGCGCCGGCTCGACGACGCCGCACTACGGCCCGCTCGACGAGGTCGCGTGGATGGCTGCCGACGGCGTGACCTCGCCGCAGGACATCGGCGGCAAGCTGCCGAACCTCAACGGCCTGTTCGACACGCTCGGCAACGTGTGGGAGTGGTGCTGGGACCTGCTCGACCCCGCCCGCTACGACGAGTACCGGGTGTTCCGCGGCGGCGGGTTCGCCGACGATGCCTGGAGCGTGCGGGCTTCGGTGCGCCGTGGGGGAGCGCCGCGCATGCATCACGACGACGTCGGGTTCCGGGTCGCACGCGGCGGTTTCGAGGCGACGGATGCCGCGCAGGGCTGGTCCGCGGAGGCCGACCGCGAGCGGGCTGCGATCGACGCGCCGCTGCCGCCGGGCTGGACGCCGCGGCGCTGAGGCATCCCGCGGTCCCTCCTGAAACCGAGGACGGGAGGTGGCGGCGGTGACTCGTCCTCGGATTCAGGAGGGTCGGGCGAGCGACGCGACGACGCCGCGGAATCGCAGCGGCTCGCGGCTCAGCTACCCGCCGCCTCGCGCTGCGCGACGATCGCCGCCGCGATCCGCCCGACCAGGTCGACGGGCAGGTCGGCCGCGTGCGGGAGGTTCACCGAGTCCTTGCCGGTGCGGAGCGGCGCGACCTTGGATTCGAGCGGTTCGGGCAGGGTCGGCACCGGGTAGAGCCCGATGTGGTGCTGCCAGCCGGCGAAGTGCAGCGCGTACCGACCGCCGAGCATGACCGCCGCGATGCCGTACCGCATCTTCTCCTCGACCGGCGGCGGGACCTCGGCGACGATCGCGGCGCGCACCCGCCGGAGACGATCGGCGACATCGTCGGGGAAGGAGGCGAGGTACTCGTCCACGGTCTGCGCGGCCATGACCGCAATGCTGACACCGCCCGCCGCGACGCGCCAGAGGTCCGAGTCCCGCGATCCGACTCGCGAAGGGCCCTGTCGGAGACATCCGCTCGGGTGATAAGAACGGCGCATGGGGGAGACGACGGAGGCGGGCGGACCCGCGACGACGGATTCGGCGAAGCGGTACGCGCTCGGCGCGCTCATCGCGACCTGCGTGTCGGCGCTGGTGGTGAACGCGAACACGTCGGCGGTGTCGATCCTGATCCCGGCGATCTCGGCCGACACCGGCACGCCGACCGACACGCTGCAGTGGGCGGTGACCGGCTACTCGCTCGTGGGCGCGGCGGTCATCGTGACGTCGGGCTCGCTCGGCGACGTCTTCGGGCGGCGGAAGATCTTCCTCTGGGGCCTCATCCTCTTCATCGCGTCGTGCGTGCTCATCGCGCTCTCGCAGGACGGGTTCGGAGTCATCGCCGGCCGGTGCATCCAGGGCGCGGCGGGCGCGACGATCCTCGCCTGCGGCATGAGTCTGCTCTCGGCCGCGAACACCGGGAAGGCGCAGCTGCGTGCCGTGACGCTGTGGGGCGCGGCATCCGCGGTCGGCGCCGCAGCCGGGCCGCTGGTCGGCGGCCTGCTCGCCTCGACCCTCGGCTGGCAGGGCCTGTTCTGGATCGACGCCGCCATCGCGGCGGTCTGCCTGCCCGTGACGCTCCTCGCCGTGCAGGAATCCGACGACCCCACGCGCTCGCGCTCGATCGACTTCGCCGGCACCGTCCTCATCGCCCTGACCCTCGCGCCGCTCATCTTCGCGCTCACGAACGGCAGCGCCTGGGGCTGGGTGTCATGGCAGACCCTCGGATGCTTCGCCATCACGATCCTCGCCACGATCGGGTTCGTCCTGGTCGAACGGCGGGTCGCCGCGCCGTTGCTCGACCTGAAGCTGCTGCGCAACGTGGTCCTCGTCGGCGCGACCATCTCGATCCTGCTCGGCTCGGGCACGATCAACGCGATCATGTACGTCGTCAGCCTGTACTTCCAGGACCCGTCGACCCTCGGCATGGACGCGTTCCAGGCGGGTCTCGCCACGTTGCCGGTCGCGGCTGCGGCCGTCATCCTGTCGCCGCTGATCACGCCGATCGTCGGGAAGATCGGCGTCCGCACCACGATCGCACTCGGCTTCATCATCATGTCGGGCGCGTTCCTGGCGCTCGCGTTCGTGCAGGAGTCGTGGGGCTACGGCATGTTCGTGCTGCCGCTCGTCGCGGTCGCCGCCGGCATGAGCCTGCAGAACGGCCCGTGCTCCTCGCTGTCGACGTCGAGCGTCGAGCCGCGCGAGGTCGGCGCCGCGTCGGGCGTCTCGAACATGGCGCGCTACGTCGGCGCCGCGGTGATGACCGCGATCGTCGCGTCGGTCTACGGCGGCGTGAGCTCGCGCCGGGTCGAGGCCGGTGAGACGGATGCCGCGGCCCTCGCCGACGCGTTCTCCTGGGCGTCGATCTCCATGGGCATCTGGTGCGTGCTCGGCATCGGGCTCGTGTTCCTCGTCGCGCGGAAGGTGCGACGGGGCCCCGGCGAGTTCGAGGCCGCGGCGGCCGCGGCGTCGCTCACGCACACGATCGTTCCGCCGCAGGCGGTCGCGGGCCGGCACGAGGTGGCCGGATGAGCGGCGGGAGGCCGGGCGCGTCGGCCGGGCGCGAGGGGTCGCCCGCCTGCGCCCACCCTGCGAATTCGCCCCCGCCCCTGCCGTTTCCGCCCGACGTGGCGTAGATTGCGATATATCGCGTCGAAACACGCTATATCGCGTCGTCGTCGGCGCGGTCCGCAGCGACGAGGCGACGGGGAGGGGCGGGCGCATGGACTTGATCGACCGTGTGAGGCGCAGCGCGAGCCGGCGGGGGAGCCGGAAATGAGCGGTCTCGAGGTGGTGCTCGCCGCGCTCGGCATCATCGTGCTCCTCGGGATCGCGAGCTTCGTCGCCGTCGTGCTCATCGTGCGGCACGTCTACCGACGCATCCGGCACAGCCGTCGGGTCGACGGTGCGCTGATGCGCAGCCGGGCGAAGATGAGCCGCGGCCCGCAGCGCACGATCCTCGACCTCCGGGTGCGGCTCGACGACGCGCTCGCGAGCGGGCAGGCGGCGGTCGACCTCGCGGCACAGGGCCCCGGGCCGCGCGGAGAGTTCCGCGGCATCTATCGCCGCATCCGCGAGGAGGGCGCCTCGCTCGACGCGCAGCTGCGCCTGATGGAGAGCGAGATCGACCGGTCCGTCCTCACCGCCGAGTTGCCCGCCGCCGAACAGCGCGTCGGCCAGGTCGAGGCGCTCGTCCGGCGCATCCGGTCGGCCGTGGCATCCGCCCTCGCCGGAGCCAGCGACGACGGCCTCGTCGAGCTTCGCGCCGACGTCGACCGCGAGGTCGCCTCGATCCGCGCGGGCGTCGAGGAGCTCCACGCGCTCAGCCTGCGCGACCTCGCCGCCGAACCGATCCGGCGGCCCACGACCTCCACGGTGCGCGACCCCGCGGCCGTATCCGACCGCTCACCCGCTCGAGACAAGGGGATCCGACCATGAGCGACAACACCTCCCGCATGCGCACCATCTTCCGCAGCAAGACCACCAAGGCGCTCGACAAGATCGAGGATCCGCGCGACACGCTCGACGACAGCTACGACCAGCAGGTCAAGCTCCTGCACGAGGTGCGCCGTGCGGTCGCCGAGGTGGCCACCGCGAAGAAGCGCATCGAGCTGCAGGGTCAGGAGATGGGTGCGCGGTACCAGCGGCTTGGCACCCAGGCGCGCGATGCGCTGACGCAGGGCCACGAGGACCTCGCCCGAGCCGCCCTCGAGCGTCGCGCGCTCCTCGAGGGCGAGGTGGCGAAGCTGCAGGCGCAGTACGCGTCGCTCGACCAGCAGGCCTCGCAGCTGCAGGAGCGCGAGCGCCGCCTCACCGACCAGATCGCCGCGTTCCGCGTCGAGAAGGAGACCATCAAGGCGACCTACACGGCGTCGGCCGCCCAGGTCCGGGCGAACGAGGCGGTCGCCGGGCTCAGCCGGAACATCGACGACATCGGCACGAGCCTCGACCGCGCGCGCGACCGGGTCGCGCAGATGCAGGCCCGCGCGGCGGCGACCGACGAGCTGCTCACGAGCGGTGTGCTGAAGGACCTCACCGCGGCGCCGGATGCCGACATCGAGCGGCAGCTCGCCGCGATCACGGCGCAGGCCGAGATCGACCGGCAGCTGCAATCGATGAAGGATGGCGCGGGCGCCGGAGGGGCGAAGGGCTCCGGCGGGCGCGTCGATGACGGTGCGAACGGCTGGCTGGGGATCGGTCAGGGCCCGGCGACCTGACGCAGCGGCGAAGCTCGGCCTCAGGATGCCTCGGTGCCGGGCTCGCCGCCCACCCCTGACGCTGCGGCGCGCGCCGCCGCCGCGGCCCGCTCGACCCACTTCGGCACGTCGCCGTAACGCTGGAACGGCACGAGTTGCCCGGCCGCGCTGTGCTCGACGAGCTGCGACATCCGCCGTTCGCGCGTGACCTGCTGCTTCGCCGACACCACCCAGTGGACGACGAGCTTGCGGTAGCTCGGCGTGGCGGCCTCCCAGAAGGCGGATGCCGCGGCATCCGCCTCGAGCATGGCCGTGAACTCGGGGGGCAGCGTCTGCTCGAGGTTCTCGAACGAGTAGATCGCCGAGCGGTCGTCGCTGCGGCGTTCGTACGCGGCGACGCCGGCCGGCCGCATGCGCCCCTCCGTCGTGAGACGCTCGACGTGCGCGATGTTGACGGCCGACCAGATGCTCGTCGGCTTCCGCGGGGTCCAGCGCTGGCGTCGAGCCACATCGTCGATGCGCTGCGATACCGAGTCGATCCAGCCGAAGCAGAGCGCCTCGGGCACGGCCTCCTCCCACGTGAGCCCGCGGTCGGGCGTGCCCTTCCGGTTGAGGCCCATCCAGAGTTCGGTCGCGGTCTCGTGGTTCGCCTCGAGCCAGGCGCGGAACTCCTCGGGCCCCGAGAAGAACAGCGCCGGCCGTTCGGGCGTGCCACCCGGGGTGCCGATCGTGCTGCTCATGCCCCCGAGTCTCGCAGGACCCACCGACGTGCGGATCAGGTCAACTCGCGCACGCAGCGACGCGGAGCTGAACGATCTGCTTGACGTTCTGCGCCACTGGCAGCCGATCAGCGATCCGGGAGAGCGCGTGGGGTTCGATGATGCCGCACTCGATCAGCGCGCTCACGAACTCGATGTCCTTCCGTTCTCCGCGGACGAGCTTCGACGCGCAGAGGTCGTATGGGCTGATGAACCACGCCGTGCCGCCGCCCGGACCGTCGGGGTGCACGATGGTCGCACGACGCTCCCAACCGCGCGGCAGGACCGCCGTCGTCGATGAAACGCCCTGAGCGTAGAACCCATTGACTCGGTCGAAGTCGGACATCTCGCCCAGGTGCACGTCGATGAGCGTGGCAATCGTGCCGTCGTCGTCATCGCGTGTCGGTGCGATGTCGGCTTCCCGCGAGAGCGTTGCTCGTTCCGGGAGCCGGTCTTCGGCCACGGTGCCCAGGATCGACTGACTGCCGACGATGAGCACCTCTCGGTTCGGCACCAATCGGATCGCCTGACGCGTGAGTTCCATGAGCTCGTCGCGATTCACCGACTCACCCCTTCCTCGATCGCCCGGATGCGCTCGTCGGGGCTGAGGGCGCCGGCGAACGGCGAGTTCTGCCGAAGTTCGCGACCCTCAGGCGTGTCGTCGAGCATCGCTTCGATCAGCTCCTCGACCGGGCCGCGCGCCAGGTGCTCCCACCGAGTCATCCATGATTCGGCGATCGGACCGCGCACCGTGTGCCGGATCCGCTCGAGGTTCTCCGGAATAACGGCGAGGACGTCTTCGGGTGAGTGCGTGAGTTTGCGGGCGATCGCGCGGTGCAGAGCCATGGAGACGCGCTCCTCGCGCCGACGATTCACGGGCTGGAGTTCGAGGTCCCGGTCCATGACGTCGAGCGCCCGTCGAAGCGTCGACAGCTGGATCGTGCCCTCACGCTCGGATCGTTCCATGCGGGAGACGGTCGAGACGTTCACGCCGAGATGCGCGGCAAGGTCGCGCATCGACCAGCCCATCGACCTTCGCGCACCTGCAATCATCGACACGATTTCCTCCATGTTGCATTGTAGTGCAACATATGTCGAAGCGCGAGGTCCGTGATGCGCATTGCACTTGTACAACAAGAGTGCAATACTGCACTTCGTGTCCGAAAGTGCAACCCAGACGAGGCGATCCGAGCGGATGGCGGCGACCGCGTCGCGAATCACCTCGCTCTCGCGTCGGCTGACCGCCGAGCGCGGGCTCAACGGGTTCACGATCGAGGAGCTCTGCGACGAGGTCGGCGTCTCGCGTCGCACGTTCTTCAACTACTTCCCGTCGAAGGATGAGGCGGTGCTCGGCCTCGACGAGACCGCCGAGGCCCGGCGTCTCGCCGACGAGTTCCTCGCGCGCGGCTCGCGCGGCTGGCCGGCCGTCGTCGACGACCTCGTCGACTTCGCCCTCGCGCACGCGCGCGATGCCGGCATCGGCCGCGACGAGCACGCCGAGCTCATCGGCGCGATCTCGCGCGAACCGCGCCTGCTCGCCCGATTCATCGACATGACCCGCGAACGCGAACAGCAGCTCGGCGAACTCGTCGCTCGGCGCGAAAGCGTCGCGTCGCGGCATCCGCTCGTGCTCGCCTCGGTGCACACCGTCGCCGCGGCCATGCGCATCGCGGGGGAGCACCTGCTCGACGACCACCCGGGCGACGACTTCGAGACCGCGCTCACCGACGCCGTCGCCGCCCTCCGCGAGGTGCTCGCCGCGCCGCGCCGGCGCTGAGCCGCCGGCTCGTTCCGCGGGATGCGCCCGCCCGCCTCATCAACACCACCCACCCGATCCATCCCTGCCCCGCAGGACCCGAACCACCCCACCGAGGACCCCATGGCCACCACCGCCCCCGCGGCATCCGCCGCCCCGATGCTGCTCACCAAGCGACGCATCTGGATCATCTTCAGCGCCCTGATCGCGGGCATGCTGCTCTCGAGCCTCGACCAGACGATCGTCTCGACCGCGATGCCGACCATCGTCGGCGACCTCGGCGGCGTCGAGCACCAGGTCTGGATCACGACCGCGTACCTGCTCGCGACGACCATCGTGATGCCCGTCTACGGCAAGTTCGGCGACGTCCTCGGCCGGCGGAGCCTGTTCCTCGTCGCGATCGCGCTGTTCACGCTCGCCTCGATCGGCTGCGCGTTCGCGGGTGACTTCTGGATGTTCGTGGTGTTCCGCGCGCTCCAGGGCCTCGGCGGCGGGGGACTCATGATCCTGTCGCAGGCGATCATCGCCGACATCGTGCCCGCAAGCGAGCGTGGCAAGTACCTCGGCCCGCTCGGTGCCGTCTTCGGTCTCGCTGCGGTCGGCGGCCCGCTCCTCGGCGGTTACTTCGTCGACCACCTCACCTGGCAGTGGGCGTTCTACATCAACATCCCGATCGGCATCGCCGCGTTCGTGATCGCGCTCGTGGCGCTGAAGCTGCCGGGCAAGAAGGCCACCAAGCCCATCGACGTGCTCGGCGTCGTGTTCCTCTCGATCGCGACCACCTGCCTCATCTTCTTCACCGACTTCGGCGGCGACGCCGACTTCGGCTGGGACGCCTGGGAGACCTGGGCGTGGGGCATCGGCCTGCTCGTCGCGGCGATCGCGTTCGTCGTCACGGAGGCCCGCGCCGCCGACCCGATCATCCCGCTGAGCCTCTTCCGCAATCCGATCTTCGTGAACGCGACGGCGATCGGCCTCACGCTCGGCATCGGAATGTTCGCCGCGATCGGCTTCATGCCGACCTTCCTGCAGATGTCGTCGGGCACGTCGGCGGCCGAGTCGGGCCTGCTGCTCCTGCCGATGATGGCGGGCCTCATGGGCACGTCGATCGCGTCGGGCATGGCGATCACGAAGACCGGCAAGTACCGCATCTACCCGATCATCGGCACGGTCGTCACGGCGATCGCGATGGTCGCGCTCACGACGCTCACCGCCGACACCGCGATCTGGTTGATCTGCGTCTACCTGTTCGTGTTCGGCGCCGGCCTCGGCCTCATCATGCAGGTCGTCGTCCTCGTCGTTCAGAACGCGGTCCCCGCCGCCCAGATCGGCACCGCGACGAGCACGAACAACTACTTCCGCGAGGTCGGCGCCGCGCTCGGCACCGCGGTGTTCGGCACGATCTTCACGACTCGCCTGACCGAGAACCTCACCGAGGTGTTCACCGCGGCCGGCGCGTCGCCGACGGATGCCGCGGGCGCGACGGCCACGCTCGACCCCGCCACGATGAACGCCCTGCCCGACCCGATCCGCGACGGCATCGTCGACGCCTACGCCGACGCGCTCGCCCCGGTGTTCTGGTACCTGCTGCCGTTCATCGGCCTGGCGTTCGTGCTCTCGCTGTTCCTCAAGCAGATCCCGCTGTCGGATGTCGCGGGGCTCGTCGCCCGCGGCGAGGCGATCGGCGGCGACGAGGCCGAGCGCCTCGAGGCGGAGCTTCGCGCCGCGGGCGCGGTGACGACAGCGGATGGCGCGGGGTCCGCGGATGCCGCCGGGCAGGCGGATGCCGCGGACGATGCCGATGCACGCGACGCCGCGGAAGCCCCAGCCGGCCCGGGTCGGTAGGCACACCGGGCCGCCGGCTCGGTCGGCGTGCGCCGGCCGGGCTCGGCCGAGCCCGGCCGGCACCCGGCTCGGCTACCGCACGAGCTTCTGCACGATCGTCGGATCCGTGATCTTGTCATCACGCGCGAGCAGGACCGCCTTGGCGACGATCTCCGCGGTGCGCGGGTCGTCGTCGGCGAACGGCAGGAAGATCCGGCCGCGGTGCTGGGCGCTCACGGGCACGATGCACACGGCGTTGCCGGGCACGCGGTGCACGACGCCCGAGCCGAGGTGGATCGTGTAGGTGCCCAGCGTGCCCTTCACGCGCGCGTGGTGACCGCCGACCTCGACGTTGCGGAGGCCCAGCAGGTCGACCGTCTCCTCGACGAGTCGGCCGCGCATCTCGACGGACGACTCGGACGCCTCCGGGTCGACGCCGCCGGCGTGGGCGACCGAGACGACCAGGTCGAGGTCGCGCATCGCCTCGGAGAAGACCCGGCCGGGGACCTCTTCGAGCCGCATGGGGTGCCACTCGCCCGCGGCATGGAACGTGATGTCGGTGACGGTCGCGTCCTCCACCTCGGCGGGCGTTCCCCAGCCGTCGAGGAGCCGGCACCAGACGGTGATCTTCTCCTCGTGGAAGGTGCGCGAGAAGCCGGTCTGGAAGTCGGCGACCCATCCGCGCGACGTGAAGATGCCGCCCGCCTGACGCGCCTGCACCTGGTGGCCGCCGTAGCGTCGCGACGTGGTGCCGGCCTCGTCCCGTTCGCCCGCGCTCGGCGTGTAGAGCTCGCGGAACGCCTGCTTGAACGGCTGCCTGACCCCCTTCGAGACGAGCTCGTGCTGGAACTCCGGCCACTCGCCGGAGGCGAGGAGGTCGAGCGGGTGCGCGATGCGCAGGCCGCGTGCGACGGCGCGCAGTGATCCGTCCGGTCCGCGGAGCACGGCGGGGTCGTCGGTGGCGAAGCCGGCGACGCCCTCGGCGTCGACGAGCACCAGCGAGCGGATCATCGGGGCGAGCACCGGATGGGCGAGCAGGGTGGCGAGCTCGGCGGCGTCGAACGCATCGCCGAGCACGCAGGCGTCCTCCAGCGATCGGCGCATCCTGCCGGCCTGCTTCTTCAGGTCCGTCGCACGAGCACGCAGGGCCGCGATCTCGGGGTTCGCCCGGCTCTTCGCCGGGACGGCGGCGAGCGCACGACCGCCCCGGACGGCGGCGAGGTTCGGGGCGCCGCCGTCGTCGATGGACAGCGTGACGGTGAGATCGCCGTCATCGACCGACACCGGGCCTGCGGCGAGGTCGGCGACCGCCTCGGACTCCATCGCCCAGGTGAGGCGTTGCGGATCTCGGTATCCGGCCGTCCGCGCGAGGTTCTCCATGCCGACGGCGACGGCCGTCGTCTCGGAGGCGCGTCGCTGCGAACCCGAGGTGCGGTCGGATGCCACGAAGCCGCGCATGAGCTCGTATCGGGCGAGCAGCGTGCGCCTGCCGTCATCCGGCAGCGGGAGGAGGCCGAGGGCGCGGACCGCGTCCTGGTTCCGCTTCTGGCCGATCTGCTCGAGCAGCTCGGATTCCTCGAGGCGGCCGAGCAGGGCCTGCGCGAAACGTTCCGCGCGCTTGTGGCCGCCCGCGGTCGAGGCGTACTTCGCGGCTGCGAGCACGCGCCGGAACCGCTCGTCGCCGATCTCGCCGTACATCGCGCGGAACCACGCGACATCCGCCGCGCCCCGGATCAGGTCGGTCGCCTCGAGCGGCGTGCGCTGGCTGATCTCGGACTCCCAGGCCTCGCGGATCTCACGGTCGACGTGCCAGCTCTCGTCCTTGGTGTGGGCGTGGAGCCACCACACCGCTGATGCGTATCCCGGCCACCCGAGGTGCTCCTCGATCAGGGCGGCCCACTGCGGCGCATACACGCCGACCTCGACGATGCGCCGCTCGGCGATCCGAGCGGACCGGATCAGTTCGCCCAGGCCGGCAGCGGTGTCGTCGGACGTCGGCTGGTGGATGCGGACGAGGTGCGACAGCCCGCTCTCGCGCGATTCGTTCCACGAGTAGCCGCGGGTGAACGGGCGGGTGCCGAGTGCCGCCAGGATCTGCACGAGGCTCTCGGCGCCGTACGCGGTCCGCAGTCCCCGAGCAGTGTTCGAGAACGGCGTCGGCAGGTCGCCGCGCGTGCACTCGCGCTCGACGACCACTCGGCGGACCTCCTCGACCACCTCCTGCGTGTGCGCGCCCGCCGCCCAGGCCTCGGGTCGCAGTCCGGTGAGTTCGCGCACGCCCGCCGCGTCGTCCCAGCCGCCGTGTCCCGCAGCTCGTGACCGGACCTCGGGAACGAGCAGCGCATCGACGAGGTCGGCCCTCGTGGCGATGCCGCGCTCGAACGCGGTCGCGACGAGCATCGGTGCGGGTCGCGACCGGTACGGCTGATCCGGGACGAGCACCGTGGATGTCTGCGCCCGGCCCCACCGGTCGTTCGCGGCGATCTCGACCCGCGCTCCGCGCCACGTGTCGAACGTGCCCTCGGGCTCGTCGAGGTAGCGGGCGGTGCGCCACCATCGCCCGAGCTGGTCGTCGGAGAGCGTGGTGGGATCCACGAGGCGGTGCAGCTGCTGGAAGAGCGCGTCGAAGAACGCCCCTCGCCCGTCGGTCTGTCGAAGTCCGCCCCACTCGTTCCGTGTGAACCGGATGCCGCGTCGTGCCATGACCTCGGGCGGGCCGAGGAGCGACGACACCGGCACCGCGGCAGCCGCGGTGTCGAGCGCGTCGAGGACGGTGTCCGTCCAACGCTCACGCCAGGCGTGCCGGGCGAGCGCGGCGATGAGGTTCGCGCGGAGCCGGATCCCGTTGTCGACCCCGCCTGGGCCCTCGGCCATGCCGATGATCGTCCGATTCACGCCGTCGACCCATCCGCCGTGTCCGAGACCCCGCAGGTGCAGCAGCGCGAGCTCGACGCCGCCGTCGGTGAGCTGCCCGGCCGTCCGCTCCCACCAGGGTTCGAGGAGCTCGGCGAGCGGGAGAGAGCCGTCGCTCGGGACGGGCAGCCACCCGACGTTGGCGAGCATCTGCACGCCGCCGTACGTCTGCACCTCGGTGTCGGCATGCTCGTCGATCCAGGCCGCGAGCGAGGTCAGCACCAGCCGGCATCCGGCGTGGTAGCGGCGCCAGTCGGATGCCGGCGGCGCGACCGGCCGCACGGCCGGCGTTCGGTCCTCCGGCCGGAAGTCGAGCGCCGCGGGGACGGCGTCGACCGTCGGTCCGGCGGTGTCGTCGACCTCGGCCGCGGACGCACCTCCCAGTTCCGTGCCCGCACGGCGCTGATCGGCGGTCCCCGCCGACAGCCGGGCGACCGTCGCGGCGAGCCGATCCGGCGACTGCGCGCCGAGCAGCCGGATCGCCGTGGTGCGAACATCGGCGGACTTCCGGGAGAGCGCCGCCTCGAGGCGGGCCACTTCGTCGTCGGTGAGGTCGGTGAGGCCGCCGAGCGCCTCCTGCGCGACGCCGCGCACCTGGCCCGAGCGGTCGTCGAGCAGGCTGAACAGCGGTGCCCGATGGGCGATCGGATCGGCGCCGTACTTCCGTGCGGCGTGGTAGCGGCCGTCGGCGCTCGCCGCCTGCAGGACCTCCGGCTCGAGCGCCTCGGCCGGGGTGTGGGTCACGATCACGTCGGCCGCCCGGGCGGAGCCGACCTTCGTCGGGCGCTCGCCGACGATGCCGATGGGCACCTCCCTCGACCTGCCGAGCGTGCGCACGCGGTGCTCGAGCGACGTCCGCACCGCGGGTTCGAGGTCGGGCGAGGCCTCCTTGGGCGCCCAGAACTGCGGCGGCCACGCGTCAGCGGCGGCCGCGTACACGGCGAGCGACTCGTCGTCGAGGGCCGGCGCGAGCGCGGCGCCGGCGGCCGGGATCGCGAGGTCGGCGAGGATCCGGGCGGCGGCCAGGCGCGTCCGTTCCGCGGGGCTCCGCAGCAGCTCCGCCGCGACGGGCACGGTCGCGGGCGCATCGCGCATCGCCAGCGTCCACAACCCGAGGTAGGCGTCGGCCGCGTCGGCGACGAGCAGGTCGCGTGCGGTCGGCGGTGCGTCGAGGTGCGCACGGATGCTTCGGAGCGCCGCCGCCACGTCCTTCGACCGCCGCACGTCGAACCCGTCGCCGACCCAGACCCCCGCGGCACGGACCGTGCCGGCGAAGCGCGAGAGGTCGTGCTCGAGCACCACGTCGAGGATGCGGGCGAACGCGGACGGATGGGCGAGGTCGGACGCCTCGAGGATGCTCTGCCGCAGTCCCTCGGCACGACCCGCGGCGCGCAGGAGCGCGGCGACCGTCTCCCAGTTCGCAGGGTCGCCGCTCGCGAGCAGGGCGGCGTGCGCCTGCGTCGTCGGCCCGGAGATCGGATGCCGCGCGTGCACGCTGTCGACGAGCGTCATCCGGATCGCGGTGTCGCCGTCGTCGATCGCCGCGGCGAGCACCCCGCCCAGGGGGATGTGGTCGCCGAGGTGCACCATCCACTCGGCATGCCAGGCCAGGGGCCGCGGGTACTCGGCGGCGTGCACCAGGAGGCGCGACAGGTCGGCGAAGCGGGCGGGCCCGGAGTGCGCCGGGTCGGGCGAGCGGTAGGCGCGCCTGGTCCAGCCGGACTGATACGGAGCGTGCCGGGCCCAGCTCCACCACCGGGCCAGCGCATCGCCCATGGTCGGGCTGACGGCGCGGAACACCCGAGCGCGCTTCGCCTCTGCCAGGGCGTCGAGTCGGGAGACCAGGTCGGGGTCGACGGCACGACGACGGTTGACCGCATCCACGACCTCGCCCGCGAGCGCGGGCGCGAGGAGGCGGTTGCGGATGGTGAGGCCCCGGCGGTGATCCCAGGGCACGCGGATCTTCGCGAGTTCGTCTCGCGCCTGCTCGGCCGAGATCACGGTCAGCCGCCCGCGAGGGCGACGAGCTGCACGAGGCGAAGCGTCGACTCGGGGGCGATCTCGAGCTCGGCGTCGAGCTCTTCCACCCGTTCATCGTCGAGGAACACGAAATAGAGCTCGTCGTCGAACGCCTCGATCGCGCGGGCGTGCGCGGCATCGAGGGTCGGTGCCTTCGGGGTCGCCCGGAGTTCGCGCCCGTAGGCACCGGTCTCAGCACCCGTGGCAAGGTCTGCGGGGGTGAGTATCCGCAACGTGCGGTTCTCGACGCGGCGTCGCTCGTACTCGGCGAGCTCGTGGCGGACGAGCACGCGGAGCAGGTCGCGCAGCGTCATCGGGCCCGCACGCACCTCGACGACGTGCTCATCGGCCCCGGCTCGGCTGCCGACGACGTTGGTCTGGACGATCACGCGGCTCACTCTGGCACGACGCACGGACATCGCGCGAGCATCGCGTTGCCGTCGCTGCGGGACAGGGCTGTAGCCGATCGTCCACCGAGGCATCCGCTCAACGCGCAATTCGTCCCGTCTACTTTTGTCACTGTTGACGCGAAAGTTGCGACCCGATAGACAGAGCCCACGCTCGGCCCGACCCGCATCAGCGGGTCCGGGGCGGGCGGCCGGAGTTGGGGGACGACGGCGACACCGCATCCTTCCGCGCCGGTGCAGGCTCCATCGCAGGTCACCGCAACGAGGGGGAAGACATCGATGTCGACGATCAGACGCAGGGTGCTCGGAGGGTCGGCGGCGTTCGCCGCGCTCGCCGGGCTCATCCTCACCAGCATGACGCCCATCAGTCCGGCCAGTGGCACCGAGCCGCTGCCGGACCTCGTCCGAGACGCCGGTGAGGAGGTCGCCGTCGTCGAGGTGATCGTCGCCGACACCGCCGAACTCGACCGCCTGGTCGATACGGGCGTCGACCTCGACCACGCCGCGCACGCCAACCCCGACGGCACGATCACCGCTCACGCCGTCGTCAGCGACGGCGAGGCACAGGCATTGCGCGCCCGAGGGTTCGCGGTCGGAACGTCCCTCCACGACGAAGAAGACACCGCCGAGGTCCTCGCCGAACGCGACGCGACCATCGCCGAGGCGGTCGCCGCGAACGAGGAGTTCGCCGAGGCCGCTGAGGCCGCGGAGGTCTCCGACGTCAAGATCATCCGCGCCGACTACTACACGTCGTACGGCGTCGGCTACCTCTCCGTCGAGGCCAAGTGGGCCGACGGCCAGACGAGTTCGGCCCAGCTCTCCGTCGAGCGCGACAGCGGACCCGGCACCGACCTCGGCTCCGGCGGCACGCAGAACATCAACCGATTCGTCGACGCCGGCGTCTACCTGTACCACCGAGGCGCCGCGGTCGTCGAGACGCGCCCCGACACCATCCGCATCGTCAGCCCGACCGGCGACGTCGCCACCGCGAAGGTGAACGACTGGCTGCCGCTCGACGGCGACGACGCGTTCGGCCCGAACTATCAGAGCGACTTCATCACGTCGTACCTGACGCCGACCGAGCTGTACGACCGCATCGAGATGCTCGCCGCGGAGTTCCCGCAGATCTCCGAGATCGTCGAACTGCCGAACGAGACGAACGGCTACCGGCGACTCGCGCAGGCGGTGCTCGGCTCCGCCATCAGCAGCCGCGTCGCGATCGACTCGGTCGCCTGGGGCCACGAGGGCGGGAACGGCCTCAGCGTGGCGATGGTCGACCCGGTGGCGACGGACTCGCCGCTCTCGGTCGCCGTCTCCGGCGACGAGATCACGGTGTCGCTCGCGACCGACTCCGCCGGGACCGTCACCAGCACCGCAGCCGAGGTCGTCGCGGCGATCAACGCCTCGCCCGCGGCATCCGCCCTCGTCGTCGCGTACACGTACCGCGGCAACACCGGGTCGGGCCTCGTCGCTCCCGCGACGGCGGACCTCACCGACGGCCTGTCGGCCCCGGAGACCGTGTCGCGCGATCCGCACCCCGTGTACGCGATCCGGATCGGCAAGGTCCGCGACGGCTCGAAGCCCGGCGTGCTCGCCTACGCGCAGGAGCACGCGCGCGAATGGGTGCCGCCGCTCGTCGCCGTCGAGACCGCGGAGCGGCTGCTGCGCAACTACGCGCAGGACGCCGAGACCAAGCGCCTCGTGAACAACCTCGACATCTGGATCGTGCCCTCGGTGAACCCGGACGGCGGTCACTACTCGTTCTACGACTTCAACTCGCAACGCAAGAACATGTTCAACCACTGCGAGCGGACGGGCAGCGCCGACTTCCTCGCACGGAACAGCTGGGGCGTCGACAACAACCGAAACTACGACACCTACAGCCTGTTCGACGGGTACAACGGCGCCTCGTCCTCGTGCACGAGCGGCACCTACGCCGGTCCGAGCGAGCTCAGCGAGCCGGAGAGCGCCAACATCGACTGGATCGCGGCCGAGAACCCGAACATCGAGTTCTCGATGAACCTGCACAGCTCGGGCAACTACTTCATGTGGTCGCCGGGGGCGTACATCACGCCGGGGCGCATCTCGGCGCCGCGTCCGACGGTCGAGGAGGAGGCGTACTTCTGGGGTGCCTCCTCGCGGATCCTGTCCGAGATCAAGCGGTACCGCGGGATGTCGGTGACGCCGGCGCGCACGGGCCCGGTCTCCGACGTGCTCTACTCGGCGGCCGGCAACTCCGGTGACCTGCTCTGGTACAAGTACGGGATCTACGCGTGGAACTTCGAGGTGGGGACGCAGTTCCAGCCGCCGTTCGAGAACGAGAACCCGACGGGAGCGTCGGCGCACGCCGAGTCGCAGGAGTTCGCGAACGGCCTCGTCGAACTCATGCGCGTCGCGTACGACTTCGATCGGGACTCGCAGCGGCCCGCCAGTTCGCTGGCCGTGTCGGCGAGCGCCGAACCGGGCATGGTCGACCTCGTGTTCGAGACGACGGAACCCGCGTCGGTGTTCTACACGATCGACGGGTCCAAGCCGACGTTCGCGTCGACGCTGTACGCCTCGGCCGGCATCCGCGAAGGCGGTGAGACGGTGACGGTGCCCGCGGGCACGACGGTCAAGTGGTTCTCCGTCGACGCGGCCGGCAACCTCGAGAAGAACTACAAGCCCGGTGGGAACGGGACCAACTTCAACACCATGACGATCGTCGCGCCGGGCTGATCCGTCCCCGTCGACCCGAACCGGCTGCGGCCGCGGCGTCCCGAGCGGATGTCGCGGCCGCGGTCGTCGGCGTAGGGTGTGGCCATGTCCGACACCGCCATGCCCGCCGCCATCCGCGCGTTCGTCGACGCCACCAACGCCGGCGACTCGGAGGGGTTCGTCGCCGCGTTCACCGAGGACGCCTACCTCAACGACTGGGGCCGCGAGTTCCACGGACGCGACGGCGTCGCGAGCTGGAACGAGACCGACAACATCGGCAAGCTGTCGCACTTCGATGTGCACGGCATCAGGGCCGGGCGCATGCCGCAGCAGTACCTGCTCACCGTCACCGTCTCGGGCGAGGGCTACAACGGCCCCGGCACCTTCACGTTCGACCTGCGCGACGGGCTGATCGCGCGGTTCCTCATCGCGTAGCCCGTCCGTTAGGCTGCGGCGCGGCACGTGCGACGACGCACGGCCCGCAGGGTGATGCAGGGGAGGGCGATGTCGGAGTCAGCGAACGGGTCGGCCCGGCGTCCCGTGCAGGAGCGTGCGGTGCGCACGCAGGCCGCGATCCTGGATGCCGCGGTGCGGGTGCTGGCCGAGGAGGGCTACGCCGCGGCGACTACCGTGCGCGTGCAGGAACGAGCCGGAGTCTCGCGCGGGCGACTGCTGCACCACTTCCGGTCGCGCACCGAGCTGCTCGTCGCCGCGGTGCACCACCTCGCAGCGGCGCGGCTCGACGAGCTGCTGGTCGACGTCGAGCTGCCCGAGGAGCCCGGGGCGCGCATCGACGCCGCGATCGCGGCCATGTGGTCGTCGAACGGGCAGCCCGTCTACCTGGCCTCGCTCGAGCTCTGGCTCGCCGCGCGACACGACGAGGGCCTCCGCGAGGCGCTGCTGCCGACCGAACGGCGCATGGGCGGCATCCTGCTCGAGATCCAGCAGCGGCTGTTCGGCCCGGAGCTGACTGCGCGTCCGGAGTTCGAGCCGCTCATGGAGCTGCTCGTCACGAGCATGCGCGGCACGGCGATGACGTACGCGATCACGGGCGCCGACCCGGCGAGCGAGCCGAACCTCGCCCTGTGGCGTGCGCTCGCGCGCGAGCAGCTGCTCGGCGGCTGAGCCGGCGGCCGCGGCGGACCGCTCGCCGTGCCGGCCCTGCCGGCCCGGCAGGCCCCGGCGCGCGTAGACAGGATGAGCCGCGTCATCCCCCCGGATATGGCACCCATGGCGCGGCTGGTCCTGCGAACTCGATCCGGCGCTGGCGCCCGCAGCGCGGTCGGCGCCGTTCCGGCGCCAGGTCCGGTCCGCGTAGGCAGGATGAGCCGCGTCATCCCCCCGGATATGGCACCCATGGCGCGGCTGGTCCTGCGAACTCGATCCGGCGCGCTAAAAAAGTCAGACTTGACTGTTCTGCGATCCCTGATCAGAATGTCGTCGTACCGACCCGGCCCCGGCCGGCATGATCCGCGAAGGAGCGATCGACGATGAGGATCCTCGTCCTGGTCAAGGACGTCCCCGACACCTACGCCGACCGGCGCCTCGATCTCGAGACCGGCCTCGCCGACCGCGAGGCGAGCGAGCGCGTCGTCGACGAGATCGGCGAGCGCGCCCTCGAGGTCGCCCTGCGCCACGCCGACGAGCACCCGGAGACCGAGGTCGTCGCCATGTCGATGGGCGCCGAGCCCGTGGCATCCAGCCTGCGGAAGGCGCTCGCGATGGGCGCCGCGCGCGCCGTGCACGTGGTCGACGAGGCGCTGCTCGGCGCCGACCTCGTGCTCACGGCCGAGGTCCTCGCGGCGGCGGCGCGTCGCACGGGTTTCGACCTCGTGATCGCGGGCGACCAGTCGACCGACGGCTCCGGAGGGGTCGTGCCGGCGATGGTCGCCGAGTTCCTCGACGTGGCGCAGGCGACCCGGCTCGAGTCCGTCGAGCTCGCCGACGGCACGGTCTCCGGCATCCGCGCGACCGACGGCGGCACCGCGCGGGTGACCGCCGAGCTGCCCGCCGTGATCTCGATCACCGAGCGCCTGCCCGACCCGCGCTTCGCGAACTTCAAGGGCATCATGGCGGCCAAGAAGAAGCCGCTCGAGACCCTCTCGCTCGCCGACCTCGACCTCGACATCGACGCAGCGGATGCCGCGACCGCGCGCTCGATCATGATCACGATCTCGGAGCGCCCGCCCCGGTCGGGCGGCACCAAGATCACCGACGAGGGCGACGCCGGCGAGCGGCTCGCCACGTTCCTCATCGAGAACCGCCTCGTCGAGAACCGGCTCGCCTGATGGAGACCCCGATGCCCGAACAGTCCGCACAGCCCGCCCGGTCCGACGCGCCGATCCTCGTCCTCCTCGACACGACGCTCGATGGCGGCCTCGCGCCGACCACGGCCGGCCTGCTCGGCGCCGCGGCCGGCGTCGGCACCCCGATCGCGCTCGTGATCGCCCCGCCGTCCGGCGACGCCGACGAGCTGGCGGATGCCGCGGCCCGTCTCGGTGCGACGCGCGTGCTCGTCGCACGGCCCGACGCCCCGTCGCAGCTCACCGTTCCCGCGGTCGACGCCTTGGCCGCGGCCGCGGAGCTCGTGCGCCCCGACGCCGTGCTCGTGTCGCACTCCGTGGAGGGCCGCGAGGTCGCCGCGCGCTTCGCGGCGCGCACCCGCTCGGGACTCGCCGTGGACGCGGTCGCGGTCGCGCGCGATGACGAGGGGGTCGTCGCCCACCATTCCGTCTACGGCGGCGCATACGACGTGGCCTCGGCGGTGACCTTCGGCGCACCCGTCATCACGGTGCGCATCGGCGCGGTCGACGCACGCGCCGAGGCGCAGGCGCCGACCTCCGAACCGCTCGCCGTCGCGGCATCCGGTCGCCGTGCGGCCACCGTCGAATCGGTCGAGGCGCGCGTCGTCGAGACCGGACGCCCCGAGCTCCGCGGCGCCGCGAGGGTCGTCTCCGGCGGCCGAGGCCTCGGCTCCGAGGAGCGCTTCGCGCTCGTCGAGCAGCTCGCCGACGCGCTCGGCGCCGCCGTCGGCGCCTCGCGTGCGGCCGTCGACGCGGGATTCGTGCCGCAGAGCCACCAGGTGGGGCAGACCGGCGTCTCGGTCTCGCCGCAGCTGTACGTCGCGCTCGGCATCTCGGGCGCCATCCAGCACCGCGCCGGCATGCAGACGGCGAAGACGATCGTCGCGATCAACACCGACGCCGACGCGCCGATCTTCGAGATCGCCGACTTCGGCATCGTCGGCGACCTGTTCCAGGTCGTGCCGCAACTCATCACCGCACTCGAGACGAGGAAGGTGCCGGCGTGACCACGACCCGGCCGCCCGTCCGGCGCGGCCTGCCCCGTCGCCCGGGCGGTGACGCGTGGCCGCCGCCGGGTCTCGCACCCGACGCCCCGGTGGCGACGGCGACGCCGACGGCGGTCGCGGCCCCGACCGAGGCGGTGATGGATGCCGCACCCGCCGCGGTCACGCCCGCCGCACCCGCCGCGGTCACGCCCGCCGCACCCGCCGCGGTCACGCCCGCAGAGCCCGCCGCACCCGCAGCGCCAGTGAGCACGCGGCCGCTCCGCCGCGGCCTCCCGCGCCGCGCGGGCGCCGAGCCGTGGCCGGCGGCGGGCTTCGCACCCGCGGCATCCGTCCCGGAACCGGCACCCGAGGCATCCGTCCCGGTCGCACCTGCGGTGCCCGAGGCATCCATCCCCGCCACGAGCACCGCCCCCGCAACGACCCCGCCCTCCGAGCCATCCGCCCCCGCCCGCCCCTGGGCCCGGTGGGCGCTCGCCGCCGTCGGCCTCGTGCTGCTCGCCGCCGCGGTCGTGCTGGTCGCCCGCTGGCTGCGGACGCTCGACGGCGTGCAGGCGTTCCTCGCCGCCTACCCGGGCGAGGCGCCGATGCCGGAGGGCGCGCCCGTCGGCTTCCCGGCGTGGCTCGCCTGGCAGCACTTCTTCAACGTGTTCCTCATGGTGCTGATCGTGCGCTCGGGCTGGCAGGTGCGCCGCGAGCGGCGACCGGCCGCCTACTGGAGCCCGCGCTGGAACCCCGCACGCAAGATCGGCCTGAACCTCTGGTTCCACCAGTCGCTCGACCTGCTCTGGCTGGTCAACGGCGTCGCCTTCGTCGTGCTGCTGTTCGCGACGGGGCAGTGGATGCGGATCGTGCCCACGAGCTTGGAGGTGATCCCGAACGCGATCTCGGCGGCCCTGCAGTACGCCTCCCTCGACTGGCCGACCGAGAACGGCTGGGTGCACTACAACGGCCTGCAGCAGCTGACCTACTTCGCGACGGTGTTCGTCGCGGCGCCGCTCGCGGTGATCACGGGCGTGCGGATGTCGGGCCTCTGGCCCGCACGCGCGAAGACCCTGAGCCGCATCTACCCGGTCGAGGTGGCGCGCGCGATCCACTTCCCGGTGATGCTGTACTTCGTGGCGTTCATCGTCGTGCACGTCGCGCTGGTGCTCGCGACCGGGGCGCTGCGCAACCTCAACCACATGTACGGCGGCCAGGATGCCGTGAACTGGGTCGGCTTCATCGTCTTCGCGGTCTCGCTGATCGTCATTGGGGCAGCGTGGGTCGCCGCGCGGCCGCTCGTGCTCGCTCCCATCGCGGGCCTGTTCGGAAGGGTGAGCAACCGATGAGCGTGCAGGAGAACGAGACCGAGGCCGAGACCGGGCAGGCACCCGCACCCGCACCCGGGCCTGAGATCGGCGCCGCCCCGCACCCGTCGTCGGAGCCCGACGGCCGCGACGTCGTCGCGACGGCGGCCGAGGCATCCGCCCTCGCCTCGCCACCGCTGCTCGTGCTCGAGACCGTCGCCCGCCACCTCGACGACCACGGCATCGGCGCGGGCCCGATCGCGTGGACGCGCATCGGGGAGGGGCAGTCGAACGTGACGTTCCTGCTCCGCCGAGGCGACGCCGAGGTCGTGCTGCGGCGCGGGCCGCGTCCGCCGCTGCCGCCGTCGGCGCACGACATGCTGCGCGAGGCGCGCATCCAGCGGCTGCTGGACGCCGAGGGCTACCCGGTCGCCGAGATCCTGTCGACGTGCGAGGATCCGACGCTCCTCGGCGTGCCGTTCTACGTCATGGGCTACCTGCGCGGCGACGTCATCACCGACGAGCTGCCCGAACGGTTCGACGCTCCCGCGCAGCGGGCACGGGTGGCGGATGCCGCGGTCGACGCGCTCGCGCGACTGCACGCGATCGACGTCACGGCGGGCCCGCTCAGCGGGTTCGGCCGGCCCGAGGGGTACCTCGAACGGCAGGTGTCCCGGTTCCGCGGGCTGTGGGGCACGGTCTCGCGGCGCGAGCTGCCGCTCGTCGACGCGGTCGCCGACCGGCTCGCGGCCGCGCTGCCCGCGACGGCTCGCCCGGCGCTCGTGCACGGCGACTTCCGCCTCGGCAACCTGATGTTCACGGCCGACGCGGCGCCGACGGTCGGCGCCGTGCTCGACTGGGAGATGTCGACGCTCGGCGATCCGCTCGCCGACCTCGGCTACCTCGCGGCCACGTGGAGCGAGCCGGGATCGCCCGCGACCACGATGGAGCTCTCGCCCGTGACCCGGCTCGAGGGCTTCCCCGACCGGGCGGGCCTCGTCGAGCGCTACGCGAGCCTGACCGGCGCCGACACGAGCGCGCTGCCCTGGTACCAGGCGCTCGCGCTCTGGAAGTCCGCGATCTTCAGCGAGGCGATCTACACGCGCTGGCGCGCGGGGGAGCGGCCGGACGACACGAGCTTCGCCCCGAGGCTCGAGACCGGCGTGCCGCAGTTGCTCGAGGTGGCATCCGGCTATCTCGACCTTGTGCCGAGGGCCACCTCGGTCTAGTGTGAATCCAGATTCACTTCCTTGGTTCGGTTCATTCAACGTCGAAGGGACGGCCGTGACACTCATCGCCGACGGGCCCACCGCCACTCAACTCACCACCACCGACCCGCGCGACGGCTCGGCCATCGCGACCTATCCGGTCGCCGGGCCCGCCGATGTCGACCGCGCCGTCACCGTCGCGGCCGACGTCGCCCACTGGTGGCGGGCGCAGGGCTATGCGGGCCGGCAGAAGCTGCTCCAGGCCTGGAAGTCGGAGATCGCGACGAACGCGCGCGACCTGGCCTCCGTCATCTCGCGCGAGACCGGCAAGACGCCGGATGACGCGCTGCTGGAGGTCGTGCTCACTCTCACGCACCTCGACTGGGCGTCCAAGAACGCCGGCAAGGTGCTCCGCCGCCGCAAGGTCGCATCGGGGCTCGCGAGCTACAACCAGGCCGCGAGCGTCGGCTACGAGCCGTTCGGCGTCGTGGGCGTGATCGGTCCGTGGAACTACCCGTTCTACACGCCCATGGGCTCGATCGGGTACGCGCTCTCGGCTGGCAACGTCGTCGTGTTCAAGCCCAGCGAGCTCACCCCCGCCACCGCCAAGTGGATCGAGGAGGCGTGGAACCGCGTCGCACCCGACAAGCCCGTGCTCCAGGTCGTCGTCGGCGACGGCGCCACGGGCGAGGCGCTCGCGTCCTCCGCCGTCGACAAGGTCGCCTTCACGGGCTCGCCGGGCACCGCGCGCAAGGTCATGGCCGCTGCCGCGCGCAACCTCACGCCCATCGTGGTCGAGGCCGGCGGCAAGGACGCCATGATCGTGACCCGCCAGGCCGACCTCGACGCGGCCGTCGGCTTCGCCGTCTTCGGCGGCATGGGCAACGCCGGCCAGACCTGCGCCGGCGTCGAGCGCGTGTACGTCGAGGCGCCCGTCTACGACGCGTTCATGGAGAAGCTCGTGGCCTCGGCTTCGCGGCTGCAGCCCGGCCCCGAGGCATCCGCCAGCTACGGCCCGATGACCCTCGCGCGCCAGTCCGAGGTCATCTCGTCGCAGATCGCCGGCGCGCTCGAGCGCGGCGCGACCGCCGTCCTCGGCGGGGCGGACTCCGTGAAGGACGGCTACGTCGGCCCGGTGATCCTCACCGGCGTGCCCGACGACTGCGCCGTCGTGCAGGAGGAGACCTTCGGCCCGGTGCTCGTCGTCGACCGCGTGAAGGACATCGACGAGGCGATCGTCAAGGCGAACGCCACCGAGTACGGCCTCTCCGCGTCGGTCTTCACCAAGGACCACCACGCCGGTCTCGAGATCGCGGAGCGCCTGCGCTGCGGCGCAGTGAGCATCAACTCGGTGCTCGGCTTCGGCGGCATCCCCGGGCTGCCGTTCGGCGGTCGCGGCGAGTCGGGCTTCGGCCGGATCCACGGCGCCGACGGGCTGCGCGAGTTCAGCGTGGCGAAGTCGATCGCGCTGCAGAAGAGCAAGGCGTTCATCGACCTGCTCACGATGGACCGGTCGGAGCGCGACATGCACCTCGCGGAGCGGATGCTGCACATGCTGCACGCCAAGGGCAAGAAGCACTGACGAGGAGCACCCCGCCGACGCGGTCGCCTGACGGGCGGCCGCGTCGGCGCGTGTGAGCGGCGTGCGCGTTGCGAGGGCGCCCGAGCGGCCACCCGCCACCCGCGGGCAGCGGACGCCGAGCGGCTCCCCGGCTACGCCGCCGGCTCGCGCACGCCCAGCGCGGCCCGCACGATCGCCGCCACCCGCGTGCGCGTGGAGGGCGAGTTGTCGAAGTGCACGATCCGCCCGATGTCGACGACGACGTTGAGCCCGGCGTGCACGCGCACGCGGGCCGCGCTCGTCGACAGGTCGGGTCGTGCGGTGCGCAGCAGCGAGACCCACTCGTCGACGTGTCGGCGCTGGATGCCGCGGAGGCGCTCCTGCTCGGCGTCGGGCAGCGCGCCCACGTCGGAGAAGTAGACGCTCATCAGCTCGCGGTGCGTGAAGCTGTGGGCCACGTACGCGTCGACCAGGCGGTGCAGGGCCTCGTCGGGGGATGCCGCGCCCTCGAGCGCATCGGCGGTGGTCGCGTTCAGTCGTTCCGACGCGCGGACGCACGCCTCGAGGAGCAGCTCGGACTTGCTCTCGAAGTAGCGGTAGAAGCCCGACGGCGTGAGCCCGACGGCGGCGCTGATGTCCTCGATCCCGGTGTCGTGGTAGCCGTTGCGGTGGAACAGTGCGAGCGCCTCGCGCACGATGAGCTCGCGCTTGGACGCGCTCGGGATGCCCGCGGCATCCGTCTCGGCACCGCGGTCGGGTCGGGGGAGGTGGCTCGCGGCCACGTCGTCGGCGCACTCGAGCAGGAGGTCGGCGAGCGTGCGGCGGGCCATGCTCACGTGGTGCGAGGTGATGCTCGCGACCACGCTCAGCGCCGCGGCGGCGAGCAGTCGCGCGTCGTCGTCGGGCAGGCCCGGGCGCATGCGCTCCAGGGGGCGCCGCACGCGGCCCGCGAGCTCGGCGAACTCGTCCTGCAGCTGCCGGCGGTCGTCGGGTTCGAGGTAGCGGCCCTCCCAGCGGTAGAGCCCGCCGGTCAGCCGGTTGTCGATGGTCGTCTCGACGATGGCCGACACGAGCGCGTCGTACTCCGCCCTGGCGGTCTCGGGGTCGTCGGCGTCGTCGGCGTGCTCGGCGACGAGGTCGTCGGTCGCCTCGATGAGCCCGTGCGCGAGTCGGTTCGCCGCGTCGAGGAACAGGGCGTACTTGTTGGGGAAGTGCCGGTACAGCGCCGGCGCCGAGATGCCCACGGCGGAGGCGACCTCGCCGAGGCTGACCTGGTGGAAGCCGCGCTCGGAGAACAGGGTCGCGGCCGCCATCGCGATCTGCTGGCGCCGGTCCTTCGGCCGGACCCGGCGGACCTCCGTGTCCGCGGTCGGCGCCCCCATCGTGCCCATCACCACAGGCTATCGCAGGCACGCCCTGCGAGCGTCGTGAACCATCGTTCACAAGTCGTGTGAATCGAAATTAACAAAAGTCGTGACAACCGGGCCGTGGCGAGGCATACTGACATCACCTGAGTCGCCGGGCCCGAACCCGCCGACGGTACAGCGAAGTACGAAAGGGATTCCCGAATGAGCACCGAAGCCCCCGTCATCCCGCGGTCGGCACGTCGCAACCACTGGATGAACCAGGTCGCGATCCACGCGTCGAACCAGCCCGGCGCCCTCGCCTTCCGCTACCTGGATCGCGACTGGACCTGGTCGCAGGTCCACGACCGCGTCACGCACCTCGCGGCCGCGCTCCGCCGCCGCGGGGTCGAGGAGGGCGACCGGGTCCTGCTGCTGACGCTGAACAGCCCCGAGGTCGTCGAGACCGTCTTCGCGGTCAACACGCTCGGCGCGATCGCGGTGCCGATCAACATCCGGCTCACCCCGCCCGAGATCGCGTACATCGTCGACGACGCCGACTCGTCGGTGATCGTCGTCGACGCGCCGCTCGCGCCGCTCGTGGGCGTCGTCGGCCAGCTGACCTCGCGCATCGAGCGCGTGATCGTGCTCGGCACCCAGGCCGGCGAGGGCCAGGAGGCGCTGGAGGACCTCATCGCGGAGGACCTCGACGGGTTCCAGGCTCCCGACGTCCCCGAGGATGCCACGGCCCTCATCATGTACACGTCGGGCACGACGGGTCGTCCCAAGGGCGCGATGCTCGACCACATCAACCTGTACGCCCAGGCGATCACCTGCATCCGCGCCAACGGCGTCGTCGACGAGTCCGACATCGCGTTCATGACCGCGCCGCTGTTCCACATCGCCGGCCTCGGCTCGATCGCGCCGAACTTCATCATCGGCATCCCGACGATCATCCACCCGCTCGGGGCGTTCGACCCGGCCGCGATCGTCGACGCGTGGGAGAAGGAGCGGGCGACCATCGTCTTCAACGTGCCGCAGCAGTGGCAGGCGATCTGCGCGCTGCCCGGCATCAAGGAGCGAGACCTCGCCCTCCGCATCATCAGCTGGGGTGCTGCACCTGCGACCGACACGCTGCTCCGCCAGATGGAGGAAACGTTCCCGAACGCCCTGAACACCGCCGTCTTCGGCCAGACCGAGATGTCGCCCATCACGTGCGTGCTCCGCGGGCCCGACTCGCTGCGCAAGCTCGGCTCGGTCGGCAAGCCCATCCCGACGATCCAGACCCGCGTCGTCGACGACGAGATGAACGACGTCGCCCCCGGCCAGGTCGGCGAGATCATCTACCGCGGGCCGACCATGATGAAGGGCTACTGGCGCAAGCCCCACGAGACCGCCGAGGCGTTCGCGGGCGGATGGTTCCACTCCGGCGACCTCGTCCGACAGGACGAGGAGGGCTTCGTCTGGGTCGTCGACCGCAAGAAGGACATGATCATCTCGGGCGGCGAGAACGTCTACAGCGCCGAGGTCGAGAACGTGCTCGCGTCGCACCCGCACGTGGCCGACGTCGCCGTCTACGGCCGCGCCGACGAGCGCTGGGGCGAGGTGCCCGTCGCGGCCGTCGTGCTCGTGCCCGAGACCGAGCTCACCGTCGAGGCGCTCGCCGAGTTCCTCGCCGACAAGCTCGCACGGTTCAAGCAGCCCAAGCACGTCGTGGTCATGGAGGTCCTGCCGCGCAACGCCGGCGGCAAGGTCAACAAGGTCGCGTTGCGCGCCGCCGACCGCGAGCCGACTCCGGCGTAGGGCGATGACCGAGGCAGTGGCCGCGCTCGTCCGAGAGCGCGGCGGATCCGTCACGCTCTCGGACGTGACCCTGAGGGCGCCCGGCGATGACGAGATCATCGTCCGGGTCATGGCCTCAGGGGTGTGCCCGACCGACATGTTCGGCATCGACGGCGGCGCCGGCGACCGGTTCCCCGCTGTGTTCGGGCATGAGGGCGCCGGGGTCGTCGAGGCGGTGGGCGCGCGGGTCGACGGGCTGCGGCCCGGCGACCGCGTGGCACTCGGCTTCGCCTCGTGCCGCGAGTGCGCGCCCTGCCTCGATGGTCACCCGGCGTACTGCGAGTCGTTCGCGGCGCTCAACCAGGGCGCCCCGGTCGACTTCGCCGAGGCGGGCGAGCCCGTGACCGCGGGCTGGATGGGCCAGTCGGCCTGGTCGACCCACGTGGTCGTCCGCGCCTCGAGCGCCGTCGCGATCGGCGAGGACGTGCCGTGGCCGGTCGCCGCGACGCTCGGTTGCGGCGTCCTGACCGGGGCCGGCGCCATCCTCAACGTGCTCCGCCCGGGCCCGGCGGACTCGCTCCTCGTGCTCGGGGCGGGCACCACAGGGCTCGCGGCGGTCATGGCCGCACGGCACCGCGGGCTCGCGCGGATCGTCGTGAGCGACCCCATCCCGGCGCGCCGGGAGCTCGCGCTGGAGCTCGGCGCGACCGAGGCGCACGCTCCCGCCGCGCTCGCCGGGTCGCTCGAGGGGCGGCCCCAGTTCGAGGCCGTGCTCGACACCGTCGGCTCGCAGGACTCGGTCGACGCCGCGCTCGGGGCGCTCGCCGCGCGCGGCACCTGCGCGACCGTCGCCCTCAAGCCGGGGTCGAACCGGGTCTCGATCTCCCAGTCGAAGCTGCTCTGGGGGCGCACGATCACGGGCGTCATCGAGGGCGACGCCGACATCGCCCGCGACCTGCCGATGCTCGAGGCGATGTGGCGGGCCGGGCGCCTGCCCGTCGAGCAGCTGATCTCGCCCTACGAGTTCGCCGACGTCGACGCCGCGGTCGGCGCGGCCCGCACGGGTCGCTCGATCAAGCCGGTGCTCCGGATGTCGGCGCCCCACGCGGACGCGGACGCCCCCGACGACGCGCGGACGGCCCCGCCGCGCTCGCCGTGCGACCTGCTCGTCCGGCTGCTCTCCGGTCGCGTGCCGCAAGAGGATCTCCCCGCCCTCTGGCGCTCGCTTCCGGCCGTCGATCCCGCCGAGCTCCGCGGGCTCTGGCGCGGCACGGGACTCAGCACCGGCCACGCCGCGCACCGGCTGCTCACCCGCAGCCGGTGGTACGGCAAGCTCTTCCGCTCCGATGACGACGTCGCGCCGATCGTCTGCGAGACGGATGCCGGCGGGCTGGTGGCCGACCCCGTCATCGCCAGGGGCGGCGCGAGCCTTCGCCGGATGGCGCACGACGGCCTCGTCACCGCGGCGATGGCCTACGACGGACAGCCGATCGTCGACCTGTTCGTCCGACTCTCGCCCGACGCCGTGCTCGGCGTCATGACCGGTCGCGGCACCGCCGACGCGGGCCGCAGCTACTACTTCGTGCTCGAACGGGATGACGACCGCGACGTCGCGGTCGCCGAACCCGCCTGAGCCGATCAGGCCGGACGGACCCACCGACCGCCCGGCCCGCACCACCGCGCACCCTGCACTGCGCGGCCCCCACCATGCACCCGACAGGTCCAGCACCGCATTCCGAGGAGGAACCATGTCCATCGCACGCAGCACCAGACGCCGTCGCATCCTGCCCGCCACCGTCGCTGGCATCGCCGTCACCGCGCTCGCCCTCGCGGGCTGCGCCGGGCGCGAGTCGGCCGACGACACCGCCGAGCCGGTCGCCGAGGCCTGCAGCCCCGGCATCACCGACACCGAGGTGAAGATCGGCAACAGCATCCCGCTCTCCGGCCCGGCCGCCGCCTACGGTGCCATCGGCCAGACCCTCAAGGCGTACTTCGACGACATCAACGCCGACGGCGGACTCGAGTTCGCCGACGGCACGACCCGCGAGGTCACGGTCACCGTCATCGACGACGGCTACGACCCCGCGAAGACCGCAGCCAACGTCCGCACGCTCGTCGAGCAGGACGAGGTGTTCGCGCTCGCGGGCGTGCTCGGCACCGGCGCCGCGATCAGCGTCGCGCCGTACGTCGAGGAGCAGGGCGTGCCGAACCTCTTCGTCGGCACCGGCAGCGACGCGATCCTCGGGCTCCACGCGGAGGACCCGTGGACGACCGGCTTCATGCCGCAGTACGGCTTCGAGGTGCAGGCGCTCGCCGAGTACCTGATCGAGAACCACCCCGACTCGACCGCCGCGATCCTGTACCAGAACGACGACTTCGGCGAGAGCATCCGCGCCGGGTTCGAGGCCGCGTTCGAGGGCAGCGGTATCGAGATCGTCGCCGCCGAGTCCTACGAGCTCGCGAGCGCGTCCGTCGACAGCCAGGTCACGACGCTCGCGGCATCCGACGCCGACATCTTCCTCGACTGGGCCGTCGGCGCGTTCGCGACCCAGTCGCTGAAGAAGAAGCTCGAGCTCGGCTGGGATGCGACCACCGTGATCAACGCCCCGGCCGCCGACGCGACGTTCTTCCTCAAGCCCGCGGGCGAGGGCGCGGCCGACGGCGTCGTGTCGATCGCCTACACGAAGGACATCACCGACCCGTCGCTCGCGGGCGACGCCGGGTTCGACGCCTGGACCGAGTTCGCCGCCGCCCACCCCGACGAGGTCAACGCGCTCTCGGCCCCTGCGGCCGCCGGCTACCAGACGGCGCAGCTGCTCGAGGCTGCGCTGACCCGGATGGAGGGCTGCACGCGTGAGGCGCTGCTCGACGCGGCGACCTCGTTCGACGGCCTCGAGCTCGACCTCGCGCCCGTTCCCGTGAGCACCTCGCCGGACTACCCCTACGTGTTCAGCGAGATCGGCGTGCAGGTCTTCAACGGGTCCAACTGGGACCTCACCGAGGGCACCTACACCGTCGACTGACGGATGACCCGGGGCCGGGTCGGGACGCCCGGCCCCGGGGCACCGCAGACGAACGAGACACCCGAGCGGGAGCATCCGGCCCCGACGCGGGACGACCGACATCGGAATCGAGGAGGACGCGATGGACGCGCTGCTCGAGGTGCGCGACGTGCGCCTCTCGTTCGGCGGCCTGCAGGCGCTCGACGGGCCGAGCCTCACGGTCGGCGACGGCGAGGTCGTGGGCCTGATCGGCCCCAACGGCGCCGGCAAGACGAGCCTGTTCAACTGCATCAGCGGCCTGTACCGCCCGCAGTCGGGCAGCATCCGCGTCGCAGGGCGCGAGGTGGCCGGCCTGCCCCGGCACCGCATCGCCGGGCTCGGCGTGGGTCGCACCTTCCAGAACATCGGGCTGCTGCCGAGCCAGACCGTCCTCGAGAACGTGCTCGCCGGCGCGTACCACGCGACGGGCGGCGGATGGTGGGCGACGGCGCTCGCACTGCCCGGCATCCGTCGAACCGAGCGCGAGTACCGCTCGCGCGCGCTCGAACTGCTCGCCGAACTCGACCTCGCCGACGTCGCCGGCCGGGTGGTCGGCACCCTTCCGTTCGGCACGCTGAAGCGCATCGAGCTGGCGCGCGCCCTCATCGGCGAGCCGCGGCTGCTGCTCATCGACGAGCCCGCGAACGGCCTGGTCCACGGCGAGGTCATCGAGCTCGGGGCGACGCTCCGCCGACTCGCCGCGGAGCGCGGCGCGGCGATCCTCCTCGTCGAGCACCACATGGGGCTCGTCACCTCCGTGTGCGACCGCGTGGTCGTGCTCGACTTCGGGCGCCTGATCGCCGAGGGCGATCCGCACGAGGTCGCGCGCGACCCGCAGGTCGTCGCCGCCTACCTGGGGAGTGCGGCATGAGCCTGTTGACGGTCGACGTGGATGCCGCGGGCTACGGCCCTGCGACGGTGCTCCGGGACATGCGCTTCGGGGTGCCCGCCGGAGGCCGGCTCGTCGTGCTCGGTGCGAACGGCGCCGGGAAGACCACGGTCCTCCGGACCATCTCCGGCCTCTGCCGTGCCGAGGGGTCGATCCGCCTCGACGGCACCGAGCTGGTCGGCATGCCCACGCATCGCATCGCGGGGGCGGGCCTCGCCCACGTGCCGCAGGGTCGGGGCACGTTCGGCGACCTGACGGTCCGCGAGAACCTGCTCGTCGGCGGGTCGACGCGGCCGCGGCGATCGGTCGCCGCCGACGCCGACCGCTGGATGGAGCGCTTCCCGCGGCTCGGCGAACGGAGCGCCCGCCCCGCCTCCGGGCTCAGCGGCGGCGAGCAGCAGTTGCTCGCGATCGCTCGGGCTCTCATGTCGGCGCCCCGCGTGCTGCTGCTCGACGAGCCGTCCCTCGGGCTCGCGCCGAAGGTCACGACCGACCTGTTCGCCACGCTCGACGAGCTCGGGCGCGAGACCGGCACGGCGATGCTCCTCGTCGAGCAGAACGCCGAGGTCGCGCTCGGTATCGCCGAGGACGCGCTCGTGATCGAGAGCGGCCGGATCACCGTGCGTGGCTCGGCCGCCGAGCTCCGCGACAACGACGACGTCCGCCGGGCCTACCTGGGCGTGTGAGAGGAGACGACGGATGCTCCTGCAGCAACTCGCAGACGGGATCGCGACGGGCGCCATCTACGGTGCGCTGGCGCTCGCGATCGTGCTCGTGTACCGCGCATCGCGGACGCTGAACTTCGCGCAGGGCGAGCTCGCGCTGCTCGGCGCGTACGTGTCCTGGCAGCTCACGGCATGGGGCGTGCCGATCTGGATCGCCGTCGTGATCTCGATGGTCGTGCTCGCGGCCCTCTCCGCGGGGATCGAGCGCGTGCTCATCCGCCCGCTCGTGCGACGCCACCAGGCGCTGCCGCTCATCATCGTGACGCTCGGGCTCATGATCGCGCTGAACGCGATCATCGGCTGGGCGTGGACGTACCAGACCAAGGAGGTGCCGGCGCTGTTCGGCGCCGGCTCGATCGAGCTCGGCGGCGCCGCCGTGTCGCGCCAGGACGTGGGAATCGTGTTCACCGTCCTCGTCGTCTCGGTCGGCCTCGCTGCACTCTTCGGCCTCACGCGCGTCGGCCTCCGGATGCGCGCCGCGGTCTCCGCACCGGAGTCCGCCGAGCTGTCCGGCGTCTCGACCGGCCGCACCATGACGATCGGCTGGGCCATCGCCGGCGCGGTCGGCGCGCTCGCGGGCACGCTCATCGCGCCAGAGCTCTTCCTGCACCCGGGCATGATGGCGCCGGTGCTCATCTACGCGTTCGCCGCTGCGACGCTCGGCGGGCTGCAGTCGCCCGTCGGCGCCCTCGTCGGAGGCATCCTGGTCGGCGTCATCGAGAACCTCGCCGGCAGCTACCTGCCGAACGGCTCGGAGGTCAAGCAGGTCGTCGCGCTGGTGATCATCGTCGTCGTGCTGCTCGTGCGACCACAGGGCCTCTTCGGCCGGAGGGAGGTCGTGCGCGCATGACCACGACCACGACCGCGACCTCGCCCGTCCGCACGTTCCTCGCCGGCCGCGGCCGCCGAGGCTCGGTGATCGAGTGGCTCCGCCGCCCGCGACCCCCGCTCGCGCCGCCGCGGTGGCTCGCCGTGCTCGTCGCGGTCGGGGCCGCTGCGGTGCTGATCACGGTGCCGCTCGTCAACCCGAGCTACGTCAACCTCACCGTCACGCTCGTCATGATCTGGACGATCGTCGGCCTCGGGCTGAACCTCCTCGTCGGGTTCGGCGGCCAGGTCTCGCTCGGCCACTCCGCGTTCTTCGCGATCGGCGCGTATGCGGTGGCCGTCGGCGGCGAGGCCGGGATGTCGCATCCCGCGACGCTCCTCGTCGCCGGGATCGTGCCGTTCGTCGTCGGCTACCTGATCGGGCTGCCCGCCCTGCGGCTGCGCGGCCTGCAGCTCGGCCTCGTGACGCTCGCCATGGCCATGGCGACGCCCGCCGCCATCCGTGCCATCGAACCGCTCACGCACGGCAGCCGGGGCATCGCGATCGACGGCGATCCGCCCGCCTGGGTGCCGCTCGACCACGACCAGTGGGTGTACTACCTCGCCCTCGCGGCCGCCGCGCTCGGGTACCTCGTCACGCGCAGGCTCGCTCGCGGCCGGCTCGGCCGGTCGTTCGTCGCGGTGCGCGACGCGGAGCTCGTCGCCGAGACGCTCGGCGTCGACGTGTGGCAGACGAAGACGCGCCTGTTCGCGGCATCCGCCGTGTACGCCGGCGTCGCCGGCGGCCTCTACGCGATGCTGCTCGAGTTCGTCGGACCCGAGAACTTCAACCTCACGCTGTCGATCTCGTTCGTCACGCTCATCGTCGTCGGCGGCCTCGCGACCGTGCCGGGCGCCGTGCTCGGTGCGATCTTCGTGCAGGTCGTGCCGACGCTCACCTCGAGCATCAGCCCCGCCGCGACCGGCGCCGCCTACGGCATCGTGCTGATCGCGTTCGCGTTCTTCCTGCCGTACGGGCTGGTCGGGCTTGTGCGCGCGGCGCTCGGCGGCGCCATCCGACGCCTGCCCGGCCGCCGCGCCGACTGACCCGGCGGCGGCGCGGGCGGTCTGGCCGGGCGGCGCGGGTGGGCCGGCCCGGCGGCCCGGGTGGCTGGTCAGGCGCCGCGGAGCCCGCCACCGGCGCGGTGCACGGCCAGGACCGGGACGGCCGCGTTGCGCGACAGGCGCGTGAGCGAGACCGCGAGCTCGGCGACATCCGCCGCCCGGATCATCTCGGACGCCGGGATCTCGTCGTGCTTCCACGCGGCCATGTCGGTGTCGACGTAGCCCGGGCAGATCGCGGTGGCGCTGACGCCGTTCGCGCCCTCCTCGGCGCAGAGCGCCTCGCACAGCGAGACGACCGCGGCCTTCGTGGCGCTGTACGCGGCGAGGCCGGGTTCGGCCATGAGGCCCGCGAGCGAGGCGAGGGCGATGACGCGGGCGCCGCGCGGGTCGGATGCCGCGGTCTCGCGCAGCAGCGGCAGCGCCGACGAGAGCAGCGCGAACGTGCCGCGGAAGTTCAGCGTGTAGTGCTTGTCGACGCGCCGGAGCGGCGTCTCGGCGATGAGGCTGCCGTGGCCCATGCCGGCGTTCATGACGAGTGCGTCGAGACGCCCCCAGCGCTCCTCGTGCGCCGCGAGCAGGCGGTCGAGGTCGTCGGGCTCCGAGGCCTCGGCGGCGACCGCGATCACCTGCGCGCCCGACGCCGCGAGCTCGGCGGCGGCGGCCTCGAGCGGCCCGGGCGAGCGTGCGGAGAGCGTGAGGGCGAAGCCGTCGGCGGCGAGCGCCCGGGCGACCTCGAGGCCGATGCCGCGCGAGCCGCCCGTGATCAGGGCCGCGCGGGGCGCGGCCGCCGCGGCTGCTGCGGGGCCGGCGGCTGCGGCCGCGCCGGCGTCATCGTGCGAGGTCATGGCGGAGTCCCTTCCCGTGTGCGCTCACCGCGCGCTTGGCGATCGACCAGCGGTGCGTCTCGCTCGATCCGTCGTAGATGCGGAACGGGCGCACCTCGCGCCAGTACCGCGAGAGCAGCAGCTCGTCGGAGACGCCCTGGCCGCCCGCGAGCTGCACCGCGCGGTCGACGATGCGCCCGACCGCCTCGGCGACGAACGTCTTCGCGATCGACGAGGCGGTGCCGGCGGCGGCTCCCGCCGCATCGCCGGCGTCGAGCACGCGCGCCGTCTCGCGGATGACCGCGCGCGACGCGGCGAGGTCGATCTCGTTGTCGGCGAGGTGCTGCTGCGCGAGGCCGAGGTCGGCCAGGCGCGAGCCGAATCCGCGCCGCTCCGACACGTGGGCCAGTGCGAGGTCCTGGGCGCGGCCGGCGAGGCCGAGCCAGCGCATGCAGTGGGTGAGCCGAGCGGGCGCGAGCCGCACCTGCGCCGCGGCGAACCCGCCGTCGACCTCGCCGAGCACGGCGTCATCGGGGACGAGGCATCCGTCGAACCGCAGCAGGCTGTGGCCGCCGTAGAGACCGGCGTCGATCGTGTGCACGTCGCGCACGAGCTCCATGCCCCGGGTGCCGCCCTCGACGAGGAACATCGTCGCGCCGCCCGCGTCGCCCGGTTCGCCCGACGTGCGGGCGAGCACGATCACGACGCCCGCGTCGCGGGCGCCGGTGATGAACCACTTCTCGCCCGAGATGCGCCAGCCGCCCGCCACGCGCTCGGCGGTGGTGGCGAGCGCGCGGGGGTCGCTGCCCGCGCCGGGCGGCGGTTCGGTCATCGCGAACGCGGAGTGGATCTCGCCGGCGGCGAGCGGGCGGAGCCAGCGCTCCTGCTGCCCGGCGTTCGCCGCGTGCAGCAGCAGGTGCATGTTGCCCTCGTCGGGCGCCTGGATGTTGAGGGCGAGCGGGCCGAACAGCGAGTAGCCGGCGGCCTCGAACACGGCGGCCTGGTCGAGGGTCGTGAGGCCCTGCCCACCCCACGCGGCGGGCAGGTGCGGCACGAGCAGACCCGCAGCGCGTGCCGCGGCGCGGAGCCCGTCGCGCAGCTCGCGGTCACGCTCGTCGACGCCCGCACCGCTGCCGGAATCCTCGACATGGTGGTGGGCGACGCCGCGCGCCGCCTCCTCCACGGGGATCACCTCGTCGCGCACGAAGTCGCGCACGCGGTGCACGAGTCGGTCGATGGGGGGCGGCTCGTGGTCCATTCGCTTCCTCGCGACTCCGGGATGCCGGCGGCGCGGCATCCGTCTTCTCATCGGGATTAGAAAATCCGTCGTCCCGATTCTGCGGGAGTTCCGGGCAACGGGCAAGGGGCTCGCGAGAGATTTTCTAATCCAATGTAGAAAATGCAGGCGGATGGACGTACACTCGACCGTGCAGAGGGGAACACCCCAACGGGATCAAGGGAGATCGAGACATGCCCCAGACGTCTCTCCAGACGGCGGACCGGATCCGCACCGTCTACGAGGAGGAGCACGAGCAGTTCCGGGAGATGGTGCGCGACTTCGTCGAGCGCTACGCCCGACCCAACGCCGAGCGCTGGGAGGCCGAGGGCAAGGTCGACCGCTGGCTCTTCGAGAAGGCCGCCGAGACCGGCATCCTGGGCTTCACCGTCCCCGAGGAGTTCGGCGGCGGCGGCACCGACGACTTCCGCTTCAACGCCGTGATGGGCGAGGAGCTCGCCCGCAACCCGGTCTCCGACGGCATGGCCGGCATCGCGCTGTCCAACGACATCGTGATCCCGTACTTCCTCGAGCTCACCGACGACGAGCAGAAGCGCCGCTGGCTGCCGGGCATCGCCGCCGGCACGCTCATCACCGCCATCGCGATGACCGAGCCCGGCACGGGCAGCGACCTCGCCGGCATCCGCACCAGCGCGGTGCGCGACGGCGACCACTACGTCGTCAACGGCAGCAAGATCTTCATCTCGAACGGTCAGAACGCCGACCTCGTGGTCACCGCGGTGCGCACCGGGTCCGACCCGCACAAGGGGCTCAGCCTCCTCGTGATCGAGTCGGACACCCCCGGCTTCTCGCGCGGCCGCAACCTCGACAAGGTGGGCCTGCACGCACAGGACACGAGCGAGCTCGTCTTCGAGAACGTCCGGGTTCCGGCCGCGAACCTCCTGGGCGCCGAGGGTCAGGGCTTCCTCGGCCTCATGCGCAACCTCCCGCAGGAGCGCCTCTCGATCGCGGCGGCCGCGGTCGCCTCGAGCGAGGGCGTCATCGAGCGGGCCATGACCTACGTGAAGGAGCGGCAGGCGTTCGGCCGGCCGGTCGCCACGTTCCAGAACACCCGGTTCGAGCTCGCCGACATGTTCACGGCGACGCAGGTGAGCCGGGCCTACATCGACCAGTGCATCGCGCGCCACTCGCGCGGCGAGCTGTCGGCAGAGGATGCCGCGGCCGCGAAGTACTGGACCACCGAGCAGTACGTGCAGATCGTCAATCGCTGCCTGCAGTTGTACGGCGGCTACGGCTACATGCGCGAGTACCGGATCGCGCGCGACTACGAGGACGCGCGCATCACCACCATCTACGGCGGCACGACCGAGATCATGAAGGAGATCGTCGGTCGGAGCCTGGGCCTGTGAACGGAAGGAAGAACGTGGGCGAGGCATACATCTACGACGCCGTGCGCACCCCCCGCGGGAAGAACCGCGGCGGGGCCCTGCACGGCACCAAGCCGGTCGACCTCGTGGTCGGGCTGATCGACGCGCTCCTCGAGCGCAACCCCGGGCTCGACGCGGCGGCGGTCGACGACATCGTGCTCGGCGTCGTCTCGCCGATCGGCGAGCAGGGCGGCGACATCGCGCGCACCGCGGCGCTGGTCGCGGGCCTGCCCGAGACCGTCGCGGGCGTGCAGCTCAACCGGTTCTGCGCGTCCGGGCTCGAGGCCGTGAACACGGCGGCGCAGAAGGTGGCCTCCGGGTTCGAGGACCTCATCCTCGCGGGCGGCGTCGAGTCGATGTCGCGCGTGCCGATCGGCTCCGACGGCGGCGCCTACGTGCAGGACCCGACGACGAACTACGACCTCTACTTCGTGCCGCAGGGCATCGGGGCCGACCTCATCGCGACGATCGAGGGCTTCAGCCGCGAGGACGTCGACGCGTTCGCGAGCGAGTCGCAGCGACGGGCCGAGGCGGCGTGGGAGCAGGGCTTCTTCGCCGGCTCGATCGTTCCGGTGAAGGACCAGAACGGCGTCACGCTCCTCGACACCGACGAGCACCGCCGCCCGGGTTCGACCGTCGAGTCGCTCGGCGCGCTCCAGCCGGCCTTCGCCGGGGTCGGCGACCAGGCCGGCTACGACGCGGTCGCACTGCAGAAGTACCACGCGGTCGAGCGCATCTCGCACGTGCACCACGCGGGCAACTCCTCGGGCATCGTCGACGGCGCCGCGCTCATGGTCATCGGCTCCAAGGAGGTCGGCGAGCGCTTCGGACTCACGCCGCGCGCCCGCATCGTGGCGACCGCGGTGACGGGCTCCGAGCCCACCATCATGCTCACCGGCCCGACGCCCGCCACGCGCAAGGCGCTCGACAAGGCGGGTCTGGAGGTCTCCGACATCGACCTCTTCGAACTGAACGAGGCGTTCGCGTCGGTCGTCATGAAGTGGATGAAGGACCTCGACATCCCGCACGAGAAGGTCAACGTCAACGGCGGCGCGATCGCGATGGGCCACCCGCTCGGCGCGACGGGCGCGATGATCCTCGGCACGCTCCTCGACGAGCTGGAGCGCCGGGACCAGAAGCGCGGGCTCGCGACGCTCTGCGTCGGCGCGGGCATGGGCATCGCCACGGTCATCGAGCGGGTGTGAGGAAGAGGGACATGAGCAGCATCGCAATGGACACCGAGACCGTGGAGACCGAGGTCTACGCCGGCTACGCGTGGGAGCGCGGCGAGGACGGCATCGTCACCGTGACGATGGACGACCCCGACAGCAGCGTCAACACCATGAACGCCCACTTCACCGCGGCGCTCGAGGCGACCGTCGACCGGCTCGAGGCCGAGCGCGACGACATCACGGGCGTCATCCTCGCCTCGGCGAAGAAGAGCTGGTTCGCCGGCGGCGACCTCAACCTCCTCCGTGCCGCCGACCCGGCGAAGGCGGCCGAGGAGACCGCGCACATCGACCGCGTGAAGCACCTCATGCGCCGGCTCGAGGTCTTCGGCCGGCCCGTCGTGGCGGCGCTCAACGGCACCGCGCTCGGCGGCGGCTACGAGGTCGCACTGCTCGCCCACCACCGTGTCGCGGTGGACGCCAAGGGCATCCAGTTCGGCGTCCCCGAGGTCTCGCTCGGGCTCCTGCCCGGCGGCGGCGGCATCACCCGGCTCGTCCGCATGCTGGGCCTGCAGCGGGCGCTCTCCGAGGTGATCCTGCCCGCGACGAAGTTCTCGCCGTCGGACGCGCTCGCGGTGGGCCTGGTGGACGAACTCGTCTCGTCGCCCGATGAGCTCGACGCGGCCGCGCGCGCCTGGATCGCCGCGAATCCCGCGCCGGTGAAGCCCTGGGACGAGAAGGGCTTCAAGCTCCCCGGCGGCGCCCCCACCTCGCCCGGCGTCGCCGGCATGCTCGCCGCGATGCCCGCCATGCTGCGCAAGCAGCTGAAGGGCGCGCCGCTGCCCGCGCCGCGCGCGGCGATGGCCGCCGCCGTCGAGGGCGCCTACGTCGACTTCGAGACCGCCTCGAAGGTCGAGACGCGCTACCTCGTCGAGCTCACGCACGGCCAGGTCGCGAAGAACATGATCAAGGCGTTCTTCTTCGACCTGCAGCACATCAACGCGGGCGGCAGCCGTCCCGACGGCTTCCCGAAGTACGCCGCCCGCAAGGTCGGCGTCATCGGCGCCGGCATGATGGGCGCCGCGATCGCGTACGTGTCGGCGAAGGCCGGCATCGAGGTCGTGCTGAAGGATGTCTCGCTGGAGGCCGCCGAGAAGGGCAAGGACTACTCCCGGGCCCTCGAGGACAAGGCCCTCGCGCGCGGCAGGACGACGGCGGAGCGCAGCGCCGAGCTGCTGGGCCGCATCACCGCGACCGCCGACCCGGCCGACTTCGCGGGCGTCGACTTCGTCATCGAGGCGGTCTTCGAATCGGTGCCCGTCAAGCAGGGCGTGTTCCAGGAGATCCAGGACATCGTCGAACCCGACGCCGTCCTCGGCTCGAACACGTCGACGCTCCCGATCACGCTGCTCTCCGAGGGCGTGAAGCGGACCGACGACTTCATCGGCATCCACTTCTTCTCCCCGGTCGACAAGATGCCGCTCGTCGAGATCGTCCGCGGTCGGAACACCAGCGACGAGGTGCTCGCGAAGACGTTCGACTACGTCATGCAGATCCGGAAGACGCCGATCGTCGTCAACGACCAGCGCGGATTCTTCACCTCGCGCGTCATCGGCGAGTTCATGGCCGAGGCGGTCGCCGCGGTCGGCGAGGGCGTCGAGCCGGCGTCCGTCGAGCAGGCGGCGCTCCAGGCGGGCTACCCGGCCGGCGCGCTGCAGCTCTTCGACGAGCTCACGCTGTCGCTCACGCAGAAGATCCGCCACGAGACCGAGGCGGCGGTGCTCGCCGAGGGCGGCGAGGTCCGCACCCACCCCTCGCATGCGGTCATCGACTGGATGGTCGACGACGTGCAGCGGCCGGGCCGTCGCGCGGGGCATGGCTTCTACGACTACGACGAGTCGGGCCGGCGCACCGGGATCTGGCCGGGCCTGCGCGAGCAGTACGGCTCGGGCCGCACGGTGCTCCCGCTGAAGGACCTGCAGGAGCGCATGCTCTTCGCCGAGGCGATCGACACCGTCCGCTGCCTCGACTCGGGCGTGCTCACGAGCGTGCCCGACGCGAACATCGGCTCGATCTACGGCATCGGCTTCCCGGCCTGGACGGGCGGCGTGCTGCAGTACGTGAACCAGTACAAGGGCGGGCTGCCCGGCTTCGTCGCCCGCTGCCACGAGCTCGCTGCGGCGTACGGCGACCGGTTCCTGCCGCCGGCCTCGCTCGTCGCGAAGGCCGAGTCCGGCGAGACCTACGAGTAGGAGGCGCAACGTGCTCTCGAACAGGTTCACCGAGGCGCTCGGCATCGAGCACCCGATCGTCCAGGGCGGCATGATGTGGGTCGGCCGCGCCGAGCTCGCGGCGGCCGTGTCCGAGGCCGGTGGCCTCGGCATCATCACCGCGCTCACGCAGCCGACCCCGGCCGACCTGGTGAAGGAGGTGGAGCGCGCCCGGCGGCTCACCGACAAGCCGATCGGCGTGAACCTCACGATCCTGCCCTCGATCAACCCGCCGCCCTACGACGAGTACCGGCGGGCGATCGTCGACGCGGGCGTCACGATCGTCGAGACCGCCGGGTCGAGCCCCGAGCCGCACATGGAGATGTTCCACGAGCACGGGATCAAGGTGATCCACAAGTGCACGAGCGTGCGGCACGCGCTGAAGGCCGAGCGCCTCGGCGTGACCGCGGTCTCGATCGACGGCTTCGAGTGCGCGGGGCACCCCGGCGAGGACGACGTCCCCGGACTCGTCCTCATCCCGGCGGCGGCCGACGCGCTCACGATCCCGTTCATCGCGTCGGGCGGGTTCGCCGACGGACGCGGGCTCGCCGCAGCCCTGGTGCTCGGCGCCGACGGCGTGAACATGGGCTCGCGGTTCATGTGCACGGTCGAGTCGCCGATCTCGCAGGTCGTGAAGGAGCGCATCGTCGAGGCGACCGAGCTCGACACGAACCTCATCTTCCGGAGCCTGCGCAACACGGCGCGCGTCGCCAAGAACGCCGTGAGCGACGAGGTCGTCGAGATCCTCGCGAAGGGCGGCCAGTTCCCCGACGTGCAGCCGCTCGTCGCCGGGGCACGCGGCCGGAAGGTGTTCGAGGAGGGAGACCTCGACGCAGGGATCTGGACGGTCGGACTCGTCCAGGGCCTCATCCGCGACATCCCGACGGCGGGCGAGGTGGTTCGCCGCACGGTCGCCGAGGCGGAGGAGGTGCTCCGGAGCCGGCTCGCCCTCTTCCGCGAGCCGGTGGGAGCGGTGTCCTAGCCGCACCCCCCCTGCGGCTGGGCCCACGGCGCCGGCGACCTACGAGGTCGCCGGCGCCATTCCGTATCGGACCATGTCCTGCGCCGCACGCACGAGGTCGTCGAGGGTGCGGTGCCGCGGGTTCCACCACTCCGCCGCCCAGTTCATCGCACCGAGCAGCAGCATGCGCGTGACCGTGATGTCCAGGTCGGGCCGGAGCTGCCCGGCGTCCATCGCGGCCGTGAACAGGTCGCGCCACAGCCGCGCGTACGCGGCCTCCTCGGCGGCGGCCTTCGCCCGCAGGCCCTCCGGCACCTGGTTGGCGTTGCGGATCGACGCGGTCGTGTAGTCGGAGATGAGCAGCTCGTAGCGCAGGTGCGCCTCGACGGCCGTGAGGATCCGGTCGAGCGGCGAGGTTCCGGCGGGCAACGCGTCGAGCTCGGCGACGACATGGGCGTGCACACGTGCAGCGCCCACCCACATGACCTCCTCGATCAGCTCGTCGCGCGAGGCGAAGTGGTAGTAGATCGTCGGCGCCTGCAGGCCCGCGTGGGCGGCGACGTCGACGAGCCGCGTGCCCGCGTAGCCCTTGCGGCTCAGCACGTGTGCCGCGGCATCGAGGATCCGCTCGCGCGTGCGCGCGGACTTGGTCGTCGGCGCCTCTGCCGCGCGGCGCTCCGTCGTCTCCGCCATGATTTCGAATTCTAGTTAGATTCTGCGTGCTTGCACAGCGCCGCGCGGCGGCGCACACTGCACTCATGACCACTGAGGCCGATGAGCAGCAGGCCGTCGAGCACGTCGTCTCCCGCCTGCTGGAGCGCTTCCCCTCCCTCACCGAGGAGCACGTCCACGCGATCGTCGACGAGGAGCACCACCGGTTCGACGGTCGACCGGTCCGCGACTTCGTCCCGGTGCTCGTCGAGCGCGCGTCGCGGAAGCGGCTCGAGACCGAGGCGCCGGGCGTCCGCCTCGAACCGGATGCCGCGGAGCTCGCCGCCGCCGACCAGGTGCGCCGCACGGACGGCTCCGAGGCCGACCCGATGGAGGTCACTCGGCGCGGCGACGTGGAGGGCGGCGACCTCCTCTTCGGCGACCTCGGCGGTCGCGCGTCCTGACGGAAGCTCCGCCGCAGCGGCACGGCGCCGGGCCGCCGCGCGTTCGGATGATCGGCTTGACCATCCGCGTCCGCCGACGGGACCTCCGCCGCATGGCGTGGCAGCTGCCCGACGTACCATGGCAGGACCACGCCCCGACGACCAGACGGGAGGCGCCATGGTCCAGGTCCGGGTCCTCGGGATCGCGCTCGATGCGGCCCGCCAGCACATCGTCCTGTTGAAGCCGCTCGGCGACGATGCGGGCGAGGGGCGCGTGCTTCCGATCTGGATCGGCGAGCAGGAGGCGACCTCCATCCTCATCGCCCTCGGCGGCGACCACGCGCCGCGGCCGCTCACGCACGACCTCATGGTCACGCTCATCGAGGCGGTCGGCGGCACCATCGATCGGATCGACGTGACGCGCATCGAGGAGGGCACGTTCTACGCCGAACTGACGCTGGTCACGCCGACGGGTCCGCTGGTCATCGATTCGCGCCCGTCCGACGCCATCGGCATGGCCGTGCGCGTCGACGCGCCGCTGTTCGTCGCCGAGGCGGTGATGGATGACGCCGGTATCCCGGCCGAGATGGTCGAGCACCACGACAGCGAGGACGAGGAGAAGCTCGAGGAGTTCAAGAAGTTCCTCGAGGACGTCGACCCTGAGGACTTCCAGGGCTGATCGCGCAGACCGTACCTCGACCGGATCGAGCGGCGACCTACGCGCCGAGTGACGCCGCGGCCGTCGAGGCCCGCTCGACGATCGCGACGCGCAGGTCGGGCCCGACGGTGGGTTCCGGCCGGTCCTCCACGGCGGCCAGCGCGAGCTGGGCGAGGAACCGGCCGAGGCCGACCGTGTCGACACGGACCGTGGTGAGGCGGGGCTCGAGCATCGACGCGAGCGGCGTGTCGTCGTGGCCGACGACGGAGAGTTCGCCAGGGACCGCGATGCCCTCGCGCTGGGCCGCGCCGACGAACGCGGCCGCGACGTCGTCGTTGTACGCGACGACCGCGGTCACGCCTGCGGCGCGCCATTCGGCGAGCACCGACTCGGCGGAGGCATCCGTCAGGTCGATGTCGGCCGTCGGAACGGCCGGGAGCTCCAGGGTCGCCGCCGCCTCGAGCGCCAGGTGCCGGCGGAGCGCGACGAGGTCGGCGATGCGCGGATCGGCCGATCCGGCGAACGCGATGCGCCGGTGCCCGAGTGCGGCGAGGTGGTCGACCTGGAGTGCCGGGCCCTCCTCGTGCCACTCGGCCTGCGGGGGCGCCTCAGGGTCGGGGATGATGCACGTGACGCCCGCCGCCCGGATCGACTCGACCTGGCCGGGCGCCCACGGCGCCATCGCGAGCACGACGTCGGGCTGGAGCGTCTCCCAGAGCGGGCGGGCGTGGCCGGTGGGGTGCGGCGTGTACGTGATCAGCGCGTAGCCGGCCTCGTCGAGCGCGAGCGAGGCCTCCTCGATGTTGCGGCGAAGGTTGAAGTCGAGCGGCCAGTCGGGGAGCACCAGCAGCACGATGCGGGTGCGGCCGCTCGCGAGGGCCCGCGCCGCGATGTGCGGGCGGTAGCCGAGCCGCTTCGCCTCGTCGAGCACGCGCGTGCGGGTCGCCTCCGAGATCGTCTGGCCAGGGGTGTCGTTGAGGACGAACCCGACGGTCGCACGGGAGAGGCCGAGGGAGCGTGCGATGTCGGCGGCGGTGACCCGTCGACCGCTGGTCGTCTGCGACATCCGTCACCCCTGTCCGGAAGGAATCGTCTCGGCGGCACTTGCGCGCGCTAGTCACTCAATGTAGCATCGCCGACATCCGCTAGCACGCGCTAGTTACCCCTACTGGCCAAAGCGAACGCAGCGGGTGCCGTAGCCTCACCCACGACAACGGAGTCCGAATGAATCCCCAGCACCGCGACGACGACCCCCTCGTCACGCCGAACGCCGCCCCGATCCCCACCGCGACCGTCGACGCTGAGGCGCTCGGCGAGCAGGCGGAGGTCGAGCGGCGCCACGACGCCCTCGACGACCTGCCCAAGGTCGACGCCCGCTACATCTGGTTCATGGTCCTGGCGCAGTTCGGCGTCTTCATGGCCTTCATCACCCCGCTGGCGATCTCCCTGTCGATCCGCGTGAACGAACTCGCGCCGGGCCGCGAGGAGGTGCTCGGCTTCATCACCGGCGCCGGCGCGCTCTTCGTCATGCTGACCGCGCCGTTCATGGGCGTCTGGAGCGACCGCACCCGAACCCGTCTCGGCCGCCGCCGTCCCTTCATGATCGGCGGCATGGTCGTCGGCGTCGTGTCGCTCGTCGTCATGGCGCTGGCACCGAACGTGCTCGTGCTCGGCCTCGGATGGGTGCTCGCGCAGTGGGGCTGGGGCACGGTGCTCGGCAACCTCCAGAACTCCACGGCCGACCGTCTGCCCGAGGAGCAGCGCGGCAAGGTGGCCGGGCTCACGGGCTTCGCGACCCAGGTCGCTCCGGTCTTCGGCGTCATCCTCACCTTCGGCGTCACCGGCAACGCCCTGCTGCTGTTCCTCATCCCCGGATTCATCGGCGTCGTGCTGGTCACGCTCTTCGTCACGCTCGTGCCCGAGGCCGACAGCCGCGCACTGCCCAAGGACCCGATGACCATCGGCGGGCTGCTCCGCAAGTACGTCTACAACCCGAAGCAGTACCCCGACTTCTCGTGGAACTGGCTCGGCCGCTTCCTGTTCTACTTCGGCCTCACGCTCAACACGACCTTCACCGCGTTCTTCTTCGCGAGCCGCCTCGGCGTCGAGGTGACCGAGGTCGCCGGCATCATCGCCACGCTCGGCGGGGTCGGCGTGCTCGCCGTCACGGCGGGCGCGCTGGGCGGCGGATTCCTCTCCGACCGGTTCCGCCGCCGCAAGGTGTTCGTGCTCGGCGGCGGTTCGCTCATGGCCGTCGGCATGCTGCTCGTGGCGTTCGCGACCGACCTGCCGTTGCTCATCACGGGCTCGCTCGTCGTCTCGGCCGGCATCGGCATGTTCTCGGCCGTCGACCAGGCGCTGCTGCTCGACGTGCTGCCCGAGAAGGCGACCGACGCGGGCCGCTTCATGGGCATCACGGGCTTCGCGACATCGATCCCCCAGTCGGCGGCGCCGCTCATCGCCTCCGCGGTGCTGCTCGTCGGGGTGACCGGCGGCGAGAAGAACTACACGCTGCTGTACGTGATCGCCGCGGCGCTGACGCTCCTCGGCGGGCTGGTCATCCTCCGGATCCGGTCGGTGCGCTGAGCATGACCGCGATGACCGCACCCGTCCGGTTCGGCGACGCGACGATCGACGAGCTGCTCGCCGCGCTCACGCTCGACGAGAAGGCGCTGCTGCTCGAGGGCGTCGACTCGTGGCGCACGAACGCGATCCCGCGGCTCGGAATCCCGTCGCTCGTGCTCACCGACGGTCCGCACGGGGTGCGGATGGTCCGCGACGACGGCGGGGCGTTCGGCGTCGGCGACAGCCGCCCGTCGACGTCGTTCCCGACGTCGGTCACGGTCGCGCACACGTGGGACCCCGAGCAGGCCCGACGCATCGGTGCTGCCATCGCACGCGAGTGCCGCGAGTTCGGCGTCGACGTGCTGCTCGCGCCGGGCGTGAACATCATGCGCGACCCCCGCTGCGGGCGGAACTTCGAGTACTTCTCGGAGGACCCGCTCGTCTCGGGCGCGTTCGGCAGCGCCTTCGTGCGGGGCGTGCAGGGCGAGGGCGTCGCGACGAGCGTCAAGCACTTCGCCGCGAACTCGAACGAGGACTACCGATTCGTCGGCGACAGCGTCGTCGACGAGCGCGCCCTGCGCGAGATCTACCTGCGCGCGTTCGAGCGCATCGTCCGCGAGGCGGGGCCCGCGACCGTGATGTGCGCGTACAACCGGCTGAACGGCACGTTCTGCTCCGACCACCGCGAACTCCTGACCGGCATCCTCCGCGAGGAATGGGGCTTCGACGGCGTCGTCATGACCGACTGGGGCGCGACGCACGACCGCGTCGCGAGTCTCGAGGCGGGGTGCGAGCTCGACATGCCCGGCGAGGTCGCCCTCAACCGGATCGCGATCGTCGACGCCGTGCGCGCGGGCCGGCTCGCCCCCGACGTGCTCGACGAGGCGGTGCGGCGGATGCTGCGACTCATCGAACGCGCGGCGGCGGCCCGCGAGACGGGCTCGACCGGCCCGTTCGACCGCGCCGCGCACGCCGACCTCGCACGTGAGATCGCGACGGATGGCGCGGTGCTCCTCGCGAACGACGGCATCCTGCCGCTCGATCCCGGCGCAGCGGGTCTCGTGGTGGTCGGCGAGCTGTTCGAGAAGATGCGCTTCCAGGGCGGGGGGTCGTCGCTCATCCTGCCGCCCGAGATGGTGACGCCGAGGGACGCGTTCGACGGCCGTGGCATCGACTACCGCTACACCCGCGGATACCGCACGCTCACCTCGGAGCGCGACGAGACCCTCGAGCAGGAGGCCGTCGCGGCGGCGCGCACGGCCGCGGCGACGGGCGGCACCGTGCTCTTCTTCGGCGGGCTCGACGACTTCGAGGAGAGCGAGGGCTTCGACCGCGTCCATCTGCGGCTCGGCGAACCGCAGGTGGCGCTGCTCGGGCGTCTGGTCGACGCCGGCGCGCGCGTGGTGCTCGTGCTCTTCGCGGGCGCGCCGGTCGAGGTGCCGTTCGCCGACGAACTCGCGGCGGTGCTCGATCTCGCGCTGCCCGGCATGCACGGCGGCGAGGCGACCGCCGCGCTCCTGTTCGGCGAGGCCAACCCGTCCGGCAAGCTCACCGAGTCCTGGCCGCGCACGGCCGCCCACGCGAGCGCCGCCGCCGACTACGGCCGCGGGGCGATCGCCCGGTACGCCGAGTCGATCTACGTCGGCTACCGCTTCCACGACGCCGCCGGGACCGATCTGCGATTCCCGTTCGGACACGGGCTCTCGTACACGGACTTCGCGTACCGCGACCTCGAGGTCCGGGTCGACGGCGACCGGGTCAGCGCGTCGCTCGAGGTGGCGAACGTCGGCGAGCGAGGCGGCGCCGAGGTCGTGCAGCTCTACGTCCGCAACCCGCGCGGCGAGGTCTTCATGGCCGACAAGGAGCTCCGCGCCTTCGGCAAGGTGCAGGTCCCGACGGGTGAGACCCGTCGGGTCGAGCTCGGGTTCGAGCTCGCCGAACTCGCCTACTGGGACGTCGCCGAGCATGACTGGGTGCTCGAGGACGGCGACTACGAGGTGCTCGTCGCGGCGTCGGCCGCCGACATCCGCCTCACCGCCCCGCTCACCGTCGACCGCGGACGGAGGTCGCGATCGCCCTACCCGGCCGCCGTCGACGCCGACTACGCCGCACCCCCTCACGGCATCCCGGCGAGCTTCGCACTGCTGCTCGGTCGGCCGGTCCCGGCCGAGCCGCCGTCGCGCCTCACGATGGAGACCCGCCTCGGCGACGCCCGACGCTCGATCCTCGCGCGCATCCTGCTCGGCGCGGTGCTCGGTCGAGTGCGCCGCGCCCAGCGTGCAGCGCAGTCGATGCCCGAGTCGCCCCGACGAGACGCGCAACTGAAGAGCGCGCACTTCGTGCTGCGCATGATGCCCTCGATGTCCCTGCGCAGCCTGGCCATGTCGTCGGGCGGCCGGCTGCCGCTGCACCTCGCCCTGGGTATCGCCGAGCTCGCCTCGTGGCATCCCATCCGCGGTATCCGGCTGCTCATGGGCCGGCGCGCCGGCCGCACCGCACCTGACCCGACACCCGACCGCACCCACGCACCGACGAAGGAACCCGTCCGATGAGGATCACCCGATTGACCGCCGACGGCCTCGAGTCGGGTCTCGTCACCGATGCCGCGCCGACGTTCGCGTTCGCGCTCGCCTCCGACCTGCCCGGCGAGGCGCTCGCGAGCGCCCGCGTGCGCGTCGGCGATTGGGCGACCGAGACTTCCGAGCAGATCGGCATCGCCTACGACGGGCCGCTCGAGCCGTACACCGAGTACGTGGTGAGGGTCGACGCAACCGGCACGAGCGGTGCGACGGCGACGGCCGAGACCTCCTTCCGCACCGGCCGGCTCGGCCGGCCATGGGCCGCGCGGTGGATCACGGATGCCGCGTACCGCGCGCCGAAGAAGCAGTCGCCGGTGCCCATGGTGTTCCGCACGTCGTTCACGCCGGCGAAGCCCGTGCGGCGGGCGCGCATCGAGGCCACCGCGCTCGGCGTCTACGAGCTCGAGCTCGACGGGGAGCGGGTCGGCGACCAGTACTTCGCGCCCGGGTTCACCTCGTACCGGCACCACCTGCAGGTGCAGCACCACGACGTGACCGCGATGCTGCGTTCGGTCGAGCCGACGGCCGGCACCGGCCGCGCGGCATCCCATACGCTCACCGCGACCGTCGCCGGCGGCTGGGCGGTCGGCTCGTTCACCTACCTGCGCAAGAACACGATCTACGCCGATCGGCAGGCGCTCCTTGCCGAACTGCACCTCGAGTACGAGGACGGCACCCGTGACGTCATCGCGACCGGACCCGACTGGCAGGTCTCGACCGACGGACCCGTGCGGATGGCCGAGTGGTACGACGGGGAGACCTACGACGCGCGGATCGCGGCATCCGACCTGACCTGGAAGCCTGCCGACCCTGCCGGCGCGCCCAAGGGCGACCCGGAGCTCTCGGCGCAGGTCGGCCCGCCCGTGCGCGTTCAGGAGGAGCTCAGCCCGGTCACGCGCCGCGCGAGCCCGAGCGGCGAGGTCGTGTACGACTTCGGCCAGAACTTCGCGGGCGTCATCCGCGCCCGCATCCGCGGCACGCGCGGACAGACGATCGTCTTCCGCCACGCGGAGGTCCTCGTCGACGGCGAGCTGTTCGTGAAGTCCCTCCGCACCGCGAAGGCGACCGCGACGTACACGTGCGTCGACGGCGAGCAGGAGTACTCGCCGAAGCACACCTACATGGGCTTCCGGTACGTCGGCGTCACCGGCATCGACCCCGACGACCTCGACCTCTCGGCGCTCGTCCTGCACTCCGACCTGCGCGAGACCGGCACCTTCACGACCTCGGACGAGCGACTGAACCGCCTCCAGTCGGCCGTTCGCTGGGGCGGCCGGTCGAACCTCGTCGACATCCCGACCGACTGCCCGCAGCGCGACGAGCGCGAGGGCTGGACCGGCGACTACGCCGTCTTCGCGACCACCGCGAGCTACAACTTCGACATGAGCCGGTTCCTCGACAAGTGGCTGCGCGACGTCGCCGCCGAGCAGGGCCGCGGCGGCGGCATCCCCATGGTGGTGCCGAAGGCCGCCAACCCGTTCCCGACGATGGCGACGTCGGTCTGGGGGGATGTCTGCGTGCTCGCGCCCTGGGCCGAGTACCTCGCTCGCGGGGACCTCGGGCTGCTGCGCCGGAACTACCCGACGATGCGCCGCTTCCTGAAGGCGGTCGACTGGTGGTCGTCGTTCCTGTCGCTCGGCGAGCACCGGAACGTCTGGCGGTACCCGTTCCACTTCGGGGACTGGGCGGCGCCGACGGGTGCCGCGAAGGAGTGGATCGCGCGCGGCAAGTGGATCGGCACGGCGTACTTCGCCAACTCGCTCGGCATCGTCGCACGCATCGCAGACCTGCTCGGCGAACCGGCGGATGCCGCGCGCTACCGCGCGCAGCGGAAGCACGTGATCCGGGCCTACCGCAACCGGTTCACCGACGGCGCCGGCCGGCTCGGCGACGAGTTCCAGACCGGGTATGTGCTGCCGCTGCACTTCGGCATGGTCGAGGGCGTCGAGGCCGAGGGGATGGCCGCGAACCTCGTCCGGCTCATCGACGAGAACGACGGCCATCTCTCGACGGGGTTCCCGGGCACGCCGTACCTGCTCTTCGCCCTCAGCGACCACGGCCGCGTCGACGAGGCATTCGATCTGCTGCTGCAGACCGATGCGCCGTCGTGGCTCTACATGGTCGAGTCCGGCGGCACGACGATCTGGGAGCGCTGGGACGCGCTCCGCCCCGACGGCACCGTGAATATCGCCGACCTGAAGTCGGGCGCGACCGACGAGGCCTCCACCGGCGGCATGGTCTCGTTCAACCACTACGCCGCGGGCGCCGTCGGCGACTGGATGTACCGCCGAATCGCCGGCATCGAACCCGTCACCGGCGGATACCGCGAGTTCCGCGTGGCCCCGCTCGTGGGCGGCGGGCTCACCTCGGCCTCGGGGGCGGTCGAGACCCCGTACGGGCGCGCCTCGTCGTCGTGGACCCTCGACGGCGACCGGTTCTCGCTCCGCGTCGAGGTGCCGGTGTCGACGCGGTGCACGGTCGTGCTCCCGGACGGAACGACGCACGCGACAGGGAGCGGTGCGCACGAGTTCGCGTGCGAGCTCCCGTCGCCGGCTCGCGTCGACATCGCGGCGAGCCATGGCTGAGCCGCGCCGTCGGTTGGCTCGCCGCCCGCTGACCCCCATCGAACACCACCCGCACGGAGGCATCCCGTCCGAGACGGGAACGATGTGCGGCGTCGACGACTGAGCGGGCCGACCGCGGCGCGATCCCGCGCGCGCCCGGCGTCCGTACGATGGACGGATGAGCGTGGTCTGGATCGTCCTCGGCGTCGCCCTCATCGCGCTGGGGCTCTACGAGGTGTTCCACACGCTGCTCCACCCGACGGGCCGGGGCCGGATCTCGCATCTCACCGCACGCTCGACGTGGAGTCTCTCGTCGCGCCTCGGGCGGAGGGGCCGCACGCTCGCGGGTCCTCTGGCCGCCGTAGCGGTCGTGACGGTGTGGGCGTCGATGCAGGTCGTGGGATGGGCGCTGGTCTACCTGCCGTTCGTGCCGCACGGCTTCTCCTACGGCCCCGGCATCCAGCCGACGTCGTACCCGGCGTTCGTCGAGGCGGTCTACTACTCGGCCGTGAGCATGTCGACGCTCGGGCTCGGCGACGTCTACCCCGTCGAGCCGTGGCTGCGGTTGATCGCCCCGCTGCAGGGCCTCATCGGGTTCGCGCTGCTCACCGCGGCGGTGTCGTGGTTCCTGCAGCTCTACCCGGCGCTCGGTCGACGTCGCGCGCTGGCCCTGCGCCTCGCGCTCATCCGACGCGCGGACACCGCGGGCCACGTCCTCCGCATGGAGTCGGCCAGCTCGAGCGGGCTGCTCGACTCGCTGACCGCCGACCTGGCGCAGTGCCGCGTCGACCTGTGGCAGAACGCCGAGACCTTCTACTTCACCGAGGACGAAGCGGTGGCCTCGCTCGCGGCCCAGCTCCCGTACGCGCGCCACCTCGCCCGGGTCGCCCGGCGGTCCGAGGACCGCACCGTGCGCAACAGCGGGCAGATGCTCGAGGAGGCCGTCGACGACTACGCGAGCGTGCTCGGCGCGTCCTTCATCGGCGTCGTCGACGACACCGACGCGATCCTCGACGAGTTCGCGCGGCAGCACCGGCAGCACCGCGCCGCGGTCGACGGGCTCCCCGGCGGCGCGTCCGACTGACGGGGCGGGCGCCCGACCGCGCCGCGCTCGGCGCGGCAGAATGGCCGACATGGATGCCGCGTTCCCCGCCCTGACCGACATGCCCGCGCCGCAGTTCGTCATGTCGGGGGAGGGGCGCCGCATCGCGACGTACTCGTGGGGCGAGGATGAGGCCCCCACCGTCCTGGTCGTGCACGGCTTCGCGTCGAGCTGCCGCGACAACTGGGTGAGCACCGGATGGGTGCGCGACCTGCTGCGTGCCGGCTACCGGGTGCTCGGCGTCGACCAGCGCGGTCACGGGGCGAGCGACACGCCGCACGAGGCATCCGCCTACGGCATGGACGCGTTCGTCGACGACCTCGTGACGGTGCTCGACACCTATCTCGTCGACACCGTGCGCTACGTCGGGTACTCGCTCGGCGCGCGCGTCGGGTGGCAGGCGGCCGTGCAGGTGCCGCAGCGCATCGAGCGCGCGGTGCTCGGCGGCATCCCCGACGGGCGACCGCTCGCGCGCATGCAGATCGAGCAGGCGCGCGCGTACGCCGAGCACGGCACCCCGGTCGACGACCCGGTCACGCGCAACTACGTCACGCTCGCCGAGCGCGTCGGGGACAACGACCTCCTCGCACTCGTCGCGCTCGCCGAGGGCATGCGACTGGGCGACGCCGACCCCGACCCGGCGAACCCGCCGCCCCAGCCGATCCTGTTCGCCACGGGCACCGAGGACGCCATCATCGAGCAGTCGCGCGCGCTCGCCGCGGCGACGCCGAGCGGATCGTTCGCCGAGATCCCCGGCCGGCACCACTTCAACGCGCCCGGGTCGCGCGAGTTCCGGCGCGCGGCGATCGCGTTCCTGTCGGACCCCGCCCTCTCGGCCTGAGTCCACGCTCAGAACACGAGGATCGGCAGCAGCACGAACGCCGACCAGAACAGGCCGGCGACGAGCACCGTGCCCGTGAGCGCCACGAGCGCCAGTCCCCACGGCCGCACGCGCAGCGCACTCGCCACGAGCACGCTCGCGCCGGTCCCGATCTCGATCCACCACCACACCGGGCTCGTGGTGTCGGCGACGACCGTGAGGCCGTAGACGCCCTCGCCGACGAGCACGCCGGCCAGCACCGACGCGCCCAGCGCGAGCTGCATGCCCCGGCGCCGCAGGGCGTGCGCCGCGCAGCCGATGACGGGGCCGGTGAACGCCCCGATGATCGCCCAGGTCGTCGGGTCGAACGCGAAGCCGCGCCATCCGGATGCCACGGCGTAGCCGAGCGTCAGCGCGACGAAGCCCGCACCGCCCGCGATCGCGGCCTCCGGGTACCCGCGTGCGAGAAGCAGCACGAGGATCGCGGTCGGGATCGTCCAGCCGCCGGCCGAGTTCGCCAGCGAGGCGGTCTCGGGCGGAAGGAGCAGCTGCCCCCACGAGGTGAGCCCGCCGAGCACGAACGCCACCGTGGTGAGGAGCAGGATCCGTCGGGCGGCGGAGAACCACGGATGCCGCGGGGCGCGGGCCAGGGCCGCCGTCGCCGCCGCCGCCGCCGCCGGGCGAGGGTCCGGCGGCGCGCCCCCGAGTCCCGGGCGGCCGTGGCCGGGCGGAGGCCCGGGCGTCGGCGCGCCCCCGTCCGCCGCGAGGACTCGACCGGTGCTTCGTGCCATGCCTCGCACGCTAGACGCCGGCCGCCGGCGCCGCGTCATCCGCTCGGCTGACTCGCAGGAGGTCGTGACCGCACCGTGACCGATCAGGCCGTGACCGATCAGGCCGTGACCGATCAGGCCCGGAGCACCAGCAGGCTGGTCAGGTACACGAGGTAGGCGAGGACGAACGCGCCGCCCTCGATGCGCTGCATGCGGCGGCCGGTGAGGAAGACCGGGATGCACGCGAGCGTCGCGGCGACCATGACCGGCAGGTCGACCGTGAGGATGCCCTGGTCGACCGGAATGCCGTCGGACGGGATGAGGCTCGTGATGCCGAAGATGAACAGGATGTTGAAGACGCTGCTGCCGAGCAGGTTCCCGACGGCGATGTCGCGCTCCCGGCGAATCGTCGCGACGATCGCCGTGACGAGCTCCGGCGACGAGGTGCCGACCGCGACGACGGTGAGCCCGATGACCGAGACCGGGATGCCGAACCCCGTCGCGAGCGCCACCGCGCCGTCGACGAGCCAGTCGGCGCCGAGGACGACGATGCCGATGCCGACGGCCAGTTGCACGGCGTCGCGGACGGCGCGGGTGCGCGACGCGGCGACGCGGGCGCGGGGCTCGCCGAACTCGCGTGCGAACTCAGCACGCGCCGCGAGCCCCTCGCGATGCGCCGCGCGCACGATGAGTGCCGTGTAGACCGCGCCGAGCACCACCAGGAGTGCGCCGTCGAACCGGCTGACGGAGCCGTCGGCGCAGAGCAGGAGCAACGTCACCGCGGCGACGACCATCGCCGGGAGGTCGAGCCGGATCGCGTGCGAGCGCAGCGTGAGCGGGCGGATGAGCGCGGCGATGCCGAGGATGAACAGCACGTTCAGCGTGTTCGTGCCGACGATGTTGCCGAGCGCGAGCGAGCCGGTGCCCTGCAGGGCGGCGTCGATGCCGATCGCGAGCTCGGGAGCGCTGGTGCCGAGCGAGACGACGGTCACCCCGATCACCATGGGCGAGACGCCGAGCCGCGCGGCCAGGCGCGTGCCGCCGCGGACCAGCAGCTCGGCCCCGCCGACCAGGGCGACGAGCCCCGCGACCAGCAGCAGGCCCTCGGTCATCCCGCTCCCTCCGCTGCCCGCCGATCTCTTGGTCCGTGCCTTCGACAGTAGGGCCTTTCGCAGGCGATCCGCAGGTGCTCCGGCCGCGCGAGCGCCTACCGTCGAAGCATGACCGGAGCAGGGCGCGGGCGCGACGCCGCCGCGGCGGGGCGTCCGCGCTGGAGTCCGCTGCGGCGCCGTGACGACGAGCCGCCGGCGTGGACGCGTGCACTCGCCGACGGCGAGGACGCGGGGTACTTCGGGCCGGGCAGCGCCGTGTGGGCGGTGAACGGCGCCCTGCCGACGCTCGTCGCCGGCATCCGGGCGCTGCTGCTGCAGACGCTGCACCCGGGCGCGATGGCGGGGGTGCACGACCACTCGCGGTACCGCGAGGACCCGCTCGGCCGGCTCGACGGCACCGTGCGGTGGGTGGCGACGACGACGTTCGGCGACCGCCGGGCGGCGGCCGCGGCGTGCGCGTCGGTGTCGCGGCGGCACGAGCGCGTGACCGGTACCTACGTCGACGCGCGCGGCGAGGTGCGGCCGTACGCCGCGAACGACGAGGACCTGCTGCGCTGGGTGCACGACGCGTTCACCGAGGCGTTCATCGGCGCGCACGAACGCTGGGGCGGCCCGATCCCGGGCGGACCCGACGCGTACGTGCGCGAGTGGGCGGAGACGGGCCGCCTCATGGGCGTGCGCGAACCGCCGACCACGCTCGCGGCGCTGCGCGCCGAACTCGACGCGTTCCTCGCCGAGGCGCGGCCCGACGAACGGGTGGCCGAGGCGGTGCGCTTCCTCCGCCGGCCAGGACTGCCGGGCGTCGTCGGCCGCCTCTACCCGATCCTGTTCGGCGGCGCCGTGGCCTCGCTCGGGGCGCGCGAGCGCACCCTGCTCGGGCTCCGACGCCCGTGGTGGCCCGCGATCACGTTGACGCGCGCGGTGCTCGCGATCGGGGTGCGGCGATTCGGGCGGATGTCGCCGAGCGAGCAGAACGCCAGGGCGCGCCTGGCTCGGCTCGCGCGCGCGTCGGAGTCGGCGTCGCGTCCCCGAACCGCGGGCGGCGCACGGGCTCAGCCGCGTCGGTCGTGACCGCGGTGCAGGCTGGGGTCGCCTCCGGGCTCGACCATCGCCCCGAACTCCTCCGCGGCGAGCGTCGCGATCACGCCGGTGTCGGCGCGCTCCTCCTCGGCGGCTCCGGCGGTGCGCGCGCCCGCGGCATCCGCCGCCGCCCGCTCGTCGGCCGCCTCCTGCAGCGCCGACTTGGCGCGCAGCGGCGGCGTCCGGAAGAACAGCGACAGCACGAACGCGATGAGGACGACGACGAGGGCGACCCAGTACACCTGTACGGCCGACTCGTTGAAGCCGACGAGGAACGGCTTCGTCAGGCGCGGGTCGGCGCCCGTCAGGAACGACGTGTCGTCGAGCGCGCCGGTGCCGACCGAGGCATCCTCGCCCTCGCCCGACTGCGCCTCGTCGAAGGCCTGCTGCACGGTCGGGAGGGCCTGTTCGACGACCTGCGCGCGCGTGGCGTCGTCGGCGAGGTCGACCTGGGGCGGCAGGCTCGCCGCGATCGGCTCGACGATCGGCGTGTAGATCGTCGCCATGATCTCCTCGTTCGCCGGCGCCTCCGCGACCGTCGGGTCGAGGGCGGCGTCGAGCGCGTCGGAGAGCGTCGCCTCGTCGGAGAGCGAGCCCGTGACGTTCGCGGGCATGACCGTGAAGAGCAGCGAGAGCAGCACGGCCGTGCCGGCGGTGCCGCCGATCTGGCGGAAGAACGTCGACGCGCTCGTCGCGACGCCCATGTCGCGGAGGCCCACCGAGTTCTGGCTCGCGATCGTGAGCGTCTGCATGAGCTGCCCGAGCCCGAGGCCGATGAGGAGCATGGCGCCCGCCATGACCCAGTACGACGAGTCGTACTCGAGCATCGTGAGGTCGAGGAAGCCGCCCGCCAGCATGGCCGTGCCGATGATCGGGAAGATCCGGTAGTGACCGGTGCGAGCGATGATCTGGCCGCTGAGGATCGATGCGGTCATGAGCCCCAGGATCATCGGCAGCATCTGGAAGCCGCTCTCGGTCGGGGTCGAGCCGAATACGAGCTGCAGGTAGAGCGGGATGGTGAGCATCGCGCCGAACATGCCGAACCCGACGAACACGCCGATGACCGTCGCCATCGAGAACGTGCTCGAGCGGAAGAGCTTCAGCGGGATGAGCGCGTCGTCGCCCATCGCGCGCTCGATGAGCACGAACGAGATGAGCCCGGCGACGCCGACCGCGTAGCAGGTGATCGCGAGCGGGCTGGTCCACCCCCAGTCGCGGCCCTCCTCGGCGACGAGGAGGAGCGGAACGAGGCCGATGATGACGGTCGCAGCGCCCCACCAGTCGATCCGCACGCCCGGGCGGTCGTGCTTCGGCAGGTGCAGGAAGCGCAGCACGATGCCGAGCGCCACCAACCCGATCGGCACGTTGACGAGGAACACCCACCGCCAGCCCGCGATGCCGAGGATCTCCTCGGCTCCCGCGAACAGGCCGCCGACGAGCGGGCCGATCAGGCTCGAGATGCCGAACACCGCGAGGAAGTAGCCCTGGTACTTCGCGCGCTCGCGCGGCGCGAGCATGTCGCCCATGATGGCGAGCGGCATCGACATGAGTCCGCCGGCGCCGAGGCCCTGGATGGCGCGGAAGGCCGCCAGTTCGAGCATCGACGTCGAGAACGTCGCGAGGAGCGACCCGACCATGAAGATGACGATCGCGGCGATGAAGAGCGGCCGCCGTCCGAAGATGTCGGAGAGCTTGCCGTAGATGGGCGTCGAGATCGTGGAGAGGATCAGGTACGCCGTCGTCACCCACGCCTGCTGGCTGAGGCCGTTGAGGTCGTCGCCGATGGTGCGGATCGCGGTGCCGACGACCGTCTGGTCGAGGGCCGAGAGGAACATGCCCGCCATCAGGCCGAAGATCACGAAGAGGATCTGCCTGTGCGACATCAGCGGCGTGGACGCCGGGACTGGATTCGTCATGACAGGGTGCATCGTACGCCCCGCATCGAACGGCGACGTGACGCGGCGGTCGGGTCCGCCCGGCCGAGGCTCCGCCCTCAGCGTGCGTCGGTTCGAGCGGATGCCGCGTCCGCCCCGAGCCCCCAGAACGCGCCGGTCAGGCCGACCTCCGCGAAGTACGCGCGCGCCTCGGAGGGCTCTCGCCGCACGTAGGGCGAGCCCAGTCGACCGTCGTACCAGTGCGCCGCCAGCCGCCACAGCGTGGCGAGGTCGAACACCGACCCGCGCGCGTTGCCGGTCGCGCGCAGCCAGTCGTCGACGCAGCGTTCGTCACAGAAGACCCGCTGGTGGCCGCACGTGTGCACGACGTCGTCCCAGATGCGGGCGGTCGGCACGAGGAAGTGCGCGACCTGGTCGCCCGCGGGCGGACCCTCGGCGTCGACGACCCACGCGTGCGGCGTGCCGCAGGCGGGGCACGTCGTCGCGACGAGGACCTCGTCGACGTCGGGCAGCAGGTTCGGGATCGCGAACGAGTCCCATGCGCATCCGCCCCACCAGAGCGTGCGCTCGCCCATGACCGAGAAGCCCAGGTTGATGCTCGCGAAGGGGTGTGCCATCACGATCCGGCCCGCGTCGTCGAGGACCACGTGGCGCTCGGCGGCGAGCGTCGCGAGCGCGCGATCGACGCCCGCGGCATTCGTCGCCGCCGCCGCCGCGAGCTCGTCGCGCGACGGTGCGACGCCGGCCGCCGCGAACCCGCGGTACACGGCCACCCGGACGCGCTCGGCCTCGGCGGCGAGGCGACCGTCGTCCTCGTGGGGGTCCATCCGTGCAGGCTACGCCGCGCCGACGGGCGTGTGCGGCCCCCGAACGGGGTGCCGGATCGATGCAGGCGAATGCTCCCGCGTGCGCGGCATCCGCCCCTAGCATTGGCGCATGAGTGCGCCAGCCACCGCGCCCGACACCACGACGAGCGCCGCTCGCCGCAAGATGCGCCTGCGCCGTGGGTCGAGCGACCGATCGGCGGCCGGGCTGCTGCTCGCGGGCACGGTGCTCGCGATCCTCTGGGCGAACTCGCCGTGGGGCTGGACGTACGAGGCGTTCTGGGAGACGGAGCTCGAGGTCGGCCTCGGCGGATGGCAGCTGCACGCGACGCTGCACGACGTCGTGAACGACGGGCTCATGACGCTCTTCTTCTTCGTCGTCGGCCTCGAGGTGAAGCGCGAGTTCACGATCGGCGAGCTCACCGATCGCTCGCGGGCCATCGTGCCGATCGTCGCCGCCGTGGCGGGCCTCGTGATCCCGGCCCTGCTGTTCGTCGTGATCGCCCTCCCGACCGGCGAGGTCGGTGCGTGGGGCGTCGTGATCTCGACCGACACGGCGTTCCTGCTCGGGGCGCTCGCCATCATCGGGCCGCCGTTCCCCGCGCGGCTCCGGACGTTCCTCCTCACGCTCGCCGTCGTGGACGACGTCGGCGCGCTGCTCGCGATCGGCATCTTCTACAACACGGGGCTCGACCCGGTGCCCCTCGCCATCGCCGCCGTGCTGATGGTCGCGATCGCGCTCGTCCGCTACCTGCACGCCGGTCGCGGGCTCGCGTACGCCGTGCTGGGTATCGGGCTCTGGATCGCGATCGCGCAGGCCGGCATCCACCCCACGCTCGCCGGCGTCGCGGTGGCCCTCCTCATCCCCGTGTTCTCGCCCCGGCGGGTCGACGTGGAGCGCACCGCGGAGCTCACCCTCGCCTTCCGCGAATCGCCGAGCGCGCAGTACGCGGCGGCCGTGAACCGCAGCCTCCGGGAGTCGGTGTCGATCAACGACCGGCTGCAGGCGGAGTGGGGTCCGTACATCGCCCTGCTCGTGCTGCCGATCTTCGCCCTCGCGAACGCCGGCGTGCACCTCGACGCCGAGACGCTCGGCGCCGCCTTCACGTCGCCGCTCACCTGGGCGATCATCGCCGGCCTGGTCGTCGGCAAGTTCGTCGGCATCACCGCCGCGACCGCGATCGTGCGCGCGACGGGGATCGGCCGACTCGCGCCCGGGCTCGGCATGCCGCGCATCGCGGGCGGCGCCGCCCTCTCGGGCATCGGGTTCACCATCTCGCTGTTCATCGTCGGCATCGCCATCGCCGATGCCGACACCCAGGACCATGCGCGCGTGGGCGTGCTGACCGCCTCGCTCGTCGGCTTCGGACTGGGCTGGGCGATCTTCGCCATCGCCGATCGCCTGAACCCGCCGCAGGCGGTCGGCAAGGTGCTCGCGCGGCCGTTCGATCCCTCGCGGGACCATTACCGCGGTCGGCCCGACGCGCCCTACCAGATCGTCGAGTACGGCGACTTCGAGTGCCCGTTCTGCAGCCGTGCCACGGGGTCGGTCGACCAGGTGATCCGGCGCTTCGGCGACGACGTGTGCTGGGTGTGGCGGCACCTGCCGCTGGAAGGCGTCCACCCCCACGCCAAGCTCGCTGCGCAGGCGTACGAGGCGGCGGCGCTCCAGGGCCGATTCCTCGACATGTCGCGCATGCTCTTCGAGCACCAGGACGCGCTCGAGACCGAGGACCTCTGCCGCTACGCGCTCGAGATCGGGATCGACGTTCCGAGGTTCCTCGAGGACCTGCAGTCGCCGGCCGTGGTGCGCCGCGTCGAGGACGACCAGATCGACGCCGAGCTCATGGACCTGCACTCGACGCCGACGTTCTTCGTCAACGGCCGCCGTCACGTCGGTCCGTGGGATTCGCGGAGCCTCATCCGGTCGCTCGAGGCGTCGGTCTCGGCGCCGCCCGAGGCGGCCGCGGAGCGCTGACGCGCCCCCCGGACGTGTCGGACGCGTCACCGGCTCTCCGGGCCGCGCGTCGGCGCTTCGGGCCGCGCCGGCTGTCCCGGCCGCTTCCGCATCCCGAGGCGGCTCAGCCCGCCGCAGGTAGAGTGTCCGGGTCGCGCAACGGGGCGCTCCACCGACGTCATCCCGGCCGCATGAGCCCCCAACCCGCATCGGAGAGCACCCATGGCGATCCTCCAGCGCGCCGACGCGCCCTCGCGCTACCGGCCCGAACCGTCCGTCATGACCGCACTGCGCACCCCGCGCATCCTCACTCGAGAGGTGCTCGCCGGCCTCGTCGTCGCCCTCGCGCTCATCCCCGAGGCGATCTCGTTCTCGATCCTCGCCGGCGTCGACCCGCGCTACGGACTGTTCTCGTCGTTCGTGATGGCGGTCTCGATCGCGTTCCTCGGCGGTCGCCCCGCCATGATCACGGCCGCGACCGGCGCGGTGGCGCTCGTCATCGCACCCGTCGCACGCGACCACGGCATCGACTACTTCATCGCCACCGTCATCCTCGCCGGGATCCTCCAGGTGCTGATGGGCGTGCTCGGCGTCGCGAAGCTCATGCGGTTCATCCCGCGCAGCGTGATGATCGGCTTCGTCAACGCGCTCGCGATCCTGATCTTCTCGGCGCAGGTCCCGCACCTCATCGGCGTCCCGTGGCTCGTGTACCCGCTGGTCGCCGCGGGGATCGTGATCATGGTGTCCATGCCGCGGCTGACGAAGGTCGTCCCGGCGCCGCTCGTCGCCATCGTGCTGATCACGGTCGTGGTCGTGGCCGGCGCGATCGACGTGCCGACCGTGGGCGACGAGGGCGAGCTGCCCGAGAGCCTGCCCGAGCTGTTCATCCCGAACGTGCCGCTCACGTGGGAGACGTTCGCGATCATCGCGCCGTATGCGCTCGCGATGGCCCTCGTCGGGCTCCTCGAGTCGCTGATGACCGCGAAGCTCGTCGACGAGGTCACCGACACCCACTCCCGCAAGACCCGCGAGGCCCTCGGCCAGGGCGCCGCGAACGTGCTCTCCGGCCTGTTCGGCGGCATGGGCGGCTGCGCGATGATCGGCCAGACGATGATCAACGTGAAGGCGTCCGGCGCGCGCACCCGAATCTCCACGTTCCTCGCGGGCGTCTTCCTGCTCATCCTGGTCGTGGTGCTCGGCGATGTGGTCGCCATCATCCCGATGGCTGCCCTGGTCGCGGTGATGATCATGGTGTCGGTCGCGACCTTCGACTGGCACTCGATCCGCTGGTCGACCCTGAAGCGGATGCCGAAGAGCGAGACCGCCGTCATGGTCGCGACCGTCGCCGTGGTGGTCGTCACGCACAACCTCGCGATCGGCGTGATCGTCGGCGTCGTCGTGGCGATGATCGCCTTCGCCCGCCGGGTAGCCCACTTCGCGAACGTCGAGCGCACGGTCGCGCTCGACGACCCGGTGCCGACCGCGTACTACGTGGTCGACGGCGAGCTGTTCTTCGCCTCCTCCAACGACCTGACGACCCTCTTCGAGTACGCGGACGACCCCGATCGGGTCGTGATCGACATGTCCCGGTCGCACGTGTGGGACGCATCGACGGTCGCCGCGCTCGACTCCATCACGACGAAGTACGAGCGGCACGGCAAGCGCGCCGTCATCGTCGGCATGAACGAGGCGAGCACGACGCTCCACGGGCGACTGGCCGGCAACCTCGGCGCCGGGCACTGAACGAGCGCGCGCCGGCGCGCATGCGACGAGGGGCGGATGCCACGCGGCATCCGCCCCTCGTCGTCGTCAGGACGTTCAGACGCTCAGGTCGACGTCCTTGGTCTCCTTCACGAGCGAGACGCCGACGAGCGAGATGACCGCGGCGATCGCGATGTAGAGGCCGATGGTCCACGACATGCCCGTCGCACCGAGCAGTGCCTCGGCGATCATCGGGGCGAACGCGCCGCCGAGGATCGCGCCGAGCGCGTACCCGATCGAGACGCCCGAGTAGCGGATCTTCGCCGGGAACATCTCGGAGTACAGCGCGGCCTGCGGGCCGTACGAGAGGCCGAGGCCGAAGGTCATCAGGAACAGCGCGACGAAGTACCAGACGATGTTCGCGGTGTCGATGAGGAACCACATCGGGATCGCCCAGAGCGCCAGGAACACGTACCCGATCTGGAACGTGCGGATGCGGCCCAGTCGGTCGGACAGGCGACCGCCCCAGAGTGTGAAGACGAGCCATCCGAACGAGGCGAAGGTGGTCGCGAGGAGCACGGTGGGACGGTCCATGCCGAGCGACTTCACCGCGTAGGTCGCGAAGAACGCGATGAGCAGGTAGCCCGCGGCGTTGTTCGCGATGAAGATCACCGCGGTGAGGATGACGTTCTTCGTGTTGGTGCGGAACAGCTCCTTCAGCGGCGCCGAGGACTCCTGCTTGCGCTCCTGGAGCTCCTGGAAGACCGGGCTCTCCTCGACGGCGCGGCGGATCAGGTAGCCCACGACGATCAGGACGATCGAGAGCATGAACGGGATGCGCCAACCCCACTCCATGAACGCCTCGGGCGACATCGAGGAGGTGATGACCCAGAGGGTGAAGGTCGCGAGGATCATGCCGACGGGCACGCCGATCTGCGGGAAGGCGCCGAAGAAGCCCCGCTTGCCCTTCGGGGCGTGCTCGACCGACATCAGTGCCGCGCCGCCCCACTCGCCGCCGGCCGAGAAGCCCTGGAGGATGCGGAGCAGGATCAGCAGGATCGGGGCCATGATGCCGATCGCGGCATAGGTCGGCAGGAAGCCGATCAGCGAGGTCGAGAGGCCCATCAGGATGAGCGTGAAGACCAGCATCTTCTTGCGGCCGAGCTTGTCGCCGAGCCAGCCGGCGACGATCGCGCCGAGCGGGCGGAACAGGAACGAGATGCCGATCGTCGCGAAGGCGAGCACCTGCGCGAGCGTCGCGTTCGCCTCGGCGAGCGGGGCGAGGAAGAGCGGCGCGAGCACCAGGCCGGCGGCCTGGGCGTAGATGAAGAAGTCGTACCACTCGATCGAGGTGCCGACGAGGGTGCCGGCGAGGACCTTGCGCTCCTCTCGGGACATGCGCCCGGTGCGCTGGCTCTCCTGGACGGTTGAGGACATGCGAACTCCGTTGTTCTGTGCAGGGTTGAAACGGGGGTCGGCGCGGGGGTGGTGCGCCGTTGCGGGTTTTCCCGACCGATCGTTCGGTTGGAAAACCGACCATAGCGCATCTCCGGCGTCGAGTGGTAGCCCCAGTGCGACGAGCGGCGGTCCTGGCGCGACGAGCGGGGGTAGCGTGGCCGCATGCCCACCCCCGACTTCGTCCTCGAACTCCGCCGTCACGTCGGGACCGCGCCCCTGCCGCTCGTCGGCGTGACCGCGGTCATCCTCCGCGAGGGCGGCGTGCTCCTGGGCCGCCGGTCGGACACCGGTGCCCTCACCCCGATCACGGGCATCGTCGATCCCGGCGAGGAGCCCGCGGTCGCCGCTGCGCGGGAGGCGCTCGAGGAGGCCGGCGTGCGGATCCGCGTCGACCGGCTCGCCTGGGTCCACCAGGTGCCCCGAGTGGTCTACGGCAACGGCGACCGGGCGGACTACCTCGACCTCACGTTCCGCTGCAGCTGGGTCGAGGGCGAGCCCCACCCCGCCGACGGCGAGATGACCGACCTCCGATGGCACGACCCGGCCGAGCTCGGCGAGGTGAACGAGGAGCACCGGCGGCGGATCGAGGCCGCGCTCGCCGCGGACGGCGGGCCGGCGAGGTTCGAGGTCGGCTGACCGGATGTCGGCGGCGGCGCCGGCTCAGCCGCCGAACGCGAGCAGCGCAGCCCCGACGAGCGGCGCGTCGTCGCCGAGCTCGGCCGGGACCACGCGCACCTCGCGCGCCGCGGGCAGCACGGCGGTGCGGTGCGCCGCCGCTTCGACCAGCGCGAGGTAGTCCTCGGCGGCCCGCGAGAAGCCGCCGCCGATCGCGACGGTCGTCACGTCGAGCAGGGCGCCGAACGACGCGATCGCCTGGCCGACCGCATCCGCCGACCGGCGCACGGCCCGGACGGCGACGGGATCGCCCGCGCGATAGTCCGCCGCGAGGGCGAGCCCGTCGGCGCCGGTCCAGCCGTGCGCGTTGGCCCACCGAACGGTGGCCGGCCCCGAGGCGACGGCCTCGACGGTCGCCGCGACGGGATCATCGGGCGCGGGGCGCCGCACCCACGACTGGCCCACGTGCCCGGCGTTGCCCGCGTCGCCCCGGATCACCCGTCCGTCGACGACGATCCCGCCGCCGATGCCCGTCGACACGACCATCGCGATGCCGTTGCGCACGCCGCGGAGGGCACCGAAGCGCACCTCGGCCAGCGCGATGCAGGTGCCGTCGAGCGCCACGTGGACCGGCGCGGTGCCCGCGAACCGCTCGACCGTCGGCACGAGCGGCAGGTCGCGGATGCCGGGCATGTTGAGCGGCGAGACGTGCGTGCCGTCGCCGAGGAGCGGGCCGGCCGTGCCGATGCCGACGCCGACGAGGCGGTGCTCCGACCCCGCGGCATCCGTCGCCCGCTCGCACACCGAGGCGATCGCGAGGGCGAACGTCTCGGGGGTCTGCGCGGCACCGGTCGGCGCGCGGTGGCGGCTGCCGGGCACGATGCGACCCTCGGCGTCGACCAGGGCCGCATCGACCTTCGTGCCGCCGATGTCGACGGCGAGGGCGACGGGGATCTCGGGCGCTGCATGAGGCATGCGTCGATCATGCCGCGCGCGCGGCGGTGGCGCACGCCGGTCGCGCGGTCACGCCTCGGGCGCGAGTTCGACCACCACCCGGTGCAGGTCGCCCCGGAACCGGAACGGCACGTCGTAGTCACGGACGACCGGCGTGCCCGAGTCCTCGCCGATGTCGAGCGTCTCGTCGGCCGAGTAGCGCACGGGCACGGTCTCGTCGACGCGCCCGCGCGCGACCTCCACGCCGTCGAGGGACAGCACCGCCGTTCCGCCGCTGCCGGGCGCACCGCCGTCGTACGCGAAGTCGAGCACGAGTTCGTGCTCGCCCGGCCCGACCCGGTCAGGGGCGGCGACCACGTACTTGTGCTCGGGGTAGTGCGATCGCGCGTAGGCGAACGTCGGACGACCGTCGAGCAGGTAGAGCGCGTACCCGCCGAACCATCCGCCGTGCGTGATGAGCATGCCGTCGGCGCCGTCGCGCCCGATGCCGTCGGGCACCCCGAACGTCGCGGTGATGCGGTACGACGTGTTCTTCGTGTCGGGCGCCATGCCCTCGGTGATGCGCGTCGTGCCCGGGTAGTAGGTGAACGTGGTGCGGCCCGCGTTGTGCTGCGGCCGGTTCTCGGGGCGGACCCGTTCGATGTACCGGTCGTCGAGCGGCAGCACCTGGTTGCGACGCGCCTCGTCGAGGAAGATCCCCCTGAGCTCCTCGAGCTTGTCCGGATGCTCCGCGGCGAGGTTGCGCGACTGCGTGAAGTCCGCATCGAGGTGGTAGAGCTCCCACTCGTACTCGTCGAACGGATCGGCGGTCGACTCGCCCATGCCCACCCAGGGCAGGCGCTTCGGCGCCGTGTTCGCCATCCACCCGTCGTGGTAGATGCCCTGGTTCGCGATCACCTCGAAGTACTGGGTGGTGTGGTGCTCGGGTGCGTCGGCGTCGTCGAACGACGGGGCGAGGCTCGCGCCGTTCAACGGAACCTGGTCGATGCCGTCGATCGTGTCGGGCATCGGGATGCCGGTCGCCTCGAGGATCGTCGGCACCACGTCGGTGATGTGCGCGAACTGGCTGCGGAGACCGCCGGCATCGGCGATGCGCTTCGGCCACGACACGACCATCGACGTCCGGCTGCCGCCGAGGTGGCTCGCGATCTTCTTGTCCCACTGGTACGGCGAGTTCATCGCGTGCGCCCACCCGTGCGAGAAGTGGTTCTGGAACCAGCGGCCGCCGAACTCGTCGATGTGCTCGGCCATGTAGTCCTCGCGGTCCACGACGCCGTTGACGAGCGTCGCGATCTCGCTCGTCATGCCGTGCCCGGTCGGGTCCTCGGCGCTCGACCCGTTGTCGCCCTGGATGTAGATCACGAGCGTGTTCTCGAGTTCGCCGAGCTCCTCGATGGCGTCGACGACCCGCCCGATCTGGTGGTCGCAGTGTGCCAGCGCCGCGGCGTAGCACTCCATCTCGCGGGCGCAGACGCGCCGCATGTCCTCGCTCAGGTCGTCCCAGCGCCGGTAGTGGTCGGGCGTCGGGTTGAGCACCGCGTCGGCGGGGATGACGCCGAGCTCGCGCTGGCGCTCGAAGGTGCGCACGCGCTGCTCGTCCCAGCCGTGGTCGAATGCGCCGCGGAACCTCTCGATCCACTCCTTCGGCGCGTGGTGCGGGGCGTGGGCGGTGCCGGGCGTGTAGTACGCGAAGAACGGCTTGTCGGGCGAGATCGCCTTCTGCCGACGGATCCACGAAATCGCCTTGTCGGCGAGGTCGGCGTCGAGGTGGTAGTCGTCCTCGCGGCCGAGGTACGGGTCGATGGGGATGGTGCCCTCGAAGACCGCCGGACGGAACTGGTGCGCGTCGGCGCCGAGGAACCCGTAGAAGTACTCGAAGCCGAGTCCCGTGGGCCAGAGCGTGAACGGGCCGGCGGGCGTCGTCAGCCAGTCGGGCACGTTGTGGTTCTTGCCGAACCACGCGGTGCCGTACCCGTTCGAGGTGAGGATCTCGCCGATCGTGCCGACGCCCTTCGACACGATCGAGTGGTAGCCCGGGAACGGCGTCGAGAACTCCATGATGATCCCCGTCGACGCGACGTGGTGGTTGCGTCCGGTGAGCAACGCGGCGCGCGAGGGCGAGCAGAGCGCGGTGGTGTGGAAGCGGTTGTAGCGCAACCCTCCCTCGGCGAGCCGGGCATAGGTCGGCGTCGGGATCGGACCGCCGAACACCTCGCTGGCGCCGAAGCCGACGTCGTCGGTCATCACGAGCAGGATGTTCGGGGCGCCCGCGGGCGCGGCGACCTCGCGCGGCCACTCGATGGGGTCGGATCCGGCGACCGTGCGGTCGATGCGTCCGACCTGCTGGTGCGGACGGATGGGCAGTCGCGTGCGGTCGGGCCAGGTCGCGTCGTCGTGGGTCACGTCACATGCCTAACCGGGTTGCCGTGATCCCGCAACGCGCCACGCGAGACGACGGGGACGGTTCGGCTCAGCGCAGGTCGAGCCGCATGAGCACGCGCGGGAATCCGTTCAGCACGCTCGTCGTGTCGGCGGCCTTCGCGAAGCCCGCCCGCTCGAACGCGGCGCGCGTGCCGACGTAGGCCATCGTGAGGTCGACCTTCTCGCCGCGGTTGTCGACCGGGTAGGCCTCGACCATCGGGGCGCCGTGGTCGCGGGCGAACTCCACCGCGCCGCCGATGAGCTGGTGAGCGACGCCCCGGCCCCGGTGCCCCGGCCGCACGCGCACGCACCACAACGACCACACGTCGAGGTCGTCGAGGTGCGGAATGCGCCGGTTCGTCGCGAAGGCCGTGTCGGCGCGGGGATGGATCGCCGCCCATCCGACGGGCTCGTCGCCGTCGTAGGCGATCACGCCGGGCGCCGGGTCGAGCGCGCAGAGCTCGCGCACCCGCTCGCCGCGCGCCGGCCCGGTGATGGACCGGTTCTCCTTCGACGAGGTGAGCCGGTAGCTCAGGCACCAGCACACGTTCGCGTCGGGCCGCTTCGGGCCGAGCACCGCCGCGACGTCGTCGAAGACGGATGCCGCGCGCACCTCGATCGGCATCGTCAGCCGATCGCGGCGGGGTCGGCCCAGCGCAGCACGCGCATCGCGCGCAGCGTGTTCCACGGGCTCGGCTCGCCCTCGGGTGCGTCGACCTCGTAGCGCCGGTGGCCGGGCCAGGGCGAGCCGGCCGCCCAGCGGCCGTCGTCGCGGCGCTGCTCGAGCACGAGGTCGAGCGCGGGCCGCAGGCGCGCGTCGGGGTGCCCGCCGGCCCTGCGGAAGTGGTCGAGTGCGCGCAGCACGTCGTAGAACCAGTACGTCGGGAAGGCGAAGTTCGTGTACCGGGGCTTCACGAGCTCGCCCGTCGACTTGCGGCGGAAGAGGCTGCGCTCGAGCAGGTACTCCTCGCCGCCCCGGCGGGCCGTGGTCAGCGCGGCATCCGTCGACCCGGTCGCCCGCTCGTAGGCGAGCAGCCCCTCGATCACGCACAGGGTCGAGTCGAACGACGAGCGCTGCGACTCGTCGGCCGGCTCGCAGTTCCATCCGCCGTCGGGGAGGATCTCATCGAGCAGTCGGGCGATGATCCGGTCGCTGCCCTCGCCGAGCACGCCGAAGTAGGCGGCGTTCGCGAGGACGCCCCCGTTCACGCACTCCTCGACCTCGCCGCTGAAGTAGGGCAGGTCGTCGAACTCCGCCCAGACCACCCCGGCGACGACGCGGTCGATCGCGGCGCGCACCGGGTCGGCCTCGGGCGGTGCCCCGAAGTCGCGCAGGATCTGCAGGGTCCACATGACGGAGTCGCGTTCGCGCCGCGTGCCGTAGGTCTGCCCGCCCCAGTAGCCGTCGTCGGCCTGCTCGGCGAGGAGCCGCGCACCCCACCCCTCGGTCGCGACGCGCCCGCGTTCGGACGCGACGAGGTCGTCGGGCGCGTCCTGCAGGTCGCGCAGGACCTGCCAGCGGACACCGGGATCGCCGTCGAGCAGCCAGGAGATGACGTCATCGCGCATGCCCACATGCTCGACCATGCCACCGACAGCGACAAGGGGCCGGCGGGTCAGTCGTCCGCGACCTCCGGCGGCCAGGCCACCTCGAACCGCTCGAACACGACGTCGAGATCGTCGCTCCACTCGATCCCGATGGTCGGGCAGACCCGCTGCCAGTAGCGCCGGTGGTTGTCGACCCACGAGCCGAGGGTGCGGTCGTCCTCGCCCTCGTCGTGCGCGAACGCGGCGTCGACGCTCGAGAACGCCCCGATGCGCAACTCGGTGCTGCGGAGGATCGCTCGCGCCCGACCGGCCGAGTCGCACGCGATCCAGTGGCTGCCGACGCGCGGGAGCGGCTGGCCCTCGTCCCGGAACTCGGCGACGAGCGAGGCGGTGGCCCGCTTGGTCCCGTCGAGCACGAGCGCGAGCAGTTCATCGGTCAGCGCCGGGTGATCGCCGAACACCTCGACGCTCGGCGGCTCGGTGTCGAGCGCACGATCGGGGCGCGCCGCCCGGTACTCCTCCCAGAGGACCGTGGCGGCGGCCTCGTCGACCGGCGCGTTGCCGCCGCTCACGGCCGCCGCGCGATCAGGCTGCCGGTCCAGCCGTGTCCGGTGGGCACGTAGCCCGACGGGAAGGTCCCGGTGCGTGCGAACCCGGCCCAGGCGGCGCGCAGCGCGGCACCCGCGGCGACGAGGTCGCGAGCCCCGTCCGGCGCGAGCAGCGGCGCGCCCTCCCACGCCTCGGTCGCCGGGAAGAGCAGTGCGAGCTCGATCGCGTGCGCGGAGCCGAGGGGGCTGCCGTCGGGGTGCCCGTCGAACTCGGCGACGCGCACCTCGGCGCCGCCGTCGGCGACGATGCGCGCGAACCGGCGTGCGCCCGCGCGGTAGACGGCGTTCGTCGTGCGCGCCACGAGCAGCCGGCGCAGCAGCGGACCGACGACCGGCTTGCCCGCGAGCGCCGCGAGCTTCGCGTCGACCTCGAAGAAGAACGCCGTCTCGTCGCGGTTCCGGGTGACGAGCACGTCGAGCCCGGCGGCGTGCTCGCGCCACGCCGCCTCGACCTCATCCTCGGCGGGCAGCGGTGCCGCGCCGGCGCGCGGCCCGAACGGCATCGCCGAGCGGAGGCCGGAGCCGGCCGCCGCGGACTTCGCCCGCGACTGGGCCTCGAACAGGGCCTCGAGGGACGCCTCGCGGTCGAGGGGGCCCGCGGCCTCCGCCATCCGTCGCTGCATCTCGGCACGCCCATCGCGGATGCCGAACGGCGCGCTCTGCAGGATCACGCGACGGAACAGCCCGCGGGCGTCGTCGGCGGCGATGAGGTGCGCGAGCGCGTCGGCGCCGGAGGACTGCCCGACGGCCGTGATGCGCTCGGGGTCGCCGCCGAACGCGGCGATGTGCTCGCCCACCCACCGGAACGCGGCGATGAGGTCGAGCAGGCCGAGGTTCGCGGGGTGCCGGTCGTCCGTCGGGTACCCGAGGACGCCGACACGCGAGGTCACGGCGACGACCACGACGCGCTGCTCGCGGACGATGGCCGCGGGGTCGTACCCGGCGAGGTCGCCGGCGCCCGACACGTGCGATCCGCCGTGCACCCAGACCAGCACCGGCATCGGCTCGTCCGGCGCGCCGTCGGGCAGCGTGATCGAGAGCCGCAGGCAGTCCTCGTCGAACTCGACGCCCCGGAGCGGCCGTCCGAGCAGCTCGTCGCTCGGGCTCAGGGGCTGCGGGCAGGCGATGCGCTGCGAGCGGCGAGCGGATGCCTCGTCGGCGCGCAGCTCGGCCGGCACGGGCGCCTCGAACCGTCCTGCCGTCGCGTACCGGAGGTTGCGCACGCGCACGACGCCGTCGCCGCGCAGCGCCGGGAACTCGCCGAGCGGCGTGGCGAACGCGATCGGCTCGCCGGCGGGCGCCGCGCCGCCCGGAGGGGTCTGCTCGGCCGCCTCCGCGTCGCCGGCGAGGGTGTTCGGGTCGGGCTGCCTGTCGCGCCCGGGCTGCGGACTGCGATCGGCCTGCGTGTCGGGCTCGGTCCGGGTGTTCGGGTCGGTCTGCGTCACGGGGCGACTCCAGCGCGTTCCCGCGCGGACCATCCGAGCGGGGTGCCTCGCCAGCGTATCGGCACCACCCGAACGGGGGCCGTGGCCGCGGCGTGCGGGGCCGTCGATCCGACCCCGCCGCCGCGGCGCGGCGCCGCTCAGCGATGCGGATTCGTCGCCGCTCCGTCGAGCCAGAGCTCGTCGGTCGGGTCGCTGTGCGTGCCGCCGCTGTCGACGTGCTTCGCGCTGATCTGCGGTCCCTTGGTGATGACGTGGACGAGCGCCATCGCGTGGCCGCGGCCGAGGTCGTAGTCCTCGGCGAGCCACTGCACGATGGGCGCCGCCTTGGTGCCGGGGCCGAAGCCCCGCTCCTCGGCGAGTGCGACGAACTGGCGGGGCGTGAGCCCGGTCTTGGCCTCGATGTTGTCGAGGTAGGCCTGGAACGACATGGCGGTGCTCCTTCGTGGAGGGTGGACGGTGGATGGTTCGGTGGATGGTTCGCTGGATGGTGGCGGCGGTGCGGGGCTCAGTCCTCGTCGGCCCAGGTCTGCACGATGACGGCCGAGGCGTGGATGCAGAGCACCTTCAGTCGCCCCTCGCCGACGTTCTCGAAGCGGTGCCAGACGCCCGCGGGCACCGTCGCGGTGTCGCCGGTCGTGGCGACCAGCCGACGCTCCCCCATGGTGATCTCGGCGGTGCCCTCGAGCACGACCCAGGTCTCCGCGTACGGATGCCAGTGCAGGCCCGGCCCCTCGCCGGGCTCGTTGTCGACGAAGAAGTACGAGATGCCGGCGCCGTGGTCGAGGCCGACGAATCGGCGCGTGCGTCCGGTGCCGATGCGCAGGGCCTCGGCCCGGACGACCACGTCGCCCTCCGGTGCCGGCCGCGTGGGCGCGAGAGTGATCTCGGCGGGGTTCATGATGGCCTCGATTCGTGTTCGGTGATGACGGATGCCGCGGCTCGCGTCGTCGGGACGTTCGCGGCGGGTGCGGTGACTGGTGCAAGGGTCCCGCCGGCGGCGCCAGTGCCGGAACTGTTTCGACCGACGTCGAAACATGCGCTGGGGCCCGGTGGAGATTCCCCGACGGCGCGAGGCGGCGAGGGCTAGGTTCAGGCCATGCGATCGAACGCCGCCGCCCGGGCCGCCGCGGCACTCCTCCTCACCGTCGTCCTCGCGGGCTGCGCCGCGACCGGCGCCGACCCGGTCTCGACGCCCGCGACGACGTCACCGGACCCGAGCGTCGTGCCCGCGGCATCCGGAGCACTGGACTGCGCCGACCTCGCACCCGTCGGCCTCATCGCGGCGGCGCTGCAGGGCTCGGCGCCCGAACCAGTGGCACCCGTCGTCGCCGTGCACCCCGACGCGGTCTTCGAGGCGGTGCTGCTCGAAGGCGTCGGCGGGCTGTCGTGCTCCTGGCGCGTCGGCGCCGGCATGCCGGTGTACAACAGCCCGAGCGACTGGGCCTACCTGCGCATCGCGGTGCTGCCCGACGCGGCGGCCGACTGGGTCCCGCCCCAGGGGCACGAGGGCGGCGCGGCGCCGACCAGGCCGATCGGCGACGTCGAGGCGGCACTGCTCGCGGGCGACAGCGGCTGGGTGCTCTCCGCTCCCGTCGGCGCGCACTGGGTGCAGCTCGACCTGCGCGCCGCGGCGCTGACGGCGTCCGGCGGGCGCTACCGGGGCGTCGACGGCTCGACCGTCGTCGAGCGGCTCGCGGAGGTGGCGGCCGCGGCGTTCACGACGATCGCGGCGGCACCCGCCGACGGGTTCGGACCGCCGCTCGTCGCGGTCGGCGACCCCGCGGCCGAGTGCCGGGGCGGGCTCGCGGCACCCGGCATCCTCGACGCCGCCGAGGCCCCGCCGGGCGCGGAGCTCGTCGCCTTCGAGCGCGAGGAGCCCGCGGCATCCTTCGACGAGGCCGTCGCGTTGCGGGCCGGCACCTTCACGTGCGCGATCGTCGTCGACGGGTACCCGGCGACCGTCATCCGCACCGCGCGCGGGTTCGGCGGGCTGGTCGACCGGTTCGCCGCACCGGACGCCGACCGGTCGTTCGTCGCCGTCGTGCCCGCGGACGTGCCCGACGGACAGGCCGTGACCGCCTACGTCCAGGAGACGGGGGACATCGGCGTGCGGCCGCTCGCCGCGCTCGCCGTCGGTGATTCGCTCCACTGGATCGACGGCGAGCACGCCGGGGCCATCGCGCAGGCGATCGTGGCGCAGACCTTCTGACGCCAGGGCAGGCCTACTGCCGCGACCCCCGGCTGTGGCACAGTGACGGGGTGACCGTCGAGCGGCGCTACGTGGACTTCCGGCTCGCGCCGGGAGACGTGTCGGCGATCCGCTTCGGAGTGTCGCCGGGACACGAGGTGTGCCACGCGGTCCGCGTGCTGCAGCGTCCGGCGGAGCATCCGCTGCAGTGGGGCTGGCTGCGGAGCGTGCGCGACCGCGTGCCGCGCGAGGCGTTCGAGCTGTTCGCGGTGCTGGTGCGCGAGTCGGGCTACTTCCCCGACTTCTTCACGACCACGCCGACCTGGGACCTCGAGCCCGCCGACGAGGCGGCGCGCCTGCGCGAGGTGCCCGACGAGCTCATGCGCGTCGACCTCGGCAAGGTCGTGGTGCGGTCCACGGGTGCCCGGCAGCAGGCCGTGCTGCGCATGCTCGACGACCTCCCGCGCGCCCGGGCGATGATCGCCGATGCGTGGCTCGAGCTGTGGGCCGCGCTCGTCGAGCCCGTGTGGCCGCAGCTCGAGCGCATCCTGCGGGCCGACATCGCCGTGCGCGCGCGCCGCATCGCGACCGACGGCATCGCGGCCATGGCGGCCGGCCTGCACCACACGGTCGAATGGCACGACGGCGCGCTGCGGGTCGAGCTCACCCAGCACGGCGAGGTGCTCGACTGCCGGGGCTCGGGCATCGTGCTCGTGCCGTCGGTGCTCGGCGGCGGGCGGTGCATGGTGCTCACCGAGCCGCCCGCGCAGCCGACGCTCTTCTACCCGGCGCAGGGCGTCACCGAGAACTGGGCGACGGATGCCGCGGCGCTCGCCGAGGCCCTCGCCGCGCTGCTCAGTCCCGCGAGGGCCGGCATCCTGCTCGACGCGCACGAGGCGCGGACGACGTCGCAGGTCGCGGCCGACTCGGGCCTCGCGATCTCGACCGCGTCGCACCACCTCACGGTGCTGCGCGACGCGGGGCTCGTCGCCAGTCGCCGGGACGGGTCGCGCATGCTGCACCAGCGCACGCCGCTCGGCGAGGCGCTCGTGGGCGCGGCGCTCTGAGCCGGGCGCCGGCGGCGGGCCGCCGCCGCCCGGCCCGCGGGCCGAATCGAAACGTCGCACATGGCGACGCGCACCCGCCATGTGCGACGTTTCGACGGGCAGCTGTCGTCGATTGCTGCTTCGGCCGGCGCATGGTCGGCGGCCGCCTGCATCGGAACGTCGGGGATGGCGATGCGCAGGCGGCATGTGCGATGTTTCGAGGGCAGCCGTCGTCGACGGGCGCCTCGGTGTGCGCCCGATCCGCTGCCGAAACCCGACGTAGACGCCGCAGCGGCGGGCGGGATACGGTTTCCGCATCGACGCCGCACCCCCGCCGCTCCTCGGACGCGCGCCCGAGCTCGAACGCCTGGCAGCGCTGCTCGGCCGCGCGCGCAACGGGCGAGGCGGGGCGCTGCTCATCCGCGGCGAGCCGGGCATCGGCAAGAGCACCCTGCTCGGCGAGGCGGTCCGGACCGCGCACGGGCTGCGCGTGGTGCGCGCCGACGGGTTCGAGGCCGAGTCGGCGATGCCGTACGCGGCGCTCCAGCGACTCGGAGCGCCGTTCTCCGACCTCGTCGCCGCGCTGCCGCCGCGCCAGGCTGCGGCGCTCCGCATCGCGGCGGGGCTCGATCGCGGCGACCCGCCCGACCGCTACCTCGTGGGCCTCGGCGCGCTGTCGGTCCTCGCGTCGGCGGGGGAGGCCGTGCCGGTGCTCTGCGTCGTCGACGACGCCCACCTGCTCGACGCCGAGTCGCTCGAGGTGCTCGCGTTCGTCGGCCGTCGGCTGCAGGCCGAGCGGGTCGCCCTGCTGCTCGCCGGGCGAGCGGACGCCCTCCCGCCGGCCGCCGTCGCCGGCGTCGAGGTGCTCGAGCTCGCCGGGCTCGACCCGCTCGACGCCGTGCGCCTGCTCGGACGCGCGGCGGACGAGGCGATCGACCCGTACGTCGCGCGGCGGATCGCGGAGGAGACCGGCGGCAACCCGCTCGCGCTCATCGACCTCGCGCACGACCTCACCGCGAGCGAGCTGACGGCGTCCTCGCTCGCGCCGACGCCCACGCCGGTCGGCGAGCGGCTCGAGGCCCACTACCTGCGCCGCTTCGCGGCGATCCCGCAGGACACCCGGCTCTGGCTGCTCGTCGCCGCGGCCGAGTCCACGGGCGACCGGGCCCTGATCGACGCGGCCGCGGGCCGCTTGGGCCTGTCGGCGGATGCCGCGGAGCCGGCCGAGCACGCGCAGCTCGTGTCACTGCGCGGACGCGTCGCGTTCCGGCATCCGCTCGTGAGGGCCGCCGTGTACAACGGCGTCTCCGACGCGGATCGGCGTCGCGCGCACGAGGCGCTCGGCGCCGTCGCGGAGCAGCTCGGCCGCGCCGACATCGCGGTCTGGCACGCCGCCGCGGCTGCCGTCGGCACCGACGAGCGGATCGCGGCCCGCATGGAGGCCGTCGCGGACAGCGCCGGCGGGCGCGGCGGCACGGCGTCGCGCGCCCGGCTGCTGGTCAGGGCCGCCGACCTCACCCCGCCGGGACCCGCGCGCGACGCCCGGCTCCTCGCCGCCGCCGAGGCCGCCTCGGTCGCCGGTGCCGCGCAGCTCGCGCTCGAGCTCCTGGGTCGCCTCGACGAGGACCGGCTCGACCCGATCTCGCTCGGTCGCGTACTCACGCTCCGGTCGCTGCTCGCCCTCTTCGTCGCCGACCACGACGGCATCGTCGACGGCGCAGCGACGATGCTGCGGGTGGCGGACCTCGTCCACGGCCTCGCCCCGGAGTTCGAGCAGCGTTCCCTGCTCCGCGCCTTCGAGGGGGAGCTCACGGCCGAGTGGGCGGTCCGCGATGCCCCGCTCCCGGAGCTGGGGCGCCGCATGGAGGACGCGGCCGGGGTCGCCGACGGTCCGATGGCCGTGCTGCTCCGCGCCCTCGCCGCGCACATCCTCCAGCCGTACGAGACCGCCGTTCCGCTCATGCGCGAGGCGGTCGAACTCATCCGCGCCATGGACGACGCGCAGCTGTCCGAGCTCGGATCCATCGGCGTCGCGCTCACCATGGCGCTGTGGGACGCGCGCACGTGCATCGAACTCCTCGAGCGCGCACTCGGCGCGGCGCGCGAGGTCGGGGCGCTCCGCACCGTGGACACCATGCTGTGGCTGCTCAGCCTCGTCGAACTCGTGCGGGGCGACCCCGCGGCATCCGGCCGGTACGTCGAGGAGGTGCGGGAGCTCCGCCGGGCGATCGGGTACGACGCCGAGCAGGTCGTGAACGCCTCCTACCTCGCCTGGACGGGCGCGCCGACCGGACTCGTCGAGCAGGTCGCCGAGGGCATCCTCGCGACGGGATTCGCCGGTGCATGGACCATCGCCATGACCGGGCTCGGCATCCGCGAGATCGCCGACGGGCACTACCGCGACGCCTTCCACCGGTTCGAGCCGCTGATCGCGCGCGACTTCCTGCAGGTGACGTACCAGCAGCTTCCCGACTTCGTGGAGGCGGGAATCCGGTGCGGCCGGACCGACGACGTGCGCGCAGCGGCGGCCCGGCTCGACGTGTTCGCGGCAGAGAGCGGCACCCCCTGGATCCGCGGGCTCGCCGAACGGAGCGCCGCCCTGCTCGCCGACGACGCGGACGCCGAGCCGCGGTACCGCGCGGCGATCGCGCACCTCGAGCAGTCGACGGCCCCCGCCGACCTCGGCCGTGCGCACCTCGTCTACGGCGAGTGGCTGCGGCGGATGAAGCGCCGCCGCGAGGCGCGCGAGCAACTCCGGCTCGCACTGGCGATCTTCGAACGCGCCGGGGCGCCCGCGTTCGCGGGGCGCGCGCGCCGCGAGCTCGAGGCGACGGGGGAGCACGTGGCCCACCGTGCACCGGGAGATCCGGGGATCGACGACCTCACGCCGCGCGAGGCGACCATCGCGCGACTCGCGGCCGACGGCCACACGAATGCCGAGATCGGCGCGACGCTCTTCATCAGCCCGAACACCGTCGACTACCACCTGCGCAAGGTGTTCCGGAAGCTCGGCGCGACCTCGCGCAGGCAGTTGGCGGAGCGGCTGCCCCCGGTCTGATGCGAGCTGCACCGCCGGCCCCGCGGTCACGACCTCACGACTACGCGCACCACGTGGTTCGGCGGCGCACGCCGCGGCGCGAGCATCGAGGCATCCGCTCGGCCCGACACCCGAGCCCGATGCACCGGGAGGCCGCCATGCCCTATGTCACCGCCGACGACGGCGCCGAGATCTTCTACACCGACTGGGGTGCCGAGGGCACGCCGGTGCTGCTCAGCCACGGGTGGCCCCTGAACTCGGATGCCTGGGCCGCCGCCGCGCGATTCCTCGCCGAGCACGGCCACCGCGCCATCGCGCACGACCGCCGCGGCCACGGCCGCTCCAGCCGCACCTGGGACGGCAACGAGATGGACACCTACGCCGACGACCTCGCGTGCCTCGTCGACCACCTCGACCTCACCGAGCTCACGCTCGTGGGCCACTCGACGGGCGGCGGCGAGATCGTGCACTACCTGGGCCGGCACGGCAGTGCGCGCGTCGCGAAGCTCGTGCTCATCTCTGCGGTCCCGCCGCTCATGCTCCGCACCGACGACAACCCGGACGGCGTGCCGATCGACGTGTTCGACGGGCTGCGCGCCGGCGAGGCATCCGATCGGGCCCAGCTCTACCGCGACCTCGCGGACGGGCCGTTCTTCGGGAACAACCGCAACAACGACGTGTCTCAGGGCACCCGCGACGCGTTCTGGCTGCAGTCGATGGCGTGCGGCCACCGCGCGGCGTACGAGTGCATCGCGGCGTTCTCCGCGACCGACTTCCGCGGCGACCTCGCGAAGGTCGACGTGCCGACCCTCGTGATCCACGGCGACGACGACCAGATCGTGCCGTTCGAGGTCGGCGGCAAGCGCTCGGCCGCCATGGTCGAGGGTGCGCGGCTCCTCGTCTACGAGGAGGGCGCGCACGGCCTGCCCGACACCGAGCGCGACCGGCTGCACGCCGACCTGCTCGCGTTCATCGATTCCTGAGACGGATGCCGCGGCATCCGTCGCGTCCGACCGACCCGACGCACCTCATCCCACCGCACCTCCCTCCGGAAGGACCACGACCATGACCGACCAGACCACTCCCGCCCCCGACACGATCGTGCTCGTGCACGGCCTCTGGATGACCCCGCGCAGCTGGGAGGGCTGGAAGGCGCACTTCGAGGCCAAGGGCTTCACCGTGCTGACACCCGCCTACCCCGGATTCGAGATCGAGGTCGAGGCGCTGCGCGAGAACCCCGACGTCATCGCGAACCTCACGGTGCCCGAGACCGTCGACCACCTCGCGGGCGTCATCGAGGCGCTGCCGAGGCCGCCGATCATCATGGGTCACTCGTTCGGCGGCACCCTCACCCAGTTGCTGCTCGCGCGCGGGCTCGGCGCCTCCGCGGTCGTCGTCGACTCGGCGCCGACCGAGGGCGTGCGCGTGACGCCGCTCTCGCAGGCCAAGTCGCTCTTCCCCGCGCTGAAGAACCCGGCCAACCGGCACAAGGCGGTCGGCTTCACGCCGGAGGAGTTCCACTACGCATTCGCGAACACGCTCACGCGGGAGGAGTCGGACGCCGTCTGGCAGAAGTACGCGATCGCCGCCCCCGGCAACTGGGTGTGGGCGTACGGGCTGATCGCGAACTTCCAGCCCGGCCACCAGGAGACCTGGGTCGACTACGCCAAGGATCACGCACCGCTGCTCTTCATCGGCGGCGAGAAGGACCACATCATGCCGCCGGCGGTGAACAGGTCCAATGCGAAGCACTACGCCAAGTCGCCCGCGGTCACCGAATACGTCGAGTTCCCCGGCCGCTCGCACTGGATCTGCGCCGAGCCCGGCTGGGAGGAGGTGGCCGACCACGCGCTCGACTGGGCGCTCGCGCACGCGCGGGCGCAGCGTCACTAGTCCGGTCGGTTGCCGGACTCGGGGCCGATCGTGAACCGCGTCGTCACGCCCTCGTACATCACGTGCGTGATGAGCCCGTCGACGGCGTGCTGCAGCGTGTGGCAGTGGTCGCTCCAGATGCCGGGGTTGTCGGCGAGGAAGGCGATGTCGTAGTGCTCGCCCGGGTGCACGTCGAGCGAGTCCACGATCCAGGGGCTGCCCGATGCCGCGACCCCGTCGCGCGCGAGCACGACGACGTGGTGCCCGTGCAGGTGCATCGGGTGCACCTCGCCCGAGTCGTTCCGGATGCGTATCGCGACCACGTCGCCGTCGGCGACCTCGAACATCGGCACGTCCGGGAACATCCGCCCGTTGATGGTCCAGAAGTAGCCGGGGCGGCCGTCGATGAGGCCCGGCCGCCGGGCGATCGCGTACTCGAAGCTGCGGTCGGGCGCGGTCGGGTCGAAGCCGATCGCCGCGGGATCGGGTGTGCCGTAGTCGAGCAGGTCGAGGGTCTCCGTCGGCTGCGGGGCGGATGGCGCGGGGGCCGACGGATCGCCGATGAGGAGGCTGCGGGCACCGCCCGTGCGCAGGCGCAGCACGCTGCCGTCCGCCGGCGCGGTGACCGCGACATCCGCTCGGCCGCCCGCCGGCACGAGGAGACGCTCGTCGTCGACATCGGTGGGCTCGTGCACCTCGCGCCCGTCGATCGCGACGACGCGGAACGGCGACGACGACCAGACGGCCGCCGTGCCGGAGTCGGTGTTGACGACGCGCACGCGAACGGTCGATCCGGGCGGAGCGGCGACGCGCTCGTCGTCGGCGCTGCCGTTCAGCGTGTGCTGTCCGGCGTAGACGTGGAGCACCGCGGTGACGTCCTCGTCGGCCGGGGCGGCGTCCGCCGGATCCGCCGGGTCGATCACGACCGCGCCGAGGAGGCCGCGGACGACCTGGTCGTGCGAGACCTGGTGCGAGTGGTACCAGTAGGTGCCGGCGTCCTCCGCCACGAAGCGGTAGGTGTACCGGCCGCCGACGGGCACCGCGTCCTGCGTGACGCCCGCGACGCCGTCGGCCGAGTTCGGCACGTCGATGCCGTGCCAGTGCAGCGTCGCGCCCGCCGCGACCGACTCGTTCTCGAAGGTCACCTCGACGAGGTCGCCCTGCGTGGCCCGGATCTCGGGGCCGGGCGACGTGCCGTTGACGGTGAAGCCCTCGACCGGGCGGCCGCCGTCGATGCCGATGGTCCCCGCTCGCGCGACGAGGTCGACGCGCACGTCGGCGGGGCGGTCGGGATCCGCCACGAGTTCCGTCACGTCGACGTCGGCGCGGGTGCCGAGGCCCGATCCGGTGCCGGATGCCGCGGCACCGTGGGCGTGGGCGGCATCGGCGTGGCCGCCGGCACCCATGTCCATGACCGAGTACTCGCCGAGCAGTGTGGAGCTCCACGCGAGGGCGCCGGCGCCGAGCGCGGTCACGACCGCGACGGCGACGACGCCGCATCGCATGAGGTCACGCCGCGACGGCATCGGAGGTCGCCCCCTCGTCGGCGGCAGGCCCGGCGTCGGCGGCGGCCGGGCTGCCGCGTCGCACGCGCAGCGCCCCGATCGAGGCCGCCGCGACCACCGCGAGCGCGTTGGCGCCGTGGATCAGGCCGAGGTGGGGCACGTCGGTGATCGAGAACCCGAGGACGACCTGGAGCACCACGAGCCCGAACGTGATCGCCGCCCACAGCTTCGCGCCGCGCACGCGGACGAGGAACGAGACCACGAGCAGCACGAGCGCGATGAGCGGGATCAGGATGCCGCCGACGACGCCGTGGATCAGGAAGCCGACCTCGCCCACGCCCGCGGCCTGGAAGCTCTCGAGCAGGGCCTTGTCGACGACGCCGCCCTCCGAGACGAGGTTCAGCATTCCGCCGAATGCGAAGGCGATCGCGGCGGCCTGCACGACGACGGCGCCGGCGATGGTCCAGGCGAGGCCGGTGTAGAGCTTCTGCATGATTCGACTCCCTGTTCGTGCGGACCGCCCGGGATGCGGCATCCGCTCGAGGGACAGGGTCGTCGCGCGAGCCGCCCGCCGGATCGCGGGGAACCGGACGGCGCGTGGCGGCGGCCCGCAGAACGGGTGGGGGCCAGCCTCCAAGGGCGGACGCGGAGGACCCCCTCCCGCCGGGGCCGGGACAGGAGGACCATGGAGGCGTGGAGCGCAGGTGGGTGTGCCTGGCCGTACTCGGCCCGATCGGCGTCGCGTCGCTCGTTTACGTCGTCGTCGTGCGCGGCGTCATCGAGGCGAACGTCGACCACGGCCTCGGCTGGCCGCTCATCGGCATCCTGCCCATGTTCGTCTTCGGGATGTGGCTGCTCACGGTGTCGTCGTCACGCACGGCCGTCTTCATCGCGCTCGCCTCGACGGCGCTGCTCGCGGGTTCGGCGTACGAGACGTTCGTGCAGCGGAACACCGAGATCCTCGCCGAGCCCTGGTTCCCGCTGTTCAACGTGCTGGGGCTGACGGCCGACGGTCTGGCGACGGCGGCGTTCCTCGTGGTGTTCGCGACCTTCCCCGACGGCGTTCCGGAGCAGCGGTGGCAGCGCGCGGTGATGCCGCTGCTCTGGCTGCCGGCCCTGGCCGGCGTGCTCACCCTCATCACGACGCCGCACGTCGTGATGTCGCCGTTCATCGGCATCAGCGGCGAGGGCATCCCCAACCCGTACGCCGTGGCGTGGCTCGAGTGGGCGGCACCCGTGGTGCTCGTCGCGGCGGTCCAGTCGTGGGTCGCGGTGGCCCTCGGGCTCGCCGTGCTCGGCACGCGGGCGCTGTTCGGGAGCCCGGAGGTGCGCGCCCGGACCCGGGTGATGGCCGTCACCATCGCGGTCTCCATCGTCGCGTTCGCCCTCTGGACCTTCGTGCCCCAGCTCCCCGGCGTCGACCTGCTCGTGTACGCCTCGCTCATCGCCGTGCCCATCGCCGCGATCCACGGGATCTTCCGGTACGGCGCATTCGAGATCGCGCCGGGCGATCGGGGGCGGATGGTCGAGCGCTCGTCGAACCTGCTCATCACGGTGATCTACGCCGCCGCCGTGGCGACGCCCGCCGTCCTGCTGACGCCGCCGCTCCGGACGATCCCGGCGATCCTCCTGACCACCGGCGTCGCGGTCGTCCTGCTGCCCGTCCGCACCTGGCTCCAGCGCCGGCTCCACCGCGCGCTGTTCGGCGACCGCAACCGCCAGATCGCGATGCTCGCCGGCCTCGGCACGCAACTCGAGCACGCGGGCGAGCCGCACGACCTGCTGGCGCGACTGGCCGAAGCGGTGCGCCTCGGGCTCGACGCGACGTGGGTGCGCATCCGCACGTCGGCGACGGATGGCACGGCCGGCGCGCGCGTCGACGGGATCGCCGACGGGGCGGCCGGCGACCCCCCGGGCATCCTGCCCGACGACCGCCCGGGCCTCCTGCCCGACGCCGTCGCCGGCCGCCTCGACGCCGATGCGCCCGACCCGGTCGAGTCCTGCGACCTCGTGCACGGCGACGAGGTGCTCGGCCGGATCGAGGTCGGCCCGCGCCGACGCGGCGACTACTCCGACGAGGAGCGGACGCTGCTGCGCACGGTGGCCGGCCAGGCCGCGGCATCCGTCGCCACCCTGCGCCTGACCGCGCAGCTGGCCGCGCAGCTCGACGAGCTGAGCGCGTCGCGCCAGCGTCTCGTCGCGGCCCAGGACGACGAGCGACGGCGGCTCGAACGCGACCTGCACGACGGCATCCAGCAGGACGTCGTCGCGCAGATCGCGGGGCTCCGGCTGGCGCGCAACCGGCTCCAGCGCGGCGAGCTGACCGCGACCGAGCTCACGGAACTGCAGGACCAGGCCCGCGCGACGCTGACCGACCTCCGCGAGCTCGCCCGAGGCATCCACCCGCCGGTGCTCAGCGACAACGGGCTCGTCGCCGCCGTCGAGTCGGGCGTCGCGCGCTTCCCCATCCCGCTCGAGGTCGAGGCGGATGCGGCGCTGCGCGCCGAGCGGTTCCCGGACGACGTGGAGACGACGGCGTACTACGTGGTGCGCGAGGCGCTCGCGAACACCGCGAAGCACGCGCACGCGGCGCATGCGAGCGTCGCCCTCACGCGGCGGAACGGCACGTTGCGCATCGCCATCAGCGACGACGGCTGCGGCATCGACGAGGCGTCCGGCGGCCACGGCGGAGCGGGCGCTGCGGCCGTGCTCCGCACGTCGCACGGCGGGCTCGCGAACATCCGCGATCGCGTGGCGGCCCTCCGCGGAACGGTGCGGGTCGCGCCGAACGAGCCGTCGGGCACGCGCGTGCTCGTCGAGCTGCCGGTGGCCGACCCCCGAGGCGCAGGTGATCCCCGTGGATGACCTCGGGACCCTCCGCGTCGTCATCGCCGAGGACAACTACCTCGTGCGCGAGGGCGTGCGGCGGCTGCTCGAGGACTCCGGCGAGGTCGATGTCGTCGCCGCGGTCGGCAACGGCACCGAACTGCTCGACGCGGTGCGGCGGATGTCGCCCGACGCGGTCCTCACCGACATCCGGATGCCGCCGGGCCACCACATGGAGGGCATCGAGGCCGCGCACGCCATCCGCACCTCCTCGCCGGACACCGGGGTCGTCGTGCTCTCGCAGCACGCCGACGAGAGCTACGCGATGGCGCTCTTCGCCGACGGATCGGCGGGGCTCGGCTACCTGCTCAAGGACCGGATCGGCGACCTCGAGGACCTCGTGCACGCCCTCCGGGAGGTGCGCGCCGGCGGCTCGGTCATCGATCCGCAGATCGTCGACACGCTCGTGCGACGGCGCAGCGCCGCGGCGTCGAGCCCGCTCGCGGCGCTCTCGCCGCGCGAACTCGAGGTGCTCCGCGAGATGGCGCGCGGCCGCACGAACGCCGGCATCGAGCAGGCGCTGTTCCTCTCGTCGTCGACGGTCGAGAAGCACGTGAACGCGATCTTCACCAAGCTCCGACTGCCCGACTCGGGCGTGCACCGCCGGGTCGCGGCGGTGCTGGCCTTCCTGCAGGACGGCGGCGGCGAGGACGCGTCCTCCCGCTAGGCGGGGCCCCGGCCCGCCTCGCCATCAGCCCGCGAGCACCGCCGCGAGGCTCTCGCGCACGATCGCGAGGCCGCGTCGCAGCTCGTCCTCCGTGATCGTGAGCGCGGGCAGGAACTTCAGCACCTCGTCGTGTGCACCGGAGGTCTCGATCACGAGCCCGCGCTCGAACGCGGCCTTCGAGACGCGGCCGGCGAGCGTGCGGTCGGCGTCGCAGGCGATGCCGCGGAAGAGACCGCGGCCGCGGACGACGAAGCCCTGCTCGGGGTGTTCGGCGGCGATGGCGTCGAGTTCCGCGCGGAGGAGCGCCGACTTCGCGGCGACATCCTCCATGAACGCGCCGTCGGCCCAGTAGGTCTCGAGCGCGACGCGGGCGGAGACGAACGCGAGGTTGTTGCCGCGGAAGGTGCCGGTGTGGGCGCCGGGCTTCCACACGTCGACCTCGGGGCGCAGCAACACGAGCGACATGGGGAGGCCGGAGCCCGAGATCGACTTCGACACCGTCACGATGTCGGGCACGATCCCCGACTCCTCGAACGCGAAGAACGCGCCGGTGCGGCCGACGCCGGCCTGGATCTCGTCGAGGATCAGCAGGATGCCGCGGGCCTCGGTGATCGCGCGGAGCCGCTGGAGCCACGCGGGGCTCGCGACGTTGATGCCGCCCTCGCCCTGCACGGCCTCGACGATGACCGCGGCGGGGAGGTCGAGGCCCGAGCCCGGGTCGTCGAGCATCTTCTCGAACAGGTCGAGCGTGTCGACGCCGGCCCCGAGGTAGCCGTCGTAGGGCAGTCGCGTCACGTCGTCGAGCCCCACGCCCGCGGCCGCGCGGTAGTGGCGGTTGCCCGTCGTCGCGAGCCCGCCGAGGCTCAGCCCGTGGAACGCGTTCGTGAACGCGACGACGTTCGACCGGCCGGTCGCCTGGCGGGCGACCTTGAGCGCCGCCTCGACGGCGTTCGCGCCCGTCGGGCCGGTGAACTGCAGCTTGTGGTCGAGGCCGCGGGGCGCGAGCACGAGCTGCTCGAACGCCTCGATGAACGCCTTCTTCGCAGAGGTGGCCATGTCGAGGCCGTGGATGATGCCGCCCCGCTCGAGGTACTCGACCAGCGCACGCGTGAACGCCGGGTTGTTGTGCCCGTAGTTCAGCACGCCGGCGCCGGCGAAGAAGTCGAGGTACTCGCGGCCGTCGGCGTCGACGATCGTCGACCCCTCGGCGCGGTCGAACACGGTCGGGAAGGCGCGGACGTACCCGCGGACCTCCGACTCGCGGCGGTCGAAGACATCCAGTGCGACGGCGCTGCTCATGGCAGGCGGGCTCCTCTCGAGCGATGTGACGGTGAGACGAGACTACGGCCGCCAGCCGAGAGTCCCGTGCACGCGGCATCCTGCTCGGTCGGTCGCCCGGGGGCTCAGTCCGCGTCGGGCTGCTGCCAGCTCCCGCCCGGGCCGAGCAGCATGCGCCACACCCAGTCGGCCGCGGTCGACACGGGGGGCCGCGGGTCGCGCGCCAGCCAGGCCTCGATGACGCCGAGCGCGAGGCCCGTGATGCCCGCGCCGACGATGTCGAGCGGCACGCCCTCGAACGCCGGCGTACCGCTCCGGGTGATGCCCTCCTGCACGATCGAGTCGAGCCGGCCGCGCAGGCGGGCCATGACGACGGCCGAGCCGTGCGGGCCGAGTTCGCGCCGGTAGACCTCGGCGTTCTCGTCGAGGTGCACGAGGTAGTCGAACAGCGCCTGCGGCGGGCCGGCGAGCGGCTCCGCGACGGTGGGCAGGTCGGCGCCCGCCTGTTCCGCGGCGGCGTCGAGCGCGTCGGCGAGCAGCGTCTCCTTGTCGGAGTAGTGCTGGTAGAAGCTGCTGCGGTTGACGCCGGCGCGGGTCACGATGTCGGCGACGGTGACATCCTCGAGCGGATGTTCGCGCGCGAGCGCGAACAGCGCCGCCTGCAGCGCGCGCCGTGTGCGCTCGACCCGGACGTCCATACGGGGATTCTGCCAGCCGCGCGGACGCTCACCTCCAGGTTCGCCGACGTCTGTCGGATTTCCGACAGTCGTCGGGTATCCTCGAACCGGCTCGATGGTGCGCCGCCCACCTCGTGACCCGAAAGGCAGCTCCGGCATGGCAGAACTCCTCTACCGACTCGGCCGATTCTCCGCGCGCCGATCGTGGACGGTGGTCACGGGCTGGATCGTCGCCCTCGCGCTCGCCGCTGGCGCCTTCCTCGCCTTCGGCGGCACGCTCACCTCGAGCATGAGCATCCCCGGCACCGAGACCGAGCGCGTGAACGAGCAGCTCACCGACGAGCTCGACGGCCTCGGCGGCGCAACCGGCACCGTCGTGTTCCAGACCGAGGACGGATCGGAGTTCACGGGCGCCCAGGAGTCGGCGATCGGCGACCTGCTCGACGGGATCGCCGAGCTCGACGGCGTCGAGGACGTCGTGGACCCGTTCGCCGCGGCATCCGATCGCGCCGACCAGGAGCGGCAGCTCGCCGACGGCGCCGCGCAGCTCGACGACGCCGAGGCGCAGATCGAGGCCGGCACCGCGCAGCTGGATGCCGCCGAGCAGCAGCTCGACGCGGGTCAGGCGCAGCTCGATGCGGCCGTCGCACAGGCGCAGGCGGATGGCACCTACGCGTTCGCCGCCGCGCAGTTCGAGGCGCAGCAGGCCGAGCTCGACCAGAACCGCGCCCAGCTCGACGCCCAGCGCGCCGAACTGGAGGCGGGCGCTGCGGAACTGCCGGCGCAGCGCACCCAGCTCGAGGACGGGCAGCGACTCGTCGACGCGGCATCCGAGATCCGCACCGTCTCGGAGGACGGCAGCGTCGCGACCGGCGCGGTCATGTTCGAGGACGACCTGTTCACGCTCTCCGACGAGCTCAAGGCCGAGGTCGCCGCCGAGCTCGACGGCGCCGGCATCGACGGCGTGCAGATCGACTACTCGACCGAGATCGCCGCGAGCATCGACGGGCTCATCGGCGTCGGCGAGGTCGTCGGCGTCGTGCTCGCGCTCCTCGTGCTCATCATCATGTTCCGCGCGCTGCTGCCCGCGGTGCTGCCGATCATCTCCTCGCTCGTCGGCGTGGGCGTCGGCGTCGCCGGCTCGATGGCGCTCTCGGGCGTCGTCGACATGTCGTCGGTCACTCCGGTGCTCGGCGTCATGCTCGGGCTCGCCGTCGGCATCGACTACGCGCTGTTCATCATCAACCGGCACCGCCGGCAGCTGCTCGCGGGCATGGAGCTTCGCGAGTCCATCGCGCTCGCGAACGGCACCTCCGGCAACGCGGTCGTCTTCGCCGGGTCGACGGTGCTCGTGGCGCTGCTCGCGCTGAACGTCACCGGCATCCCGTTCCTCGGCGTCATGGGCACGGTGGGTGCGGTGTGCGTGCTCGTCGCCGTGCTCATCGCGGTCACGCTCACGCCGGCGCTCCTCGGCCTGATCGGCATCCGGGTGCTGAACCGCCGCGCGCGGGCGCAGGTCGGGCACGAGGCGCACGCGCGCCCCGAGCTGAAGCCCATGAAGACCGGACGCGCCCTGCTGCGCGCGGCGCTCGCCATCGTCGCGCTCCTCATCGTCGCGATCCCGGCGCTCTCGATGCGCCTCGGCCTGCCCGACGGTTCGTCGGAGGCCGCCGACTCGACCCAGTACCGCGCCTACACGGCCGTCGCCGACGCGTTCGGCGCGGGCCAGAACGGGCCGCTGCTCGTCACGGTCGCGCTGCCGTCGTCGGTTTCAGAGGACGAGATCGTCGGCGTGCAGGCCGACCTCGCCGAGCGCCTGCTCGAGGAGGACGGCGTGGTCGCGGTCGCGCCCGTCGGCGTCTCGGACGATCGGGACTTCCTCGCGTTCCAGGTCGTGCCGGTCGACGGCCCCTCGAGCGAGTCGACCGAGCAGCTCGTGCACGACCTGCGTGCGCTGTCGCCGCTGGATGCCTCGGAGGCGGACGTCGGCGACGCGGCCGGCATCGACGGCGAGCTCGAGCTCGGCGTCGCGGGCCAGGCGAGCGGCAACATCGACATCTCCGCGAAGCTCGCGGGCGTGCTGCCGGTCTACCTGGCGCTCGTCGTCGGCCTGTCGCTCATCATCCTCGTGCTGGTGTTCCGGTCGATCCTCGTGCCGCTCATCGCGACCGCGGGCTTCGTGCTGTCGCTGTTCGCCGCGTTCGGCGCGGTGGTCGCGATCTTCCAGTGGGGATGGTTCGGTGCGGTCTTCGACGTGCACGATCCCGGCCCCGTGCTGAACTTCGCGCCGATCATCATCATGGGCGTCCTGTTCGGCCTCGCGATGGACTACCAGCTGTTCCTCGTCTCCGGCATGCGCGAGGCATGGGTGCACGGCGTGCCGGCCCGCACCGCGGTCGTGGCGGGCATGCGCAACGGGCGCGCGGTCGTCACCGCCGCCGCGATCATCATGGTGTCGGTGTTCGGCGGGTTCGTCTTCTCGCACCTGACGATGGTCCGGCCGCTCGGCTTCGGCCTCGCGATCGGCGTGCTGTTCGACGCGTTCATCGTGCGGATGCTGCTGATCCCCGCCATCATGCACCTGCTCGGCGAGTCCGCGTGGTGGCTGCCGAAGTGGCTCGATCGGATCCTGCCCGACGTCGACGTGGAGGGTGCGGCGCTCGAGCGGACGCACCCGGTGCACGGGGCGGAGGTCTCGGCCGAGGAGTCGGCGGGCGGCGCGGTCGGGACCGGCGAGGCGGCAGCCGGCGACGAGGGCAGCCGCCAGCCGGTCGGGTAGAGCCGGGTCGGGCGGCCGAGGTCGGTCGCGGGCGATCCGCGCGCCCGGCGGCCGCGACCACCGGGCGCCCGGGTGCGACCTCTGGCACCGCTGTCCGCCGCGGTGCTTGACTGACCGCGTGCGCATCACCGCAGCCGACGTCGACGCGATCGCCGCGGCATCCGCCTTCGCCGGCGTCGTCAGCGTCGACCGCGCGGGGGAGCCCGAACTGGTGCGCGCCTACGGCTTCGCGCATCGGGCGCTCGGGGTGCCGAACACCCCGGAGACCCGCATCGCGATCGCGAGCGGAAGCAAGGCCTTCACGGCGCTCGCAGTCCTCGGCCTCGTCGAGCAGGGCGCCCTCGAACTCGCGACGCCGGTGCGCGCCGTCCTCGGCGACGACCTGCCGCTCATCGACGACGCCGTGACCATCGAGCACCTCCTCTCGCACCACTCGGGCATCGGCGACTACCTCGACGAGGACGGCGAGTTCGCGGTCGACGACTACGTCCTGCCCGTGCCGGTCCACACGCTGGCGACGACGGAGGCCTTCGTCCCGGTGCTCGACGGCCACCCCCAGGCCTTCCCACCCGGCGAGCGATTCGCGTACTGCAACGGCGGGTACGTCGTGCTCGCGCTCGTGGCCGAGCGCGCAAGCGGTACCGGGTTCCACGACCTGCTGCAGACGCGGGTGTTCGACCGGGCGGGGATGTCGCGCACGGCCTTCCTCCGGTCGGACCGGCTGCCCGGCGACGCCGCCCTCGGCTACCTCGACGACTCGGGCGACCGCACGAACGTGCTGCACCTGCCCGTGCGCGGCAACGGCGACGGCGGTGCATACACCACCGCCGCCGACCTGACCGCGTTCTGGCGGGCGCTGTTCGACGGGCGGATCGTCGGCCCGGCGACCGTCGAGGCCATGATCCGGCCGCGTGCCGACGTCCCCGGCGAGGCGAAGCGATCCGGGCTCGGGCTGTTCCTGCTCGAGACGTCCGACGTCGTGCTCGTCGAGGGCCACGACGCGGGGGCATCATTCCGCAGCATGCACGACCCCGTCACGCGGCGCACGATCTCGGTGCTCGGCAACAGCTCCGAGGGCGCATGGGCGCTCGTCGACGCGCTCGAGCACGAATTCTGATCGATCGATGGTGCGGGCCCCGGGCGCCCGCTCAGGTGATCACCGTCTCCAACCGCTGCGTGCGCAGCATGCCGACGTACCGGCGCACCTCGCCGACGCTCCGCGGGCGACGGATGCGCATCGCGTACCGGAAGCGCTCGCCCTCCTCGGCCGGGATCACGTTCGGACGCGCCGCGCACGACGTGCCGCCGAACCAGATGCTGATGCTCCCGTCGCCGTTGCGGATGAGCTCCCGGCCGGCGAAGCCGGCGTGTGCCGGGCAGAGGCGCCCCCGGTCGTCGAACTTCACGACGGAATACCAGCCGCGGCCGGGTTCGATCGGCGGCGGCTCGAACGTCCAGATGTCGCATCCGCTGCTCGTCGCGACGGCCTCGAAGTAGACCCCGTGCTCGGCCGGCAGGCTGCCCCAGCCGACGGCGGTGCCGACGAGGTGCGCCTCGCGGTCCGTGTCGCCGCGACGACCGAACGCGGCGGTCAGGTCGACGTCGGCGATGCGATCGGCGAGGTCCGCGGCGACCGCATGGCGCGAGGCGTCGTCGTATGCGCGAGCGCGATACGGGAAGGCCGTCGCGGCGCGGATGCGCCGACGGTCCTGCAGCTCTCGGGCGCGATCGAGTCCGCCCTCGATGCCGGTGCGCCCGAGCACGTACACGTGGGTGCCGCGCGAGAGATCCGCGTTCGCCACCGTCACCGATTCGCCCGGGCCGACGACGGCGAGCACGCGGTGCTCCTCGTCGACCAGCACGTCGGCCTGGTACTCATCGGATGGCGTGAGCGAGACCGTCGCGCGTTCGCTCACGTCGACCACCGCGTACGAGTGGAGCACCCCGGGGTCGGGGCGGATCGCCGACGCGTCCGCGACCGGTTCGCGCTCGTGGTGGAAGCGGTTCACCGGCGCCCGCCGTGCCTGGTCGGCGAAGCGGCGCGCCGACTCGGCGCGCGTGAAGTTCCGGGCGGTGACTCGTCGCGGCATCGTCGACCTCCGTCCCTGATGGGCTCGCGTGCAGTCTGGCAAGGATGCCGCCCTGCCGACAGGCCTTGCGGTCCGTGCCGACCCCGGGCAGGTGGTCCCGGCCGGGTGGGCCGACCGGGTGAGCCCGAGCAGGCGGATGCCGCGGGGATCCCCCGCCCCGCGGCATCCGCTGACCTGTGCGGTCTGATGCGCCGTCGGCGCTGCGCGCGCTGCGCGCCGCGCGTCAGTTCGCGATGCCGCCGCAGAGCACCGGCACGGTCGCCTCGAGCGGGATGCCCGCGCCGAGCGACGAGGAGCGGCTCGAGAACGGGTCGGCCGGGTTGAAGGCGTACATGCCGCTTCCGTCGAAGTCGATGCCGTGCACGACGACCTGCACGGTCCCCGCGTCGGCGTAGCCGGCGGCATCCGTGAACGTGCGCTGGTAGTACAGGTAGCCGCTCGCGTCGGCCATCGCGAACCGGTCGAGCGCGAGCGCGCTCGCGGGCGAGACGTCGCCCGTCGAGGTGAGCGAGGTCAGGATGCCGCCGTAGAACGGGGCGCCGTCGAGGACGGTGACGACGCCGTCGGTTCCGGCCGCTGCGGGCCCGGGGCAGGCGAGGTCGGTCGTGTCGCCCGGGACGCCGTGCAGGTGCATCGCGTGCGGGAGGTTCGGCGAGAGGCCCCACGCCTCGACGGTGACCTGCAGCTTGCCGTTCGGCAGTGCCTTCACCCGGGTGGTGCCGCTCGCCCGGCTCTCGGGGACCGCGGCGGGCTGCACCGCGTTCAGGTCGTAGCCGTAGCTCGCGACCTTCTCGGACGGGTTGCCGTCGTGCCCCGCCCACGCGGCGGTCGCGCCGCCGAGCGCCAGGGCGACGGCGGCGGCCGTCGCGGCGATGATGCGTGATGCGTTCCTCATGTCGTACTCCCTCGTACCGTGGGCGGCGTCGGGTCGGCGCCGTGCATGGGGTTCGGAGTCGACACGGGAGCGGATGGGTCCCGCTCGAGGGCGGCTGAAGTCGAACGCGGGTCGCCTCAGTCGAAGAACCGCACGCTCGCGACGGACAGGTCGTCGCCGGCGCCGCGGATGACGCAGCGAACCTCCGCGTGATGCGTCGCGCCGCCCTCGCCGACGAAGGTGACCGTTCCGGAGAGGCGCTGCGCGCCGTCGGCCTCGGTCTGCTGCAGGGAGCTCGCGAACTCGATGTCGGTGTGCCCCCGTTGCTCGAGCCGGCTCGTCGCAGCCTCCCGGCAGAGGGCGTCGGCGTCGGCGGGCGCGGCCGATCCCGCGCCGACGGCTCCGGCGACGATGGCCGCGCCGCCCGCGACGATCACGGCGGGGACGGCGATGCGGACCCAGAGCGGGGTCCGGCGGAACCACCCGTTCCGGGGTTCCTCGGGCTGCCGTGCGGCAGCGGCTGATGCGGTTGCATCCTGCGTCGGTGCGTTCATGGCGCGAACGTACGTCCGGCGGGAGCGTTGCGGCATCCGTGCGCAGCACGGAAACTGCCACCGCTCGGAACGAAATGCAACCGAAGGGTTGCGCAGGGAAGCGACCTTGTGCAACTCTGGAGTTGCACCACGACTCGAAAGGATCCATCATGGTGAACATGACCCACAACCCGCCCTCCGTCGTCGACGAGGGCACCTACTCCGTCCGACGCACCATCCGCATCGCCGCACCGGTCGAGAAGGTCTGGGCGGCCGTCACCGAACCCGAGCACATCTCGCGCTGGTTCGGCCGCACCGTGCTCGCCGGCAGCGGCATCGGCGCCGAGGGCACGATGACCTTCGACGGCTACGGCGCCGTGCCGATCCGGGTCGAGGCGATGGACGCGCCGCGCTCGGTCACGTACCGCTGGGGCAACGACGACGCGCTCGGCCGCCTGCCCGACCGGGTCGAGGAGGCGACGTCGACCGTCTTCACGTTCACGCTCGAGCCCGTGGCGGATGGCACGGGCGCCGGCGCCGGCGCGGAAGTCGGCGGCACCGAGCTCACGGTCGTCGAGACCGGCTTCGAGCGCACGTCCGACCCCGTGGAGAACATGGCCGAGCATGCCAAGGGTTGGGTCGGGGAGCTCGACAAGCTCGTGGCGCTGCTCGAGGGCGAGGAGCTCGCCGCGGCGAACGCGGGCGCCGAGGGCGCCGCGTGACGACGACGGCGCTGGTCCCCGTGTTCGCCGCACTCGGCGACGAGACCCGGTGGAGCATCCTTGCCGCGCTCGGCGAGGGCGACGCATCCGCGTCGGCCCTCGCCGCTCGGCTGCCCGTCACCCGCCAGGCGATCGCCAAGCACCTCGCCGTGCTGCAGGAGGTCGGCCTCGTCGAGCCGATCCGCGTCGGTCGGGAGGTGCGCTTCCGCGTGCTCGGCGCGCAGCTCGGCGAGACGGCCCGTCGCCTCGAGGCGATCGGTGCCGAATGGGACCGCCGGCTCGCCGCGATCAAGGAGATCGCCGAAGGGCTGTAGTCGGGTGGGCCGCGATCAGCGCGCAGTCGCGGCGGGCTGCGCCGCGGCCCACTCGTCGAACGACGTCGTCGAGAGCTCGGCGCCGGGCCCCGGCGTGAGCTCATCGCCGTGCAGCAGCGTCCCGAAGTACGGCGAGTCCGCCGAGGCCACGACCTCGCGCGAGTCCCCGCGGGCGGCGAGACCGCGGCGGATGAACTCCGCCATCGGCAGCTTCTCCGGGCCGCCGATCTCGAGCGTGCCGTTGCGCGGCGCGGACGCGGCGGCGCGGGCGACGGCGGCCGAGACATCCGCTGCAGCGATGGGCTGCATGAAGCCCGTCGACACGCGCGCGACGCCGTCCGTCGTCGCCTCGTCGGCGATGCGGGCGGCGAACTCGTAGAACTGCGTCGCGCGCACGATCGTGTAGGGCTGGCCCGAGTCGGCGATGAGCCGCTCCTGCGCGACCTTCGCGCGCAGGTAGCCGCTGTCCGGCAGGAGCTCGGCGCCCACGATCGAGAGCGCGACGTGGTGGCCGACGCCGGCCGCACGCTCGGCGTGGAGCAGCGTCCGGGTGGAGGTCGTGAAGAACGCCATCACGTCGTCGTCGGCGAAGGACGGCGAATTCGAGACGTCGACCACGACGTCGGCGCCGGCGAGCGCGTCGGCGACGCCCTCGCCGGTCAGGGTGTTCACGCCCGAGTTCGGCGAGGCGGCGACCGCCTCGTGACCGTGCTCGGCGAGCGCCGAGACGACTCGGGATCCGATGAGGCCGGTGCCTCCGATGACGACGATCTTCATGGGTCGGGGTGCCTTCCGTCGGGGCCGCGGGGTTCCGCTGCCGTCATGAAGCTCCGACCGGGCGAGCCCGCGATCTGTGACATGGCGATGGGCGGGTGGACCGCCGGCCGAGGCATCGCTAGGGTGCTCGTGACCAGGCTGCTCCCGAGGAGGCGACATGTCCGGAGACGAGGCAGGCATCGATCCGGGGTCGGAGGTCGACGTCGCCATCGAGCGGGCGCTCGAGGCGGCGAGCCTTCGTGCGGGCGACGCGCTGGGCGGGACGAGCGCGACCGCGGTGCACGAATCCGAGCCGTCCGCCGCGGAGGCGGGCGACGCCGGTGCGGGGGCCGACGCGGACTAGGGCGCGCAGCGCCGGTTCCAGTGCGCGAGCTTCCCGGGCGCGGCCTGGAGCCACAGCTCGGCGATCGGGCCGCCGCCGTCGGTCGCGGGCTCGAACGCGAGCACGCCGATGACGGTGCCGTCGTCGCGCCGCAGTGCGAGGCCGGGACATCCGTTCACCTGTACCGCCTCGAGTGCGGCGTCATGGCGATCGACGACGAGTCGTTCGAGGGTGCGGATGACTCGGGCGCGACCACGCACGGACCCGCCACCGCGGTCCCCGGTGTCGACGGTCAGCCTCGCCTCGATGTCGAGCAGGCGGGCGAGTGCCACGTCGTCGCCGGCCAGGAGCGCGGCGACCAGGGCCGAGGAGACCTCCTCACGCGGCACGGGAGGCCACGCCGGCGAGCTTCTCGGGGTTCATCATCCAGAGCACCTGGTCGATCGCGCCCGCCGAAGCGACGACCGTGAGCACCGCGAACGTCTCGCCGTCCTTCCGGAGCACGACCGACGGCTCGCCGTTCACGTCGGCCTCGATCGTCTCCACGCCCGCCCAGAAGTGCACGTGGAAGGCGCGCACGAACTTCGCGACCGTCGTCCGGCCGCGCACCGGGAACTTCGAGGCGCGCACGACGCCGCCGCCGTCCGAGTACGACACGACGTCCTCGGCGAACAGGCGTTCGAGCCCGTCCAGGTCGCCCGTCCTGGCGGCGCTGACGAAGGCGGTCAGCAGCCGCCGTTGCTCGGCGGGGGTCACGTCGCGCCGGCGCTCGCCCGCGAGGTGCTTCCGCGCTCGGCTCACGAGCTGGCGAGCGGCGACCTCCGAGACCTGGACGATCGCGCAGATCTGCGCGTACGAGTAGGCGAACGCCTCGCGCAGGACGTACGCGGCGCGTTCGGTCGGCGTCAGGCGTTCGAGCATGACCAGCACCGCGAACCCGAGGGCCTCGGCGCGTTCGGCGCCGAGCGTCGGGTCGGCGCTCGTGTCGACCGGCTCCGGCAGCCACGGGCCGACGTAGGTCTCGCGACGCGCGCGCGCCGACTGCAGCGCGTTGATCGCCAGGCGCGTCGTCGTGGTGGCGAGGAAGGCGGGCGGGTCGTCGACGACCGACCGATCGGCGCCCTGCCAGCGGAGCCAGGCCTCCTGCACGATGTCCTCGGCCTCCGACGCGCTGCCGAGCATGCGGTACGCGATGCCGAAGAGCCGGCCGCGCACATCGGCGAACGCGGCGAGCGCGCCCTCGATCGAGTCGTCGTGCATGCGGTGAATCCTCTCGCGCGGCGGACGGGGCCGAACCGAAGCCCGGGACGGGCGGTCCTCCTGACTACGACCGGATGGGCCGCCGGGATGTGACACCCGGCGGCCCATCCGGTCTCTCGCGCCGAGCCGCGGCATCCGCCCTCGAAGCAGAGCGGATGCCGCGGCCGCGCGTCACGCTGCCGCTCGTGCCTCGCTCACCGCGCGCACGGCCTCGAGCACGACCTCCGCGACCGCGCCGGGCTGCGACACGCTGAGCGCGTGCGACGCGCCCGCGATCTCGCGGGTGCCGCGCGAGCCGGCGCGCTCGGCGCCCGCCCGGTGCACGGCGACCGGGATGTTGCGGTCCTCGGTCGAGAAGACGTGCCAGGAGGGACGGTCCTTCCAGCCGGGAACGGCGGCGGCGACCGGCTCCTGCAGGGCGGCTTCGGTGACGGGACGCTGGGTGGCGCCCATGAGGCCGGCGGTCTTCGGGTCGACGTCGGCCGCGAACTGCTCGCGGAAGACGTCGCTGCGGATCGTGAACTCGACACCGCCGGTCGAGATCGGGTGCGGCTCGATCGCCTCGCCGAGCGTGCTGCCCGGCTCGCTCGTCGACAGCGCGAACGCGCTGTCGCCCGGCTGCGGGACGAACGCGCACACGTAGACGAGCGCGGCGACCCGGTCGTTGCCTGCGGACGCCTCGCTGATCACGAGCCCGCCGTAGGAGTGGCCGACGAGGACGACAGGTCCGTCGATCGAGGCGATCACGTCGCGGACGTAGGCCGCGTCGCCGGAGAGGCTCCGCAGCGGGTTCGCCGCGGCGACCGAGGTGACGCCCTCGGTGTGGAGGTGCTCGATGACGCCGTTCCAGCTGGCGGATTCGGCGAAGGCGCCGTGCACGAGCACGACGGTCGGCTTCTGGTTCGACATGGTCGGTTCCTTCCGTGGGTGGGATGCGTGGGCACCCGCACGGCAGGGCGCCGGGTGTCGCAAGCTCGGACCGCGCGAGCCGACCGACTGTGACGGCCGGGCCGGATGTCCCGACCCGCGTCACATCCGTTCGCGCTGCCCGGTCGCAGATGGCGACGCGCCTCGGGTCCGGGATTCCGCTCGACGTCGGCTCGTACGCGCGCGAGGATGGGGGAGTCATGCGCACGCACGAGGCGACGAAGGTCGATCTCTCGGAGGTCCGCCGACCGAGGGGCGAGTGGCGGGTCGAGCCCGATCTCGACGAGGCCGTCGCGACGTTCGGCGAGCTGCGACCGCGTCTCTTCGGCATCGCGTACCGCATGACGGGCTCGGTCGCCGACGCCGAGGACCTCGTCCAGGAGACCTGGCTGCGGTGGCAGCAGGCCGACCGGGGTGCGGTCCGCGAGCCGGCCGCGTTCCTCGCGACGACGATCACGCGGCTCGCGATCAACGCGCTGCAGTCTGCGCGGGTGCGCCGCGAGGCGTACGTCGGCCCCTGGCTGCCCGAACCGATCGACACGGGGGCGAATCCGGAACTCCTCGTCGAACAGGACGAATCGCTCGGCTTCGCGGTGCTGCTCCTCCTCGAGCGGCTGACCCCGACCGAGCGCGCGGCGTACGTGCTGCGCGAGGCGTTCGCCTACCCGTACCGGCAGATCGCCGAGATCATCCACGCCACGGAGGCGAGCGCGCGCCAGCTCGTGAGCCGTGCGCGCAAGCACCTCGTCGACGGTCGCCACGCGTCGGTCGGAGCGCCCGAGCGACGCCGTCTGCTCGACGAGTTCCTGCATGCGGCGCAGACCGGCGACCTCACGCGGCTCGAGGCGCTCCTCACGGACGACATCGTGAGCTACTCCGACGGCGGCGGACTCGCGCAGGCGGCGCGGTTCCCGCTCGTCGGGCGCGACCGGGTCGCGAAGTTCGTGCACGCCGTGTCGGAGTGGTTCTGGACCGGCATCGACATCCGCCGCATCGAGGCCAACGGCGAGCCCGCACTGCTGCTCGGGGCGAACGGAGCGCCCTTCGCCCTGTTCGCCGTCGACGCGACCGTCGACGGCGTCGACCGCCTGTTCTGGATGGTCAACCCGGGCAAGCTCGGCGGCGTGCTGCCCGCGAGCGCCTGACGGGGAGCCGCGGGGCGGACGGCGTCGCGGCGGGCGCAGCGATGGTCAGCCGGGACTCGCGCCCGCGGTCGATGCGTCCCCTGCCCGCCTCGCTGTCATCTCGATCCCGTCGAGGATGAGATCGAGCCCGAAGTCGAAGGATCGGCCGAAGTCGTAGCCGGGCTTGAGCACGTACTCCTGCGTGAAGCGCACCAGGTTCGGGTGCTCTCCCGACGGGAGGGGGACGATGATCTCCTCGGCGGCCCCGGTGAGGTCGCCGTGCTGCTCGCCGAACGGCAGGGCCGCCTCCTGCAGCGCGAACCCGTAGACGAACGCATCGACGACCGCGAGACCGTGGGCGATCAGCTCCGGCGGGAGCCCGGACCGATACCAGCACGCGAGCACCGCGTCGTGGTGTCCCAGCGTCCCCGCCCCGGGACTCGTCCGCGATTCCATCAGCGGGGTCGCCCACGGATGGCGCCTGAGCACGATGCGAAGCGATGCCGAGCGTCGACGGATGCCCTCGCGCCATGGATCGTCGGACGACGGCCGGTCGATCTCGTCGAAGACGAGGTCGATCATGCCGTCGATGATCGCCTCCTTGTTCGCGACGTAGTGGTAGATCGTCATCGGCTTGACGCCGAGGTGCTCGGCGAGCCGACGGATGGTGAGCGGCTCGATGCCCTCGCGGTCGGCGAACTCGATCGCGCCGTGCAGCACCCGGTCGCGGTTCAGGGAGCCGCGGACGTGGGTGCGCTCGCCGGTCGTGGGTTCGGTCATGGCGTCCATTCCATCATTCGGTCTTGACTCATCGTACTAAGTACGAGTAGCGTGTCGCACATCCTGTCGTACTAAGTACGATTCAGTATTCCGAGGAGAAGGACATGCAGGCCGAGACCGGAACCACGACCACGACGACGCGCACCGCCGCCACCGAGGCCGGCCGCGTCGCACCAGCGACGATGACCGCCGTCGTGCAGCGCGCCTACGGCGACGTCGACGTGCTCGACGTCGACCGCATCGACGTGCCGCGCCCCGGCAACGGCCAGGTGCTCCTCGAGGTCCGCGCCGCGGGCCTCGATCGAGGCACCTGGCACCTCATGACGGGGCTGCCGTACCTCACGCGCCTCATGTTCGGCCTCCGCCGGCCGTCGCAGCCCGTGCCCGGGTTCGACGTCGCGGGCGTCGTCGTCGCCGTCGGCGAGGGCGTCGACCGGTTCGCCGTCGGCGACGAGGTGTTCGGCATCGCCGACGGCAGCTTCGCCCAGTACGCGGTCGCCGAGGCATCCACCCTGGCCCGCAAGCCGCAGTCGGTCTCGTTCGACGAGGCCGCCGTGGTCCCGGTCTCCGGGCTCACGGCCCACCAGGCGGTCCACGGCAGCGGCCGCGTCGCGGCCGGCCGGCGCGTGCTCGTGATCGGCGCCTCCGGTGGCGTCGGCGGGTACGCCGTGCAGCTCGCCGTGCGGGCGGGCGCAGAGGTGACCGGCGTCGCGAGCACCGCGAAGGCCGAGCACGTCCGCTCGCTCGGCGCCGTGCGCGTCATCGACTACCGCGCGACCGACGTCTCGCGGGGTGCGGAGCGGTACGACCTGATCGTCGACATCAACGGCCGGCTGCCCGTCCGTCGCCTGCAGCGGATCCTCACCCCGAGCGGGACCCTCGTGATCGTCGGCGGCGAGGGCGGCGGCCGGCTCACGGGCGGCCTGCAGCGACAGCTCAGCGCCCCGCTGCGCTCGCTGTTCACCCGCAAGCGCCTCACGTTCTTCATCTCGAGCCACGAGCGGGAGGGCATCGAGCGCCTCGCCGACCTGCTCGCGGATGGCGAGCTCAGCGCGACGGTGGGCCGCACCTACCCGCTCTCCGAGGTCCGCCGCGCCATGGGCGACCTCGTGGCCGGGCGCATCCCGGGCAAGGCCGTGATCACCATCGGCCGCTGACCATCCGACCCGCCATCCGACCCACCAGGAGGACCCCATGACCACCACCGGACTCACCCGGCCCGACATCGCCGACGTCGACGACGCGCAGGCCCGCCGGCGCGCCGCCCGCATCGCGGGCCTCGGCTACGTCGCCGTCTTCGTGCTCGCGATCTTCGCCAACTTCGTCGTCCGCGAGTCGCTCGTCCACCCCGGCGACGCGGCGGCGACGGCGGCGGATGTCGCGGCATCCGAATCGCTCTTCCGCGGCGGCCTCGCCGCGTTCGTCGTCGTGTTCCTCATCGACGTGCCCATCGCGTGGGCGCTGTACGTGCTGTTCCGCCCCGCTGGGCGCGACCAGTCGCTCCTCGCAGCCTGGTTCCGCCTCGTCTACACCGTGATGCTCGGCGTCGCCGCGGTCTTCATGTTCCTCGGCCTGCAGCTGGTCACCGGCGGGCCCGGCACCGGCACGATGGGCCCCGAGGCGGGCCTGCTGATGTTCGAGGCGTTCGACTACGCGTGGCTCGTGGGCCTCTTCGCGTTCGGCGTGCACCTCGTGCTCCTCGGCCGGATGATCGTGGCCTCGCGCATCGCACCCGTCTGGCTCGGCTGGACGCTCATCGTCGCCGGCGTCGCCTACGGGCTCGACACGCTGGCCGTGACCCTCCTTCCCGACTACGCGGCGATCGCCGACCTCATGCTCATGGTCGTCCTGATCCCGTCGGTCGCGGCCGAGCTGTCCTTCACGGTGTGGCTGCTCGTCACCGGATGGCGCCGGCCGCGCGTCGCGGCCGAGGCCGCGTGATCGCGGGCCGACGCCGACCTCGACTCAGGCGGCCGCACCGACGGGCGGTCGCCCCTCGGCGAGCCCGAGCACCTCGACGACCGCCGCGGCGAACGCCTCCGGCGCCTCCCGCGGCAGGTGGTGACCGGCGTGCGGCACGTGGCGATGCACGCGCGGCCCGGTGAAGTGCCGAGCGGATGCCGCGGCATCCGTCGCCGGGAAGTTGCCGTCGGCGAGCCCGTCGAGCGTGACCGCGGGCACCCTGATCGGCGGCTGGTCGGCCAGGCGCGCCTCGTCCCGCCGGTACTGCGGCGCGCCGGCCGCGTTCGGTGAGGAAGTAGAAGAAGTACCAGAACCCGGACTCGAGCTGCGGGGGCAGCGGATGCATCGACGCGGAGATGTCCTGGATCAGGTAGCCGTTCACCGAGACGAGTCCGATCACGCGCTCCGGGTGCAGCGCGGCGGCGACGCACGCTGCCCGTCCGCCCCAGTCGTAGCCGGCGAGCACGGCACGCTCGATGCCGAGCGCGTCCATGAGGTCGATCACGTCCTGCCCCAGCGCGGCCTGCTGTCCGCTCCGCGGGGTGACGCGCTCGCGGAAGCGCGTACCGCCGTGCCCGCGGAGGTACGGCACGACCACGCGGAAGCCGGCCCCCGCGAGTCGCGGCGCGACCTCGACGTAGCTGTGGACGTCGTACGGGAACCCGTGGAGGAGCAGCACGGGCGTCCCGTCGGCGGGACCGGCCTCGTGGTAGGCGACGTCCAGCACGCCGGCCGACACGTGGCGAAGCGGTTCGAGTCGGGGCAGCTGGGCGGTCATGGCCGGACCCCTACTCGCTCGTCCCGAGGGCCTTGCGCAGCACGTGGATCGCCTGCTCGACGGCGGCGGTCGATGCGGCGGTGCCGCGGACGGGGTTCAGCATCATGAAGTCGTGGATCGCGGCGTTGTAGCGCACGCTCGTCGTCCGCACGCCCGCGGCCGTGAGCTTGCGCGCGTAGGCCTCGCCCTCGTCACGCAGCACGTCGTTCTCGTCGACGACGACGAACGCCTCGGGCAGGCCCGCGAGGTCGTCGAGGCTCGCGCGGAGCGGCGACGCGGTGATCTCCCCGCGCCGCTCGAGGTCGGGGAGGTACGCGTCCCAGAACCAGGCCATGCTCTTCGCGAGCAGGAACGGCCCGTCGGCGAACTCCCGGTAGCTGTCGGTGTCCTGCGCGGCATCCGTCACCGGGTAGTAGAGCGACTGGTGTGCGAACGTGACGTCGCCGCGCTGCTCGGCCTTGATGGCGAGCGCGGCGGCCATGTTGCCGCCGACCGAGTCGCCCGCGACGACGAGCCGCGATGCGTCGAGGCCCTGCTCGGCGCCGTTCTGCGTGATCCACTGCGCGGTCGCGTAGCCCTGCTCGATCGCGACGGGGTAGCGGGCCTCGGGGGAGCGGTCGTACTCGACGAACACGATCGCCGCGCGAGCGCCCGTCGCCAACTCGCGCACGAGCCGGTCGTGCGTGCCGGCGTTGCCGAGCACCCAGCCGCCGCCGTGCATGTAGAGCACGGCCGGCAGCGGAGCGTCGGCGCCGACGGGCTTCACGATGCGCACGCGCACGTCGCCGACCTCGGCGGGCACGGTGATCCACGTCTCGTCGACGTCGGGCTTCTCGATCGGGGCGGCCTGGAGGTCGTCGAGCACCGTGCGGGCGCCCTCGACGCCGAGCTCGTAGAGGAACGGCGGGCGGGAGGTCGCGTCCGCGACGTCCTGGGCGGCGGGCTCGAGCACGTGATCGGTCATGGTTCCGGTCCTTCCTGGAGTGGGTGCGGGTCACCAGCGAGGACCGGGCTCCAGGGGACGATGTGACGCGCCGCGGCATCCGCCCCTGATGAGAGCGGATGCCGCGGCGCGGCGTCAGCGGTGCTGCGCGCTCACTCGGCGGCGTCGAGGATGACGTCGACGACCTCGCCCGGGTGGCTCATCATGGCGACGTGCGAGCTGGCGAGCTCGATCGTCGTCGCGCCGGCGCGCTCGGCCATGACCCGCTCGGCCTCGGGCGGGATGGTGTGGTCCTCGGCGGCCACGATGTACCAGCTGGGGATGCTCGCCCACGCCGGCTCGCCCGACGGCGTGAACAGCGCCTGCACGGCTGCCGGGCGCTGCGACGCGGCCATGACCGCGGTCTGCTTCTTCGGCAGGTCGGCGGCGAACAGCTCGTGGAAGTACGCCGGGTCGATGTAGCCGTCGGCATCGCCCTCGGGTGCGCCCGGGTAGGGACGGATCACGAGGTGGTCGGCGAGGTCGGTGTGCCCGCCGCCGAGCGCGTTCGCCTGGACGAGGCTCTCACCCTCGTCGAGCGCGTACGCGGCGACGTAGACGAGCGCCTCGACGTTCTCGAGGCCGGTCGCGGCGTTCGTGATGACCGCGCCGCCGTACGAGTGGCCGACGAGGACGATCGGGCCCTCGATGGTCTCGAGGATGGAGCGGACGTAGGCTGCGTCGGTGTGCAGGCCGCGCAGCGGGTTGGATGCCGCGAGCACGGTGTAGCCCCGCTTCTGCAGCCGCTCGGTGACGTCGTTCCAGCCTGACGAGTCGGCGAACGCGCCGTGGACGAGCACGATCGTGGGTTTCGGTTCGGAGGGTGCGCGGGCGGCGTCCGCCGCCGCCGGGACGGCGACCGAGAGCGCGGTGGCCGCGGCGACGGCCGCCGCCGCGGCGATCGCGGCGCGGATCGGACCGCGCCGGCTGCGGGGGTTCGTGGCGTGCATGGTGGACCTTCCTCGGATTCGGGGACGGCGGGATCGGCCCGGACGGGCACGGCCGTCGGGATCCACCCTGATCCGGGGCGAGTCGGTGCCGAACCACGTGCGGCGCGTAGTCGCGAGCACCGCCACGAGCGCCCGCGACGCGATCACTCGTCGGCGACCTCGCACGGGTCGTCGACGTCGCCGCCCGTGCCGACCGCGGCCTTGACGAGCAGGCGCCGGAGGGCCTCCCGCTCGGCGGGGTCGAGAGCGCCGAGCACGAGGTCCTGTGCGGCGACGACGCGCGAGCAGGCGCCCGAGATGACCTCCTGCCCGCGCGGCGTCGCGACGACGAGCCGCTGGCGCCGATCGGCGGGGTTCGGTCGCCGCTCGACGAGCCCGTCGGCCTCGAGGTCGTCGACGAGGTAGGTCATGACCGTGCGGTCGATGCCGAGGTGGTTCGCGAGCGCGAGCTGGCTGGGCTGCGTGCCGCGGATGACCTCGGCCATGGTCTCGTAGCCGCGCGGCCCGTGCGGGAAGTCGCCGATCGCCTCCTGCACGCGGTCGCGGTGGGCGCGGAGCAGCACGCCGAGCGCCCACCCGAAGTCGTCGCCGAGGTCGAGGGAGGTCAGCGCGCTCGCGGTGGTCGGTGCCGAGCCGAGGTCGGGTTCCATGCTTCGAGCCTACGACTGATCGGTGGAATAAATCATCTGCAAAACCGATTATCGTCAGTGCAACCGAATCATGGGAGACGGAATGACCATCCAACTCGGAGTCCTGATCGCGTCGACGCACGGCGCGGACCCCGACCATCGCGCCGGCGCGCCTGCCGACGCATCGGCCGCCGTGGCACGCCTCGCCGCCGCCGCCGAGAGCCACCACCTCGACCTCATCGTGGTGGCGCCGGGTGACGCGGCGCCGGCCGCGATCGCCGCGCTCGACCCCTGGAGTCTCGCGGCCTGGATCGCCGCCGGCACCGACCGCATCGCGATCGGCGTCGAGCCGTCGCACGCGTCACGGGGCACCCGCGGCTCGGCGTTCGGCATCGCCGGAGGGGTGCCGGACGCCGAGACGCCGGTGCCGGCCGTGCTGGACCGCGCTCGCGAGAGCCTCCGCCGGCTCGCGCCAGGGCGGCTCATCGACGGCGACGGCAGCGTCGGCAGCGCCGGCGACGCCGGCGCGCGAGCGGATGTCGCGGGCCAGGCCTGGGTCGTCGCGACGCCCGCCGCGGATGCCGCCGAGCTCGCCGCGCTCGCCGAGGACGGCGTGCCGGTCGTCGTGCCCGTGGCATCCGTCGAGGACGTCGAGCGCGTGGCATCGGTCGCCGCCGAGATGCGCGCCGCCCTGCCCGCGCGCCCGCGCCGATCGGCCGAGGTGCGCGCACGTCGCGTCGCGCGGATCGACTACGACGGCGTGCCCGACTCGCTCGCCGCGACCGCGGTCGAGCCGGGGGACCGGGCGCACCGCAGCGTGGCCTCCACCTACCTCCGCGGCGGAGCGCCCGGTCTCGTGCTGCGGCCGACCACGCCGGCGGAGGTCGCCGACGCCCTCGCCTTCGCGCGGCGCCATCGCGACGTGCCGCTCGGCATCCGCAGCGCCGGCCACGGCATCAGCGGCCGCTCCACCAACCGCGGCGGCATCGTGATCGACGTCGGCGGCATGGACGAGATCGTCGTGCTCGACCGGGCGTCGCGCCTCGTGCGCATCGGGCCGGGCGCGACCTGGAAGCGGGTCGCCGCGGCCCTGCACCCGTACGGCTGGGCGCTCGGGTCCGGCGACTACGGCGGGGTCGGCGTCGGCGGGCTCGCGACCGCCGGCGGCATCGGGCTGCTCTCCCGGGCGCACGGGCTCACGATCGACCACCTGCGCGCGGTCGAGCTGGTCCTCGCCGACGGCACGATCGTCCGTGCGAGCGCCGACGAGCATCCCGACCTGTTCTGGGCCGTCCGCGGCGCCGGCGCGAACTTCGGCGTCGCCACCGCATTCGAGTTCGAGGTCGACGCAATCGACGACGTCGGCTGGGCGCAACTTGCCCTCGTGAACCGCGACCTCGAGGGCGCGCTCCTCGAGTTCGGCCGCATCGCGACCGAGGCGCCGCGCGACACGACGGCCTTCCTCGTCACCGGCCCGCCGCGCGAGGGGCAGTCCGTGATGCAGCTGTTCGCGATCGTCGACGACCCCGACCCCGATGTGGTCGTCGAGCGCCTCACGCCGTTCACCGGCATCGGCGCGCTCGTGCAGCAGCAGGCGGCGGTCATGCCGTACCGCGACGTCATGGCGCAGGCCGCCGACGTCGGCCCCGACGGCCAGCACGGATTCGGCGAGCCGGTGTCGCGCTCGGCGTTCCTGCCCCGCCTGACGCCCGGGTTCGCGAGGGATGCCGCGGCGCTCCTCGAGACGGGCCTCGTGCACTTCTTCGAGCTGCGCACCATGGGCGGTGCCGTCGCGGATGTCGCCTCCGACGCGATGGCGTTCCCGCACCGGTCCCCGGCGTTCCAGGTCACCGCGATGGGCGCCGACGACGCCGCGCTGGACGCCGCGTGGGACCGCCTCCGCCACCACTTCGAGGGGCTCTACCTGAGCTTCGAGACCGACCGCCGACCCGAGCGGCTCGTCGACGCGTTCACCGAGCCGGTGCTCGAGCGGCTCCGCACGCTCAAGGGCCGCTACGACCCGGACGCGCTGTTCCGCGACAACTTCGCCATCGAGCCGCGCACCGGCGCGGCATCCGCTGCCACCGACGCGCGCAGCACGACGCAGACCACAGAACTGGAGATCGCCTCATGACCGACTACGGACACGACCTGCGATTCGGGACGTTCCTCACCCCGTCCGCCCATGACGCCGAGCGCGTCGTGGAGCTCGCCGAGCTCTCCGACCGCGTCGGGCTCGACCTGGTCACCTTCCAGGATCACCCGTACCAGGCGTCGTTCCTGGACACCTCGACGCTGCTCGCCTACGTCGCCGCGCGCACCGAGCGCGTGCACCTCAGCGCGAACGTCGCGAGCCTGCCGCTCCGGCCGCCCGCCGTGCTCGCCCGCGCCGCGGCATCCGTCGACGTGCTGAGCGGCGGTCGGTTCGAGCTCGGCATCGGTGCCGGCGCCTTCTGGGACGGCATCGCGGCCATGGGCGGCCGGCGGTTGACGCCGGGCCAGGGCGTCGGCGCGCTGCGCGAGGGCATCGGCATCATCCGCGACCTCTGGGACGTGGATGCCGAGGGCCGCGTCGCGCATCACGGCCGCTACTACGACGTGGCCGGCGCGAAGCGCGGACCGCGCCCCGCTCACGACATCGACGTGTGGATCGGCGCCTACAAGCCGCGCATGCTCGCCCTCACGGGGGAGCTCGGCGACGGCTGGCTCCCCTCCCTGGAGTACGTCGAGGGCGGCCTCGCCGGGGTCGACGACGCGAACGCGCGCATCGACGACGCCGCGCTCGCTGCGGGGCGGTCGCCGTCGGACGTCCGTCGCCTGATGAACTTCATGCGCGTCGACCTGTCTCCGGTCTCGCGCGGGCTGCTGCACGGGCCGGCCGAGCAGTGGGTCGATGACCTCACGGGGCTCGTGCTCGAGCACGGGCTGAGCTCGTTCATGGTCGCGGGCGACGACCCGGTCGTGGCGGAGCGGCTCGCCGCCGAGATCGCGCCGGCGGTGCGCGAGGCGGTCGCGCGCGAGCGCGGTGCCGGCGCGGCGGCGGGCGCGGGTGCGGCCGCGGCATCCTGACCGCACCGGCGGTGCCGGCGGCCGGTCCGCTGGGGGCTCAGTCGTCCGGCATCGACCGTCGCCCGCCGACCGCGCGATCGGCGAGCGGGAAGGCCAGCGACCCCGCCGCGACCCACCACTCCATGACGTCGAACGCGTCCGGGATGTCGGGGTTGCGCGCCATCCGTCGCTCACGCGTTCTCGAGCTCGGCGATGACGATCTTCTTCTGCCGCATCATCACCTGGATCTGCTCCGGCCGGCGAGTGAGTTCGCCCATGTTCGCCGGGACGACCTGCCAGCTGACGCCGAAGCGGTCCTTGCACCACCCGCACGCCTCGGCGTCGGGCACGTGCGAGAGCCGCTCCCAGTAGTGGTCGATCTCGGCCTGGTCGGCGCACGCGACGATGAACGAGACCGACTCGTTGAACGTGAAGAGCGGCCCGCCGTCGAGGCAGGTGAACGGCACGCCGTTCAGCCGGAACTGCCCGTTCAGCACCTTGCCCGACATGCCGCGGAAGTGCTCGTCGAGCGACTCGTCGGGATACTCGTCGACCCGGTCGATCGAGGAGTTCGGGAAGACCTCGGTGTAGTACGACATCGCCTCGCGCGCCTGGTCGTCGAACCACAGGCAGGGCTGGATGGGTGTGAGCTCGGCCATCGGGAACCTCCTCGTCCGCCTCGCGCGCCGGCGCCGCGATCGGGGTCAGCGTACGCCGACGACGCGCGGTCGGCGAGAATGGGACGTGATGCGGAGGGCGGCGACGAGGGTGACCGACATGGATGAACGGCGGACCGGTACGACGACGGATGCCACGGGGCGCGCCGCGACGGATGCCACGGCCGGCCCGCATACGCCCGGCCATCACGCGATCGGCTGCCCGGAGTGCTTCGTCGAGCTGCAGCAGAACCACGACTGGTGGAAGGCGCGGCCCGAGGGCTCGCGGCTCGTCGGCCTCGTCGTGCCCCGCGGGGACATGCCGCCGATCCTCGAGCAGCGCACTGCGCTCACGCGGTTCGGGGTGCAGATCCTCGACTTCCGCTATCCGACGCCCGATATGCCCGAGACCTGGGAGCAGCGGCTCGGCCGGCTGTTCGCGACCCTGCAGGCGGGCGACGTGCTCGTCGTCGTCAACGAGCGGGCCCTCGGCCGCTCGCCCGAGGAGGTCGCGCGCACGATCCGCACCCTCCGCCGGCACGACCTCGTCGTGAAGGTGCTCGGCCGGGGCGCGCCGCACCTGGAGGACGCGCGCGCCTGACCGCGGGTGTGGCGACTGCTCCGACCCGCGGCGCCGGTGGGCTCGCGCCGCGGCGCGCTGCGGCCGGCGGCCTCGGGCGAGGCGTCAGCGCTTGGGGCTGGGCGGGCGCCGGCGCTCCCAGGCGTCGGCGATGTGCGAGCGCATGGCCTGCTCCGCGGCATCCGGGTCGCCTGCCTCGATGGCGTCGAACACGCGCTCGTGCTCGTCGAGCGTCGTCTCGAGGCGGCTGTGCAGGTGGAAGCGGGCGCTCTCGCGCGCCTGGCCGAACAGGATGTTCACGAGGTTGACGGCGAGCCGGTTCGTGCTCATCTCGCCGACGGTCGCGTGGAAGACGACATCCGCCGCATTGAACGCCGGTTCGTCATCGATCGTGTCGCGCATGAGCTGCAGCGCCTCGCGGAGCCGCTCGAGCTCGTCGTCGGAACGCCGGGCGGCGGCATCGCGCGCGATGACGCCCTCGAGCGACGCGCGCACGACGCTGAGGTCGTCGAGGATGCCCAGCGTCGCGTCGTTGGCGACGAGCGCGGAGAGCACGGTCGCGTCGACCATGTTCCACGACTCGGCGCCGAGGACCTGGGTGCCGCGGCCCTGCGCGACGGTGACGAGGCCCTTCTCCTCGAGCCGCTTGACCGACTCGCGGATGACGGTGCGGCTCACGCCGAACTGCTCGCAGAGCACGGCTTCGGGCGGCAGCGACGTGCCGGGGGCGAGGTCGCCGCGCACGATGGCGTCGACGAGGTCGGCGACGACGGTGACGCCCAGGCGAGGCGTGCGGGGGCGCGCGGCGATCGTCGGGTAGGCGGCCGATCGCTCCGCACCGGCGCGGGTCTCGAGGGACATGCCGACAGCATAGCCGCCGAAAGACGTAATACCTATGATCTTCTCTTGCATCTTTGTAAGACGTATGATGTACTCGCTTCAAGCCCACCCCCGGGCGTGCCCAGTCGTCAGAGACGCCGACCAGAACAGGAATGCGCGACATGTCACAGCACTCGTCCTTCCGACGCCGAGCCACTCGGCTGATCACCACCGGGGCCGTCGTGGCCTCCGGACTCCTCGTCCTGAGCGCGTGCTCGACGGGCGCCGAGACGGGGGGTGACAGCGAATACGGCTTCGCCGCGGCGGAGCAGGTCGCCGACAGCCCCATCACCGTCTGGGTCGACGCCTCGCGCGAGCCCGCTGTGACCGCCTTCCAGGAGGCCTACCCCGACATCGAGGTCGAGCTCGAGACCTACGACGGCAACGCCGGCGGCAGCGGCTCGTTCCAGAGCAAGATCTCGCTCATGGACCAGGCCGGAGACGGCTGGCCCGATGTCGTGTTCTCGACCCAGCAGAACGATGCGATCTGGGCGTCGAAGGACACCCCGCAGGGCGAGCCGGGCTTCGCGGCGCCGCTCAACGAGGGCCTCATCGACCAGGACTTCCTCGACGGCTTCGCCGAGGGCTCGCTCGACTACGCGACGATCGACGGCACGGTCTACGGCCTGCGCAACGACCTCGCCCAGACGGTCTTCTACTACAACCAGAAGCTCCTCGACGAGTTCGGCTACGACGTGCCCACCACGTGGGAGGAGTACGCAGAGCTCGGCGACCAGCTCGCCGCCGAGCATCCGGGCTACATCCTCGGCAGCATGGGCGACAGCTTCATGACGTACGTCTACTACGGCGGTTCCGAGTCGCCCGTCTTCCAGTCGCCCGAGCCCGGCGTGTTCCACTCCGACACGTCCGATGAGAACGCCCAGAAGATCTCCGAGATCATCGACGGCATGCTCGAGAACGGCACGCTCGTGCAGGACAGCTTCTTCAGCGCCGAGTTCGCCGCGAACTACGCCGACAAGCTCGTGGGCGTCCCCGGCCCGGTCTGGTACACGGGTGCGATCTTCCAGGGCGGCCTCGCGACGCCCGCCGGCGAGATCGGCGTCGCGCCCCCGCTGAAATGGGAGGGCGGCGAGGTCGCGGCCGGCAACGTCGGCGGCGGCATCTGGTACGCCTCGCGCCACTCCGAGAACCTCGAGGCCGTGAAGACCTTCCTCGAGTTCGTCACCAGCGCCGACGAGTTCCAGGTCGAGGCCTCCTCGGGCTACCCGGCGTACACGTCGGCCGCCGAGAAGTGGCTCGACAAGCAGGCCGAGGCCGGCTACTTCGTCAACGACGACTTCAAGACCGTGATGGCGGATGCCGCGGGCCAGATCTGGGGCGGCTGGAACGTGACGCCGTGGAGCCCCGAGACCGCTTGGGCCAAGGTCGTCATCCCCGGCATGGCCGAGGGCGAGAGCGTCGTCTCCCTGCTGCCCGCATGGCAGACGGAGCTCGAGAACGAGGCCACCGTCAACGGGTACACGGTCGAGTAACGTGACCGTCACCGCACCTCCGGCTCCTGCCGGCGTCGTCCCCTCGGGGCGGCGCCGGCCGGAGCGCCGGCGCGCCAGCCGCATGAGCGCCGGCCAGTCGCGATTCGGCTACGTCTTCGTCAGCGGCTACACGCTCCTCCTGGTGGCGTTCGGCCTGCTGCCCACGCTCTACGCGCTCTTCCTCTCCTTCACCCGCAACGGCGTCTTCGTCGGGTTCGACAACTTCGTCAAGGTCTTCAACGACTACCGGTTCCTCCCGGCCGTCGGCCACGTCGCGCTGTACGTCGTGTTCTGGCTGGTCAGCCTCATCATCCTCGTGGTCGTCCTGGCGATCGTCGTGCACGGCATCCGGGTCCGCTGGCTCGGCGACACCGCGCGCTTCCTCTTCTACATCCCGGGCGCCATCGCGGGCGCGTCGAGCGTGCTGCTCTGGCTGTTCGTGCTCGACCCCTCGGTGAGCCCCGTCTCGGCGCTGCTTCGCGCCATGGGCTACGAGTCGCTCGTCAACGTGGTCGCCGTCGGCAACCTCCCCGTGGTCTTCACGGTCATCGCCTTCTGGGCGGGCGCCGGCGGATGGATCGTCATCATGTACGGCGCGCTCAACAACATCAGCGCCGACATCATGGAGGCCGCGCGCATCGACGGCGCCGGCGCACTGCAGGTGGCCTGGCACATCCAGCTGCCGATGCTCACCAAGTGGATCAGCTACATGGGCATCATGTCGCTCGCCGCGGGCACTCAGCTCTTCGTCGAGCCGAAGGTCCTCGCCCAGGCCACGAAGAACGTCGTCCCCGAGGACTACTCCCTCAACCAGCTGGCCTACCTGTACGCCTTCCGCCAGGGCGACTTCTCCGGATCCGCCGCGATCTCGGTGATGCTCCTGGTCGTGGCGCTGGGCCTGTCCACCATCTTCATCTTCCGCGGAAAGCTGTTCGAACGTGACTGACCTCGCCGTGCGCCGCAGGCGGCGCGCACTCACCCCAGGGCAGTGGATCGGCCGCGCGTTCGTGGCCGTCGTCCTGCTCGCCTTCGCCGCCTTCTTCATCCTGCCGATCATCTGGCTGCTGCTCGCACCGACGAAGACCAACTCCGAGCTGCTGCTCAGCGGTCCCTTCGCCTTCGGGTCGTTCGAGCAGCTCGCCGCCAACTGGAACGAGCTGTTCGCCTTCGGCAGCGGCGTCTTCGCGGTCTGGCTCGGCAACTCGGCGTTCTACTCGTTCACGGCGCTCGCGATCACGCTCATCGTGAGCATCCCCGCCGGGTACGCCCTCGCGCTCATCGAGTTCAAGGGCCGCCGCATCCTGCTCGTGACGACGCTCATCGTCATGCTGATCCCGAACACGGCGCTCGTGCTGCCGATCTTCCTCGAGCTCTCGGCCGCTCGCCTCATCGGCAGCCCGCTCGCGGTGATCCTGCCGTTCTCCTTCTTCCCGTTCGGCGTGTACCTCACCTACATCTACTTCTCGACGGCGGTCTCGCGCGACCTGCTGAACGCGGCCCGCATCGACGGCGCGGGGGAGTTCCGCGTGTTCGCCCAGGTGGCCATGCCGCTCGCGACGCCCGTCATCGCGCTCGTCGGGTTCTTCAGCTTCGTCGCCAACTGGAACAACTACTTCCTGCCCTTCCTCGTGGTCGGCGGGCAGAAGATCCCCGTCCAGGTCGGACTCGCGAACCTCCTCTCGAACGTGCCCGCGTTCAATCCGACGACGGCGTCGAGCATCGTCATCCAGCTGCCCACGCTCGCCCTCGCGACGCTCCTCTCGGTCGCGCCGATCCTGCTGATCTTCCTGTTCGCGCAGCGCTTCCTCGTCGAGGGCATGACCGCCGGCGGGACCAAGGAGTAGGGGACCCATGAAGATCACCGGGTACCGCACCCTCACCGCCCAGCAGCACTGGCGGCGCGCCATCGGCGACGTCAACGGCCACATCGTGGAGGCCGTCACCGAGGTGCCCATCGTCATCGTCGAGACCGATGCCGGCATCGAGGGCGTGGGCGTCGGCTCGCACGCCGACCTCGCGCGCCTCTTTCCGGCGCTCGAGGGCGAGGACCCGCGCAGTGTCGCGGCGCTCTTCGACCGCATGCTCGCGCAGGTGTTCAAGTCCGGCCACGCCGGAGCGACGTACGGCGGCATCGCCACGCTGGACGCGGCGCTCTGGGACATCAAGGCGAAGGCGGCCGGCGAGCCCCTGTGGCGTTTGCTCGGCGGCCGCGACCGGTTCGTGCCGGGCTACGCCTCGGGCCTCGACATCGCGCTCGGCGACGACGAGCTCGCGGGGTTCTACGCCGAGTTCGCCGAGCGCGGCTTCGTCGCGGGCAAGCTCAAGGGCGGCCTCGACTTCGACGCCGACCTCCGCCGCCTCGGCATCCTCGCCGACGTCCTCTCTGCGAACACGTCGCGACCCGGCCTCATGCTCGACGCGAACGAGTCGTGGCAGGTCAAGCAGGCGGTGCGGTACGTGAGCGCGATCGAGGAGCAGGTCGACCTGCTCTGGGTCGAGGAGCCGCTGCGCCGATGGGACGTGGTGGGGCACGTGCGCCTCAGCACCGCGATCCGCGCCGCGGTCGCCACGGGGGAGAACCTCACGGGGGTCGACCAGTTCACGCCCTTCTTCGAGGCGGGCGCGCCCGACGTCGTGCAGGCCGGGGCGATCTGGGGCGTCAGCCACATGCACCGCCTCGCGCTCGCCGCCGCCGCCCGCAACCTGCCGATCAGCCCGGTCGGCTACAACGCCAATCCGGCCGTCGCGCACGTCATGACGGCCGTGCCGAACCACCTCACGACCGAGGTGCAGGCGACCGAGTTCGCCGACGGCATGCACGTCGACCACGAGTTCGCCGACGGCGGCATCGTCCTGAGCGACGAGCCGGGCGCCGGCATCCGCGTCGACGAGGCGGCGATCGAGGGCGCCCGACGCGGCGAGGGCTGGGCGAACCCGGCCGGCCCGCACATGCGACCGGTGCGCGCCGGGCTGCGCGTCGTGCTCGACGGCGTCGAGCGCTGAGACGGAACGAGGGGATCCAGATGGAGATCAGGCCGGGCCTGCACCGCGTGCAGGCGCCGCTCGGCGAGCGCTTCGTCGCGCTCTACCTGCTCGTGGGCGACGACGCCGCGCTGCTCGTCGACACGGGCATCCGCGAGAGCATCACCGAGACGCTGCTGCCGTACCTCGACGAGGCCGGCATCCCGCGCGAGAAGCTGCGCTGGGCCGTGAACACGCACTGCGACTTCGACCACACGGGCGGCAACGGTGCGCTGAAGGCCGCGATCCCGTCGGTCGAGATCGTCGCGCACGACCTCGACACCGACCTCGTCGAGGACGTGCAGCGGCTCATCGACGTGCGCTACGGCGAGTTCCGCGAGACCGACGGGTTCGACGACCCGCCCGAGACGACCGCCTACCTCCGGAGCGTCTCCGACCTGGTCCCCGTCGACCGTCGGGTCGAGGGCGGCGAGGAGTTCGACCTCGGCGGACGGACCGTGCGGGTCCTGCACGCGCCCGGCCACAGCCCCGGCCACGTCGCCGTGCACGACCCCGAGAGCCGCGCGCTCCTGATCGGCGACGCGACGCTCGGGACCACCGTGCCCTACGCCGACGGGCGCGCCGCCTTCCCGCCCACGTACCGCGACACCGACCCGTACGTCGCGAGCCTCTCGGCCTTCCGCGACCTCGACGCCGACCTGCTGCTCACCGCGCACTACCCGGTCTACGAGGGCGCCGCGGTGCGGGAGTTCCTCGACGAGAGCGAGGCGTACACCGAGCGCATCGACGAGGTGCTCGCGGGCGTGCTGGATGCCGCTGACGGCCCGCGCACGACGCTCGAACTCGTCCGCGCGGCGGGCGCCGAGCTCGGCCCGTGGCCGCCCGAGGCCCTCGACTACGCGGTCTTCCCGGTGACGGGCAACCTCGAACGGCTCGCGGCGCGCGGCGTCGTGACCGAGCAGGCGGATGCCGCGGGGCGTCGTCGCTGGAGCCTCGTCCGATGAGCGGGCGGGTGCGCCTCGGCGCCGTGGGCGCCGGCTGGTGGGCGACGAGCAACCACTTCCCGATCTTCGCCGGCCGCGAGGACGTCGAGCTCGTCGGCGTCTGCGGCATCGGGCCCGAGCTCGACGACGTGCGCGAGCAGTTCGGCTTCGGCATGGCGACGAACGACTACGACGAGCTCCTCGACCAGGACCTCGACGCGGTCGTGATCACGACCCCCCACGACCTGCACCACCCGCAGGCCGTCGCCGCGATCGAGCGCGGCCTGCACGTGCTCGTCGAGAAGCCCGTGACGCTCACGGCCGAGCAGGGCTGGGACCTCGCCGACCGGGTCCGCGCCGCGGGCGTGCACTTCCTCGCCCCGTACGGCTGGAACTACAAGCCGTTCACGATCGAGGCCAAGCGCCTCGTCGAGGCCGGGCACCTCGGCGAGATCCAGCACGTGCTCTGCCACATGGCCTCCCCGACGCGCGGCCTCTTCGCGGGCGACACGAACCACATCCGCTCGCTGTGGGACTCCAAGACCAGCGGGCCCGACCCGCGCACCTGGCAGTCGCCGTCGCGCGGCGGCGGGTACGCGCACGGGCAGGTCACGCACTCGAGCGCCCTGCTGTTCTGGCTGAGCGAGCTGCGCGCGGCATCCGTCATGGCCAAGGTCTCGAACGGCGGCGCCGCCGTCGACCTGTTCGACGCCGCCGTGATCACCTTCGACGGCGGAGCGCTCGGTTCGCTCTCGGGCGCGGCGACGCTGCCCGACGGCAACCCGTACCAGGTCGACCTCCGCATCTTCGGCACCGAGGGCGTGCTGCTCCTCGACACCGAGCGCGAGCGCGTCTCCCTGCACCGCTACGACGGGCAGCAGTGGGACCTCGACATCGAACCCGGCGCCGGTGCCTACGAGTGCATCGTGCCGCCCAACCGCTTCATCGACCTCATCACCGGCGCGAGCACCGAGAACAACTCCGATGCGGATGTCGCGGCCCGCTCCGTCGAGCTCATCGACGCGATGCTGCGGAGCGCCGCCGCCGGCGGCGCCGAGGTCGCCGTCCACGGCCCGGCCGATGCCGGCGCCGCCGACCAGAACGAGGGATCAGCGTGACCCAGGACCAGAACCACGGCGTGCTCGCCGGCTACCGCGTGCTCGACTGCTCGATCGCCATGGCGGGGCCGTTCGCGGCGCAGCGCCTCGGCGATCTCGGCGCCGACGTCATCAAGGTCGAGCCCACGACGGGCGAGTGGCAGCGCCACGCGGCCGCGGGCGGCGCCGCGGGCAACGAGATCAACGTGTCGTTCCTGTCGCTGAACCGCAACAAGCGCTCGGTCGCGCTCGACCTCAAGGCGCCCGAGGGCAAGGCGGCGCTCCGCGAGCTCGTCGCGGGTGCCGACGTGTTCCTCCAGAACTACCGGCCGGGCGTCGCCGCGCGACTCGGCGTCGACTACGAGTCGCTGAAGGCCATCAACCCGTCCATCGTCTACGTGTCGATCTCGGGGTACGGCGAGGACGGCCCCTACCGCGACCGCCCCGGCCAGGACCTGCTGCTCCAGGCCATGTCGGGCGCCATGTACTCGGCCGGCCGCGACGGCGACGAGCCCTCGCCCGCCGGGCAGTACCTCGCCGACGCGATCACCGCGTCGACCGCGTTCGAGGGCGTGCTCGCCGCGCTGCTCCACCGCGAGCGCACCGGCGAGGGCCAGCTCGTGACCGTCAACATGCTCGATGCGCTCACGACCCTGCAGATGCAGGAGCTGTCGGTGTTCACGGTCGGCCGCAAGGCCCAGCAGCGGTCGGCCGAGCCGCACGCGCACGTGTACATCCGCGCGCCGTACGGCGTCTTCGAGACGAGCGACGGCTACGTCGCGCTCGCGTTCGCCGACCTGCACGAACTCGGCCGCCTCATCGAGGAGCCGTCGTTCGAGGGCTGGTCGAGCGAGGTCGAGGGCTGGACCCGCCGCGACGAGATCCACGCCAAGACCGCCGCGAAGCTGAAGCAGAACAGCGCCGCGTACTGGATCGACCTGCTCGGCGGTGCCGGCATGTGGATCGGCCCGGTGAACGACTACGCCGGACTCGTCGACGACCCGCAGGTCGTGCACAACGGCACATTCATCGAGTACGAGCACCCGACCGAGGGGCTCGTGAAGACGCCGGGCTTCCCGTACCGCTTCTCGGAGACGCCGCCGCAGGTGTACCGCGGTGCGCCGCGGGTCGGCGAGCACACGCGCGAGGTGCTGCGCGAGGCCGGCTTCGAGGAGGCCGCGATCGACGCGCTGCTCGCCTCGGGCGCGGCGCGCGCGACCGAGACGGCGCCGGTCGCCGCGAGCGCGTGATGGCCCGGTACCGCGGGCTGACGTGGGACCACCCGCGCGGGCGCCTCGCGCTCGAGCACGCGGCCGAGACGGCGACGGATGCCGCGGGCGGGCCGCTCATCGACTGGGACGTGCACTCCCTCGAGGGCTTCGAGTCGAGCCCGATCGAGGACCTCGCGGAACGCTACGACGTGATCGTGCTCGACCATCCGCACCTCGGCGACGCCCTGGCGGGCGGCGCGATCCGCCCGCTCGACGAGGTCTTCGACCCGGCGTTCCTCGATCGCGTGCGTGCGGGCGCGGTCGGCCCGAGCACGGCGTCGTACACGCTCGACGGCCGGTTCTGGGCGCTGCCGCTCGATGCCGCCACGCAGGTCGCCGTGCGCGTGCCCGAGCTCGTGCCCGCGGCGCCGCAGACCTGGTCCGCGGTCGTGGAGCTCTCGAACACCGCGCCCGTCGCGCTGAGCCTCGCGGGCCCGCACGCGTTCCTGTCGTTCGCGTCGATCTGCGTCGCGCTCGGCGCGGCAGACGGCGTCGCCCCCGCGACCGAACCCGGCGCGGGCGTCGTCGCCCCGGAACTCGGCGCGCGGGCGTACGACCTCATGGCACGGCTCGCGGCACGCGCGCCCGAGGGCACGGCCGGGCTGAATCCGATCGGCCTGCTCGAACGCATGCGCCGCGACCGCGACATCGCCTACATCCCGCTCGTCTACGGCTACGTGAACTACGCCTCGGGACCGGGCGCGCTGCGCTTCGACGACGCGCCGGCGGCGACCCCCGGCGGGCGGCGCGGCTCGACCATCGGCGGCACGGGCATCGCGATCTCGTCGCGCTGCACGCCCGACGCTGCACTCGTCGCGCACCTCGCGGGCCTGCTCGACGCCGAGACCCAGCGCGGCTTCATCCCCGAGCACGCCGGTCAGCCCGGGCTCCGGAGCGCCTGGACCGACGACGCCGTGAACGCGGCATCCGGCGACTTCTACCGCGACACGCTCGCGACGATCGAGGACGCCTGGGTGCGCCCGCGCGTGCCCGGGTACATCCCCTTCCAGTCCGAGGCCTCGGCCGTCCTGCGCCGAGCGCTGCTCGACGGCGGGCCGGCCGACGCGGCGCTCGCCGACCTCGACCGCGCGTTCGACGCGCTCGCCCGCGAAAGGAGCGTGCTCTGATGGAGCCGTCCAGCCCGAACATCCGCCTCGACGTCGACGGCCACGTCGCGATCATCACGATCGACCGGCCCGAGAAGCTCAACTCGGTCACGCCCGAGATGTCGTACGCGCTCGTCGAGGTCGTCGAGTGGGCGGATGCCGCGGACGAGGTCCGCGCGATCGTCCTCACGGGTGCTGGCGAGCGGGCCTTCTGCGCCGGCTCCGACATCCGCACGCTCGACACGTATGCCACGCCGTGGGAGTTCCGGAACCGCACCGACTACTGCGACGCGATCCGCGATGCGCGGAAGCCCGTGATCGCCGCGATCAACGGGTACGCGTTCGGCGGCGGGCTCGAGACCTCGCTCATCTGCGACATCCGCCTCGCCTCGACGACCGCAAGCTTCGCGGCACCCGAGATCAAGCTCGGCTGGATCGGCGGCGGCGGCATGTCGACGTTCCTCGCGCACTCGATCGGCCCGTCGAACGCGGCCGCGATGCTCATGACGGGCGACCCGATCGACGCCGAGACGGCGCTCCGCTGGGGGCTCGTGAGCGAGCTCGTCGAGCCCGAGCGGCTCGTCGCGCGCGCCGTCGAGCTCGCCCGGGTCATCGCCTCCCGTCCGCCGATCGCGGCCGAGACCGCCAAGGCGAACCTGCGCGCGGCGTTCAACATGACCCAGGACGAGGCCATGCGCTACGAGCGCGACCTGCAGACCGTGACCTTCGCCACCGCCGATGCGCACGAGGGGCGGGCGGCCTTCGCCGAGAAGCGCGCGGGCGTCTTCCACCGGCGCTGACGCGCACCGACCGACGCACGCCCCCACCGGACCGACGAGACAGGATCCACCGGAACCATGACGAGCACCACCACGACCTGGCCCGACGCCCGCGGCATCCTGCCCGACGACGCCGAGATAGCGACCCTCGTCGGTCGCGCCTGGACCGCCGACGGCCCGAGCGTCGTCGTGCTGCGCCCCGAGGGCGTCGTCGACGTGTCGCGCGCGTTCCCGACCATGCGCGCGCTCACCGAGCACGCCGACCCGGTGGCGGCGCTCGCCGCGGCCGACGGCCCGGTGCTCGGCAGCCTCGACGACCTCGTCGCGAACACCCCGCCCGAGACGCGCGACCCGGCGCGACCGTGGCTGCTCTCGCCCATCGACCTGCACGTCGTGAAGGCGGCGGGCGTGACCTTCCCGGTCTCGATGCTCGAGCGCGTCATCGAGGAGCGGGCGCGCGGCGACCAGGACGCCGCGGCGTCGATCCGCGCCGAGATCCTCGCGACCATCGGCGGCTCCCTCGACGCCCTGAAGCCGGGTTCCGAGGAGGCCGCCGCGCTCAAGGCACTGCTCATCGAGCGCGGCTGGTGGAGCCAGTACCTCGAGGTCGGCATCGGCCCCGACGCCGAGGTCTTCACCAAGGCGCCCGTGCTCGCGACCGTCGGTCCGTGCGTCGACGTCGGCGTGCACCCCGCCTCGCAGTGGAACAACCCCGAGCCCGAGGTCGTGCTCGTCGTGAGCTCGACGGGGCGCATCGTCGGCGCGAGCCTCGGCAACGACGTGAACCTGCGCGACGTCGAAGGTCGAAGCGCGCTGCTCCTCGGCAAAGCGAAGGACAACAACGCCTCGGCCTCGCTCGGCCCGCTCATCCGCCTCTTCGACGACGGCTACGGCATCGACGACCTGCGCGCGTCGGTCGTGCGCCTGTCGATCGACGGCGAGGAGGGCTACCGCCTCGACGGCACGAGCGAGCTCGCCCGCATCAGCCGCGACCCCGTCGACCTCGTCGGCCAGGTCGTCGGCGCGCACCACCAGTACCCCGACGGCTTCGTGCTCTACCTCGGCACGATGTTCGCGCCCGTCGACGACCGCGACGTGCCCGGTCGCGGCTTCACGCACCGCGACGGCGACGTCGTGCGCATCGCCGAGCCGCGGCTCGGCGCGCTCGTGAACCGCGTGCGTTCGACCGACGCGGCCGAACCGTGGACGTTCGGCATCGACGCGCTCTACCGTTCCCTCATCGCGCGCGGCCTGCTGCGCTGACCCGCTCCGAACCCGCTGACCGACCCTCGATCCCGGAGACCACGATGCTGACCAGCACGAACCCCCGCACCGGCGAGACCCGCTCCACCGGCATCGCCGCGTGCACGCCCGAGGAGGCCGACGCCGTCATCCGGGCTGCGGATGGCGCGTACGCCGCGGCATCCGCCCACGACCGCCTGTGGCGCGCCGGACTGCTCGACGCGCTCGCCGACGCGCTCGACGCGAACCGCGACGACCTCGCCGGCATCGCCGACCGCGAGACCGGGCTCGGCCTTCCCCGGCTCACGGGCGAGGTCGGCCGGTCGAGCTTCCAGTTCCGGATGTTCGCCGCGGCGCTCCGCGACGGCGGCGTCCTCGAGGCGACCATCGACCACGCCGCGACGACCGCGCTCGGCCCGCAGCCCGAGATCCGCCGCATGCTCGTGCCGCTCGGCGTCGTCGCGGTGTTCGGTTCGAGCAACTTCCCGTTCGCGTTCTCGGTCGCGGGCGGCGACGCGGCCTCGGCGCTCGCGGCGGGCAACGCCGTCGTGCTCAAGGCGCACTCCTCGCACCTCGAGACCTCGAAGGCCACGCACGCCGTGCTCCGCGACGCCGCCGCGGCGTACGGCGCGCCCGAGGGGCTCATCGGCATCGTGTACGGCACCGGGGCCGGACGCGTGCTCGTGTCGCACCCCCTCGTGCAGGCCGTCGGCTTCACCGGGTCGCTCGGCGGCGGACGCGCGCTCATGGAGCTCATCGACGAGCGCCCGCGCCCGATCCCGTTCTACGGCGAGCTGTCGAGCCTCAACCCGCTCATCATCACGCCCGCCGCGGCGGTGGCGCGCGGCGCGGCGATCGCCGACGGCCTCTCCGGCTCGTTCACGCTCGGCAGCGGCCAGTTCTGCACGAAGCCGGGCGTGGCCTTCGTGCCGACCGGCGAGGCGGGCGACGCGCTCGTGGCGCGCATGGTCGCGACGGCGACGGATGCCGCGGGCTCCGTGCTGCTCAACGAGCGCATCGCGACCTCCTTCGACGAGATCCGCGACCGCCTCGTCGCGAACGGCTCGGTCGAGGTCCTGGCGCAGGGCGTCGCCGACCCCGGCGCGGGCTTCACGGCCGTGCCGACCGTGCTCGCCACGACGGCGTCCGCGCTCACGCCGGAGGTGACCGAGGAGGCGTTCGGTCCGCTCATCCTGGTCGTCCGCTACGACGACGACACCGAGATCGTGCGGGCGCTCGACGCCGTGCCCGACTCGCTCACCGCGACCGTGCACAGCGAGGCATCCGACGCCGACGCGGTCGCTGCGCTCGTGCGCGAACTGGCGCCGCGTGTGGGCCGGCTCGTGTTCGACGGCTACCCGACGGGCGTGCGCGTCTCGTGGGCGCAGCACCACGGCGGGCCGTGGCCCGCGACGAACTCGCAGCACACCTCCGTCGGCGTGAGCGCTATCCGGCGGTTCCTGCGCCCGCTCGCCTGGCAGGACGCGCCCGAGGCGCTGCTGCCGGCCGAGCTGCGCGACGACTACACGGGCATTCCGCGCCGGGTCGACGGCGTGCTGCAGCTGGGCTGAGGGCCGGGCCGATCCGCGCTCAGCGCGAGACCGGGGGCTTCAGCTCGAGACCGGGCGCGTCAGCGCGAGACCGGGTCGTCGCCGAGCGGGCGCTCGAGGTCGCGGCGGGTCGGGAAGCCCTCCCAGTCGCCCGGGTGCGTGCACGCCGCGGCCCCGGTGCGCACCGCGAGGTCGAGCCGCCCGTCGACGCCATCGCCGTCGAGCCGGGCGGCGAGGTAGCCGGCGACGAACGCGTCGCCCGCTCCCACGGTGTCGACGACGGCGACCGGCACCGCCGCGCGCTCGTGCACGTCGCCGTCGACGAGGGCGAGCGCGCCCGCCTCGCCGAGCTTCACGACGACCTCGCGGGGCCCGAGCTCGGCGATCGCCCGCGCGAGGTCGGCGGGCGACGCACCGGAATCCACGAGCCCGGTCACCAGCTCCGCCTCGTCGACCCCCGCGAAGACGAGGTCGGCCCGCGCCGCGATCGAGCGGTACGCAGCGGATGCCGCGGACGCGTCGGCCCACAACGAGCTGCGGTGGTTCACGTCGAACGAGACCGGCACCCCGACCGCCCGGGCGCGATCGACGGCCGCGTCCATCGCGTCGCGCGCGGTCGCCGAGAGCGCCGGCGTGATGCCCGTCACGTGCAGCAGGTCGAAGGCGCCGACGTCGACGAGGTCCAGGTCGGCGGGGGAGAGCCGGCTGCCGGCGCTCCCGGCGCGGTGGTAGGTCACGGCCGTGCGGCCCGGCGCGGGCGTCTCCTTGATGAGGAGGCCGGTGGCCGCGGCATCCGTCGACGCGATGACGGTGACGCCCTCGGCGCGCAGCTCGCGCACGACGCGCGTGCCGAGCCCGTCGTCGCCGACGCGGCCGAGCCACGTGACGGGCGAGCCGAGGCGCGCGAGGCCGATCGCCACGTTGCCCTCGGCGCCGCCCGTGCCGACGACGAGGTCGGACTCGTGGGCGAGCGTGCCAAGGCCGCGCGTGCGGAGGACCCCGAGGCCCTCGCCGAGCGTCAGGACGCCGTGCGTGCCGGTCGCCCGGGCGCCGCCCGTGGACCTGTCGTTCGCGTCTCCGCTCTGCGTGCCGCCGGCGACGTGGGCGCCGCTCACGGCGACACCGCCGCAACGGCCTCGCGGCTCAGCCGCTCGATCGCGTCGACGTCGCCCGCCGCGATGAGCTCGCGCGTCGCCATCCAGCTGCCGCTCACCGCGAAGACGCTCGGGTCGGCGAGGTACTCGGCGGCGTTGGCCGCGTTCACGCCGCCGCTCGGGAGGAACCGCACATCGGGGAACGGGCCCGCGAGCGCGCGGATCAGCCCGAGACCGCCGAGCGGGCCCGCGGGGAAGAGCTTCAGGCGGGTGAGGCCCGACCGCACCGCGCGCTGCACCTCGGTCGCCGTCGCGACGCCGGGCACGACGTCGACCCCGAGTTCGAGCGCCCGTGCGACGACGTCCTCCGCAAGGCCGGGGCTCACGACGAACCGGGCGCCGACGTCGACGACGCGGTCCACCTCCTCCGGCGTCAGCACCGTGCCGGCGCCGACGGTGAAGTCGGGCAGGTCGTGGAGCGCCGCGATCGCGTCGATGCCTGCGGCGGTGCGCAGCGTGATCTCGGCGCAGCGGATGCCGCCGCGCCGCAGGGCCTCGGCGACCGGGACCGCCCGGTCGGCATCGTCGAGGACGATCACCGGGACGAACCGCTCGCCGTCGAGGATCATCGGCCGAGCCATCCGCCGTCGACGGGGAGGATGACGCCCGACACGTAGTCGGCTGCGGGCGACGCGAGGAAGACCGTCGCGCCGGCGATGTCGTCGGCGCGGCCCCAGCGTCCGGCGGGGATCCGGTCGAGGATCGCCTTCGAGCGGTCGGGGTCGGCGCGCAGCGCCTGCGTGTTGTCGGTCGCGATGTAGCCCGGCGCCACGCCGTTGACGGTGACGCCCTTCGCGGTCCACTCGTTCGCGAGCGCCTTGATGAGCCCGGCGATGCCGGACTTCGCGGCCGCGTAGCCGGGCACGTTGATGCCGCCCTGGAAGCTCAGCAGGCTCGCCGTGAAGATCACCTTGCCGTGGCCGCGCTCGAGCATGCCCTGCGCGACGGCCTGCGTGAGCACGAACTGGCTCGACAGGTTCACCTCGACGACGCGGTCCCACAGTTCGAGCGGATGCTCCGCCGCGGGCGCCCGCTCGATCGTGCCCGCGTTGTTCACGAGGACGTCGATGCGGCGGCCGCGGAGCGACTCGGCGAAGGCGAGGACCGCGTCGCGGTCGGCGAAGTCGACGGCGTGGGCCTCGAAGGTGCGGCCGTGGGCCGCGACGGCGGCGGCGATGGCGCTTCCCTCGGGCTCGAGCGTGGCGCTCACGCCGATGATGTCGGCACCGGCAGCCGCGAGGGCCTCGGCCATGGCGAAGCCGATGCCGCGCTTGGCGCCCGTGACGAGCGCCGTCGAGCCGGTCAGGTCGAAGCTGACGCTCATGCCGCCGCGTCCTCGCCGCTCGCGGGCTGACCGGCCTGCACGTCGACGAGCACCTTCATGGCGCGACCGCCCTCGAGGTCGTCGAAGGCGGCGCGCGTCTCGGCGAGCGGCACGACCTTCGTGATGAGCAGGTCGCTCGGGATGGTGCCGTCGGCGACGAGCTCGACGGCCCGCTCGAAGTCGGTGCGCTGGTAGACGCGTGCGCCGAGGATCCGGAGCTCCCGCCAGAAGACCCGCTGCAGGTCGATCTCGCGCGGCGTCGGGTGGATGGCGACGACGACGAGCGTGCCGCGCACCTTGGCGAGCGACGTGGCGCCGAGCACGGCGGCCGCCGCCCCCGAGACCTCGAACACGACGTCGGCTCCGGCGCCCCCGGTCCACTCCTCGACCCAGGCGACCTGGTCGACCTCGCGCGGGTCGAGCGTCGCGAAGCCGAGGTCGGCGATCTGCGCGCGACGGTTCGCGTCGAGCTCGATGACGGCGACTTCGGCGCCGAAGGCGCGCGCGACGGTCGCGATGAGCACCCCGATGGGGCCGCCGCCGATCACGACCGCCTTCTCGCCGGGCGCGACCTCGGAGCGGCGCACGTCGTGCACGGCGACCGCGACGGGCTCGACGAGCGCGGCGGCGTCGAGGGCGATGCCCTGGGGCAGCGCGACGAGCACCTCGGCGGGCACGTTCCAGAACGCCTGCAGCGCACCGGGGGAGTCGATGCCGATGAAGTCGAGGTTCTGGCAGATGTGCTCGTTGCCGGCGAGGCATGCGGGGCACGTGCCGTCCCAGGCGAGCGGCATGACGGTCACGGCGTCGCCGACGTTCCAGCCCGAGACGCCGTCGCCGAGCGCCGCGATCTCGCCGCTCATCTCGTGGCCGAACACGAGCGGAGTCTGCACGCGCGCATCCATGCTGCCGTGCAGGATGTGCAGGTCGGTGCCGCAGAGGCCCACGTAGGCGACGCGGAGCTGCACCTGTCCGGGTGTCGGGGGAAGGGGCTCCGCCTCCGAGACGGTGATGGTCGAGTCGCCCGTGTACGCGGCGGTCAGCATTGATCCTCCAAGCGGATGTCCGTGGTTCGACGCGCCTCGATTGAGGAGACCTTTGCGCCGTGCTGCCGTCCATTCTGACAGAGAAATGGAATCCGCGCGCGAAATCATCTAACCTTTACGGAGTCTTGTCGTCCCATGGAGGTCCCTCGATGTTGAGTCGCACCCTGCGGTCCGGCGCTGCCCTCACCGAACTCGGCTTCGGCGCCGCGCAGCTCGGCAACCTGTACCGTCCGACGGGCGACGACGAGGCGCGGGCGGCCGTCGATGCGGCCTGGGATGCCGGCATCCGCTATTTCGACACGGCGCCCCACTACGGCCTGGGCCTCTCGGAGCGACGCCTCGGCGAGGCGCTCCGCGATCGGCCGCGCGAGGAGTTCGTGCTCTCCACGAAGGTCGGACGACTGCTCGTGCCGAGCGGGTACCCCGAGGGCACGATGGATGACGGCGGCTTCGCCGTCCCCGCGACGCTCCGCCGCGAATGGGACTTCAGCCGCGACGGCGTCCGGCGCTCGGTCGAGGAGAGCCTCGAGCGGCTCGGACTCGACCGCATCGACATCGCCTACCTGCACGACCCCGACGATCACGGCCCGCAGGCGCACGCCGAGGCGATCCCGGCGCTCATCGAGCTCCGCGACGAGGGCGTCGTCGGCGCCGTCGGCGCCGGCATGAACCAGTCGGCGATGCCCGCCGAGTTCGTCGCCCGCCACGACGTCGACGTCATCATGCTCGCCGGGCGCTACACGCTCCTCGAGCAGGGTGCGCTCGACGACCTGATGCCCCTCGCCGCCGAGCGCGGCGTCGGCATCGTCGCCGCGGCCGTCTACAACTCGGGCCTGCTCTCCAGGCCCCGCCCGGCCGCCGACGCCACGTACGACTACGGCCCCGCCCCGGCCGGGGTGATCGCGCGCGCGAACGCCATCGCCGACGTCTGCGAGGAGTTCGGCCTGACGCTGCCCGAGGCCGCCGTGGCCTTCCCACTGCGGCATCCGGCCGTCGTCTCGGTCGTGGTGGGCCTGCGCACCGCCGACCAGGTCGCCGGCACGGTCGCCCGGTACGGCGCCGAGATCCCCGAGGCGTTCTGGCGGGCGCTCTCCGACCGGGGGCTCGTGCGCGATGCCTGAGACGTCAGTCGGCGTCGTCGACGGGCTGCTCGTCGACGTGCCGCTCGGTGTAGTCCTCGACGCCGAGCACGTGCACGCTCATGCGGATGCGCGCCCGGTCCGGGTCGTGCGCCTCGAGCGCGTCGAGGATGGCGCGGTGCTCTCGCTGGGTGTCGTGCACCGCGCCGCGCTGGTGGATGGCACGCCACAGCCGTGCGCGCGCCGTGCGGCCGACGAGCGCGTCGATGAGCGCCGCGAACGCGGGGTTTCCGCTCGCGTTGGCGATGACGCGGTGGAACTCGGTGTCGACGTCGATCGTCGCCTCGAGGTCGATGTCGCCGTCGCCGCCCGCCAGGATCGCCTCGCCGCGCTCGAGGATGCGACGCGCCTCTGCGAGCTCGTCGTCGCTGATCCGGAGCGCCGCGTGCGCCGCGGCCTCGGGCTCGAGCACGCGTCGCACGCCGAGCAGGTGGACGGCGTTCTCGGGGCTCTGGAGTTCGGCGAGCATGCCGAGCGGTTCGAGCAGCTGGCCCGGCTCGAGCGAGGTCACGTAGGTGCCGTCGCCCTGCCGGGTCTCGAGCACGCCGAGCACGACCAGCGCGCGGACGCCCTCGCGGAGCGGCCCGCGCGAGACGCCGAGCCGCGCCCCGAGTTCGCGCTCGACCGGCAGTCGCGAGCCCGCGACGAGCTCGCCGCTCGTGATCATCTGGCGGATTCCGTCGATGACGACGTTCGAACGCGATCCCATGGGCACAGCATAGGTGCTGTGCGCGAAGTCATCAGACCTTTCAGCACGACCCGCGAGGAGGCGGCATGAGCGGCATCATCGACACCCACCAGCACGTGTGGGACCTCGAACGAGCGAGCTACTCCTGGCTCACCCCCGAGGCCGGCGTGCTCTACCGGTCGATCGGCATGGACGAGGTGCTCCCGGCCTTCGCCGCGACCGGCGTGACCGGGACCGTGCTCGTGCAGTCGGCCGACAACGACGAGGACACCGACCTCATGTTCGACGTCGCCGCGAGCGAACCGCTCGTCGTCGGCGTCGTCGGCTACGTGCCCCTGCACGAGCCGGAGCGCGCGGCCGAGCGGCTCGAGGAGCTGCGCCGCCGGCCGCTGTTCCGCGGCATCCGCAACCTCATCCACGACCGTCCCGACCCGCGCTGGCTGCTCCGCGACGACGTCGATGCCGGGCTCGGCGTGCTCGAGGCCGCCGGCGTCCCGTTCGACGTCGTCGGCGTGCTGCCCGAGCACCTCGAGGCGGTGCTCCAGGTCTCCGAGAAGCACCCGGACCTGGACCTCGTGCTCGACCACCTGAACAAGCCGCCGATCGGCGCCGACGACCACGAGCCGTGGGCGTCGCTCATCGCCGAGGTCGCCCGCAACCCGCGCGTGCACGCGAAGGTCTCCGGCCTCTACTCGGCGGTCGGCGACCCGGGCGACTGGAACGTCGAGACCGTCCGCCCCGTCTTCGACCACGCGCTCGACGTCTTCGGGCCCGACCGGCTCATGTACGGCGGCGACTGGCCGGTCTCGCTCATCGCGGGCGGCTACGAGCGCGTGTTCGCGGGGATCGCGGCGCTCGTCGACGGACTCGACGCCGACGACCGCGACCGCATCCTCTCCGGCACCGCACGCCGGTTCTACTCGCTCCCCGACACGGAAGGCACCACCCGATGACCGACAGCTTCACCCTCGCCCGACTCGGCGCCCCCGGCGCCGAGGTCCCCGTCGTGCGCATCGGCGACCGCGTGCTCGATGCGCGCGCCGTCACCGCCGACTACGACGGCGCGTTCTTCGCCGACGGCGGGGTCGCCCGAATCCGCGAGGCGCTCGACGCACTGCCCGAGTTCGACGGCGACGCGACCCGCGTCGGTGCGCCGATCGCCCGCCCCGGCAAGATCGTCTGCATCGGCCTGAACTACCGCGACCACGCCGAGGAGACCGGCGCGGCCCTCCCGGCTGAGCCCGTGATCTTCATGAAGGATCCGTACACGCTCGTCGGCCCGAACGACGACGTGCTGATTCCGCGCAACTCGACGAAGACAGACTGGGAGGTCGAGCTCGGGGTCGTCATCGGGTCCACGGCGCGCTACCTCGACTCGCCCGACGACGCGCTGGCCCACGTCGCCGGCTACGCCGTCTCGCACGACGTGTCCGAGCGCGAGTTCCAGCTCGAGCGCGGCGGCCAGTGGGACAAGGGCAAGAGCTGCGAGACCTTCAACCCGTTCGGCCCCGACCTCGTGCCGGCCGAGCAGGTGACCGACCCGCAGCAGCTCGGCCTGCGCCTCTGGGTCAACGGCGAGCTCCGCCAGGACGGCTCGACCGCGAACATGCTCTTCTCCGTCGCGCACGTCATCTGGTACCTGAGCCAGTTCATGGTGCTCCAGCCCGGCGACGTCATCAACACCGGCACCCCGGCGGGCGTCGCGCTCGGCCTGCCCGGCACGCCGTACCTCCGCGACGGCGACACGGTCGAGCTCGAGATCGACGGCCTCGGCCGCGCCGGCCAGAAGCTGGTGCAGGCATGACCGCCGCGGAGTTCGACGGCCTCGTCGCCGTCGTCACCGGCGGAGCGTCGGGCATCGGCCTGGCCGCCGCGCAGGAGCTCGCCGCGCGCGGTGCGCGGGTCGCCGTGCTCGACCGGAACGTCGACGGCCTGGCCGAGCCCCTCGTCGGGTTCGCCGCGGACGTCACCGACCGCGCATCCCTGGACGAGGCCGTCGCCGCGATCGCCGAGCGACTCGGGGGCATCGACATCGTCGTGAACAACGCGGGCATCAGCGCGGTCGGCACCGTCGAGGACAACGACGACGCCGAGTGGGCGCGCGTGCTCGACGTCAACGTGACCGGCATGGCCCGCGTCACCGCGGCGGCGCTGCCGTGGCTGCGGCGCTCGGAGGCGGCATCCGTCGTCAACCTCTGCTCGATCGCGGCGCTCAACGGCCTGCCGCAACGGGCGCTGTACTCGGCGTCGAAGGGCGCCGTGCTCGGGCTCACCTACGCGATGGCGACCGACCACGTCGGCGACGGCATCCGCGTGAACTGCGTGAGCCCCGGCACCGTGTCGACGCCGTTCGTCGAGCGGATGCTGCAGGGCTTCGCCGACCCGGTCGCCGAACGTGCAGCCCTCGACGCGCGCCAGGCGACCGGCCGCATGGTCACGCCCGAGGAGGTCGCGGGCGCGATCGCATACCTCGCGAGCCCGCGTTCGGGCTCGACGACGGGCACGGCACTCGAGGTCGACGGCGGCGTCACGCACGTCCGCGCGCGTGCGGCCGGAGCCCGCGCATGACCGGCGAGCAGGCGATCACGGGCCCGACCCGCGGCACCGGCGTCACCCGCGTGCGCCGTCTCGCCTCGGTGATCGGCCTGCCCGCCGAGCACCGCGACGAGTACGAGCGCCTGCACGCCGATGTCTGGCCGAAGGTGCTCGAGCGGCTGACGCGCAGCAACATCCGCAACTACTCGATCTACCGCCACGGCGAGGTGCTCTTCGCCTACATGGAGTACGTCGGCGACGACCTCGAGGCCGACATGGCGGCGATCGCGGCCGACCCGACGACGCAGGAGTGGTGGTCGGTGTGCGAACCGCTCCAGCGGCCGTTCGCCGAGCGCGCGGAGGGCGAGTGGTGGATGGAGCTCCCGGAGATCTTCCACCTCGACTGATCGTCGGGCGGGACGGATGCCGCGGGGCCGACGCCCCGCGGCATCCGCTCGGTTCATCAGGCGCGTCGCGACTCAGGCGGGCCAGTTGCTCCGGGCCCACGCGACGAGCGAGTTGAGCGCGCCGCCGCCGGCGCCGACGTTGGTGTCCTCGATCGTCCACCACAGGAAGGTGGTCTTCGAGCCGCCGCTGTGCGTCGCGATGGCGTAGGGCAGGCCGCTCCAGAACCCGAACGCCGGCCCGCCGGAGTTGCCGGGCGACGAGTCGGCCTCGTACTCGACCTCCTCGGCCGACCCGCTGCCGTCGTCGTCGAGCACCGGCCACCACATCTGCCGCGACGGACGGTTGCCGCCGGCCACCGCGCCGGGGTACCCGGCGAGCGTCCAGTAGTTGCCGCCCTCCCAGGCGCTGTTGTAGTCCTTCGTGCCGAAGTAGCCGTAGTTCACCCCGAGCGGCGTGTAGAGCCGCAGCACCGCCATGTCCCAGGCCGACACCTTCTCATCGGTGTCGTATCCGTAGTAGTCGGACACGTACGAGCTCACCCCGCGGCCGAGCGTCGAGACCCCGTCGTAGTACGCCGGCACGAACTGCATCGCCCAGTTGCCCGATCCCCAGGGGCACACGTGCCCGGCGGTGAGCACGGTCCGGTCGCCGATGAGGACGCCCGACCCGGACCAGGCCGGGTACGGCGAGCCCCAGTCGTCCCACACGTAGATCTTGCCCACGCACGTCCACGGATAGCCGCCGGGGTAGTACACCTGCCGGTCGTCGGCGCCGAAGACGCCGTAGTGCGGCTCGATGATCTGCCCGTTCAGCCGTCGGAGCACGGTGGTCCGCGCCGCGGCCACTTTCGCGTGCGGTTCGTAGTCGACCCACGCGGGGCGGGATGCCGCGAGCTCGCCGGCGTCGTCGAGCTCGCGCTTCGCCGCCCTGCCGACCTCGTCGACGGACAGCCGACCCGACGTGCGGCCGGGCATCACGAGTCCGGTGCCCTCCGGCAGCTTCAGCTGCCATCGGTCGCCGTCGTACGGCACCGCCTCGACCGACCTGAAGTCGAACTTCTCCCGAGTGGTGATCGAGAGCGTGCGTCCCTCGACGTGGGTCGCGAGCTCCTCGGGCATGCGCTCGGCGCTGCGCTCGTTCTCGAGCCGCACGAACTCGTCCGGGCCGATCGGCGGCTCAGGGGCGAGGGCGTTCGCTGATGTGCGTTCTTCCATGGGTCCCACCTCCGGGCATCCGGGGTCTCTCTCCGGATGCAGGCGAGGACGGCTCCTCGTCGGCGGCGCGCCGCGGGGCCATCTGGGTCCGCGACGTCGTCGCGGAACCGCCCTTCCGGGGGCAGGGTCTCGCCGCGGGGCGCTCGCGTCGTCAGGGGCGGCCCTCGGTGCGATTCAGGGCGGTCACGGACGGGTGGGCGGCGCTACCCCAGCGCGTCCTGCATCCCCGGCTCGCCGAGCAATGCGACGAGCGCGTCGAGCCGCGCGGTGCGGCGCTGCCCGTGCGGCATCGCGAGCACCACGTCGTTCGGCGCGACGGCGTCGCGGACGCGGACGTACGCGACGTGCCGCCCGTCGAAGCTCTGCGTGCCGCGGGGTCGGCCGCTGAAGACCGAGTATCCGAGGCCGCGCGCGACCATCGCGCGCACGGTCTCCGGATTGGCGAACGCCCAGCCGGGCTGCGGCACCACGCCGGCCTCCTCGATGAGCGTCTCGATCACGCCGCGCGACCCGGCAGGCTGCACGAGGATCAGTCGTTCGTCGGCCAGGTCGGCCAGGGCGACGTCCTCAGCCTGCGCCAGTGGATGGCCCTCCGGCAGCACGGCGTACGGCGCGAGCGAACGGATCGTCCGCGCCTCCACGCCGGGCGCCAACTGCCGGCGGTAGAGCAGGGCGGCATCCGCGGCGCCCTCTCGGACGAGCTCCTGCACGTCGCTCGCGAGTCCGTCGACCAGGTCGAGCTCGACGCGCGGATGCCGCTCGCCGAACGCCTCCGCGAGCGGCGGCAGGACCCGCGGCGAGAGCGCGAACGTGCAGGCGACCCGGAGCGGGCCGGCCACCTCGTCCTGCTCGGCGCCCGCGAGCCGGCCCAGCTCATCGAGGTCGTCGAGGATGCGCCGCGCGACCGGCAGCATCCGCTCGCCGCTGCGGGTGAGCACCGCGCCCTTCGCCGGGCGCCGCACGAGCAGCTGGAGGTCGAGCGCGCGCTCCATCTCGGCGATGCCGGTCGAGACGGCGGCCTGCGAGGCGAGGCACCGCTCGGCGGCGGCGCTCAGCGTGCCGAGGTCGGCCGCGGCGACGAAGTACTCCAGCTGTCGCACCGAAACGCCATTCATCGATTCTCCTGAGGAAGATGTTTGAAAACCTCCGCTGTACAGAACAATACGCTCCGTCGACGATGGATTCATCAGGCACGTCGAAGGAGACCGCATGACCGACACCGAGCACCGCATCGTCACCCTGGGCACGGCCGGGGGGCCCCGGTGGTGGAACCCGATCGACGCGCACTCGCGGTTCGGCATCTCGACGGCCGTCGCCGTCGGCGACCGGGTCTACCTCGTCGACGCCGGTCTCGGCGCGGGTCGCCAGTTCGCCCGCGCCGGGTTCCGCATGGACCAGCTCGGGGGCGTCTTCCTCACCCACCTGCACTCCGACCACACGACCGACCTGTCGAACCTCGCGCTCTTCGGCATGTTCGGGCTGATCGGCGACGGAGCCCCGATCCCGATCATCGGGCCCGGGAATCGCGGCGCCCTTCCGCCCGTGTCGCCGCGTGCGGCCGTCGCACCGCGCCCCGTCGCCCCGCACCTGCCCACCCCCGGCACGGCCGACCTCTTCCGGCTGCTCATGGAGGCGCAGGCCACCGACCTCAACGACCGGGTCCTCGACGCGCTGCGACCGTCGCCGATGGACCTGTTCGACGCGCGCGACATCGCGATCCCGGCCGGCATCGGGTACCACCCGAACCACGCACCGACGCCCGACATGGACCCGTTCCGGGTCTTCGAAGACGATCGGGTCCGCGTGGACGCGATCCTCGTGCAGCATCCGCCGATCGCTCCGGCCTTCGCGTTCCGGTTCACGACCGACGAGGGCTCGGTGGCGATCTCCGGCGACACCGCGCCGTGCGCGAACACCGTGCGCCTCGCGGAGGGCGTCGACCTGCTGCTCCACGAGGCGATCAGCTTCGAGTGGGTCGCCGAGGCCTACGGGTCGCGCGACGACGAGACGTCGCGCGCCTCGATCGACCACCACCGCAGGTCGCACACCAGCGTCGAGGAGGCGATCGCCCTGGCCCGGGAGGCCGGCGCCCGCCGACTCGCCCTGCACCACCTCGTCCCCGGGCACCTGCCCACGGACGCCTGGCTCCGCGCCGCCGCCGGCGCGGACCTCGAGGTCCTCGTTCCCGACGACCTCGACCGCATCTCCTTCGCACGGCAGCACGCGCTCGCCGTCTGACACACTGAGACGAGAGAGGTCGATGATGACCCACGCAACCCGCACCGCACCGCTCGAGTCCTCGGCGCCGACCACGGCCGCCGACGGCACGCAGCTGTCCATGACCACGAAGGACATGCGACGCGTCATCGCGTCGAGCTTCATGGGCAGCATGATCGAGTTCTACGACTTCATCCTCTACGCGACGGCGGCCAGCCTCGTGTTCGGCCAGGTCTTCTTCGCCGGCCTCGGCCCCGCATTCGCCACCTTCGCGTCCTTCGCGACGTTCGCCGTCGGCTACCTCGCCCGCCCGCTCGGCGGCATCGTCTTCGGGCACTTCGGCGACACCCGGGGCCGCAAGGTCGTGCTGATCCTGACGATGCTCCTCATGGGCATCGCGTCCACGATCATGGGCCTGCTGCCGCCGACGGAGTCGGTCGGCATCATCGCGCCGATCCTGCTGGTGCTGCTGCGGATCATCCAGGGCGTCTCGGTCGGCGGCGAGTGGGGCGGCGCCATCCTCGTCGCGCTCGAACACGCCCCGAAGCAGCACCGCGGACTCGCGGCGAGCTTCGCCAACGCGGGCGGACCGGTCGGTGCGGTGCTCGCGACGCTCATGCTCAGCCTCTTCTCGATGCTGCCGGAAGACCAGTTCCTGACCTGGGGATGGCGCGTGCCGTTCCTGTTCAGCATCGCGCTCGTCGCCGTCGGCCTCGTCATCCGCCTGCGCGTCGCCGAGACCCCGATGTTCCAGCAGCTCGAGCAGATCGGCGCCCGCAAGCGCGTGCCGATCCTCGACGTGCTGCGCAACCACTGGCGCGCGGTCGTCATCGCGTTCGTGGCGGTGCTCTCGTTCACGACGTCGCAGGGCCTGATGACGGTCTGCGGCGTGTCCGAGGCGGTCGGCGCCGGCGCCGACCCCACCGGCGTGCTCAACTGGAAGGCGACCGCCGCGGTGGTGACCGTGGTCGTCTCGATCCTGGCGGCGAAGGCGAGCGACCGGCTCGGCCGCCGGACCATGATCGTCGCCGGCTGCGTGCTCGGCATCGTGCTCGCACTGCCGATCATCACGCTGCTGCAGACCGGCACCGTGTGGGGCTTCGCGATCGCGATCATCCTCGGCAACGGGCTCGTCCAGGGCATGGTCTACGGGCCGATCGCCGCCTTCGTGGCCGAGCAGTTCCCGACCGCGCTGCGGTTCTCCGGGGCATCCGCCGCCTACCAGTCGGCCTCGACGGTGGGTGCCGGCTTCTCGCCGCTCATCGCGACGAGCCTCGTGATCGCGTTCGGTGCGACGTGGCCGGTGGCCCTCTTCTGGATGGTCGTGCTCGCCGCGAGCGCCGGCGCCGTGCTGCTCACGAAGGAGAGCAAGGACGTCGACATCCACGCGAAGCGCGGGGAAGGCTGATCAGAACGATCGGAGGCGCCCGGTTCGACCCGAGCCGGGCGCTGCCGCGCGCGGAGCGGGACTTCGGAGCGGCCGGCAGGTCGACTCCCGCGTCATCGGTTCTCCGGCAGCTCCCCGGCGACCGGCAGCACGCGCTGGATCACGTCGGTCAACGTGACGATGCCGAGCAGTTCGCCGCTCCGTTCGACGACGGCGAGCTGCACCTGCTCCTCGCGCATGCGACCGAGGAGCTCGTAGGCGGGGGTCGCAGCGTCGACGCGGAACGCGTCGCGGGCGAAGGCCGCTGCACCCTCGCCGTCGTCGGCCAGCAGCGTGTCGCGAACGTGCACGACGCGGGTCATCCGTCCCGTGCCGTCGTCGAGCAGGATGCGGAGGTGCCCCGAGGCGAGCGCCGCCTCGCGGACCTCGGCCACCGTGGCATCCGCGCGCGCCGCAGCCGGCGACGCGTCGGCCGTCGTGATCCGGTCGACCGTGAGCTCCTGCAGCGCGATCACCTCGGTGATCTGGGCGCGCAGCTCGGGCTCGAGCACCCCGGCCTCCGTCGAGTACTCGACGAGGTTGCGGATGGTGTCCGCGTCGCGTCCGCCGACGGCGGCGCGATCGACGGGCTCGACGCCGGTGCGTGCCACCAGGGCGTTCGCGACCCGATTCACCCAGAGCAGGAACGGACGGAAGATGCGGACGAAGCCTCGCGAGGGCAGGCCGATGATCCTGGCCGCGGTCTCGGGGTGCGCGATCGCCCACGACTTCGGCGCCATCTCGCCGACCACGAGATGGAGGAACGTGACGATGACGAGGGCCAGGGCGAACGCGGCGCCGCCTGCGAGCCACGACGGCAACCCCCATGAGGCGAACACCGGACCGAGCCACTCGTCGACGGCGGGTTTCGTGACGGCGCCGAGCGCGAACGTCGACGCCGTGATGCCGAGCTGCGCTCCGGCGAGCATGATGGTCAGCTCGTTCATGCCGCGCAGCGCCGCCCGCGCGGAGGCGCTGCCTGCGGCGTCCTGCTCCAGCCGGTGTCGGCGGGCGCCGATGAGCGCGAACTCGATGACGACGAAGAACGCGCTGAGCACGATGAGGCCGACGGTGACCGGGACGACGATCCACGGGTTCATCGCTCGCCCCCCGGCTCGATGAGCGAGACCCTCACGACGGATGGAACGTGCCGCTCGATCTGCGCGGCCTCGATCCGCAGTCGCGCCGCCTCCGCCCCGCCCTCGACGAGGTCGGCTCCGCTCAGGGGCAGCTCCACCTCGACCGCGTCACCACGCTGGGGCAGCCCCCGGAGCTCCGCGATGAGGAGGCCCGCGATCGTCTCGTAGTCGCCGCGCGGCACGTCGCGGCCGATGGTGCGTGCGACCTCGTCGAGGTGCACGTCGCCGTCCATCGTCCACACGCCGTCGACGTCGAGCGCCACGCCGGCGGTGGATTCGACGTCGTGCTCATCGGCGATCTCCCCGACGAGTTCCTCGGCGAGGTCCTCGATCGTGACGACGCCGCTGAAGCCGCCGTACTCGTCGATCACGCAGGCGAGCTCGTTCCGGGTGGCGGTCAGCGCGTCGAGTGCGTCGGGGAGCGGCATGAGCGTCGGCACGACGAGCGGGGGGCGCATGATCTCGGCGACGGGGCGACGATCGTCGGGCCCGGTGCGCATGACGTCGGCGAGGTGCACGACGCCGATGGGCTCCTCCCGTTCGCCGATGACGGGGTAGCGGGTGTGGCCGCTCGCCATGCGCGTGCGAAGGTCGGCGATCGCGGTGTCGGGATCGACGACGTCGACGCGCACGCGCGGCACCATGGCGTGCTCGACGTCGCGTCGCGGGAAGTCGAGGATGCGGTCGAGGAGGATCGAGAGCTCCTCGGGAAGGTCGCCGCTCGCGCGGGAGTCGTCGATGATGTGCTCGAGGTCCTCGGCGGTGGCGCTCGAGTCGACGTCGTGCACGGGCTCGACGCGCAGCAGCCGGAGGACGGCGTTCGACGCCGCGTCGAACAGCGTGATGAGCCAGCCGAACGCCCCGAGGTAGACCTGCGTCGACCGAGCGAGCCCGCGAGCCAGGGGCTCGGGGTTCGCGATCGCGAGGTTCTTGGGGAACAGCTCGCCGAAGATCATCTGCGCCACGGTGGCGAGCACGAGCGCGAGCACCGTGCCGATCGAGACGCCCACGGCGGGCGGCACGCCGACGCCGCCGAGGAGCGCGCCGAGCGACTCCCCGATGAACGGCTCGGCGACGTAGCCGGCCAGGAGGCCCGTCACGGTGATGCCGAGCTGCGCGCCCGACAGCATGAAGGAGGTGCGGCGGGTCACCGCGAGGGCGCGCTCCGCGGCCGCGTCGCCCTGCTCGGCACGCGCGCGGAGGCGCGCGCGATCGACGGACATGTACGCGAACTCCTGCGCCACGAAGTAGCCGTTCGCGGCGATGATCGCCGCAGTCAGGACGATTCCGATGAGGAGGAGCAGCAGTGCCGCGGTCATGATCGCGCCTCGGTGGGCATGCCGGGGCGCGCGGGACCGCGGCGGGGACCATCGACGGGGTTGGGCACGGTGTGCTCGACGCCTCCAGGGCTCGGTGGACTCGTTCGAGCGTATCGACCGCCGCTCGGAATCGGCTGTGGCGCCTCGGCGAGCGTCAGGCCTCGGAGGCGATCGTCGACCCGATCACCCGCCGGTGAACGTTCCCCATCGCGTCGGCCGGGATCGCCTCGGTGATCCAGGGGCCGGTGCCCTCGCTCGGGTCGAGGATGCCCTCCTCGAGCCACGCGTAGTCGCCGGCGAGCACGTGGGAGGCGAGGCGCTCGTCCGTGGCATCCGTGTTCGCCCAGAGCTCGTGGAGCAGGCGCTCGGTGCGGTGGCGGGACTGCTCGGCGAAGGTGCGCGCGAGCTGCCGCGCCGACCTGCCGCGGGCGGGCGTGTCGGCCGCGATCATCTGCGCGCGCACGCACGCGGCGGAGACGGCGAACAGCTCGGCGCCGACGTCGACCACGCGGCCGAGGAAGCCCTGCCGGCGTTCGAGGCCGCCCTGCCAGCGCGCCATGCCCGCGAACGTCGCGCGGGCGAGCTTGCGGCTGGTGCGCTCGACGTACCGCAGGTGCGCCGCGAGCGGACCGAACTCGGCGTAGGAGGTCGGCAGGTCGCCGGCTCCGGCGATGAGCTTCGGGAGCCAGCGAGCGTAGAACCCGCCGGCGGATGCCGCGGCCCTGACCTTCGCGGCGAGCTCGAGCTCCGGGTCGATGAGGTCCCCTGCGGCGGTGAGGTGCGCGTCGACCGCCTCACGCGCGATGAGCAGCCGCATGATCTCGGTCGAGCCCTCGAAGATCCGGTTGATGCGGAGGTCGCGCAGCAACTGCTCGGCGCCGACGGCGCGCTCGCCGCGGGCCTGCAGCGACGCGGCCGTCTCGAAGCCGCGGCCGCCGCGGATCTGGACCAGCTCGTCGGCGATGCGCCATCCCATCTCGGACGCCCAGAGCTTGGCGAGCGCGGCCTCGATGCGGATGTCCTTGCGGTCCTCGTCGGCGAGGACGCCCGTCAGGTCGACGACCGCCTCGAGTGCGAACGTCGTCGCCGCGATGAACGCGACCTCGTGCGCGACCGCGGCGTGCTCGCCCACCGGGCGACCCCACTGCACGCGCGCCGACGACCACTCGCGCGCGATCTTGAGGCTCCACTTGCCGGCGCCCGCGCAGATCGCGGGGATGGCGAGCCGGCCGGCGTTCAGCGTCGTGAGCGCGATCTTCAGGCCCTGGCCCTCCTGGCCGACGAGGTTCTCCGCCGGGACGCGGACCCCCTTCAGCGAGGTGAGCCCGTTCTCGAGGCCGCGGAGGCCCATGAACGCGTTCCGTCGGTGCACGGTGATGCCCGGGGCATCCGCTTCGACGATGAACGCGGTGATGCCGCCGCGGTGACCGGCCGCCTGCTCCTCGGGCGAGCGGGGGACGCGCGCCATCACGACGAGGAGCTCGGCGACGACGCCGTTCGTGGTCCAGAGCTTCGTGCCGTCGAGGACGTACTCCGAGCCGTCCTCGCTCGGGATCGCCGTCGCCTGGAGGCGGGCCGGGTCGGAACCGACCTCGGGTTCGGTGAGGAGGAACGCGCTGACCGCGCCCGCCGCGCAGCGCGGCAGCCAGCGCCGCTTCTGCTCCTCGGTGCCGGCGAGCATGAGCGGCTCGGGCACGCCGACCGACTGGTGCGCCGAGAGCAGCGCGCCGATGCCGGCGTTCACCGACCCGATCATCACGAGCGCGCGGTTGTAGAAGAACTGCCCGAGGCCGAGCCCGCCGTACTCCACCGGGATCTTCATGCCGAACGCGCCGAGGTCGGCGAGGCCCTGGAAGACCTCGTCGGGAATGCGGGCCTCGCGTTCGATCGCGGCGACGTCGACCGTGCGGAGGAACGCCTCGAGGTCGGCGAGGAACGCCTCGCCGCGCCGCCGACGGTCGGCGTCGGGGCGCGGATGCGGGCTGATGAGCGACAGGTCGAATGCTCCGAGGTACAGACCCTTGGCGAAGCTCGGCTTCCGCCACTCCTGTTCGCGGGCGGCCTCCGCGACCGCGCGCGACTCCTGCTCGCCGATCTCGGAGACGGGCGGCGCGGCGGTCCCGGCCGATGCGCGGGAGACGGTGGATTCGGCGGACTCTCGGGTGGCGCTCACGCGAACCTCCTCGTTCTGGCACCAACGTACGCCGGGGGGTTCGGCGTCGGCCAGCCCTTGCGTCGCGCGGGTCGGCCGGTCTGCGCAGCCGGGGCGGATGCCGCAGCCGCGGGCGGATGTCACAACCCCGACGCCGCCGGTGTCTCCATGTCGAACGCATCCGAACCCCGGACCTCGGAGGAGACCATGAGCAGCACCGCACGCATCCCCGCCGCCGACGTCGACGGCATGATGGGTGCCGTCGTGAAGGCCGCGAGCCGCAGGATGACCGGCCAGGTGCCCGACTCGCTCGGCATCCTGTGGCACCACCGCCGCGTGATGATGGACCTGATGGGCATCGGCCGGAAGTCCGAGAAGTGGGACGCCCTCGACCCGCAGCTCAGCACGTTCGCACGGATGGCGACCGCCGCCTACGTCGGGTGCGGGTTCTGCCTCGACCTGCACTACTTCCGGGCGCACACGCACGGACTCGACGAGGCGAAGGCGCGCGAGGTTCCGCGGTGGCGCGAGTCCTCCGTGTTCTCACCGCTCGAACGGCGCGTCATGGAGTACGCCGAGGCGGTGTGCCAGGATCCGCCCGCCGTCACCGACGAGCTCTCGGACGCGCTGCTCGCCGAACTGGGGCCGGCGGCGCTGCTCGAACTCGCCGCGAAGGTCTCGCTGATGGACGCGACGGCACGCATGAACCTGGCGCTCGGCATCCGCTCGGCCGAGTTCGCGGATGCCTGCGGCCTCCCGCCGCTCGCGACCCGCTCGGCCGTCGGCGGAGCGGCGTAGGGTGTCGCGCATGGACGAGCACGCCGACGACGGCGTCGCGGGCGGGGGCGGCCTCGGCGGCGCCGGCGGCGCCGCGAGTGCGGGCCCGGGCGACGTCGATCCGTTCGTCGAGCACCGCAACCTGCTGTTCACCGTCTCGTACGAGCTCCTGGGCTCGGCGGCCGATGCGGAGGACGTGCTGCAGGAGTCGTGGCTGCGCTGGGCCGAGGTCGACCGCTCGGAGGTGCGCGACCCGCGCGCGTACCTCGTGCGCGTCGTGACCCGGCAGTCGCTGAACCACCTGCGCACGCTGTCGCGGCGGCGCGAGGACTACGTGGGGGAGTGGCTGCCCGAGCCGTTGCTCACGAGCCCGGATGTCGCGGACGACGTCGAGCTCGCCGAGTCGCTCTCGATCGCGACGCTCACGGTGCTCGAGACGCTCGGGCCCGCGGAGCGGGCGGTGTTCGTGCTGCGCGAGGTGTTCGACCTCGGGTACGACGAGATCGCCGAGGCCGTGGGCAAGACGCCGGCCGCGGTGCGGCAGATCGCGCACCGGGCGAAGGAGCACGTCGCGGCGAGGCGTCCGCGCATGCAGGTCGAGCCCACCGAGCAGGAGCGGGTCGTCGAGCGGCTCTTGATCGCGTTCAACACGGGCGACGTGCAGGGCCTCATGGACGTGCTCGCACCCGATGTCGTCTCGATCGGCGACGGCGGCGGCAAGGTCAAGGGCGCCGCCCGCCACCCGATCCGCGGCGCACGCAAGCTCGTGTCGTACCTCATGGGCGCGATCGAGAAGTGGGGCTTCCACCCGGTCGCCACGATGATCTGGATCAACGGCGCGCCCGCGCTGCGGGTCGAGGTCGACGGCGAACTGGCCGGCGTGATCAGCGCGACGGTCGACGGCGGCCGGGTGACGCACCTCTACTCGGTCGCGAACCCCGACAAGCTCGCGCGGCTCGACGAGGAGGCGGCGCTCGCCAGGTGAGCACCGCCTACCCGGCGGCTTCGGCGACCCTCCGCCGCTCGATCCCCTCGAGCAGCAGGTCGATCCCGAACTCGAACTCGGTCTGGTCGTCGCACCAGCCGAGGGTCGACTCGGGGTCGACGTGGGCGACCTCGGCGAGCATCGCGGCGAGGTTCGGCGCGAACGACCGCATCTGCTCGAGCTGACCGGGCGGCGGCGCCTGCCCGTCGTCGGAGAGCTCCTGCACGTAGCCGTAGATGCGGTTGCCGATCGCGTGCAGCGAATGGTGGATGAGGTCGTGCGACATCCGGGCCTCGCGCATGATGCCGACGATGCCGTCGACGTGCCGCACCATCGCGGGCGAGAAGGACTTCCGCTGGTCGATGACGACGGGGGCCCACGGATGTCGCAGCAGCACGCGGCGCGCTCCGAGGATGCGGCCGCGGACTGCGGCGGACCAGTCCGCGGCATCCGCCTGCGCCCGGACCGCGCCCTGGTCGTGCGCTTCGGTCGCGACCTCGGTGAAGGTGAGCTCGATCACGCCGTCGAGGATCGCGCCCTTGTTGGGCAGGTGGTGGTAGATCGACATCGCCTCGACGCCGAGGGCGTCGGCGAGGGCGCGCATGGTGAGGGCGTCGAGGCCGTCGCGGTCGGCGAGGTCGGAGGCGGCCTGCAGCACGCGCTCGCGCGTGAGCGGTGTGCGCGGCGCTCGCGTCCGTGCTTCGGCCGCCCTGGTTCCCATTTCCTCACCTTACAACGTGAGGTTTCGTTCCCCGAGGTATGGACACGGCCGAGCCGACGACGTATCTTACGGCGTAAGACTTACAAAGTAAGGGAGCGATCATGACCACCACCGAGACCCTCACGATGCGCGCCGCGGTCATCGACCGGTTCGGCGGCCCCGACGTCGTCGCCGTGCTCGACCGGCCGCGCCCCGAGCCCTCCGACGACGAACTGCTCGTGCGCGTGCACGCGTCGACCGTGAGCATCGCCGACCATCGCCTGCGCACGCGCGAGGTCCCGCGCGGACTCGGCCCGGTCGTCGGCCCCGCGCTCGGGTTCCGCCGCCCGAAGCACGCGGTGCTCGGCATGGAGGCCGCTGGCGTCGTCGAGGTCGTCGGCTCCGCGGTGACGCGCTTCGTGCCCGGCGACGAGGTGATCCTGATGCGCGGTGCGCGCTTCGGATGCCACGCCGAGTTCGTCACGGTGCCCGAGGGCGGCGAGGTCGCGCGCAAGCCCGCGAACCTCTCCTTCGAGGAGGCCGCCGCCATCGTCTTCGGTGGCCACACCGCATTGCGCTACCTCGACCTCGTCGAGATCGGGCCGGGCAGCGAGGTGCTCGTGAACGGCGCCTCGGGTGCGGTCGGCACGGCCGTCGTGCAGCTCGCCGCGCGCCGCGGCGCGCGGGTGACCGCCGTGACGAGCGGGCGCAACGCCGAGCTCGTCCGCTCGCTGGGCGCCGCGCACGTCATCGACTACACCCGCGAGGACTTCGCGGCACGCGCCGCCGAGCCCGCCGGTGCCGCGCCCCGCTACGACGTGATCGTCGAGTGCGTCGGCAACGCGCCGTTCCGACGGGTCCGGCACCTCATCCGTCCGGGTGGCGCGCTGCTCCTCGTGATCGCCGACCTGCCCGGCATGATCGGCGCCGGGCTGTGGCCCCGTCGTCGAGGCATCCTCGTGAACCAGGCCGGTGGGTCGATGGGCGCCGAGGGGATGGCGCGGCTCACCGCGCTCGCCGAGGCCGGCGACCTTCGCCCGGTCATCGACCGCACCTACGACCTCGACGACATCGTCGAGGCGCATCGCTACGTCGACACGGGTCGGAAGCGCGGGAGCGTGGTGCTGCGGATCGCGTGACCTGCCTGGCCCGCCGACCTGCCTGGCCCCGTCCGACCCGCCTGACCCGTCCGACCCGCCGGGCCCGTCAGCGCGCCCGCAGTTGCAGCCACGCGGCGAGCCTCTGGTCGGCTCGCTCGAGTCGGATGCCATGCTCCTCGCTCGCTCGCCGCAGCCGATGGCGCACCGTGTTCTGGTGCACGCCGAGGTGGTCGGCCGTCTGCGCGACGTTGCCGAACGATTCGAGCCAGGTGAGGAGCGTCTCGGCCACGGGCAGGGTCGACTCGCGCTCGAAGAGCGCATCGATCGCGGGATCCCTGAGTTCGTCGTTGCCGGCCAGCAGTTCTGCGACGCGCGTGACCACGAGTCGTGGCCGGACGGAGTCGACGGTCACGATCCGCGGAGCACGCCCAGCGTCGTCGGCCGCGGCGACCTCGAGCAGGCGGTCGGCGAGGTCGTGGGCGCCGGCGACGTCGCCCGAGCGGTGCGCCGGGCCGACGACCGCGATCCGCACGCCGTCGCCGACGAGGCGATCGACGAGGGGCAGCATCGGCTCCGCGATCGTGACCGCCTCGTCCACGCTTCCGGCGGCGAACAAGGCGTAGACACGGCCGCGGTGGGCGACCGCGACGGTGTCGGGTCGGTGCAGCACGAGGTGGCGGATGACGGTCGAGCGGAGCTGCGCGACCGCGGTCGGTCCTGCGGCGGGCACGTCGAACGCGAGGAGCGCGGCACCGCGCTCCTCGGGGATGCCGAGCTCGGCGAACTCGGTGCCCGTCAGGTCGATGCCGGTGAGCAGCGTTCGCAGGCGATCCTCGCGCGGGCGCTGGTTCGTCGCGTGGGTGCGGAGGTCGTCGAGCAGGTGGGCTCCGGCGAGGGCGCTCGCGCGACGCATCCGCTCGTCCTGCTCATCGGTGATCGGCCCGTCGCCCGACGCGTCGATCGCCCAGATCGTGCCGAGCGGCAGCGCACCGGCGCGGATGGCGAAGGCGACGCGCGGCTCCTCGTCGCCGAGGCGGGGGTACTTGATCGGCCGGTCGGCGCGCAGCACGGTGCGGTACTGGTCGTCGTTGTACGGCGAGGCGGGAACCTGGCGCGCGAGGATCCCGTGCGTCCGCAGCTCGTCGATGAGCTGACCCGGCACCGACGAGTAGGCGAGGATGTTGCGGCTCAGGTCCTCGACCGCAACCGAGCCGCCGAAGTGCTCTGCGAGTTCGTTGGCGATCGCGAAGAGCGGTTCGGCGCCGCGGTCCTGCGGCCCGGCGAAGCCGGCGTCGGCCTCGCCGAGCAGGTGCGTGAGCTGCGCGTCGAGCAGGCGCCAGCTGATCCGGTCGGCGACCCGGAGGACCGCGAGCCCGCTCGACTCGGCGATCGCGGCCAGCGCCGGCACGCGGTCGGCGCTGCACTTCACCGCGAGGCCGACGGCGCCGCGATCGGCGGCGGAAGAGGCCAGAGCGGCGATGCGGGCCGTGCTGAGCGAGGCGGTCGACGGAGCGAGCAGCAGCGTGCCCGCGGCATCCGTCACCTCGTCGGCGATGTCGAGGAACTCGGTGCCCGTGACGGCCTCGTGCCCCGGGATGGGACCGAGCGCGGTCATCGTCGCCGGGCCGAGCTGGTCGACGAGCTCGGTGACCGTGACGCGCGGCACCACGGACGGAGATGGAGAGATCACTGCATCCATGCGGCAAAGCTATCCGATATCTCCAACCACAGGCGTGGTCGATCTTCCTAGGCTGGCCCCGCGACGGCGCACCAGGGCCTCGCGAAGGAGGAACGATGACCCCCAATCGGCCGGCCCCAGCGGGCACCCGCCTCGGCGAACTCTGGCGCATCCTGCCGGAGGAGGCGACCGCGACCGACGACGGCGTGCTCGAGATCGGCGGCGTCGCCGTCACCGAGCTCGCCGAGCGCTTCGGCACCCCGCTGCACGTCTACGACGAGGTGGGCCTGCGTCGCCAGATCCGCCGCTTCGTCGATGGGCTGCGCAGCCGCTGGCCGAACTCCGAGGTGCTCTTCGCGTCGAAGTCGCTGCCGGCGGTCGGCATGTACCGGATCGCGCAGGAGGAGGGCCTGTCGGTGGATGTCGCGGGCGGCGGTGAGCTGCGGCTCGCGCTCGCCGCGGGCGTCGACCCCGCGCGCATCCACATGCACGGCAACGCCAAGACCGACGCCGAACTGCGGATGGCGCTCGAGGCCGGCATCGACACGATCATCGTCGACAACGAGGACGAGCTGGATCGACTCGAGCGGCTGCTCGATCGACCGCAGAAGCTGCTGCTCAGAGTCATCCCCGGTGTCGAGGCGAAGACGCACGCGTCGCAGGCGACGGGCGGCGCGAGCTCGAAGTTCGGCCTCCCGCTCGACCAGGCCGAGCGTGCGATCGCCCGCATGCAGGCGCACCGGTTCATGCGCTTCGAGGGCGTGCACCTGCACATCGGCTCGCAGATCCTCGATACCGCCCAGTTCGCCGAGGCCGTCGCGAAGATCTCGTCGGTCGGCGCGTTCGGCACCTACGACGTCGGCGGCGGGCTCGGCATCGCGTACACGTACGACGAGCAGGCGCCGACCGTCGAGGACTACCTCGACGCCGTCGTGGCAGCCGCTCGCGCGAACCTCCCCGCCGACGCGCGAGTGCTCATCGAGCCCGGGCGTTCGATCGTGGGTCGGGCTGGGGTCACGCTCTACCGCACGACGACCGTGAAGCGCACGGGGCGCACGTTCGTCGCGGTCGACGGCGGCCTCGCCGACCAGATGGACATCGCGCTCACGCAGCAGCGCTACGAGGCGATCCTCGCCGACCGGCTGCTCGAGCCGTGGACCGAGACCGTGCAGGTCGTGGGCCGCCAGTGCGAGTCGGGCGACCTGCTCGTCGACGGCGCGGCGATGCCGCCCGCCCGCGTCGGCGACCTCGTCGTCATGCCCGCGACGGGCGCCTACGCGTACACGATGTCGAACAACTACAACGGGGCGCTGAAGCCCGCGATCGTCTTCGTGGCGGATGGCGCAGCGCGCCTCGTCGCGAGACGCGAGACCTACGACGACCTGCTCGCGACGCATGCGCCGGCGATGGCGCCCGCGTTCGCCTGAGCACGGAGCCATCCGCCCAGCCCGGCGGAGAGCCCGGCGGCCCTGCCCGCCGCCCCCGACCACCCCACCCCGAACGCCACACCCTCCAACGAAGGAGCCACCATGGCACTGCGCACCACCCTCACCACCACCGGACTGCTCGGCGCGACCGCGGTCCTCGCCTCGCTCGCGCTCACCGGATGCTCCGGCTTCGGCACGGCCGCGGCGGGCGCCGCCGACGCCGGCGGGCCGGACGTGCCCATCGGCGATGAGGTCTCGACGACCGCCGACCCCGAGATCGCGGCGCTGCTGCCCGCGGCGATCGTCGAGAAGGGGCACCTCGACATCGCCGTCGACATCCCCTTCCCCCCGATGGCGATGTACGACGACACGAACCGCGAGGTCGGCTTCGACCCCGAGCTCGCGCGACTGCTCGGCCAGAAGCTCGACATCGACGTCTCGATCAACAAGCAGGCGTTCGACTCGGTCATCCCCTCGCTGCAGGCGGGCAAGAACGACCTGATCCTGAGCGGAATGAACGACACCCCCGAGCGCCAGGAGACGCTGAATTTCGTCGACTACACGCATGGCGGGTTCGCGATCGTGGTCGAGGCGGGCAACGCCGCCGGCATCACGACGCAGTCCGACCTCTGCGGCCGGACGGTCGCGGTGCAGAAGGCGACCGTCCAGGGCGAGCTGCTCCGGGCGATGGAGTGCGGCTCGTCGCCCGTCGTCGTGACCGAGCTGCCGTCCGACCTCGACGCGCAGACCGCGCTCCGCGCGGGCAAGGCCGACGCCTACGTCTCCGATGCGGTCGTCGCCGAGTACGCCGCGGCGACGACCTCGGACGGCGAGGCATTCGACGTGGTCCGCGACCCGGAGAACCCGTCCGGCTTCGCGCCCGTCTACAGCGGCATCGGCATCCTGAAGGACGACGCCGAACTCACCGAGGCGATCCGACAGGCGTTCCAGGCGCTCATCGACGAGGGCGCGTACCAGCAGGTTCTCGACCGCAACAACATCGGCGCCTACGCGGTCGAGTCGGCCGAGCTGAACCGCGGGGCGGGATCGTGACGGCCGTCCGATCGGCGCCGACCGCGTCCGGGCCGGGCGGCCCGGCGGGGGCGACCGACGCGACGGACGACGACATCGTCGCCATCCCGCTCCGCCGCCCGTGGCGGTGGGTCGGCGCGGCAGCGGTCCTGCTGTTCGTCGCAGCCTTCGCGGCATCCGTCGCCACCAACCCGAACCTCGACTTCGACGCGATCGCGACGTTCCTCGTCGACCCCCGGATCCTCCAGGGCGTCGGGCTGACGCTCCTCATCACGTTCATCGCGATGGTCGTCTCGACGTTCCTCGCGATCGTGATCGCGGCGATGCGGCTCTCGTCCAACCCGGTCCTGACCTCGGTCGCCTGGTTCTACGTGTGGGCGTTCCGCGGCACGCCGCTCCTCGTGCAGATCGTGCTGTGGGGCTACCTCGGCCTGCTCTACGAGCAGGTCGCCATCGGGATCCCGTTCACCGACATCGTGTTCTGGTCCGTCGACACGAACCTGCTGATCAGCGCGTTCACCGCCGGCCTCCTCGCCCTCACGCTCAACCAGGCCGCGTACTCATCCGAGATCGTCCGGGCCGGCATGGTGTCGGTCGACGAGGGCCAGCGCGAGGCCGCGTACTCGCTCGGGATGTCGCCGCTGTACACGTTCCGGCGCGTGCTGCTGCCGCAGGCGATGCGGGTGATCATCCCGCCCATGGGCAACGAGACGATCTCGATGCTGAAGAACACGTCGCTGCTCTCGGTCATCGCGGTCCTCGAGCTCTACACGCAGGCGAGCGTCATCTCGTCGCAGAACCTCAAGCAGGTCGAGCTGCTCATCGTGGCGAGCCTCTGGTACCTGCTCATGACGAGCGTGCTCTCGATCCCGCAGTACTACCTCGAGCGACGGTACGGCCGCGGTGCGAGCCGCACGCTGCCGCCGACGCCGTTCCAGCGCCTGCGCCGCGCCATCGCGTCGCGTCGGCCCGCGCCGGACCCGGCGCCCGTGACCAAGGAGGTCGGAGTCGTATGACCATCACCGCCCCTGCGGCTGCCGCCGCCCGAACCGAGGCGCGTCCGCTCGTCGAGATCCGCCGGGTGCGCAAGAGCTTCGGCGCCCATCAGGTGCTCCGCGACATCTCGGTCGAGGTGCCGGAGGGCACCGTGACCGTGCTCCTCGGCCCGTCGGGCTCGGGCAAGTCGACGCTGCTGCGCTGCATCAACCACCTCGAGACCATCGACGGCGGCCGCATCATCGTCGACGGCGAGCTCATCGGGTACCGCCAGGCCGGGCACGCGACGCACGAGATGACGCCCGGGCAGATCGCCCGCCAGCGGCGCGGCATCGGCATGGTGTTCCAGCGCTTCAACCTGTTCCCGCACATGACCGCGCTCGAGAACATCACCGAGGCGCCGACGGGCGTCGCCGGTGTTCCGTCGGCGGCCGCGAAGGCGCGGGCGCTCGAGCTGCTTGACCGGGTCGGCCTCGCCGACTTCGCCCGCCACTACCCGGCGCAGCTCTCGGGCGGGCAGCAGCAGCGCGTCGCGATCGCGCGAGCGCTCGCGATGAGCCCGAAGCTCATGCTGTTCGACGAGCCGACGTCGGCGCTCGACCCCGAACTCGTCGGCGACGTGCTCGACGTCATGCGAGAGCTCGCGCGCGACGGCATGACGATGATCGTCGTGACGCACGAGATCGGCTTCGCCCGCGGGGTCGCGGACCAGGTCGTGTTCATGGACGGCGGCGTCGTCGTCGAGTCCGGCACCGCCGCAGCCGTCATCGACGCGCCGCAGCGGCAGCGGACGCGGAACTTCCTCGAGAGCGTGCGGTAGGGGTCGCGCGAGGTCGAGGGGGCGATCGGATGCCGCGGGGTGGGGGACCCCGCGGCATCCGCGTGTTCACACCGGCAGCGGCCGGTCGTCGACGATCGTCTTCATGACGAGCGTCGAGGCGACCCGGCGGGTGCCGGGCAGGGCCGAGAGCTTCTCGTCCCAGAGGCGCTGGTAGGCGGGCAGGTCGCGCACCGCGACGCGCAGCAGGTAGTCGGGGTCGCCGAAGAGGCGCAGCGCCTGGATCACCTCGGGGATCTCGGCGACGGCGGCATCGAACGCGGGAACGGTCGAGCGGTCGGTCTGCTCCATCGTCACGAACACGAGCGCGGTGAACCCGAGGCCGACGGTGTCTGGGTCGATGACCGCGCGGTAGCCCGTGATCGCGCCCGACTCCTCGAGTGCGCGCAGCCGGCGGTGCGTCGGCGACATGCTGAGCTGCACCCGCTCGGCGAGCTCGGTGAGGCTCAGGCGGCCGTCCTGCTGGAGCTCGGCAAGGATTCTCCGATCGATTGCGTCCATGGAGTGGATTCTTCCACGTGAGCGGCGTGCCGGGGTGGAATCGAGCAGCGGCTTCCACGCCGTCGTGCGTACGTTCATCCCATGGACGTGCAACTGCTCATCGCGTGCTCGGTGATGATGACCCTGATGGTGATCCTGCCCGGACCCGACTGGGCGTACCTCATCGCCGCGGGCACCCGCGAGCGCACGATCCTGCCCTCGCTCGCCGGCATCCTCCTCGGCTACCTCGCCGTCGTCGCGGCGGTCGCGGTCGGCGTCGGCGCCGTGGTCGCGGCGCTGCCGTGGTTCATCGTCGCGCTGACCCTCGCCGCGGCCGCGTACCTCACGTACCTCGGCGTCCGCGTGCTGCGCGAACCGCCGGTCGTGGCGGCGGTCGTCGCGACCGGGGCGCCGGACGGTGCCCCGGTCGAAGCCGCGACCGGCGCCCCGACCCCGGGGAACGCGATCGCCGGAAGCGACGCGCCGGCCGAGGCATCCGCTCGCCCCTGGGTGCGCCTGCTGCAGGGCGCCGGCGTCTCGGGGTTGAACCCGAAGGGCCTGCTCGTGCTCGTCGTGCTGCTGCCCCAGTTCACGGATGCCGCCGGCAGCTGGCCGATCCCGGTGCAGCTCGCGGTGCTCGGCCTCATCTTCGTCGCCGCGTGCGCCGCGGTGTACGCGGTCGTCGGGTACGGCGCGCGGAGCGTGCTGCGGTTCCGACCGTCGGCGATGCGCATCGTGTCGCGGGTCTCGGGTGCGGCCATGATCGTGCTCGCGGCGGTGCTCGTCGGCGAGCAGGTCGTGCACCTCATCGGAGGCTGAAGCCGCCGTCGCTCGTGATCACCTGCCCGGTGTTCCAGGCGCCGCTCGGCGTGGCGAGCCATCCGATCAGCTCGGCGACGTCGGTCGGCCGACCGACGCGGCCGAACGGCGTCGTCGCGAGGTGGGCCTCGAGCCCCTCCAGCGGGCGGTCGGCGGTCTCGGGGTCGAGGTAGCCGGTGTTCACGGGGCCCGGATCGATCGTGGTGAGCAGGATGCCGAGGTCGAGGAGCTCGGCGGCGACCGTCGCGGTGACGCCCGCGAGCGCCGCCTTGCTCGTGGCGTACGCGACCTCACCGCGCATCGGACCGTGGACCTGGCCGGAGGTCATCCAGATCACGCGTCCCTGCGGTTCGGTGAAGGGCGCATCACGGTGGATGCGCTCGCCGGGTCGGAGCGCAGCGGTGCTCGCGTCGGCGCGCCGCTCGGATCGCGCGCCGGCCCGCGCCGCGGGTCGCTTCGCGCGTGCGAACGCGGCGGTGAGCAGCAGCGTCGAGCGCGTGTTCACGTCCCAGAACGCGTCGAGCCGCTCTGGCGTCATGTCGAGGATGCCGCCGTCGCCGCCGCTCCTCGCGTGGTTGCAGACGAGGAGGTCGAGGTCGCCGGTGAGCCCGCGCGCGGCCTCGATCACGCGGGCCGGTTCGGCGGGGTCGGCGAGGTCGGCGTTGAGGTCGTCCATCGCGGCGCCGGGCGTGAGCGACGAGCGGATGCCGGCGCGCACCGCGTCGAGGTCGTCGCCGCCCCACGGCTGGTCGAGGTCGTGCGGGCGGAAGTGGTGGACGACGATGCTCGCGCCGAGCTCGGCGAGCTTCGTCGCGACGGCGTAGCCGATCCCGCGACGGCGGGAGACGCCGGTGACGAGCGCGGTGCGGCCGGCGAGGGGGAGGGGTGCATGCATGGTGAGCCTTTCGTGCGCGGAGCTGCGCTGGCTGCGCTGGGCGCGCTGGGCGCGCTGGGTGCGGAACGATGCGCCGTCTGGCGCGGCGCACTGGGGGCGCTGATTCGGGCGGACGGCGCGGTGTCGAGGAACGAGCGGAGGCGGCTCACCGGCATTGCATGTGCGCCACGCTAGCGCAACCTCCGGGTGATGGGGAGCCTCGGTCCAGCGCCGGACGCGTAACCTGACCCGGTGGATGCCTGCGCCGCCCTCGCCGACTCGATCGACCGCCTCGCCGCGCGCGGCCACTCGAACCGGCGCTTCCTGCGGGAGCTCGGCCGCGCCGCTGGCGTGCGTCGCGGGCCGTTGTGGGTGTTCGACGCGGCATCCGGCGGCCGCAACCACCTGCGCGGCCGCGGATTCCGGCGGCACGTCGACGACCGCACCGACGGGCAGGCGCGCCACTTCGCCGGCACCGTCGCCGTCGCCGCCCGCATCGGCGGCCCGCTGACCCGCTGGCTCACGACCGTCGCCCTGCGCGACCCGCCGGGTTCCGCCGACGGGCGTCTGAGCGACGAGGCGATCGAGTTCGCGCGCCTGGTGCGAACCGGTGAGCTGGCCCAGGCGGATGCCGCGGACTGGGTCCGCGATCGGCTCTGCCGCGCTGCGGGGTGAGCGCGGGCCCGTCACCGGGCGGGCGTAGCCTGCGGACATGGACGGCTCGAATCCGGATGGCGCGACGCCCGCCAAGTACGACGTCACGCGCGCGCATCGCGAGCTCTACGCGCCGTCGGCGAGGGACTTCGTGCTCGTCGACGTGCCCGAGATGCAGTACCTCGCGGTCGACGGTCGGGGCGATCCGAACATCGCGCCCGCCTACGCCGAGGCCGTCGAAGCGCTGTACGGCGTCGCGTACACCGTGAAGTTCGCGAGCAAGAGGGAGCTCGGGCGCGACGTCGCTGTCGCGCCGCTCGAGGGCCTCTGGTGGGCGGACGATCCGGCCGCATTCGCCGCGGACGACCGTGACGCCTGGAACTGGACGATGCTCATCTCCCAACCCGACTGGATCGACGAGCCCGCGGTCGCGGCGGCCGTCGAGGCGGTGCGCGCGAAGGGTCGCGGGTCGCCGTCGCTCGACGCGCTCCGCCTCACGACCATCACCGAGGGGCCGTCGGCGCAGATCCTGCACGTCGGCCCCTACGCCGCCGAGGCGCCGACGCTCGCCCGCCTGCACCACGAGTGGATGCCCGCGCACGGCCTCACCTTCAACGGCCCGCACCACGAGATCTACCTCGGCGATCCGCGGCGCTCCGCGCCCGAGAAGCTGAGGACGGTGCTGCGGCAGCCCGTTCGGCCCGCGTGACGCTCCGGCGCCGCCCGGCGCCGGACGCCGGGCGGCGGGCGGTCCGGCCGTCGACGGGAGGGAGGGCGTGATGCGCTCAGGCGATGACGAGAAGTTCGAGTATCCGGATGCCGCGGGATCGCCGCCGACCTCATCGCCGACGTCCGCCGACTCGGCGGTCGGCGGTCACGACCCGTCGAACTCGATCCGCATGACCGACCGGCGCGTCGTCGGCCGGAGCAGCTCGACGAACCCTGCGCCGACGAACAGCTCCGCCGTGCCGACGTGCAGCTCGTCGGAGATCGTGTTCGCCGGATCGATCGGGTACGCCTCGAGCGCCCGCGCGCCGCGCGACCGGGCGAAGTCGACCGCCGCCCGCGCGAGCGCGCTCGCGATGCCCTGCCGACGGCGGCCGCGCCGCGTCACGAAGCAGGTCACCGCCCACACCGAGGCATCCGCCGGGTCCTCGTCTCGCCCCTGCCATGGCACCTTCTGGTTGCGCACCATGCCGTGGTACGCAGGTCGTGGCTCGACCGCGCACCACCCGACGGGTTCGCCGTCGACGTAGGCGATGAGGCCGGATGTCTCGGGCGCGCCGGGTTCGCCCGCGTGCGTCTGCTCACGCAGGCGCGTCGAGCGCTCCTCGGCGGGGAAGTTCGCGAACGCCTCGCCCCGGTGCAGCTTGTAGCGCTGGCACCAGCACTGCCGCGAGGCGCCCACGCTGCCGAGCACCGCCTCGAGGTCGGCCCACGGCGCCTCGTTCGCCGGAACGCAGACGATGCCGTCGGGATCCATGGGGCGAGTCTGTCGTGTCCCCGTCGCGTCCGCGAGCCCCGGGCGGCGGAGGAACGGGTCTCGCCGACGCGGTCGTGAGGTCCTACGCTGGGCGCAGCATCGGCCTGGCGTCAGTGCTCGGCCGTCTCCCGAGAGGATGAGACATGAGCGACGAGCGCCCCACGCTGGCGGGTTGGGAACAGGACGAGATCGAACGGGCGAACGCATCCGATCGCACGCCCGTGGTGTTCGTCCACGGACTCTGGCTGCTCTCCAGCAGCTGGGCGCCGTGGCGCGAGTTCTTCGAGGACAACGGGTTCGTCACGCTGGCACCCGGATGGCCGGACGACCCCGCCACCGTCGCGGAGGCGCGCGAGCACCCCGAGGCGTTCGCGAGGAAGATGGTCCAGCAGGTCACCGACCACTACCTCGCCGCGATCGCCGCGCTCGACCGGAGTCCCGTCGTGATCGGCCATTCCTTCGGCGGGCTCATCGCGCAGAAGATCGCCGGCGAGGGCGTCGCCGCGGTCACCGTGTCGATCGACAACGCGCCGTTCAAGGGCGTACTCCCGCTGCCGGCGTCGTCGCTGAAGTCCGCCGCGCCGGTGCTCGGGAACCCCGCGAACGCGGGCCGAGGGGTGTCGCTGACCTGGGAGCAGTTCCAGTACGCGTGGGTCAATGCGCTCAGCGAGGAGGAGGGACGCCGGCTGTACGACGAGTTCCACGTCCCGGCCGCCGGCGTGCCGCTGTTCCAGGCGGCGTTCGCGAACTTCAACCCCTTCGGCGGCGAGACCCAGGTCGACTCGAAGAACCCGGAGCGCGGCCCGTTGCTCATCATCGGCGGCGAGCAGGACCGCACGGTGCCGCCCGCCATCACCCACGCGAGCTACAAGATCCAGGCCAAGCACAATCCGGGGGTGACCGAGGAGATCACGATCCCCGACCGCGGTCACTCGCTGACCATCGATTCCGGATGGCGCGAGGTCGCCGACGAGGCGCTCGCATTCGTGCAGCGCTTCGTCGAGTAGCCGTCCGGACGACGGACGAACGAGTCAGCGCGCGATCAGCGCCAGAGCACCGCGATGGCGGCGTTCGCGAACGTCAGGATCCCGATCGACCAGAAGATCCCCGCGGGCACCGAGCCCGTCTTCCGCTGACGGCCCGCCCCGATGCCGAGCAGTGCGCCGATGACGACGAGGATCACGAGCTTCGTGCCGATCTTGGCGTAGTTCAGGTCGTACTCGATGCCCCACGGCGCGGCGAGGGCGAGTCCGGCGACGCCCGCGATGGCGAGACCCCAGTGCATGAGGCGGGTGATGCCGCGCTTGCCGTTGACCAGTTCGACGACCCAGGCGCCGAAGAGCACGGCGAAGCCGACGAGGTGGATGAGCACGACCAGGTGGCGGAGGAATTCCATGCGGGTCACGCTATCGCGCCGGGAGTGCCGCCGCATCGGACGCGGCACGCGATTCGGTCCGAGCGGCCGCCGGACGCCCGGGACGCTGGTCGCGCGGTCGCGGTCGTGATGGGATGGCGGACATGACCTCGCCCCGAGGTGCCGTCGCCGCGATCACCACGTCCCGAGCCGGCCGGCGGCGCGCGGGCACGCTGGTCGCGATCGTGGCCGGTGCGGCCGTCCTCGTCGGATGCTCCGCTCCGGCCGGTCCCGCTCCCGATCGCGTTCCCGGCCGCACCGCTGCGGCCGAGCCATCCGCCACCGCCGTCTCGCGCGGCACCTTCGCCGCGGTCGGCGATTCGATCACCGACGCCGACAGTCCCGACTTCGCCGCCGGCGACCTCGGTCCCGGATCGTGGGCGACGTACGTGGTCGCCGACGGCGTCGAGTTCGCGGGCGGCTGGGCCGAGTGGGGCGCGACGACCGAGCAGATGGCCGCGTCGGTCGCGCCCGTCGAGGCGGACGCGCTCGTGGTGCTCGCCGGAACCAACGACCTCGCGTTCGGCATCTCCTTCGAGGTGTCGGCGGCGAACCTCGACCGCATCGTCCGCACCGTCGGCATCGACGACGTGCTCGTCGCCTCGATCCCGCCCTTCACCGCCGTCCCGGCTGCCGCCGAGGCGTACAACGCGAGCCTCGAGGAGCTGGCCGACGACCGAGGCTGGCGCTTCGTCGATGCCTCGGCCGGCCTGCGCACGGCCGACGGGCGCTTCGCCGAGGGCATGAGCTCGGATGGGCTGCACCCGTCCGAGGCGGGTGCGCGCGTGCTCGGCGAGGCGATCGGCGCGGCGCTGCGCGAGGACTGAGTGCCGGCGCGCCATCCGACCGTCGACCCTTGACGCCGACGCCCGGCGGGACGAGGGTGATCTCGTCAACCGCGATGGCGCGGGATGCCGCGCGAGGGAGCGAGCCCCATGGAGACCATGACCGACCTCACCACCGAGCAGATCGCCAGGGCGTTCTCGGGGCACCGATTCGAGGTGGCCCTGCCGCATCTCGCGGACGACGTGATCTGGACCTCCGTCGGCGGCGGCCCCCTCGTCGGCCGGAAGGCGGTCGCGAAGGCGATCGAGCGCACGGCCGCCGACCTCGCCGATGTGACCACGGAGTTCCAGCGCTTCCGATCGGTGGTGGGTGAGGAGAGCGTCGTGGTCGACAGCCTCGCCCGCTACACCGACGCGAACGGCGAGGTGTCGGTCGTCGCGTCGTGCGACGTCTTCGACTTCGCGGCCGACGGGCGGATCACCGAGATCGTCTCGTACATGATCGAGCTGCCGACCTGAGGAACCGAAGCGCGGCGGTCGGCCCGCCTACCATGCCGTCATGACTGCGGACGAGCTGACGTTCCACACCACGATCGGCGTCGACATCAAGGGCGAAACGTGGAGTTGCGTCGAGATTCCGGGGTGTCGCCGAACGCGAAGGTCCAGGATCGCCGAGACCTCGCCATCCGCTTTCGGGCAGTGCTCGACGCCGCGGGGGACGACGAAGACGTCCCCCGGCCCCAACTCCACGTCGCCGTCGCGCAGCTGGATCACCAGCCCCGCCCGAGAGCACCATGAACAGCTCGTCGGTGCCGGGGTGCGACGAAGGCCGCCGGGCACTCGCCCGCGTGGGTCCCGGCCCGACTCACGCCATCGCGGCGAGCGCCCTCACGCCGTCGCGGCGAGCGCCCTCACGGCTCGCTCGACGACCGGGCGCACGTCGAGCTGCGGGTCGACGGTGAGGCGGTGCAGGATCAGGCCATCGCCGAGCGCCATGAGCGCGCGCGCCGCTGGGCGCGGGTCGGGGATGCCGGCGGCGGTGACGAGTCGGTCGGCCCACTGCTCGAATTCGCGGCGCTGGCGGTGCAGTGGCGCGAGGAGCTCGTCGTCGGCGCCGAGCTCGAGGAACAGCGCGAACCGGGCACGTGTCCGCACGGCGAACGGGCCGGTCTGTGCGAGCAAGACTGCGCTGAGTCCCTCGATGATCGACTCGGGCGTCGGCTCGTCGAACAGCGTGGGGGAGAGATCGGCGCGCTCGAGGTCGGCCATCCGGTCGATGATCCCGGCGAGCAGCGCCCGCCGGGTGCGGAACCAGTTCGAGGTCGATCCGGGAGGCAGTCCCGCCCGGGCGTCCACCCGGGCGTGACTGAGTGCGCGCACGCCCTCCGAGCCGAGCAGCTGCACCGCCGCCTCGAGCGCTCGTTCCCTCGTCCCCGGCATGGACACCGTCCCATCTCGCACCTACTATGTACCTAGTGGCTCCACTATGAAACGAGTATCCGCTGCTGCGGAGGGGGTTCCCCGATGGACACGCCGATGCCCGAGGCATCCGGATTCGAGCACCTGACCATCACGACCACGGGTCTCGCGTCGCACGTCGCGGTCGTCGGCGAGGGCGATCCCGTCGTCATGCTCCACGGCTTCCCGCAGCACTGGTGGCAGTGGCGCGAGATCGGCCCGCGGCTCGCGGAGCAGGGCTATCGGGTGATCTGTCCCGACCTGCGCGGTGCCGGGTGGACCGTCGCCGAGAGTCCGCGGATCGAGCGCGAGACCCGCGTGCGCGACCTCGTCGCGATCCTCGATGCGATGGACCTCGACCGCGTGCGGCTCGTCGGTCACGACATGGGTGCGATCACCGCGATGCAGCTCGCCTACGCCGACCCCGATCGGGTCGAAGCGCTCGTCTGGCTCGCCGCTCCGCCGCCCTTCATGTCGTTCAGCCCCAAGATGCTGGGCGCGCTTCGCCACCTTCCGCCGCTCGTATGGCACCGGCCCGGCCGCTCGTTCGCGTACCTCTTCGGCCCGGCGTACGCGGCCCGGCCACTCGCACCGGGCGCGGTCGAGGCGTACCTGGCGCCGATGCGACGCCCGGAGATCGACGGCGCCGTGCGCCCGCTCTACCGCGGGATGGTGCTGCCGGAGGCGATGCGCATCGCCAGGGGCGCCTACACCGCGCAGCGCCTGCGCCCGCCGACGCTCTGCGCGTTCGGCCGCCTCGACGGCGCGTACACCGAGGACGACCTGCGACGGCTCAGCGGCGACCCGGCCCGCTACGCCGATCGCTTCGAGTTCGCGTTCATCGACGGGGCGTCGCACTTCATCACGGATGACGCGCCAGAGGCGGTCTCGGACGCGATCCTCGTGCACTTCGTCGGCGCGGATGCCGCGACCTGACGGCGGGTGCACGGGGCCGTCGGCGAGCGCGTCCGGCGTGGTTCCTCGGGTGATCGCCGGCGGCGCCTCCGATCACCCCGCCCCGCGCCGCCCGAACGCCCCGGCGAACACCGCGTGCAGCAGCGGGACGGCCGACACCCAGAGCAGGATCGCGCCCCAGACCGGTTCGTCGACCCTGAGCAGGATGCCGCCGAGGAACAGCCCGACGAAGACCACCGCCGAGACGATCCGGCCGGCGGTGCGCTCGAGGCGCGACATCCGTTGCTCGATACGGGGTGAGTTCGCGACGAGCCGGCCCTGCTCGATGCGGTCGACGACCTGGTCGAGTCGCCCGGGCAGTCGCCAGACGGTGCCGGCCACCGACAGCGCCTCCCTGCCGAACGCCCGCGCGACGTTGCCCTGTTCGGAGCGGAGCAGCTGGGCGGCGTAGGGCTCCACGGCGTCCCAGATGTTGAACTGCGGGTCGAGGGAGCTGCACATGCCCGAGGTCAGCGACATGGCGCGGATGATGAGCAGGAAGTTCTCGGGCAGCTGGAACGGCAGGGTGCGCATGACATCGCCGAACTCGATCGCGAACCGGCGGAACTCGCGCTCGTCGACCTGGGCGAGCTCGGCGAAGCCCATGCCGCCGAAGCGGGCGAAGAGCTCGGTCATGGCGCGCTCGAGTTCCGCGGTCTCGGCGGTCGGCAGCAGGAACCCGACGCTGCGGAAGCTCGCGACGAGCCGCTTCCCGTCGCGCGCGGCGACCGCGATCATCAGCTGCTGCAGCGCCTGCCGCAGCCCGTCGGGCACCTGGCCCATCATCCCGAAGTCGATGAACGTGAGCTGCCAGTCGGGCGAGGTCCCGGCCTGCGCGGGCCCCGAGGCATCCGGGGTGACGAAGATGTTCCCGGGGTGCGGGTCGGCGTGGAAGTAGCCGTCGCGGAAGAGCTGGTCGAACATGACCGCCGCGAACCGGTTCGCGACGTCCTTCGGGTCGATGCCGGCCGCGATGAGGCCGGCGCGGTCGTTGATCTTGATCGCCGTGACGTCGGCGAGGGTGAGCACCCGGCGCGTGGTGCGCTCCCAGACGACCTCGGGGGCGGCGACGCGCGGGTCGTCGGTGAAGCTCGCGGCGAAGCGTTCGGCGTTCTGCGCCTCGTGCAGGTAGTCGATCTCCTCGAGGCTGGTGGTCGCGAACTCCTCGACGAGCGCGGGCAGGTCGACCCGGTTCGAGACGAACCGCACGCGGTCGAGCCATCCGGCGACGCGGCGCAGCGCTCTCAGGTCGACGTCGACGACGAGCTCGATGCCGGGCCGCTGCACCTTGACGACGGCGTCGTCGTAGCCCATGTCGGCGGCGTCGATGGGGGAGAGGCGGGCGCGGTGCGCCTGGCCGAGGGATGCCGCGGCCACCGGGGTCGGGTCGAACGACGCGTACGCGCGGTCGAGGGGCATGCCGAGCTCGGCCTCCGCGAGGCGGCGGATGTCGTCGAACGGGACGGGGGGCACCTCGTCCTGCAGCCCGGCGAGCTCGCGGGTGATCTCGGGCGGCAGCACGTCGAGACGCGAGGAGAGGTACTGGCCGACCTTGATCATGAGGCCGCCGAGGTCGACGGCGAGCGCGTGGAAGCGTTCCGCGATGCGCGTCAGCCGCGCGGTGCGTCCGCGTGCCGCGACGCCGGCCAGGCCGAAGCGGGGCAGCACGAGTTCGTACCACCACGTCTGGACGATGTACCGCGCCGCGAACCGCAGGATGCGTCGGTAGCGGGCGCGCATGTTCCCCACATCGGGCATCCTGCCTGCCGGATGCCGACGTGTCGAGGGCACTCGGTCAGCCCTGGGCGAGGATCGAGTAGATGCGGCGGCGCGCGTCCTGCAGGACCTCGACGGCCTGCTCGACCTGTTCGGGGGTGCCGCTGCGACCGACCTGCGCGGCAGCCTGCGCGAGCTCGATGCCCGCCTTGGGCAGCGCGCCCGACATGCCGAAGTCGCGTCCGCGCCCGCCGAAGCCGCCGCTGCCGCCCTCGCCGCTGCTGCCAGCCGAGGTGGGCCAGGGTGTGCGTTCCGCGGATGCCTCGGCCTCGACCGTGCCCGCATCGGTGAGCGTGTACGTCTTGCGGCCGCCCTCCTCTTCGGCGGTGATGAGGCCCTCGTCGGCGAGGAGCTGCAGCGTCGGATAGACCGAGCCCGCGCTCGGCTTCCAGGCGCCGCCGGACCGGTCGGCGATCTCGTTGATGATCTGGTAGCCGTGCATCGGCTTCTCTGCGAGCAGCGCGAGCACGGCGGCGCGGACGTCGCCCTTGCCCATGCGCGGTGCGACCTTCTGCTCGAACATGCCGCGCAGTTCCTGCATGGCATCCCAGATGCCCTGGCCGGGGTTGCCGCCGCCCCAGTTGCCCCTGCCCCAATTGCCCGAGCCGCCGCCGAAGCCGCCGCCCGTGTAGGAACCTGAATCGCTCATGATGACCTCCCTGAAACCGGGGCCCTGATCGGGTCTCGCGATATGTCAACGATATATCGCTGAGTGTGATGCATGGTCGTGAGTTGGCTGTGAACCGGGGCCGCGCTCCGCACGGGCAGGGTTACGCCGCCGCCTGGTCGTCGCGGAGTTCGAAGCGTGCTCGCCCGCCGAGTCGCGGGGTCTGTTCGGGGTCGATGTGCGGTGGCGGGATGAACCACACGGCGGTCGGGTTTGCGTGGATGTGCCATCCGTCGCGGTGGATCATGTGGTGGCAGAAGGCCCAGACCGCGCGCAGCGCGGCGACATCACGCGCCAGCGCATCGAGCGCGCCGAGCGGATGCGGCGGGGTCGGCGGGTGTTCCATACTTCGATCCTGCACCCACCCACCGACATTCGAGCGGGGCTGAAATATGCGATGATCTGCGGATTCACCTGTGGATGACGCGCCGCTACAGAGGTCTGTGGAGGACGAGTCGACGAGTTCCGGGGCGCGGCGGGCCGCGCCGGCACGCCCTCTGGTTGACCCCGAGGGCGCATCGCTCGCGGCCCGCTGCCCGGACCGGATGCGGCACCGCCGACCTCCGGCCGGATCTCACCTCGCCCGCGGCCCGGCCGCCTCCACCGCGGAACTCGAACCCCCGGCCCCGACCGCAGCCTCAGCACCCCCAGCCCCGCCCGTAGCCTCGACACCCGGAGCCCCGCCCCGACCTCGCCGCGCCTTCCCCCGCCGCCCCGGCGCGTTCGCCACGAGCACCCCCGCCACGAGCACCGCCCCGCCGACCGTCTCCCACGGGTTCGGCACCTGCCCGAGCAGCAGCGCCGCCGAGGCCATCGCGACGACCGGCGCGAGCAGCACCCACGGCACGACCGACGCCGAGCGGTTCCGCGCGAGCAGGCCGTTGAAGATCGCGTAGCCGACGAGCGTGCAGAGCCCCGCGGTGTAGAGCGTCGACAGCGCGGGGCGCCAGCCGAACGCCGCGATGCCCGCTGCGATCGCCGATGGGCCCTCGATGAGCGCCGACAGCCCGAGCGCGGGCAGCGGCACGACGAGCGACGACCACACCGTGAGCGAGAGCGCCCCGAACCGCCGTGCGGGCGCGACCGGGCCGGCCCGGCGCGCCACGACGTTGCCGATCGCCCAGGAGAGCGCCGCGAGCAGGCACAGCACGACCGCGAGCGCGGGTGCGTCGCCGCCGCGTCCGACCGCGACGACCCCCAGCCCGACCGTGCCGAGCAGCACGCCCGCGGCCTGCAGCCGCGTCGGCCGCTCGCGCAGCGCGAGCGCGGCGACCAGGATCGTGAGCACGACCTGCGCCTGCAGCAGCAGCGCGGCGATGCCCGGCTGCAGCCCGAGCGCGATGGACGTGTAGAGGAGCGCGAACTGGCCGAGGCTCATGAAGAGGCCGACGCCGACGACGGTCTTCCAGCTTCCGAGCGGCCGCGGCACGACGACGACGGCCAGGGCGACGACCGCGAACCGCACCGCGACGAAGAACAGCGGCGGGATGCCGTCCATGCCCCAGTCGATGACGACGAAGTTGAAGCCCCACATCGTCGCCACCAGGGCCGCCAGCAGCATGTCGCGTCTCGTCACGGGTCAAGGTTCGCCCGCGGTATCCGGAAACACCAGCGACCATTTCTGCTCATGAATCGGTAGCATCACTGCATGATCGATCTCGAGGCCGTCGTCGCGTTGCGCGCGGTCGCCACCAACGGCAGCGTCGCGGCCGCCGCCGACGCCCTCGGCTTCACGCCGTCGGCGGTGTCGCAGCAGATCAAGCGACTCGAGCGCGGCACCCGGGTCGCGCTGCTCGAGCGGGCCGGTCGCGGGGTGGTGCTGACGGATGCCGGTCGCCACCTCGTCACCTCGTCGGCGAGCGTGCTCGCCGACCTCGAGCGCATCGAGGCCGACCTGCACCTCACGGGCGATTCCGAGGGGCCGGATGCCGCGGCCGCGCGCCGCGTCACCGGCGAAGTGCGCATCGGCGCGTTCTCGACCGCGGTCCGCGGCCTGCTCACCGCCGTGCTCGCCACGCTGCAGGACGAACACCCCGACCTGCGCGTTCCCCTGCGCGAGAGCGAACCGTGGGAGACCGTCGCGCTCGTGGCATCCGGCCAGCGCGACCTCGGCATCGTCCACCGGTGGGGCGGCGTCGCCCTCGCGATGCCCGAGCACCTCATCGAGACGCCGCTGTTCACGGATGTCGCGGACGTGATCCTGCGCCGTGAGCACCCGCTCGCGGGCCGCACCGAGCTGACGCCCGCCGAGCTCACCGACGAGCGCTGGATCGCGACGTTCGACTCGACCATCTGCCGACAGTGGCTGCGCCGCCTCTTCGACGGCGTCGCGAACGCGCCCCGCATCGTGCACGAGTCGATGGAGTTCGAGAACCATCTCGAGCTCGTCCGCGCGGGCCTCGGCGTCGCGCTCGTGCCGCGCCTCGGCCGGTCGGCGCTGCCCGACGACCTCGTGGCGATCCCGACCGCGGAACCGGCGTCCGTCCGCGGGGTGTCGGCCGTCCACCGCCGCAGTCAGGCGGCGTCGCCGGCGCTCCAGACGGTGCTCGACGCGGTCCGGGACGCGGTGCGGTAGCCGCGGCGCGGCGCGGTCGCCGGGCTCGGCAGGCGCCGGACCGCCGGCCTCCGCTCCCGCGCCTCCGGGACGCTATTCCTGCATGGGCGACACGTCGACGTCGATCTGCCCGAACACGGTGCCCTCGAAGAAGAACGGCCCCGTGCCGTCCCACGACTCGAGCGAGATGCCCGCGAACGAGATCTGCGTGATCACCGTCCAGGCGAGCACGAACACGACGATGCCGACGACCGCGCGATCGAGGCGACGGATGGCGTCCGGCTGATCGACCGCGTGGCGGAGCACGCGGCCGATCGTGACGAACACCACGATCGCGATCACCGCGAACGCGAAGCCGGACGGCTCGAGCGTCACCGTGACGCATGACGGCGCGACATCCGTCGGCTGACCGGACGCGTCGAGGTAGCCGCCGTCGCCGGTGAACCCGCCGGGGCAGGTCGACTTCCCGGCCCCGCCGATCAGGCTGTACGCGAACGCGGCGCCGATCGCCCACCCGACCAGCCGGCGCACCCGCTGCAGCACCGCCGCGCCGGGAAGCGTCGAGAGCGCCGCGCTCCGCGGCAGGGACACGGTCTCGGGCATGCGGGCCTCCGCGGGGTAGGGGTGCGGCCATGGTGGCAGCGCGCGGGGGCGCGGCGCAAGAGGCGATGAGCGGATGCCGCGGGGCGGGCGCCGTCCCGGTCGGGGCGCACGGGACGATGGGGCGAATGACGCGTGGCGGCCGCGTCGCGACCGTCGCGCCGGCCTAGTTCGCGTCGTCCATTCCGGTGTAGTGCACGGATGCCCCGTGGCATCCGGCCTGCGTCCAGTCGTAGGCGTCGCCGAGCGGCTGGTCGTCGGCGCCCCAGAACGCCTCCCGCCACTCGGGACTCCGGGACTCGTTGAAGGCGTCGAGCTCGTCGAGCACCGCCATGGTGTCGCCGCCTTCCCACGTCTGCCACACGGGGATGAACGCGGCCCTGAACCCCTGCTCGGCCATGCACGCGGCGTCGAGGTGGCTCTGCATCAGGATCGTCTCGACATCGATCTGCCACTCCTCGACGAACTCCGCCGACGGCCTCGGGATGAGGTCGAGGTCGGAGGTCTCGTCGTACACGGTGTAGCCGAGGATGGTGGCGATGCCGCCCGGGGCCGGTTCGACCTCATCGTCGGCCGAAGCGGATGCCTCGCCCGCGGCGGATGCCGGAGCCGGCGTCGCACTCTGATCGGGCCCGGTCGTCGCGGGCGGCGGGTCGGTCGCAGCCCCGACCGCGAGCGGCGACGCGACCGGCGGCGCCGTGGCCGCGGCAGACAGCTCGTCGAACTCGGTGATCTCGGCGACGGCCGCTGCCGTGAGCGCCGCACCGGTTCCGATGGCGATCGCCACTCCGACGGCGCCGACGAGGAGTGCGACGCGGCGCCGCGGCATCCGTCGCTGCTGTCGTCGGCCTTCACGCTCACGCTCGTCGTCGAGCAGGTCCTGCAGGTTCATCGGGATTCCTCTCCGAGGCGCGCGCCCTCGACGGTCGGGGCGACGACCGAGCGCGACGGGCTTGCCCACTGGGCGGCGGCGGCGATGCAGAGGATCGCGACGCCGGTGCCGATGGCGTAGGCGGCCGGTTCGAGCCACGGCACCCCGTTGATCACGAGGAGCGCGGTCGCGCTGAGGTAGTAGAGCGCCTCGACGCTCCGCGCGAAGATCAGGAGGCCGGTGACGGCGAGCACCGCCGCACCCCAGTGCCGCGTGCGTCGATGCCAGAGCAGCGCGGTCGCGATGAGCGCGACCGCGCCGAGGGCGATGGTGAGCGCGACGGAGTTCGGGACCCAACTGATGTCGTCGATCAGGAGTGCGCGCACCTGGCGGGCCGTGATGAACGCACCGACCGCGACCTGGACGATGCCGATGACCGCCACCGCGGCGAGCAGCAGCCCGTCGGCGCGCGGCAGGCTGAACCGGATGCCCTCGCGGCCGGTGAGCTGCGCGCGCCGCCAGCCGAGGTCGGCCGGGATGCCGCGCAGCATCCGCGCTCGGATCGACCGCGCCGTGGCGCGCTGACTGATGTCCGCCTCGGTCGCCCAGACCGCCTGCTCGTGCAGGTCGGAGAGGATCTCGTGCTGCCGGTCGGCCGCGACGAGGGGGTCGAGCCCGCCCGTGTACCGCAGCGTCCAGTGCAGTGTGGCCCGCGCGGCGCGTTCGACCGCGCGGTCGTCCCGGCCGGTCATGCGAGCGCCTCGCCGGTCACGGTGCCGCGCTGCACGGTGCCGCGCTGCTCGCCGCGTGCGGCGGCGCGAAACGCTGCCTCACCGGCCCCGGTCACGCGGTAGAGGCGGCGACGCGGCCGCCCCTCGGCCTCGGCGAGCTCGGGCGCTTCCCACTCGGATTCGAGCAGCCCCGCCGCAGCCATGCGGTTCAGGGCGCGGTAGAGCGTGCCGTGGGAGACCAACGCGGACCCGTCTCGTTCGGCGAGCGTTCGGGCGAGTGCGAATCCGAAGAACGACCCCTCGCGCGGCTGGATGGTGAGGCCCGCATCGAGGATCGCGAGCTCGATCGGGAGGAGCACTCCGGGGCGTCGTCGCGGCATGGTCGTCACTATACGCACCTATGTGCGCATTAATCCAGAGGCTCGGGGATGGCGAATCTCTCGAAGTCGAACCGTCGCCGCGCCACGTGCGACCGGCTCGCGATCGGCACCAACGGCACAGATGCCGATAGCACCGTGCTGCCCAGGCCGAAGCGCTCGATGGCAGGGGCGGATGTCTCGAAGTCGAACCGTCGCCAGTCGGCACCGCTCATCCGGCCCACATCCTCGCCGTAGAGCTCAACGGTCAGCTCAGGCATCGGCCGGGTCCTCGCGGTCGCTGCGGGATGCGAATTCACTACGTTTTCGTAGTCAACCGTCGCGACGACGTTTTCGTAGTCGACGGACGTCGTTGACCGCCGTGGCTCCAGCCCTCGGCACGCTCCCGGGACCTACGCCCCCTCGACGCCGACGCTCTCACACGCGAGGCTGGCGGGGAAGGCGACAGAACGGAGCACCCTGATGACGATCACCAAGTCCGACCGCGGCACCGGCGACACCCTCGGGTTCATCGTGTCCGGCGACGTGACGAAGGCCGACTACGACGTGCTGACCCCGGCGGTCGAGGCCGCCGTCGCGGAGCACGGCTCGGTGAAGCTCATGCTCGACCTCACCGACTTCCGGTGGGAGAAGGTCGGCGCGTGGGGTGCCGATCTCCATTTCGGTCACGAGTTCCACGAGAAGGTCGCGCGCATGGCGATCGTCGGCCACAAGAAGTGGGAGGAGCGCCTCGCCCATCTCGCCTCCCCGTTCTACGCTCGGGAGGCGGCGTACTTCGAAGACCCGGATGCCGCGTGGGCGTGGTTGCGCAGTTGAGCTGATGCCCGACTTCGGGTGCGCCGCGTCGTGGTCGCCGACGACGGCCGGATGCGCGAGACCGACCCACCCGACCGCGTCGCCGGTGGCGAGGTCCTCGTGCTCCAGCCGTACGGCAGCCTGTTCTTCGCGAGCGCCCCGACCCTCGAGCGCCAGCTGCCCGCCGTCACGTCGGAGTCGCGCGCCGCGGTCGTGATCGTGCGGCTCCGCGGAACCGACCAGATCGGCCTGGCCCACATCGAGGTGCTGCGCCGCTACGTGCGCCGCCTCGATGGCGTCGGCGCCTCGCTCGGGCTCGTGGTCAGCGAGCAACGCGTGTTCGACCAGATCGTCGCGAGCGGCATCCTCGCCGACCTCGGCGAGGAGCACCTCTACCGCGGGAGCGAGTGGGTGGGCGAGGCCCTGCGGCGCGCCGTGGCCGACGGCGAGGAGTGGGCCCAGGCGCGGGCCTGAGGGCTCGTGCCCCGTGGGCGATCCCGACTCGGTCCGCTCATCGCGGGTGGCACGAGGGCGTCGACGGCGCCGATCGGCATCAGTGCTCGAGCGTGCGCACCGCGAGCCACGCCGCGGTGCGGTCGTCGGCACTCGCCAGCGAGAGTCCGGTGAGCTCCTGGATGCGCTGCAACCGCGTCGCGAGCGTCTGCCGGTGGACGCCGAGGATCGCGGCGCTCGCCCCGAGCGCGCCGTGCTCGGCGAGGTAGACGCGCAGCGTCTGGAGCAGCTCGCCGTGCGCGCCGTCGCCCTCGCGCAGCGGTTCGAGGAGGTCGACGATGCGCGCGCTCGCGTCCGCGTCGAGGCGTTCCAGCACGTGGGCGACGATGGGCATCGCCCGATACCGGACGATCGCGTGCGCGTCGGCGACAGCGGCGTCGTGGGCCTGGCGGGCCTCGGCTGCGCTGCGGGCGAGCGCGTCGGTCGGCGCCGATGACCCGAGTCCCAGGCGCAGGGGGTCGCGGCCATCGTGGGTGAAGTCCGCGACGCGCTCGGCGAACGCGTCGACGTGGTCGTCGCGCAGGAATCCGACGACCCGATCCTGCCGCTCCGTCATGACGTGCACGGCCCCCAACTCATCGAGCCACCTGGTCACCAGCCGTTCGAGGTCGATGGCCTTCGAGCGGCTCGACAGCGCGAATGCCGTGAGCGCGCGCTCCCGCACGCCCCATCGGCGCAACAGGGCGGATGCCTCGTCGCCGCCGCCGAGGAGCGTGTCGACCATGACCGCGCGGCCCAGCCGTTCGGTGCCGGTGTGGTCGTGAGTCCGGAGGACCAGGTCCAGGAGTGCCGCTGCCTGCGACGCGAGGTCGCGGTTCCGGCTCATCGAGCCGTCGCGCGAGGCGATCACGAGGTGAGCGGTGAGGTCCGTTCCGTCACCGACGCGATGCACCTGCAGGCCGGGATGCCGTACCCGCACGGGTCGGTCGAACGAGACCGCGATCGCATCCTGCACGTGGAGTCCGCCGGCGCCGGCCGTCGTGATGACCTGACCGTGCACGTCCACCAGCACGGCCCAGCCGTCGATGCGACGCGCGAGCTCGGCGATCACGGCCTTCGCTCCGCCGCGGCGGGCGACCTGGGTGAGCACCTTCGTCCCACTCGTGACGAGGCGGTCCTCAGCGGCCTGATCTCCGGCGAGCGTCGCGACGAGCGTCGGCAGCAGGGCGTCGGGCGAGACATCCGCGCCGACGACCGCCGTGACACGCTGGCCGGCGAGGGTCGAGCGCAGCTCGGGGGAGTCGTGCACCGTCACGGGCACCGCGTCAGCAAGCTCGCTCGCGCGTGCATCGCCGGCCAGCAGCGCCTCTGCGAGCGACGCCCCCGAGCCCACTACGAGGGTCGCGAACGCCGGATGCCCGACGACCGCGAACCGGTCGAGCGGCACGGCCGCGTCGACCGGTACCGAACCGTCGAGCCGTCCGGCGATCAGTGTTCCGCCGAGTCGTTCGGCGACCGAGTCGAGTCGTCGTGCCACCCGACGATTGTACGAAGTGTCGAACACGAGGCATCCGATTCACACTTTCTCGCAATGAGCGGATGTCGAGGTGCTGCCTATCATCACCATGCCCAACAACGATCCAAGGGAGCATCATGAAGGCCATCGTCTTCCGCCAGCCGGAGACCCCCGTCGAGGTCGCCGACGTCGAACTCGCCGCGCCGAAGGCGGGCGAGGTCCGCGTGAAGATCGCCGCCGCCGGAGTCTGCCACTCCGACCTGCACGTCAAGCGCGGCGAGTGGGATGCGCCCGCACCTCTCGTGGTCGGGCACGAGGGCTCCGGTGTCGTCGTCGAGCTCGGCGAGGGCGTCACGTCGCTCGCGGTCGGCGACCACGTCGTACTGAGCTGGGTCCCGCCGTGCAACGAGTGCCGCTACTGTCGCTCCGGGCACGAGGCCCGCTGCCAGAGGGTCGCCACGGTCGTCGCACCGAAGGGCGTCCTCTTCGACGGCACCTCGCGCCTGTCACTCGACGGCGAGCCCGTGCACCACTACCTGGGCGTCTCGTCGTTCGCCGAGGAGGTCGTCGTGCCGGCGTCCGGCGCCGTCAAGGTGCGCGACGATGCGCCCCTCGACGTCATCGCGGTCGTGGGCTGCGCCGTCGCGACCGGCGTCGGCGCGGTGCTGAACACCGCCGCCGTCGAGCCCGGCTCGACCGTCGCCGTGATCGGCTGCGGCGGCGTGGGACTGAACGTCGTGCAGGGGGCCAAGCTCGCCGGCGCCGAGCGCATCATCGCGATCGACGTCCTGCCTGAGAAGACGCAACTCGCCCTGCAGTTCGGTGCCACCGACCGAATCGACGCCTCCCAGGGCGACGCCGTCGAGCAGCTCTACGAGCTCATCCCCGACGGCGTCGACTACGCGTTCGATGCCATCGGGCGCACCGTGACCACCGAGCAGGCAATCCGCATGCTCGGACTCGGCGGCGCCGCCGTCATCGTCGGCTTGCCCCCCACCGGCGCCACGGCTTCATTCGAGCCGCTCGTACTCGCCGAGGCCGATCAGCGCATCCTCGGGTCGAACTACGGCTCGGTGCGCCCCTCGATCGACATCCCCGCGCTCGTCGACCGCTACATGGACGGCCAGCTCAAGCTCGATCCGCTGATCTCGTCGCGCCGACCGCTCGACGAGGCTGCGCAGGCATTCGACGATCTCGAATCCGGCGAAGCGCTCCGCACGCTCCTCATCCCCTGACCTCCGACCTCGACTCACTGGAGAGCCCCACCATGTCTGCACCCACCAGCACGTCGGTCCCGGCCGGCAGCGCCCCCGCGGCGCCCGTCGACGCCGGGCTCCGCCGCGGCGTCATGAGCGGCCCTGAGCTGGCCGCCCAGGCGACCGCCAACATCGCGCCGAGCGCCGTCATCGCCTTCACCGCCGCCGGCATCTACATCGGCGCCGGCAACGGCACCATCCTCTCGTTCGTGCTCGCCACGATCGTGATCCTCGCGGTCGGCTACACCGTTGCCGTCTTCGCGCGTCGTCACGCTTCGGCCGGGTCGCTCTACACGTACGTCGCGAAGGGCCTCGGTCCGTTCGGCGCCTATCTGGCCGGCATCGCGCTGCTCGTCGGTTGCTGGGGCATCGCCGCCGGTTCGCTCGGCGGCGCGGTTTCCTACATGAACCAGTTCCTCCGACTGATCGGCATCCCCGCCGAGGGCCTCGGCTGGTCGATGGCGCTCGCGGTCGTGCTCGGCGGCCTCGCGACCCTGTTCACGATCCGCGGCATCCGCCTCTCTGCACGCGTCTCGCTCGTGCTCGAACTCGTCTCGGTCACGATCATCGTCATCCTGCTCGTCCTCGCCCTGGTCTGGGCCGGGCCGGCGGCGTGGGATCCTGCGCAGTTCTCGTTGGCGGGCGTGCCGTTCCAGGGTGTCGCCGCGGGCATGGTGCTCGGCATCCTCGGCTTCGTGGGCTTCTCGTCGGCCGACGCGCTCGGCCGCGAGGCGAAGAACCCGTACACCGCGATCCCGCGGGCCATCATGTGGAGCGCCGTCACCGTCGGCATCCTGTACGTGTTCTCGGCCTACACGCAGATCGCGATCCTCCACGAGGACCTCGCGACGGTCGCCAGTCCGCTGGAGGCGATCGCCGAGAGGATCGGCATGCCCGCGTGGTTCGCCCCGATCCTCACGTTCGGCGTCGGCGCTTCGTTCTTCGCCGTCGTCGTGGCTCCGCTCAACGTCGTCGGGCGCATCATCTACGTCATGGGCAAGGAGGGCGTCGTCGCCGAACGATTCGGCCGCACCCACGACCGCCACCTCACGCCGCACCGCGTGCTGCTCGTCGCCGGTCCTGCGGCGATCGCGCTCGACCTCGTGCTGCTCGCGGTCGGCGCGGACCCCATGGAGATCGTCGTCTGGGTCGACACCTACGGCACGTACGGCTACATGGTCGCGTACGCGCTCGTCGCGATCGCCTGCGTCGTCTACACGCGTCGCGAGAAGATGCGCAACGGTCTCGTGTGGCTCAGCGCGATCGTCGCCGTCGTCGCCATGGGCTACGTGTTCTTCGCGAACGTGTGGCCGGTGCCGGCGTGGCCGCTCAACGTCATCCCGTACGTCTTCCTCATCACGATGATCGCCGCGATCGCCTGGTATCTCCGCCTCGCGAAGAGCCGCCCTGAGGTCATCGCGAACATCGGCAACACCGAGACCGACACGCTCGAGGGCGTCGGCTGATCCTGCACCGTCCAGCATGCTGGACGATCGAACGGGCTGTGCGGCATGTGTCGCGCGGCCCGTTCATGCATTTCAGGCGGCGGCACCCGAACCGCTCGATTGCAGAGCTGGATGTCGCAGAGTCGTGCCGTCGTCGGTCGGCACCGATCCAGCGACCGTCCTCCTGCACGAGGCCGAGCGGCTCGGCGTTCGGCACCCGGCGCTGGCAGCTCATCGGTGGGGCCGGTGTCGCGTTCCCACAGTCGATATGGGGGGCTTCGACGAAGCCGATGGCCTGTCCGCAGGAGAGACAGCCGCCTCACGTTCGCCGAGGGCGTCAGCCCAGCGCGATGATCAGGCTGAGGACCGCGAGTGCGGTGACTACCGGGGTCATCGTGAGCCGCTCGGGGCGGCTGCGCGAGATCGCGTTCATGGGGATGCCGAGCACGAAGTAGCCGAAGACGACCCACATGCCGACCTGCGACACGACGTCCGGGACGACGTCGATCGCGCCCACCCGGTCGAACGCCAGCAGGACGATGCCCGCGTAGATCACGATCGACACGAGGCTGCCGATGCGCAGCCTCGTCGGCAGCACCCGATGCTGTCCGCCCCAGGCGAACCGGCCGATCGGCGCGCCCAGCGCGAGCGCGAGCTGGAACACCGCGAGTGCGGCGAGGATGACGGTCAGCAGGATCGCGGGGAGCATGCGCCGAGCGTATCGGGCGGCGGGCGGATGCCGCGGCTCAGCGGGTGGCTACGGCGCCTCCTCGGCGACGGTTCGAACGCGCTTTCTCTCGTGCACGAGTGGCACGCTGGCCCGGGGCGCGAGGCCGGCCTATTCCCGTGCGGCGGTCAGCCGATCTCGGGCGCCGACGGCCGCACCGGCGTCGGCGGCAGGCCGACTTCGATGATCCGCGTCACCATGCGCACCGCTCGATCGGGCAGCACCTCGCCGGAGGAGACGTCCTCGTACAGTTCCTCGGCGGCGTCGATCGAGCGGACGCCGCAGATCACCATGAGGTTGGCGATGTCGGTGTCATCTCGGCCGGGCCGGTTCGCCCGGAGCGTCATCGCCGGCTGCGCGTCGGCGGAGGCGACCTCGCTCGACGACCACACCGTCGTCGTCGAGCGTCTCCCATTCGGCGACGGGGCGGCCGTAGCTCGGGATGAAGCCCCCGGCCTGGTCGTCCAGCCAGTCGTCGGGCCATCCGTTGGCTTCGGCGATGGCGCGACCGGCATCGAGGACCTCCTCGCGGGCGCCGATGAGGTGTGCGTCGATGTCGACGGTGGACTCGCGATCGAAGTACCGGAGTGCGAGCGCGGCGCCGCCCACGATCCCGATGCCGCTGCGTTCTCCGCGTTCGGTGAGCGTGCTGACCAGTCGGCGGAGTCCGACGACGAGGTCATCGCGTTCGAAGCGGGTCATGCGCTGACCAGCGTGTCGGCGTCGACGAGGACCCGGCGCCGAGCGAACTCGGGCGGCACCCGGTCGGGCGGCGGCGTCAGCGTGTAGGGGCCTTCGCCGAGCACCCACGGGCGTCGAAGCGTGCGCTCGGAGCTCACCGCCCAGTCGGGCACGGGCAGCTGTCGGCGACGAGGCGGTGCGCGGCGAGCGCGGCATCCCACTGGCGACTGCCGGTCGGCCCGGGCGGTGAGATGGCCAGGGCGAAGCGGGCCGCGCCGTGCTCCGCAGTGAGATTGTCGTTGAGCTGGATGAATCGGCGCAGTGCCGTGCTCTGGCGACCGTCGGCGTCGGCGACGGCGAAGCGGATGTCTGCGGCGATCGCCGCCGCGTCGTCGCGGACGGTCGGCACCGACACGAGCCGGTGCCCGGCAGCGCGGAGGGCACGCTCGACCGCCTCGAACGAGGGGTTCTGGTGCCCGCGCTCGATCAGGGACAGGTGCGACTGCGACAGCCGGGCGCGCCGGCCGAGCGCCTGCTGGGTGAGCTTGCGGCTCGGATGAGGGTTCCTGCGGTCACGACGACCTCTGAATATTCGATCTACCCAATACTGTCAGCCACTTGGAGAGCGAGGCTGGTATCAGCGTGATACCGCGCGCTACCATCGGCGTCGGACGACAGGACCGTGCCATGGCGATGACCCTGCGGCTCGACGAGTCCCACGATGAACTCCTCGAAGCTCTGGCCGTGAAGTTCGGGCGTTCGAAGACCGAGGTCGTGCAGATCGCGCTCGAAGACCTCGCGGCTCGTACCGACAAGTCGGCACGGACGAGGGCGGCGTTCGACCGTGTCCGCGTTCGTGACGCGGACCTGCTCGAGCGTCTCTCCCGGTGACGCCGACCCCCGAGGTCGACTACCTCGATCCCGACGACGTCGAGGCGCTCATCGACGACGAAGGGTTCCGTTTCAAGGACGGCGCCCGCGGCCGCAGACTGTTGCTCTCGGCCCTGGCCGCGCCGATGCCGGTCTTCGGTGAAGAGGTGCACCCCACGCTCAACGAGAAGGCCGCGGCACTCCTGCTCGCGGTGATGCGCAACCATCCGCTCGCCGACGGCAACAAGCGACTGTCGTGGTTCGTGACCGTCGCCATCCTCGAACTGAACGGCGTCGATCTCGTGGTCGGCGACGCCGTCGGGGCCGATCGGTTCCTGCGGCGGGTCGCGTCGGGCGAGGCTGATCTGGACGAGGTCGCCGCCTGGGTTCGCGATCGCACGCATGCGCTGCGGTGACGCCCTTCGTGGGCCGGCGACGTTCGTGTGCCGTTCGGCCTCGCGGCTCCGACGCTAGTCGCCGGATCTCCTCCACGAGTCGCGCCGAACGGAACCCGTCAGCCGCGCCATGATGCACCCGCACAGCGTCCGAGCCACGGCGAGCGTCTCGCCGACTCGGGCGTGCGCGACGAAACCGCCGGCTCAAGCGGTGACGCCGACGTCGCCGAGGATCATGGGCTCGAGCTGCTGCCGCTCATGCCGCCCGATCTTCGCGCAGCGCGAAGCGCGCCTTGCCTCCGAGCCGTGGGACTTGGGCTGGGTCGATGTGGGGTGGTGGGATGAACCACACGTCGGTCGGGCTTGCGTGGATGTGCCATCCGTCGCGGTGGATCATGTGGTGGCAGAAGGAGCAGAGAAGGACTCCGTTCGAGAGGTCGGTCGGGCCGGTGTCGCGTTCCCACCAGTCGATGTGGTGCGCTTCGACGTAGCCGATGTTCTGCCCGCAGGAGGCGCAGCCGCCGTCGCGTTCGCCGAGGGCGAGCCGTTGCGCTTTCGTGAAGAGGCGGGCGGCGCGGCCGAGGTCGAGGGGGAGGCTCTCGCCGCCGAGGACGGCGGGGATGATCTCGGCGTCGGCGGCCATTCGGCGGGCGGTGGCGGCGGAGATCGGCTGCTCGAGGCCGTCGATACTGGCGTGGCCGAGCCCGTCGATGATCGCGTCGAGGTCGACGCGCACGATCATGGTGGTCTTCGCGAGTGGCGCCGCGGTCTGCGCGCAGCCGAGGGTGTGACGGGCGAGCGCGGCGAGCGCATCGGCCTGGATCTGCGGGATCGTGCGGTGATCGTCGACGACCGGGCGCAGCTCCCCGGCGCCCATCGCAGCTCCTTCCGGGCGCAGCTCCCCGGCGCCGATTCCGGTTCCATCAGGACCGCCCGCGGCTTCACCGGGTCGGCGCCGTCGCAGCGCGTCGCTGACGAGCGCTTCGATCGCCGCCTTGACCGGCGCCGCGCTCTCGGGGTCGAGTCGGGCGTGCAGGTGCACCACACCCCGCCGGTCTTCCCGCATGGTCAACGACCGCTCCGCCCGGAGTTCGTCTTCCCGAGGCTCCACGCCGTCTGGATCGAGCCGGGCCTCGGCCTCGCGGACGCCGCGCGCGAGCGTCTCGAGCGGCACCCGCCCGGCCAGGTCGACGAGGGCGCGCTCCACGACCTGCGCCCGGTCGGGGTCGCTTCGCATCCACACCCGCTCGAGCATGGTCGTGATCGCGAATGCCGCCTCGAGACTGATCGTCGTCGCCTCGAGGGCCGCGGCGACGTGCGGGTGCCGCGCCGGCATCCGGTCGCCGCTGAACGCCTGCCGCTCGGCCGTCGCGGTGCCGACCGCGATCAGCCGGTGCGCGTCGGCTCGCGAGCCGCCGGTGGCTGCCGCGATCAGTCGCACCGGATTGTGGAAGCCCTGCGCCTTCGCGAGCCCGATCTCCCCGAACTCCGGGCCCGATCGCTTCGTCACCTCGGCGGCGAGTCTCGCGAACAGTGCGTCGACCTCGCGCCGGAGCTTCGCGAGCCCGTCGACGACCTGCATGAGCCCGGCATCGCCCATCTGCTCGGCCTCGAACTGAGCCGACCCGCGGATCGCCCCCCACGCCGGCATCGCTCCGAGCCACGCGTCGCGAAGCTCCGCCAGATCTCGCTCCAACGCCAGGAGCGCACGCGACGCCGGAGGGGCATCGGGCTCGAGTCGCTGGGGCTGTTCCATGACTCCATCCTGCCGGCACCCACCGACATCCGATCGCGCCGGAAATCTGCCACGATCGGGGATTCTGCCTGTGGATGAATACCGTCGATCAGCCCCTGTGGAGGAGGAGTGCCCGACGTGCGGCGTCATGCACCCGCACGGCGCTGATGCCTCTGCGAGCGGTTCGGGCCCGACTCCGGGGCTGACTCCGACACGCCCCGCCCCGCCCCCGCCCCCGCCCCCGCGCCCACGACCACGGCCCACGCAACAGGGCGACCGGGGTCACCCCCGGCCGCCCAGCGGCGACATCCGCCCGCGCCTACCCGCCGACCAGGCTGATCACCAGCCGCACCGACAGCGCCACGACCGACACCAGCCCGACGACCCCGAGCACGTTCTGCCACCACCGATTGCGCATCTCGCCCATCAGCGAACGCCGGTTCGCCATCACGATGATGAGCACCGCGAGCACCGGCGCGACGAGCACCGTCAGTGCCTGGGCGATCACGATGAGCTGCACCGGCGCCTGCTGGAAGACGAGCGCGACGGTGACGCCGAAGGCGAGGATGGCGCCGCTCACGATCTTCGCGGTCCGCGAGCCCGACGAGGCCCCGCGACCGAGCCCGTCGGAGAGCATGGTGCCGCCCGCGGTCGCGTTGGCGATCATCGACGAGAACGCGGCGCCGAAGAAGCCGAGCGCGAAGAGCGTGGAGCCGACCGGCCCGGCGAGCGGCTCGAAGATCCCCGCGAGGGCGACGATGGTCGCCGCCGACTCGCCGGTCGAGCCGAGCACGGCGGCCGCGACGACGATGACGAGCGAGGTCATGATGCCGGGGGCGACGATGCCGGGGATGGTGTCGACGATGGTGACGTCGCGGTACTGCTCCTCGGTGCGGCCGCGCTCCTTGGTGCCGTAGGAGGTGTAGAACGCGGCGTTGACGCTGAAGTTGGTGCCGACGAGCGCGACGATCAGCAGCCAGGCGCCGTCGGGCGCGGTCGGGATGAGACCCGACGCAGCCGAGGCCCAGTCGGGGTTCGCGATGAACGCGCTGAGGATGAACGCGACCGACATGGCGGCGACGGCGACGACGAGCACCTTCTCGATCACGCGGTAGACGTTGCGGAACAGCAGCAGCGCGGCGACGGCGACGGTGCAGATCACGGTCCACATGATCGGGGCGCCGCCGAGCAGCATCGAGAGGCCGAGCCCCGCGCCGACCGCGTTGCCGACCGAGAACATGAGCGTGATGAGGAACACGCCGATGCCGGCGAGCACGCCGACGGGCGTGCCCAGGTGGTCCTTGATCGACGAGATGAGCGACACGGGCGACTTGATGCCGAGCCGCACGCTCATGTCGGTGAGGAAGATCATGAGGACCGTCGACACGACGACGACCCAGATCAGCGTGTACTGGTAGCCGCTGCCGGCCTGCACGGCGGTGGTGAGGTTGCCGGGCCGAACTGCCAGGCGCCGGCGACGAACGCGGGGCCGATCAGCGCGAGCTGCTGCCAGAACGATCGGCGCCGGCCGCTCGATTCGACGATGGCGCGCATCGACTCGGTCGAGACGCGGCCGTACCCGGTGCCCGGGGTGGTGGAGGTGTGGCGGGTCTTGGTTCGCTCACTCATGGCGAGCCTCCTTCTTCGGAGTGCGGCGCCTGGCCGCGCAGTCGTCATTGACTCGGGTGCCGCACTTCGACGGCGACGATCCTACGCCTGGGCGGCGAGATCGGTGAGGGGGGCCGGGTGGGGCTGGGCGGGGGCCGGATGCCTCGGGCCCCCGCCGCATGGATCAGACGGTGACGCCGACCTTCTCGAGGCCGGCCGACGCGAACGCCGCCGCGATCTCGGCGTCCGCGCCATCCGGCAATGGCAGCAGCGGGGTGCGCACGGTGGCGTGGTCGAGGATGCCGCGGTGCACGAGGCCCCACTTGAGGGCGACGGTGCCCTCCATGTGCGAGCCGCGGTGGTACACGTTCTTCGTGACGGGCAGCAGGCGCTCGTGGATGGCGTGGGCGCGCGGGTAGTCCTGCGCCTTGCCGGCCTCGATGAGCTCGATGAGCGCCTCGGGGGCGATGTTGCCGTAGCCGACGAGCAGGCCGTCGACGTCGAACATGGTCGGCAGCAGGTACTCGTCGTGGCACGAGAGGATCTGCAGCTCGGGGTACGCGGCGCGCAGGGCCGGGATCTCGGTGTACCAGCGGCGCATGTTGCGGACGCCGTTCTTGGTCGCGAACACGCCCTCCTGACCGGCGATCTCGAGCTGCGTGTCGAGGTCGTAGGTGGCCTTGGTGTTGTCGGGGTACTGGAACAGGATCGACGGCAGACCGCTCGTCTCCCAGATCTCGCGGTAGCGGCTCTGCGGGGCGCCCTGCTGGTAGCCGAAGCGCAGCCAGCCGTGCGAGGGGTAGACCAGGCCGGCGGCGGCGCCGGCGGCCTTCGCGCGCTCGGCCTCGAGCGCGGCGACCTTGTTGCCCTCGCCCGTGATGCCGGCGATGACCGGCACGCGGCCCTCGGTCGAGTCGACGAACGCGCGGATCACGTCGAGCTGCTCCTCGACCGTCAGGAAGGTGCCCTCACCGGCGTGGCCGAGCACGACGAGGCTCTTCACGCCGTCGATCGAGCCGAGCCACGAGCCCAGGCGCTGGATGGCGGCGAAGTCGATGTCGCCGTCGGTGGTGAACGGGGTCACGGGGGCGGGGTTCAGTCCGCGAAGGTCGAGTGCCATCGTCCGACTCCTTGTCTTTCTCTTCGTCGAGACCCGCGGTGTGGAAACGATACCGGGAACGTTTGCGGGAACGTTTGCAAGTATGCTTCACGACGTGAGCGACTGTCAACACCCGATTCCGGATGCCGCGTGGCGCGCGCCGTCGCATGGCGCCCGATCGCGGCATCCGCTCGCCCGTAGACTCGCGGTGGCAGGAGGTCGAGAGTGGAGCGCACGCACGCCGGTGGGCCGGTCACGCTGAAGGATGTCGCGCAGGCATCCGGCGTGAGCATCTCGACGGTCAGCCGCATCCTGGACGACCGCACGCCGGCCTCCCGCAGCGAGACCGCGCAACGCGTGCGCCGCGTCGCGGAGGAGCTCGGCTACCGCCGCAACATGTTCGCGTCGAGCCTCCGGCGCGGCGCGACGGCGACGATCGGCGTGCTCGTGCCGCGCCTGACCGACACCGTGATGGCCCTCATGTTCCAGGCGATCGAGGAGGCCGCCGGCCGCCGCGGCTACTTCGCCGTCGTCGCGACCTGCGGCGACGACCCCGACGACGAGCGCCGCGCCACCGAGACCCTGCTCGACCGCAACGTCGACGGCGTGATCCTCGCGACCGCCCGCCTCGACGACGAGCTCCCGGCCTCACTGCGCGCCCGCGACATCCCCCACGTCCTCGTGCTCCGCACCGACCGCATCAGCCCCTCATCGCTCGGCGACGACGAGACCGGGGGATACCTCGCGACGCGCCACCTGATCGACCTCGGCCACCGCGACATCGCGATGGTGACCGGCCCGTGGTTCACCTCGAGCGCCCGTGACCGCCGCGCCGGCGCGGAGCGCGCCCTCCGCGAGGCCGGGCTCCCGATCGACGACGCCCGCATGCTCTCGGTCGGCTACGGCGTCGACGACGGCATCGAGGCGGGCATGCGCCTGCTCGACCGCCCCGACCGCCCCACGGCGGTCTTCGCCGCGAACGACAACCTCGCGATGGGCGTGCTCACCGCGGCGAGCGGCCTCGGCCTCCGCATCGGATCCGACCTCTCGATCGTCGGCTACAACGACATCCCGCTGGTCTCGCGGCTGCCGGTGGCGCTCTCCTCGGTGCGCACGCCGTTCGAGCAGATCGCCTCGACGGCGCTGCAGTTGCTGCTGTCGCCTGAGGAGGGGGATCGCGGCATCCGGATGGCGTTGCCGACGCTCATTCCGCGGGCGTCGACGGCGGCGCCGGGGCGCTGACGTCGGGGGCACGGTCGAAGAGCATTGCCCCGGGGCGGTAGCGGCGTGTGGGCCAGTCAGGGGCGCTGCTTGTCGAGGCGGTGCTCATCCCTCTGCAGATAGCGGAACGCGCGTACGGCCCCCGTGCCGCGAACCTGTCATAGTCGACGACAGTCTCGTATCGAGACGAGCAGTACGCGGCGATTGGGGACCCTTTGGGAAGACGGAGGACAGTGGCCGGGATTGCGGTTGCATTGGGGGTTACCGCTTGGATCGCCGCGCGATCGCGCCCCACCACGCGCAAGGCTCACACCAACGAGCGAAACAGAGAAGCCACTTGGACCTCCGATAAGGCCACAACTGATCCGGTGCGTGGCGAACAGATCCGTCATTCCCGTGCGAACTCATTGGTTATTCTCGGCGGCGCGGTCATCCTCCTTCTGTTGTTGCCGATGATCGCGTTCGGTATCGCGTCGGGGCGGAGTCAAGCCGTCGAGAGCGCGCACTGGCCAGACCAGCCGGCGGTGGAGATGGCCATCTTCATGCGCACCGCAGACCAGACGGCGTTGGCAGCTTTCGCGTCGGCAATCGAAGACTGCGTGATCACGAAGGCAGATGAGTCAGGTAGCGACGCCCTCCACGTCATCGGAACCCCCGGGTGGAAAGCTTCGATCGAACGGGACGCCGGTGACCGATGGGCGGCGACTGTGGCTCTTGGGGCGCTGGACGCTACATCGTTCGACGGTGTGCAGACTGAACTTGTCGATGCCTCCACTGCCTCGCCTGATTGCACCCCTGCCGAGAATGGCCTAGTAGAGCCCCTCCAACTCATGGGTCCGCTGTCGTACGAGATCCTCGGCCCCTTTTCATCGTCATCTTCCGGACTCGTCGCCGAGGACTGCGCGCACTGGACAACGATCAGTGGGCGCAGCGAGACAAGTGTTCCGACGCTCGATGCAGACTGGTTGGCGCCGGATACCGGCAAACTCACTTGCACGGTAGACGAGGGCGAACCGATCGAATCCATTCACCTCATGACTGAGTTCTCGTGGCGTGAGGCGGATGCTGCGGCCAACATCGCTGGGAACTCGTCATTGCTAGTCCTGAATAGTGGAACCAGCGGCTTGCTCCTGAACGTTCCAGGGGAGGGCTTGCAGGAGGATCGGGTCGTTACGGTTGGGCCGTCGGACTATGAAGTGGCCGTGCATGCAGGACCAGGAGAGGAGATCGTCGCAGCGGCGCCAGACAACGTCGAATTCGGCATTCGCCAATACGCCAAGGCAGTCCTTGAACCGGGCGACGGAATGTTGGTACGCATGGCAAACACTTGGATCCGAGGTGTCGCAGGAGCTGGCGAGCCGTTCATCTGGATGTTTCTTGGTGTCGTCGCGGGCCTCTTGCCCTCCGCGATCGGACGTGTAACACGCGCATTTGCGCCGTCGGCTGACCGCGATGGCTAACAACACGTGAGCTTCTGATACGTCGGAGAGTTCGGAGTGTCGGGATCAGTGATCGCGACGCGTCAACCGAGCGGTTGAGGCGTCGAACATGTCGGGCACCAGCTCGCCCTGCGGGAACATCGCGCCAGCGGGTGCCACGTCGGTGAGCACTCCGGATGCGCGATTCTGGAACGCCGCGCTCTGCCATGCCGTAGCCAGCTCGGTCGCGTCGATCTTGTCTGTAATCGCGTAGGTGCACGGCACCCGCGTGCGGCCTGCTCGACCCTCTTCTGCGCGCGATAAGCTGCATGCTGAACGTGTCGGTGGCACCACTGTCGAGGTTTGGTCCGGAGTGAACGGAGCAACTTGGAAGTCTGGACGGGACTCGGGCGTCTAGCGGACGTCCTCACCGTCTTGGCCGCCTCTATTGCCTTCTACGGAGTTCTGTCGACCTGGTTGACCCGGCCACGACTGGGGATAACAGCGCATGCCTCAACCCCGGATTCGGCCGACGTGAACGTCTTTCATGCGAAGGGCTGGAGTCCACTCAGGAACGTATATCTGGGTCAGGGGCGGCTGGATTGGCGGGGGGTAGCGCGTTCAGGCGACTCGCCTGGACCTTGGGTTCCCTCGATCGATCCCGGCCGGGGGTGGACCATTACTGTGTACGACCCTGAGACTGTTCATTTCGGATCTGCACAGCAGACGAACGAGTTGCGGATGCCAATCCCGCGGACCGCAGGCGTCATCATTGACGTCCGCTGGCAGAATCCGATCATCCCATGGATGCGTCTTCGCCGAGTGGTCCAGTGGACACAACGCGATCGCGCAGCCGGACGTTCGCCCAAGATTCTCAAGGGTCGCGACGCAAGGCGGGCTTGGTCGGAGGCCATCCCGAAGCCGTGATCGATCGCTGTACGATGCGACCATGTCAGAAGCCGTAGAAGAGGTGATTGAATCCACCGAGCGATTCACGTGCCCTAGATGTCGCGCATACAGCCACCACGTTCGTGAGTCATTGACGGTGGCGGCTTGGAGTGGAACCTACAAGACCTCGTTCATGTTCAACGACGGGCCAGGGGCATTTCGGGTTGATGGTACAGGGGTCAAATCGGCCGGGCCAGGCACAGGCTCCGACTGGGATGTCACGGTGTGTGCGTCCTGCAATCTGCCGTCCGTCTGGCGCGGCGAGCAGTTGCTCTATCCTCGTTCGTCAACGATTCCAGCGTCCCACCCCGAAATGCCGCAAGCTGCGCGATCTTTGTACGACGAGGCTCGGCAGGTATTCCCAGATTCTAGGCGCGCCTCAGCAGCGCTGGCGCGCGCCGCCTTGGAATCGCTTCTCCTAGAGACGGATCAGAGCGGGAGAAAGAAGAATCTCCAGACACGCATCGGGGAGCTAAAAGGAAAGGTGAATGAGCCGCTGTGGCAAGTGCTAACAGCGCCAAGAATCCTTGGAAATGATTCTCTCCACGGTGGCGAGGATGACCTGGTTGTTCTCTATCTTGACGGTAACGATGCTGAGATCGTGGAGGCCATCTTCGGGGCAGTGAATGCCCTCGTCGAGGAGCTAATCACGCAGCCCCGAAAGGCAAGGGCGCTTTATGAGCTGATACCGGAGGCGAAGCGGAGCGCTGCTGAGGAAGCCGGCGCAGACCGATAGCCCGGCCGAGCGGGCGATCCTTGAAAGTATCAATTCCAACCTATCTCGTCTCGGGTGCCTGCGGAAATCCCCAACTCGAAGTCGATTCCCGCCGAGCAATCATGCCTCTGGCGAGTGGTTCGCGACCTGTTCGTCACCGACCTCAATGTGGTCTCCGGCCGATCGCTTTGGGCGCGTCGATTGGCCGGCCCTGGAGGTCCACCCCGGAGAATAGACCCAGCTGGATTTGCGAAGTTCATCGGCTTGTCGAGGCTTCCAGAATTCGACGGGGAGCTTCTGCATTCGCGTATCAACGAGTGCAGGAATGTCCATCATGAACACGATCGTGTCGACTCGACGCATAGATCCGGTGTTTGGCCGCGTCACCATAATCCGGTGCACGAAGCGTAGATCCTCAAGTTGGACAATTTCGCGTCCCCATTCGGAATCGATGTCCGAACGCTTCACTAGGAAGAAGTATGTGTCACGATCACGAGCGAATCCGATCAGGTCGGCGAAACGAGACTCCAAGCGCCCCACATCTCGACCTGCGTCGTTTCGAAGGTCCGTTTGCTTCCGCTCAAGCATTCGCCCTGCAGCGGCTTGAACGCTCTCCGCGCCGATCCGAAATTCGCGATTCTTGTCAGACCTGCGTTGCGCGCGTTCCCACTCGGCATCCGCGGCGGCGATAAGTAGGTCAAAGTAGTCGCGTGAAACTGCGCCTCCGGCAACGAGCACGGCGCGTTCGCGTGCCGTGTCGGTGAGTGTCTCGCGAATCGTGAGCCCGGATTCCGCCAAGACTCCGTTTGTCACGTCCTCCAGGAAGGCTTTAGCGGTCGAGAAGTCGGCCAACCCAACATCTAGCGAAAGGTGTTGCAGATCGTTCGGCGGCTGCATGCCACGCGGCGGGTCCCCCTCCACATAGGAACGCGTACGAGAGTGCACGCTGCCGATCTTTAGCCAGACATTGCTCCTCTTTGTGATGCCATGCAGGTGATCAAGCACGAGGGGCTGAGTTTCGGTGCCGATGAAGTAAAAGTCATCCAAGACGAGCAGAAGCTTCTTCTTGCCTGCGATAGAAGTGGCAGACTCAAGTACGCGCGAGATGGCTGGGGCAATGTCGCGCAGATATGCATCTTTGCGTCTAACGATACTTGAAGTCCGGCTCGTAGACCGGAATGCCTCCTTGGAAGCGCCCAACGATCCGGCCAGTGACAGGTAGCTGCGCTGAACGGACCCACTGAGGCGGATCCCGCGAGCTGTCTTCGCGCGTTCCTCGGTCTGGGACGTCTCGGTCACCTCTTCGGGAGCGTCCCGAAGGAATCGGAGTACCTTCTTGAGCTTTCCGATGTCTCGAAGCGTGCGGATCTTCTCAAGGCTGGTCGGCCGGGGCTTCACAGCCTCCAGGATCTCGAGGATGATCTCCACGAGAACGTCCGGATAGGCCCTGTCCTTGTGCGTCTCAACGTCGACGAAGATCACCCAGTCGCCCTGCTTCTCGACTCGCTGTTGGAGCAGCGCGAGCGTCGTTGATTTTCCTACGCCCCTTCGGCCTGTGACGAGGTGATTCACAGGTGATCCGAGCGTAGCGAGCAGGCCGGGCCTCAGTTCGATGAATCGCTTAACGAGCGCTTCGTCAGCGGCAGAAGTTGTACGGGTCGCTGACGAGATCGCACCTTTGAACAACTCAAGATTCTGGCGATTGAGCAACGTCTTCCTTCCGGTCGCTGGGTGGAGCCTATCTGCTTCGAAGGGCATGAGTGCCCGGAGGGACCTCCAACGCATCCCTTCTATAAGGAATAGATGCGCTTGACCCGCGTTGAACTTGAGCGTACCCAACTCAAGTTCCCCAGGAGGACCTAGGTGCCAGACGACTTCAACGAGGCCGGCTCGAGCTCGTTCGACGAGTTCCTGAGCCGCTACCTCGCGGGTGAGCAGGCCAGGCAGGCGCGGTCGATCGATCTCAGCCGGTTCCTGACCTCGCGCACCCAGAGCATCCTGCAGCGTGCCGGACGCTTCGCGCTCGAGCGCGGGCAGACCGAGCTCGACGCGCTGCACATCCTGCGCGTCATCGTCGAGGACGAGTCCGTCGCGCAGGCGATCACGCGCGTGGGCGCGTCGCCCGAGCGCATCATCACGGCGACCGAGGCGCGGCTGCCCGCGGCATCCGTCACCGCCGACGCGAACGCGGCGACCATCACCCCGTCGGCCAGCCGCGCGCTGTTCCACGCGTACCAGGTCGCACGCTCGAGCGGGTCGACGTACATCGACCCCGAGCACCTCTTCTTCGCGCTCGTGCTCGGGCAGGACGCCCCCGCCGGGCAGGTGCTCGCGCGCGCCGGCGTCACCGCCGAGGCGCTCGCGGCCGGGCTGGGGGAGCACGTGGCATCCGACCCGTCCGCCGGCCCCGAGATGGGCGGCATGGGCGAGCAGACGGATGCCGCGGCATCCGCCACGCCCATGCTCGACAAGTTCGGCCTCGACCTCACCGAGCGCGCCGCGAACGGCGAGCTCGACCCCGTGATCGGGCGCACCGACGAGATCGAGCAGACCATCGAGATCCTCAGCCGCCGCACGAAGAACAACCCCGTGCTGATCGGCGAGGCCGGCGTCGGCAAGACCGCGATCGTCGAGGGCCTCGCCCGCGCGATCGTCGAGGAGAACGTGCCCGAGCAGCTGCTCGGCAAGCGCGTCGTCGCCCTCGACCTGCCCGCCATGCTCGCCGGCACCCGCTATCGCGGCGACTTCGAGGAGCGCCTCACCAGGACGATGGAGGAGATCGCCGAGCACAAGGGCGAGCTGATCGTGTTCGTCGACGAGGTGCACTCCGTCGTCGGCGCCGGCGGCGCCGGTGAGGGCATGGACGCGGGGAACATCCTGAAGCCCCGCCTCGCCCGCGGCGAGCTGCACCTCGTGGGTGCGACCACACTCAAGGAGTACCGCACGATCGAGAAGGACCCCGCGCTCGAGCGCCGGTTCCAGCCGGTTCGCGTGGCGGAGCCCTCGATCGAGGACTCCGTGCTGATCCTGCAGGGCCTGCGCCCCGCGTACGAGGAGCACCACGGCGTCACCTACACCGACGACGCGCTGCGCGCCGCCGTCGAACTCTCCGCGCGGTACCTCACCGACCGCGTGCTGCCCGACAAGGCCATCGACCTCATCGACCAGGCCGGCGCGCGCCTGCGCCTCAAGCTGGGCGTGAAGGTGGATGTCTCCGCCCTCATCGAGCGCCTCGCCGACCTCGAGGCCGACAAGAACGCGGCCGTCCGCGCCGAGCACTACGAGGAGGCGTCGCGCATCCGCGACGAGATCGAGAAGGTGCAGGAGCGGCTCGACGAGGCGACCGAGAAGGCGGCCGCGCAGGGTCGTGCCGTGGCATCCGCTTCGTCTTCGGCGGATGGCGCGGCCGCGACCAGCACCGTCATCGACGAGGCGCAGATCGCCGCCGTGATCTCGCGGGCCACCGGCATCCCGGTCAACCGCGTCACCGAGGGCGAGCGCGAGCGCCTCGCGAACCTCGAGGGCGAGCTGCACGCCCGGGTCATCGGGCAGGACGACGCGGTCACCGCCGTCTCCCGCTCGGTGCGCCGCAACCGCACCGGCATGGGCGACGCGCGCCGTCCCGTCGGGTCGTTCCTGTTCCTCGGGCCGACTGGCGTCGGCAAGACCGAGCTGGCGCGGGCGCTGGCGTCGTCGCTGTTCGACGACGAGGGCGCGATCATCCGCTTCGACATGAGCGAGTTCGGCGAGCGGCACACGGTGTCGCGGCTCGTCGGCGCCCCTCCCGGATACGTCGGCTACGACGAGGCCGGGCAGCTCACCGAGCGCGTGCGGCGCAACCCGTACTCGATCGTGCTGTTCGACGAGATCGAGAAGGCGCACCCCGACGTGTTCAACCTGCTGCTGCAGGTGCTCGACGACGGACGCCTGACCGATGGCCAGGGTCGCACGGTCGACTTCCGCAACACGGTGGTCATCATGACCTCCAACCTCGGTTCGGAGTTCCTCGCGTCGCGGTCGGGTGCGCTCGGCTTCGTGGCGTCGGCGGATGGATCGGGGTTCTCGTCGTCGGATGACGTGCGTGCCCGGGTGATGGGCAAGGTGCGCGAGGCCATGCGGCCGGAGTTCCTGAACCGCATCGACGAGATCGTGCTGTTCCAGAAGCTCTCGTCTGACGAGATCGCGCAGATCGTGCGCCTCATGCTGGGCGCGACGTCGTCGCGGCTGGCCGCGCGCGAGATCGGCTTCGAGGTGACGGATGCCGCGGTGGCGCTCCTCGCGGAGCGCGGCTACGAGCCCGAGTACGGTGCCCGTCCGCTGCGTCGCCTGATCCAGCGCGAGATCGACGACCGCATCGCCGACCTCTTCGTGACCGGCGCCCTCGGCGACGGCGAGGGCGTGCGGGTGGATGCCGCCGATGGCGAGTTCGTCGTGGCATCCGTGCCGAACGCGACGGTCGACCTGGCGTCGGCGGCGTAGGACTCCCACGCCCGCGCGCCACCTCGGCGTTTGGACGACATTGGGCGCCCGGCATCCGCCTTGGCCGCCCAATTTCGTCCAACGCCGCGTGAAGGCCCGGTACCTGACATCAGGCGCCGGGCCTTCGTCGTACCCGAATGCGGCGTGCGGCAGTGGGCACCGTTCCGGCGCGAGAACGTATCGCGCGCGACCGGCGACGCCACCCGACGCGCGGGGAGCCTCCCGCTAGGGCCGGGCGGCGCAGCCTGACGACGAACGCCCGGCGAAGCGGATGACCGAAATCCCCCGCGAACGAGGGCATTGCGTTGGTTGGCGGACGAGAGAATCCTGAGGATCATTCAGGTGCTCGACCGGGGGGAGCGCACCATGAACGTCATCTCGCTCGAGTTCGCCGGATACCTCGCGGGCGAGGTCGACTTCGGCCCTGTCCGCGACCGGCATCCCGTCGGGCCCGGAACCGTGCGGGACCAGCTCGATGAGGCAGTGCAGCGCATCGCATCGACGGTCGAGGCCGACGGCGCATTCGGACAGTTCGCCGGGCTCACGGTGGTCGGGTTCTCCGACCGCAACGACACGCCCGGCCTCAGCTGCGACCAGCGACGTGCGAGCGAATCGAGCGCGTCGTTCGACCGGGCGGGCTTCGCCTGGCAATGGCTGCAGCAGGCGGTGGCCGACCAGCTCGTGACGCCCCGCCCCGACTGGTGGGACTCCTCGGGCGCCGTCACGTGGTTCATCGTCCCGACCGGCGCGGCGATCCTCGAACACGATCCGCCGACGAGCGAGGCGGAGCGCCGGCGGAACCGTCGGGTGAAGTTCGTGTTCAGCTTCTTCGGCCCTGCGTGACGCCATGACGCTCCTGGATGAGGTCCTCGGCAGCGGCTGGGCGGGCGGTGTCGTGCTCGGCGACGACGCGCGACTGCTGCTCGATTCGCTGGACGAGCTCGCGAATCCGGCGGGGCGTGCCCGCCTCACGGCCGATGCGGCGATCCCGGGCGCGCTCGGGGCGACGCTGCCGTCCGGGACCACCGTCCGGTGGGCGCTCGTCCGCGCGGGCAACGGCTTCCGGATGACGCTCACGCTCGAGGGTGCGGCATCCCAGCCGGTGCCGGGCGTCGCCGCAGCATCCCGTACCGAGTCGGGCACGGGCGTTCGCCGACGGGCGCGCCTCACCCAAGCCGGCGCCGGAGCGCTCACCGTGCAGCTCACCGGTGCGGTCGTCATCGAGGGCCGGCCGCAACGGGTGACGACGATCACCGCGAACGGCCTGCGGCTCGTGCCGAGCAGCCCGAGCATGCTGCTTCCGGGCGGCATCGGGCTGACCGCGCCGACAGGCTTCACCCTCGGGCCGAACCAGCACGTCGAGTTCGTGCTCCCCGGTGACGTGCCGCTCTTCGGCGGACTCGTGATCCCGGCCGACCTCGCGCTCGGCGGGCAGACGATCACCGCAGAGGTGCCCGTGCGGCTCCGCGCTCCCGATCCGGAGGTCTCCGGCACGATCAGTTGGCGCACCGGCCCGGGCCCCGAACTCATCGACCTCGTGCCGGTTTCGATCTCGTTGTCCTTCGACCTGCCCGACGGCCCGCTCGGCCCGCTGCCGACGGGCGATGCGTCCATCCGGCTCCGGCTCGATGCGACGCGCCCGGTCGACGCGCCCGATGAGCTCCGGCTCGCCGTCGGCGTCGAATCGGATGCCGCGGAGGGCCTCGTGCACGTGCCACATTCCCCTTCCGCGAAGGTGCCGGGGGCGATGGTCGCCCTCGCACCCGGGGTACTCGCCGAGATCGGCGGCACCGCTGCATCCGTCGCGGCACTGCTCGCCGCGGCCGCGTTCGCGCAGGCCGTCACGACTCGAGGTGGGTACACCGTGCACTCGGCCGTGATCGAGGCCGCGACCTCGGAGGGCGTCTCGCTTCGGCTCGACGTCTCGGGCTCGGTGTCGGTCGGGTCGTGGGGCGTCTCGAACTTCCTGCGCATCGGCATGGATGAGAACCGGCCGATGCGCGTGCGGTGGCGCGACCTGCGCGCGACCATCGACCCGTCGAAGCCCGGCGCGGAGGCGTTGCGGCTCGACTTCGCGAGCGCACGCGCCGAGATCCTCGACCCGGGCGGCTGGACGGTCGAGACCGCCGCGAACCTGTTCGAGATCGTCGGCACCCGATCGGGCAGCGGCTCGACCTGGTTCGAGATCGACCTGCGCTTCACGTACGAGCTGGGCCCCGTGCGCGTCAGCGGGGCGACCGTGCGGGCGACCTGGGACGGCGGTGCGGTCCGGTACGGGATCCGGGGCCTGCAGGCCTCGGTCCAGGTGCCCGGCCTCGTCGAGGCGGGCGGGTCGATCTCGCTCGCCGACGGGGTCGAGGTCGTGCTCTGGGCCGAACTCGTCCCGCTCGGCGTGAGCGGGTTCCTCGTGTTCCGGACGGCGACCGAGGGCGGGGTCACCCGGTACGAGTTCACGCTCGGCGTCGACCTGCCCGTGCCGATCCTGCTCGGCCCCACCGGCCTCTCGCTCTACACGATCGCCGCGACGTTCGGCACCAACTCGGCGATGCCTCCGCTCGGCACGGCGGACCCGCTCGGCGACCTGCGCACGTGGCAGCCGTGGGACGGGCTCGAGACCCGCTCAGGGGCGACCACCCTCGGAGCCGGCGTCGTCGTCGGCACCGCACCCGACGCGGGGTTCGCCTTCAACGCGCTCGGCGTCTTCGGCATCACGCTGCCCGACCCGGCGCTGCGGATCGCGCTCGACGCCCACTTCCTCGTGGCACGGTACCGCGCCGCCCAACTGCCGCTGCTCGAGCAGCATGCCGGCGGCGGCGCCGGCCTCGCCCTGTTCGGCGGGCTCGCCGTCTCCGACCGTGAGATCGTCGTGGGCGTCGTCGGCAGCTACCACATCCCCAAGGTCGTGTCGATCACGCTGCCCGTGGTCGGCGTGTTCCGCTTCGATCGGCCCGAGAACTGGTTCCTGCACGCTGGCAGCGACCAGCTGAACGACCGCATCCCCGCACCGCTCAGCGCGGAGGTGTTCCCGGGGCTCGGCCCCCTGGAGGTCAGAGGTTGGGGCTACGTCATGATCCGGGGCGACGGCATCCCGAACGTCGGCGGCAGCGGACGCGACCTCACGGGCTTCGCCGTCGCCGTGGGCGCCGGCTTCACGAAGACGTTCGGCGTGCGGCCCGTGCTCTGGGCCGAGGTGAGCGCCTCGTTCGTCGCGGGGATCGGCACGCGCCCGTTCATGATGTGGGTCACCGCCGACCTGCGCGGCCGCGCCGGCATCGGCCCATTCAGCGTCGGCGTCGACACGAAGCTCACGATCCAGATCGGGCCGGACGAGCGGGTGGATGTCGCGTTCAAGGTCTGCGTCTCGATCGACCTGTGGCTGACGACCCTGCGCGGATGCCTCGAGATCGGCACGCTCGACACCGACCCCGCCGAGCCGCCCGTCCCCGCCGACGACGAGTGGCCGTTCCCGGTCTTCGCGCTCGCCGACGGCATCGGCCGCCTGCACGTCGACGGCGTCGACGAGCACGAACCGCCCGCACCCGATCCGGATCCCGCGCCGCCCAGCTGGTCGAACGTCGAGACCGTGTGGCCCGACGCCATCCCGCTCCTGACCTTCCCGGTGGCACCCGTGGTCGAGGCGCCGGGCGTGCCGCTGCCGGGCGGCACCCAGAACGGCGGCATCACGGGGTCGGGCACCTACCGCTTCCGCTGGGTGCTCGCCGACCTCGCGCTCGAGGAGATCGGCGACGGGGGCGTGGTGGCCGACACCATCAGCCTCGACAACTCCGCGTGGCAGGCCGCCGCCGAGGACGTCGTCGTGACCTCTGGCCTGCGCCAACTCGCACTGCTCACCACGAGCCGCGGCGTCTCGCTCATCCACCAGAGCCCCACGTACCAGAAGCCCGATCGCCATCCGCTCAAGTCGATCACGGGCCTCTGCAACTGGAAGCCGCTCATGGCACGGGCGTGGAGCTTCGGGGTGGATGCCACGGTCGACGGCGATGGCGAATGGCACGTTCCCGGCCGCCACGGCCCGCTCACCCCGCTCTCCTTCCGCATCTTCTCGTCGCCCGTCGGCTTCCGGGCGTGCTGGCGAACCTGGGTCGACGGACACGACGCGGACATCCCCGGCATCGCCGCGCCATCCGGCCCCTACCGCTTCGACGCGATCGAGGTCGAGGGCACAACGATGACGGGAGCGCTGTCGGTCGGCGCGCCCATGGGCGTCGCGCCGACGCATCCCGACCGGCTGCAGGTCATGCAGGAGCTGGAGGTGGTGCTCGACGAGCCCCTCCAAGAGGGGGCGCTCTACCTGCTCGTACGCACTCCGTCGCGCGAACTCGTCGAGGGCATCGACGCACCGGAGACCACCGGGCTCGGCGGCCGGGACGTGGCCGCCGTCGAGATCATCGACGAGCTCGGCGACGATGGCGTGCTCCTCGTGCTGCGCCTCGACCTGCCGAAAGGCACCGAGACCGTCACGTGGAAGCCGCCGTGGCAGGTGTCGCCGGACGTGCTCGGCCTGCATGCCCTGGCCTACGCCACCAGGGACGCGGTCGACGCGGCGCAGGCCGCGACCGACGAGGCGGTCGCCAAGGATCAGGTCGCGATCCTGACGCCCTGGACCACGCGCACCGTCCTGAAGGCGGGCACGAAGTACCGTATCCGCGCCACCCTGCGCTGGGAGCGTCTGCAGGACGGCGTGCCCAGCGCGTTCGTGCCTCCGCCCGGCACCGAGCGGACGATGCACTGGTTCTTCCGCACCGCACCCGCACGCGCGGGCGTCTCGGCGGCGATCGCGCCGTGGAAGGGGATCGGCTCACCCGTCAGCGCGGCGATCCAGGTGCTCGCGCGGCCGACCTTCGACGTCAGCTCCATCCAGCGGTACTTCCACCGGTACAGCGTCGCCGAGGGCGAGTCGTTCGTGTTCACCGCGGATGTCCCGACCGCGTCGTTCTTCGCCGTGCACGTCGCCGCGCTCGCCGATGCCTACGGCCGGCAACCCGTGCTCGTGCTGCGCCGAATCGACCGGCCGCGGGTGCCCGATGAACCGGTTGACGCCGAGCCCGTCATCACGGGCGTGATCCTCAAGGTCGCGGCCTCGCTCGGCATGCTCGTGGCCGAGACCGATGCGGATGCCGGGTGCGCCGTGCCGCCGCATGGCCTCGAGTTCGCATGGCCGGGCACCCTCGCCTGCGACGCCTCGTACGAGCTCTCGGTCGCCTTCCCGGAGGAGGGCAAGCGCGCGAAGACCGGCGACCCCGAGCTCGCCGGCATCACGTTCTCGACGTCGTCGTACGAGGGGCCGCCGCAGCTGATCGGGTCGCTCGGCTTCGTGGGCGCCCCGTCGGGCGAGGCGGTCGCGCGCGCCAGGGCGACCGGCGACCTGCCCATCCGGGGCACCGTCGCCGATGCCGGCCCGGGCACGGTGGTCGGCGACGCGGCGCTCGAGTCGATGCTGGACCAGCTCGGCATCCAGCTCGACGGGTTCGGCGGCGGCGCCCGCTCGGCGGTGCTGTGGAGCCGGCTCGACGGCGGCGGCTGGGCGGCGCGAGGGCTCCTCGTCGAGTCCGCCGAGCCCCTGATCCGCGACGGCGGGCGGCGGATGGCGCTGCAGGGGGCGCGTATCGGCTCGACCGAGTTGACGATCCGGCGCGCCAATACGGTGGGAACCCGGGCGTTGTGGCTCTCGACGGCGCCCATCGCGCTCGCCGGTCCGACGGTCGTCAGCCTCACCGCGACCGATCGGGGCGCACCATTCACCCGGCGACTCACCGTGGAGCCCGTGCCGCGCTTCGCGAGCGCCCTGATGTCGGAGGCGGTGCGCTGATGCTGGTCTCGGAGTTCGCGAACCCGGTGCAGGCCGTGGGCCAGGGTGCGAACGTGGTCGGCGACGACCGCATCCCCGATGGCGTGCAATGGCGGGCGAGCCTGGGACGGGGGTTCCTGCTCCCGGCCGGCCCCGTCGTGCTGCATCGCTGCCTCTTCGAGGCGGGCGAGCTGCACGGCGACACGGCCGCGGTGAGCAGCCGCCCCTTGCCGGCGGAGGTCACGCCGCGGAGCCCGCTGGCGCTCTTTCCGATCCGCTGGTCGGGACGTCGACCGTGCTGGGTCGAAGTCGTCGGCGACGGACGGCTGCGCGTCGCCATCACGGCGCCGTCGATGGGGCCGAGCCGCCAGCCGGTGGAACTCGCCGCCGTCGACGAGCCGCCCTACCGGGTGGGATCGTTCGCCATGGGCGGCGTGCTCGTCACGGGCGAGGGGCGCGTCGACGACATCCGCGTCTGGTTCCTCGATCCCGACACCGTCGTCGAGACCACCCGCGTCGGCATCGACGCGCTGCCCGACGACTACCTGGGGGCGTTCACGGCTTACGCCCTGCCCAACGGCGGAGACCAGGAGAGCTGGAAGGACCGGATCCTGGCCGCGGCGCCCGCCGCAGCGGTGCCGTACGCCCCGGTCCCGCCCGATGCCCCATACCGTCCCGATTTCGAACTGGCGCGCGTCAATCGCCTCGTGCGTGCCGAGGCCTCGGTGGACGCCTGGGTGCGACGCGCCTACGACGCCGCCGATGCGTCGCGGGACGACCTCGTCATCGTCGCTGAGCCCGAGCTCGGCCCGCACCCGGTGCGAGGGCGGCATCGCGCCTCGGAATCGCTCGCGATGGCCGCGATCGACCCGGGCGTGAGCCGCTGGCTCGCCCGCACCGGCACGGTGCGGGTCGACCTGAGCGGGGGACCCGACGACCTCGCGCTCCTCGTGGCGCAGGCGCCGGGCCTGTTCCACGGTCCGCCCGGTGAGCGATCCGATTTCGGCGGCGAGCCCGGTCGTCTCTACAACGAGGCGCTCGATAGGGGATGGCGCGAGCTCCTCGACAACATCGAGGACATCCCCGATCCGAGCGGCGAACGAACGCTGCAGGCGAAGCTCCTGAACGTGCCCATCGCGATCTCGCTCGCCACGCCCGCCGCGCGGCCCGCCCCGCTCGAGCTCACGCGGTCGGGCGACCCGAGCTGGTACGCCGATGCCGCCGCGGGCGAGACCGGCTGGCGGCAGTCGATCGCGCTGCGCGGCGTCGCGGCGCCGGTCGGACCGGTGTCGCTCGAACAGGTCGGTCCCGACCAGCGGCGGACGCTGCATCCGCTCGTCGGCGATGACAGCGACGTCGCGGCGCCCATGAGCGCCGCGTGGCCGCCGAAGCAGGGCGCCCCCACGGTGACGGCGACCGTGCCGGTCGCAGCCGGCGACGAGGCATCCGAGGTCACCTGGCGCGTGCACGCCGGAGACTGGACCGGCCGCTGGAGCGACCCGGTCGAGCTGACCGGCGGCCCCCCGCCGCGCCCCACCCCCGGAGGCTGCACGCTCGAGGCGTGGTACACGCCGGGCTCGTCACCGCCGACGGGACTCGCGTCGACGGGGGACGTGCGCCTCTCGATCAGGTTCGAGCCGACCGGCCTGCCCGGCAGCGTGCCGGTCGACCGGATCCAGTGGACGGTCGACGGCGTGTCCGAGGATCCGATCGAACTGACGGCGATGCACCAGGTCGACGGACTGCGCGCCTTCCGCGACGTCCCCGCTCCCGAGACCAGCCCCGGCGAATCGAAGACCATCCGGTTCACCGCGGTCGCCATCGACCTGGACGGTGGACGGTCGAGCGAGGCATCCGTCACCGTCGTCGTCGCCGACCCGCGACCGCTGCCCGCGCTGCGCATCGGCCCGAGACTCATGCCGACCTCGCGTCCGACCGCCGACCCCGAGGTCTCGATCACGCTCACGGCGAGCGGGGTGCCCGAGGGCGGTGCGGTGCGATTCCTGTTCGCGAACGAGACGGCCGTGCGCGCCGCGCTCGGCCTGCCGACGCAGGGGTTCCGCACCACGCCCCGGTACGAGCGGGCCGAGACGCTGCGTCAGGCCGGCGGAGGCCCGCAGCGCGCGTACTCGGCCGCGCTGCCCGACCCGGTGCGCGCCGTCGGCGGACGCGCTACGGCAACGCTGCGCTTCCCGGCGGGGTCGAACGACCTGATCCTGGTGCGTGCGCTGCCGGTGGCGACGACGACGGACGCCGCGGGCATCGTGAAGGAGACGGCATCCACGCCGTTCGCGGCGACCCAGCCCGCCTTCGTCGCGGTGCCCACGAGCGACGCGCCCGCCCTGCCGCGGATCAGCGCCAGTGCCACACCCAGCGGACGGATCACGGTCGACGTCGCGGCGCCTCACGTGTCCACCGCTCGCTTCGGGGGTGGCCCGCCGGAGGCGCGCATCGTGCAGGTCGTGGAGGACATGCCGCCGGCGTTCTGGCCGGAGGTCGCCGCGCTCGTGCTCGCTCGTCGCGGTGACGAGTGGACCGGGCGCCTCACACTGCCGGCCGTCGAGTGGGCGCGCGTCGGACTCGCCGCGAGCGTGCGGTTCCCGGCCGAGCCGCTGCTCGCGCCCGGTGCGGTGGCATCGCCCGGAGACCTCATCGCGCCCGGACCGGCTTCCGCAGGGTCCGCCATGCGAGCGCCTTGGGGACCCGTCGGTGCCCCGGCGTGGCTGGAGCTTCGCGGACGCGCGCCCCGAGTAGACGCAGCAATCGAAGCCGATGGGAGCTGGCGCGTGGAGGTGCGCGACCTGCCGCCGGCGCGCGACGGATCGCCCGGCTTCGCGGCGGAGCTCTACCGGGGAACGTCGGCGCTGATCCTCGACTCGGTGCACGCGCTCGACGCGACGATTCCGTCGTTCACCGTCGGCCCGTTCCCCGGGCAGGAGGGCGGGGTCGTCCTCGTCGACCCGTTCGGCGGGAGGAGCGCCGTGTTCGAACTGCCGGCGTGATCGGCAGGATGGCCAGGACGTCTGCGGCACGCGGCGTCGCGGCGGCAGCGCCCCTCGCGGAGCGCGGCCCCAAGCCCGAGTAGGGCGCCCGCCCGCTGCGTCGCCTGATCTGGCGCGAGATCGACGACGAATCGCCGATCTCTTCGTCACCGGCGACCCCGGCGAGGGCGAGGCGGTGCGGGTGGATGCCGCCGACGACGAGTTCGTCGTGGCATCCGTGCCCAGCGCGACCGTGAACCGAGCTGCCTAGCCCGGTGGTCGAGGAGCACCGCCGAAGGCGGCGCGTATGGAGACCGCCACACGCGACGGCCCGGCTCCTCACGCGCAAGCCGGGTCGTCGCACGCCTCTGCGGCGGGTTGCCCGCGGGCAGGATCAGCCGGTGACCTGCAAGACGATGAAGAGTACCGACAGCGCGAAGCTCACTATCACGAGCGACCACGCGACCGCCGCTCTGGCGCCGGACAGGCCCCGGTCGCCTGCCCAATTAGCCACGTTGAGTGCGGCGAACGGCAGCGCCAGCACGAGGAACATCACCAGGAGGTCCGCCCCCGGTGGAATGGCGAAGGCGAATACCAGCAAGGCGACCTGGGCGGCGAGTACGCCGAGCAGGAGCAGTGCGCTCGATGCCGGAGCGGCACCTTCGTCCGGAGGGGGGAGGTACTTGAAGGGCCGGTACGAGCGCGGGTCCTTCACGAACGACCAGTGCCCCGACGTGCTGCAGAGGGGGAACGCCGCGAACATCATCGAGAGCACCGCGACGCTCGCTACGACGGCGGGCACGATGGTCCAATCGGTCTGCGATGCCTCGAATCGCTCGAGGCCGACGACGGCAATGACCACGAACCACAGCAGCAGCCCGGCGAGGAAGCCATACCGCAGGGCGCGAGCGGAAAGTGCTTGAGGGGTTTGCGCCCGTTTACTCCAGACGCGACGCGTGACCCGGACGATGATCCAGATCACCCCGATGGCGACGGCGCACAGCACCGGGAGGGTGTACATGACCTCCAGGACGCGGGGCGCTGCGCTCCAATCGAACCAGACGAGGGCGGCGGTCGCGAGCAGGAGGTTCGTAAGTAGGCCGGCGACAACGACCATCGCCGCCGAGCCGCGCTCGAACGTCGCGTCTCCCGGGGCGGGTTGCTCCTCGATGAACGCCCAACCCGCCCAGATGAGTAGCGCCAGACCGTAGCAGGCCAGCCCGAGCAGGGCGACGACTATTCCTGCCGCGACGGCCTCGGGACCGATTCCGAGCACGGGTGCGAGGCGATCCGGGAACAACGCTCTGACCCAGTCGATCACCGGCGACACAAGCTCGGCGAGCTCTGAGCTGAAACGGAGCGCCGCAGCCCAAACGCCTACTGCCAGAGCAGCTCGGAACGCCTCGAGCCAGCGACCGCGCCGCTGTCGGAGATCTCCGCGCACCCGCGCGAGATGCTCGAGCGATTCCGCTGTGCCCGCCGGTAGGTTCGGAGTGGCGTCTATGGCGTAGGCGACGATCCGAGTCACGAACTCCGTGCGATTGGCGAAGTACGAGGAATGGTCGGTCACGACATTGCCGTGGTTCCAGAGCCTGACCTCCTCGGCCTGCTCGAATACGGTCTTCGTCGACGGTCCGCCGTTCACCGGATCCGCGGAGGCCCAGAGGTCGACCCAGCGCTGGGCAAGCTTCCTCGAGTGCGGTCGAAGCCGTGACTCGCGGGTCGTCGCCGTGGCCTGTTTCGCCATCGCTTGGAGGAACGCCGCCGCAGCTGGCCAGCCGAACAGCAGCAAGGCGACCATCCAGTCCGGAATCTCCCCGCCGCGGAACACGTCGACGATCGTGAAGGCAACGACGCCCACGAGTCCGAGGACGAGCAGGCTGATCAGGGCGAGGACGACGTTCTCCCGGCGGGGCACCGATCGGAGCCACTGGAGTTGGCTGATCCCAGCCCCATAGGTGACGAGGGTGCGGACGGGTGGCGTGTGCTCGAGCGCCTGAGCTGTGACCGCCGCACCCTGCGAGTGCGCCACGACGATCACCGTTCTGCATCGGGCTCCGAGCCAGTTCACATCGTGTGCAACGACGCTGGACATGGCTGCGGAGTTGATGGCGCTCTCGCTGAAGAGCAGGCTGTCGCCGATGAAGGTCGAGAGCAGGACCTCGATCTTCCCCAACAGCGTCTGCAGCCAGGCGAACGGGATGAGCGCGCGAATTATGACCGACGTCACGAGGACGATCAGGACGGCGGCCACGAGGGGTAGGGAGACCGCGGTCCAGAGCGCCTGAAGGATGACGCGCCACCAGTACTGCGGCCGCCAACCCCAAGCGCGCGCTGCGGCGAGCAGGCTCTCGATGGCGCGCACGACCACCAGGGCGGGCGTCCGAAGGAGAATCCAGCGCAGCGTCGTGCCAGCACTCGGTGGGACGAACGCGCTCGCCCAGTTCGACTCGGAGAGTAGCCAGGAGGTGGATCGCTGGATGGCGTCATCATCGGCGCTCGCATCGAACTCGATGACCGCACTCGGCGGTTCGTCTGCCGGCATGCGCACGGTCCCGAGTCGACTCATCGGCGCACCGTCGACTCGATCTGTGAAGTCCCGGTCTCTCAGGTAGGCGACGACTGCATCCCCGGCTTCGACGAGAAAAGATCCGCGCTGCTGCTGCCCGATGCCGTGCACGAAGAGCAGGCCGACATCATGAATGCGTTCCGTCGCCTCATTGCCGTGCGACCCTCGCATCGTTCCCCCCGACCCGACCCGATCCGTCCTGAACGGCAGGATAGCCATTCCGTAGGATCGCGGCGGAGCGCGCCGCGCCCATGGTCCGCGCCCTCGGCGACAGCGAGGTGGTGCGAGTGGATGACGCCGACCTTCGCCGCGCCTAGCCTGATACGTTCGCCGCATGCCCGTCGTTCGGACGGACGGGAGGAGGACGACGATGTCCGATCCGGTCGGCGACATCATCGGGGACTACCGGGCGTTCGTCGCGCAGCAGCGCGACCGCCTGCTGGCGCGCGGCATCGACATCGCGCCGTACGAGCTGGGCCACCTCGCGTTCCGGGTGCCCGAGTGGGACCAGTACGTGCACGTGCGGACGCTGCTCGAGCGCCATGCCGCCGCGAACATGGAGAACGTCTGGAACGGGCGGCCGATGTCCCTGATCCTCCTCGCAGAGCCGCTCCGGGTGCTCGACGGCAAGGAGATCCCGCTCATCGAGCTCATCCCGCCGGTGCACCAGCGCGTCTACAAGATGGGCATGGAGCACGTCGGCGTGGTCGTCGGCGACGAGGCCGACGAGTTCTCGCGCCGTCACCGCGAGGTGCTGACCGGACAGCAGTTCCAGAACCGGTGGAACGAGCCGACGTACATCCTGTTCGAGGACTTCACGCACGTGAAGTTCCACCAGCGCCCGCTGCGCGAGGTCGTCGAACTGCAGGGCGGAACGTTCGACGGCATCCGCCACGTCGAGGGCTGGGTTCCGCAGCGGCTCGTCACGGCGACCGGGCCGAACCCGTTGCCGCGCTGATCCCTTACGGACGGACGATTCGGGACCGCGCCTAGCGGGTGTGCCGGTCCGTCGTCTCGGAGAATCGCTGGCGGAGGGTCGCGTCGAGCCCCGCGATGAGCGCATCCAGCCCGCGATCGAAGGTATCGAGGTCGCGAAGGTCGGCGACGGCGGATGCCTCGGCGCCGCGTGAACCGGCGGGACGGCCATCCGCTCGGCTGCGCGCCCACACCACGAGGAAGCCCGTCGCGTAGGCGTCGACGATGCCGAGGATCTGCCGCGCCTGCTCCGCGTCGGGGCCCGACCCCTCGAGGCCGGCGAGGGCCGCGCCGAGGTGCGGCGCCACCGGCGAGGAGTCGTAGGGCGCCAGCGCGAGCAGTTCCGCGTCGGCGCCGCGCTCGAACAGGAGCTCGGGATGTGGACCGACCCGGGATGGTGGCCCGCGGTGACGAGCCTCGCCACGGCCTAGCGCACCCGGCCCCGCTCATGCGCCCAGATCGCGAGTTCGACGCGATTGCGCACGCCGATCTTCGCCATGAGGCTCGCGATGTGCGTCTTCACGGTGCTGAGCGAGATGTGCAGCGCACGGCCGATCTCGTCGTTGCCGAGGCCGCGGGCGACGGCCGCGAGCACGTCCTCCTCGCGGTCGGTCAGCGGGGTCGCCGGTGGAGGCGCCGACGCGGACCGCGCGGCCGCGGCATCCGACCCGGCGAACGCCTCGATGAGTCGCATCGTCACGTTCGGGTCGATGAGCGCGTCGCCGCGCGCGGCCGCGTGCACGGCCTCGGCGAGCATGGTCGGCCCGGCATTCTTCAGCAGGAAGCCGCGCGCGCCGGCGCGAAGCGCGCCGTAGACGTACTCGTCGAGGTCGAACGTCGTGATCACGACCACGGGGATCGGGTCGGCGACCTCCGGGCCGGCCAGTGCGCGCGTCGCCTCGAGGCCGTCCATGCCGGGCATCCTGATGTCGAGCAGGCAGACATCGGGCCGGATGTCTCGCGCCAGCGCCACGGCCTCGGCGCCGTCGCGGGCCTCGCCGACCACCTCGATGCCGGGCAGCGCGTTCAGGATCACCCGCAGCCCGGCGCTCACCAGCTCCTGGTCGTCGGCGAGGAGCACCCGCACGGGCGCGCGGTCGCTCACCGCGACCATCCGCTGCTCGGGAGCACCACGGTTACTGCCCAGCCGCGGCCGTCGGGGGCGGGGCCTGCGGTGCAGGTGCCGCCCAGCACGGCGGCGCGTTCGGCCATACCGGTCAGCCCGAATCCGGGGGCGGCGGATGCCGCGGGCGCGCCGTCGTCGACGACGTCGACCCGCACGCCGGCCGCATCGACTCGCACGCGCACGTCTAATCGCGACGCGTCGCGCGCGTGCCGACGGGCGTTGGTCACGGCCTCCTGCGCGATGCGGAACAGGGCCGCTCCGACCGCGGGCGGCACGGCGTCGGGATCGCCGCCGATGCGCACGTCGATCGGCGGCGAGCCGCCGAGGCGCGCGAGGCGCCGGATGTCGGCGATGCCGGGCGTCGGCGCGAGCTCCGCGGCATCCGCCCGCCTGAGCACCCCGACCATCGAGCGCATCTCGTCGAGCGTGCGCGACGCCTCGCCCTCGATGATTCGCAGCGCCTCGGCCGCGGCGACCGGATCGGACTCGGCGACGGTCGACCCCGCCTGGGCCTGGATGGCGATCGCCGAGACGTGGTGCGCGACCGTGTCGTGCAGGTCGCGGGCCAGCTGCTCGCGCTCGACGAGCCGAACGCGATCGAGCTCGCGTGCCCGCGCCGCCGCGCGCTGCCGGAATGCGACGCCGAGCGTCATCGTCGTGGCGGCGACGGCGATGCCGCCCACCACGTCGCCGAATGTCGGGGCGCTGAACAGCAGGGAGACGAGCGTTCCGACGACCACGAGCGCGGCGCCGCCGAGCATCGCGCGCCCCGAGCCCCACCGCATGACCGCGTAGACGAGGATCAGGAAGTATGCCGTCGTGATCAGCTGCGGGTCGCCGCCCGCCACGAACCCGACCGTCGACCCGACGGCGAACGAGATCGCCAACATCGTGAACGGGCGGATGCGTCGCCACAGCAGGGTCGGCACGAGCCCCACGAGCACGACCGCCCAGAGCCAGCGCCACGGGACATCCGCTCGCAGCGCCGCCTCGATGACGATGAGCGGCGGGAGCGCGGCGACGATCACCCAGTCGCGCCAGACCCGGCGGGGCGGCGGCGGGGAGGCGGCCGGAGCATCCCACAGCGCCCTGGCGGGGCTCGTCATGCCCCCCATGATAGGCGCGCGCCCACCGCCCGGGATCGGCCGGAAGCACGAGCCCGCCGGGGCGCGCGCGGCGTCCGAGACGCCCGGCGCCGGATGATCACCTCGGCGACGACGAGGTTGATCACCCAGCCCGCGCCCATGAGCACCGAGTGCACGAACTGGTCGGGTGCACCGAACGCGAGCGTCCACGGCGCGAACGTGAGCACCTGCGTGCCGGCGCCGATGCCGATCGCGTAGGCCCGGGTCATCCAGGCGCTGTGCGTGGTGACGTCGCCGCGACGGATGGCGGCGAAGGCGACCACGATCGCGGCGGCCATCGCCGACCCGAACACGAGTCGCATGATGAACAGGCCCGGACCGTTGATCGCGGGCATGTCGTAGAGGAGGGTCATCCAGAGCGCCGAGCCTGCCGAGAGCAGCCCCGCGGGCGCGACGATGCGGCCGGCGATGCGGTGCCAGCGCTTGCGGCGGAGGGATGGCGCGAACTGCAGCGCGCCGAGCACGAGGAACACCACCGAGCCGACGATGTGCACGACCACGGGAATGGGCGATTCGACGAAGCGGGCGTTCTCGGCGGTGACCGGGGCAGCGGTCGCGAGCGACGTGAGGCGCGAGCCGCCGCCGATGATCGGCACGATGCTGAGCGCGATGAGGCCCGCGGGGGCGAGCCACTCGGGGCGGCGGGTGCGGCGGCCGGGGCGGTGGCTGGTGGCGTCGGTCGTGGTCATGCCTCGATCGTCGCCGTGAAGCCCGTGCGGCACATCGGCCGGGAGGCTCGCCTCGCCTCGGCCGATCGGCCGATGCGCTGATGCGCGTGGACGGAACGTCCTCACGCCGAGTCCCGAAGCATGGCGGGTCCAGTCGCCAGTTCCCGGGAGTCGCCCGGGCTCACGGATCTCATTCCCGGCCGGCGGCGCCCGGGCCCGCCCGCTCGCTCAGCGCGCGCGGCGCGCCAGCAGCGTCGCGTCGTGCACGTCCAGGGTCTCGCCGTCGCGGACCGTGGTGCGCGGTCGCTGCTCGACGACGAGCGGCTCGAAGTCGTCGGGCAGGCCGGGCAGCAGTTCCTCCGCGAGGAACATCGCGTCGCGGTGGCTCGCCGACAGGTGCGTGAAGGCAGCGGGTGGCGCGTGGCCGACCACGAGCAGCCGCCCGCCGGGCGCGACCGCGCCGGCGAGGCGCCGCACGACGTCGACCATCCCGTGGTCGGGCGGGTGCAGGAAGTGCGTGGTCACGAGGTCGTACGACCGGCCGCCGGCGTCGAAGGTGCGGGCATCCACCTGCCACCAGTCGGTGCGATCGGCGACGCCGGCCGCCTCGGCGTTACGGGCCGCGCGGGCGAGGCCGTTGGCCGAGAAGTCGGCGCCGGTCACGCGCCATCCGTGCTGTGCGAGCCAGATCACGTCGCCGCCCTCGCCGCAGCCGACGTCGAGCGCGGTGCCGGGCTCGAGGGCGGATGCCTCGGCCACGAGCTGCGCGTTCGGGTTGCCGCTCCACACGGACTGCTCGCCCGAGTAGCGCTCCTCCCACGCCGGTGGCTCGAACATCTCGGCGGCGCCGGCCGCGCCATCCGTCTCATGCTCGCCGTGCCGGTGACCGGACATCGGGGCTCCTCTCGCTCCTTCGCCAGCGTAGGCCGCGACGGCCCGGTCGGTTGTCGTCACGATCGGCGGGTGCGCGGCGGCCGGCACCCGCCGATCGTGACGACATCCGGGGCCGGGCGGCGAGCGTGCCGCCGCCCCAGCCGAGCTTTGCTCGGCATCCCCCGTTCGTGGGATGGCAGGCGGAGGGTTCCGTCCGCCACGCTGAGCGCAGGTTCATCGCCGTGCTGCGATCCGTTCGGAACCGAGGCGACGATGCCGAGCCCGAGGAGGCCCGATGTCCGCCGTGCCCGCGCGTGCCGATCGAACCCGCGTCGATGAGGAGCACCGGCGTCGCCGCATCCGCGTTCCCGGACCCGGACTCGTGTTCGCCGCCATCGTGGCGCTCGTCGTCGGGTTCGGCGCGCCATCCGTCGCCGTCGCCTCGCACGTCGAGACGCAGCTCACCGGCGTCTGCGCCCAGAAGTCGAACGGGCTGGCGCGCGTCGCCGCCGGCCCCGGGGACTGCCGGCCGAAGCAGGAGACGTTCGTCGCGATCTGGCCCGGCCCGACGGAGCTGTGCATCCAGCCGGACGGCTCGGTCCGCAGCTTCTCGTCGGCCAAGGCGTGCACGCGCATGAAGCCGCCCGGCGAGATCGTCACCGTGCCGTCCAGCACGCCGATGACCTTCTGCGCGCCCGCATCGGGCGTGCTGCGCCGCGTGGATGCCGCGACAGCGTGCGGCCCCGGCGAGACGCGCTATGTCATCGGCAACCATGACCCGAGCGACATCGTGCTCGACGGTGATGACGTGCTCGAGAACGAGCCGGCGGGCACGGATGTCGGGACCTTCTCGATCACGGACGCCGACCCGGCCGCCACGCCCACGTTCAGCCTCGTCGCGGGCCCCGGCGACGACGACAACGCGAGCTTCGCGATCTCGGGCGACGTGCTCGAGACGGCCGCCGAGTTCGACTTCGAGGCGAAGACGACGTACTCGATCCGCGTCCGCGCCACCGACGGCTACGGCGGCAGCATCGAGGAGGCGTTCACGATCGACGTGCTCGACGTCGACGAGGACGTGCCGCCGACGGCGATCGACGATACGGCGACGGTCGCCGAGGATACATCCGCCAGCGCGATCGACGTGCTCGCGAACGACGTCGACCCCGACGCAGGTCCGATCTCGATCGACCAGGTCACGCAGCCCTCGAACGGCACGGTCGTGATCGCCGCCGGCGCGGCATACCTCACCTACGCGCCCGACGCCGACTACTGCACCGACCCGCCCGGCACGACGACCGACGACTTCACCTACACGCTCGCGCCCGGCGGCTCGACCGCGACCGTCGCGATGACCGTGACGTGCGTCGACGACGCGCCGACGGCGGTCGACGACACGGCCACGGTGGCCGAGGACTCCGGGGCGACGGCGCTCGACGTGCTCGCGAACGACACCGACGTCGACGGCGCGTTCGCCATCGCGTCGGCGACCGACCCGGCGAACGGCACCGTGGCGCTCACCGGTGGCGCTCCGGGGGCGCACACGGGCCTCACCTACGAGCCCGACGCCGACTTCTGCAACGACCCGCCCGGCACGACCACCGACGACTTCACCTACACGCTCGCGCCCGGCGGGGCGACGGCGACGGTCTCGGTCACCGTGATCTGCGTCGATGACGGACCGCTCGCGGGCGACGACACCTTCACGGGCGCCGATTCGGCGATCGGCAACACCGCGTTCGTCATCGACGACCCGACCGACGGGCCGCCGAGCGTCGCCGGCCCGCACGTTCTCGTGACGGGCAGCCTGCTCGCCAATGACGGCGATCCCGACTCGGCGGGAGAGCTCGCGATCGTCGCGGGGACCTTCGCGACCGAGGACGGCGGCACCGTGACCCTCGAGGCCGACGGCGACGCCGTGTTCCGCCCCGCGGCCGGGAGGAGCTGCACCGACACGCTCGACGCGTTCGAGTACACGGTGATCGGTGCCGCCGATCCGGGCGGCCCGTCCGACGTGGGACGGGTCATCATCCAGGTCGCCGGGTGCGTCTGGTACGTGAGCAACGCCGCCGACGGGAACGCCGGCACCTCGACGGCCCCGTTCGACACGCTCGCACAGGCCGGCGCCGCAACGCCGAACGGCGACGCGATCTTCGTGTTCGAGGGTGACGGCACGACCACCGGGTACGACACCGGCATCGGGCTCGACGGCGGCCAGCAGCTCATCGGCGAGGCCGCCGATCTCGTCGTGCTCGGGCGCTCGCTGCACGACGGCGTTCCGAGCGACCGGCCGATGCTCACGGCGACGGAGAACCTCGACGCGATCTCGATCAGCAGCGGCAACCACATCGCCGGGTTGACGCTCGACCCCGGCGTCGGGGGCGGCGGCATCTCAGGCGGCGGCTCGTCGCACGAGATCCACGACGTGCGCATCATCGACACCGGCACGAAAGGCGACGACCCGGGCATCGATCTCGTGAGGACGACCGGCACGGTCGAGCTGTACGACCTCATCATCCTCAACGATGCGATCGGCATCGCGCTCGACGAGGTCGGGCACGCGCTGTTCGACGGACCCGGCCTCGTGTCCGTCCATTCGCGGGGCGCTCCCGCGCTCGTGGCCGAGCTCTCAGACCTCGACGGCAGCCGGTTCGACCAGCTCATCGCCGAGGACTCGGCGGCCGGCGGCATCCGTCTCGCCGCCACCACGGGCGCCGTGACCATCGGCGGCCTCGACCTCGACACGACCGGCACCGTGCCCGCGTTCCTGCTCGACTTCTCCGGACCGGTGACCGTCGAGGCCGCCGGCACCGCCGACATCACGGCCGCAGGCGGCCCGGCCGTGCACGTGCTCGGGTCGTCGGGCTCGACGCTCGCGTTCGACTCGGTGTCGTCGACGAGCCCGACCTACGGCGTCAGCCTCAGCAGCTTCGGCACGGGGACCTTCTCCGCCTCCGGCGGCACGCTGACCTCAGGTGGCGCGGCGTTCGACATCGCAGGCGGGAGCGGCGACATCGGCTACGGCGGAACCATCGGCGACGGCGCGGGCACGCTGAGCGCGCGGGTGCAGGACCGGACCGGAGGCACCGTGACCGTCTCGGGACCGATCACGGATGGTCCCGACGCGGGCGGCGGAATCCTGCTGACCGGCAACACCGGCGGAGCGACGGTCTTCTCCGGCGCGACCAAGACGCTCTCCACGGAAACCGCGTCGGCGATCCGCTTCGAGCTCTCCGACGGTCACGCGCTCTCCCTCACCGGCGGCGGCCTCGACGTGGACACGACGGCGGGATCGGGCGTCACCGCCTCGGCATCCGGATCGATCGCGATCACGGGCGCAGGCAACACGATCGACACGACGACGGGCGCCGCGATCACCGTCCTGGCGACCGACATCGCGTCCGACGGCATGACGCTCCAACGGGTCTCGTCCGATGGCGCGCCGTTCGGGATCGGTCTGAATGCGACCGGCACTGCGGGGCGGCTCATGGTGACGGGCCTGGGCAGCACGGCCCAGGGCGGCGACCACTCGGGCGGAACGATCCAGAACACGGTCGGTGCGGGCATCTCGTTCGCGAACACCGTGAATCCCTCCTTCCGGAACGTCCGCGTCCTGAACGCCGGAGCGAGCGGCGTCGCCGGTGCCGGCGTCGCCGGCTTCTCATTCACGTACGGAACGATCAGCGGCGCGGGGGACGCCGTCGGCGAGGACGCGATCGCGTTCGACGGCGTCGGCGGAGACAACCTCACCGGAGCGGTCGACATCTCCGGCAACGTCATCACGGAACCGTTCACCGACGGGATCACGATCGCGAACGCCGGCGGCACCATCGGCTCGGCGACCATCTCGGGGAACCGCATCGAGAAGGACGCACTCGCGACCGACGGCGCCGCGCTCCGCCTCGCCGCGAAGGGCAGCGCGAGCGGAGCGGCGACCCTCACCAAGGCGACCGTCTCGTCGAACGTGCTCCACGGCTTCGCCGCGGGAACGGGCATCGTCATCACCGGTGGGAACGAGGCCGGCCCGGCGAAGGCGACGCTCGGCACACCGAACTCTCCGATGAACGTGATCGCCGTCACCGGCAATCGCATGGACGGCGGCAACGGCGGCCTGAACGGCCAGCCCGAGGCGTTCACCACCGTGCAGGTGTTCGGCGTCGCCGACGGCAATGTCGACGTGTCGAGCAACGGCACGACGACCGAGCCGCTGCGACACCTCGACTGCATGGCGATCGAGACCACGGTCGCCGGCACGGCGACGGTCTCCACGCGGATCACCAACAACGTCATCGACGCGGGAAGTCGATCGGGATGCCCGGGCATCGGGCAGACCGCCACGACGCTGAACGGGATCGGGCCGACGCTCAGGGGTTCGATCCTGAACAACGACGTGCGCGCGACCGGCGGGCCCGGCATCTCGGTCGAGTCGGCCGGGAACGCCAGCGACGTCACCGTTCAGGTCTCGGCCAATACGGTCGCCGCCCCGACCGGGAGCGGGTTCGCCGGCATCGACCTGACCTCCGGCGGCATGGCCGGCGACGCAGCACTCTGCGTTGCGGTCACGATCAACCAGGCGACCGGCAGCAGCGGCCCGTTCGGCGTCGTTCCGGGCATCGTGCTCAGGAAGATCGGCACCGACCCGAACGTGAACTCGTTCGGGATCCAGGGGCTCGCACCCTCGCCCGCCGCGTCGCCGACCGTCGAGAACTACGTGAACTCGCAGAACCCGACCGCGACCGGCACGTTCCTCTCCTCCGCGACGTCGGGCTTCACCTCGTGCACGGCGGTGGCGTGACGCGGGCGCGGGGTGGTTGCGCAACGGCGGCGGGCCGGCCGGCGAGCGGCCCGGCCCGCCGCCGCGGACCGGGCCCGCCGGTCATCAGCGCGTCGAACAGCGCCCGCCTCAGCCGAACCGCGGGTCGTTCCCCGCGACCGTGCTCACCTTGAGCCCGAGGGCGTCCGCGACATCCGCCCACTGCACGTAGGAGAAGTTCGTCGCGTCGCGCTCCTCGTCGACGCCCGCGCCCGTCTCGGGCTCGTCGTGGGTGACGAGGAGACCCTCGCGGTACTCGCCGGCCGGGCGATTCGTGACCGCGAGGCCGTCGGAGCCGTTGATCTCGTCGGCGCCCGCGACGCCGCCCACGCCGAAGGCGCCGACGAGCTTGTTGCGGCCCTGCCGCTGGTAGACGGCGAACGTGTCGTCGCCCTGGCTCGACACGATGAGGTAGCCGGTCGCGCCGGTGCCGGCGTCGGGCAGAGCGGATGCCGCCGCAGGGGCGCCGATCACGATGGCGCAGGCGGCGATCGTCGCGGCCGCGCCGGGCAGGAATCGAGTGGTCATGCGCACGAGATTCCCCGAACCGGGGGAACTCGCGGTGGCCGTGAGGTGACGGATGGCCCAATCTCGACGCGCGCCGGCCGCTCGACGCCCGCGACGACGGACGTCACCCCCCGGCTCAGGTGTTCGCCGAGATCGCGAGCCCGCCGAAGATCAGGATGAACAGCATGATCAGGGCGCCCGCGACCACGCCGGCCCAGCCGACGATCACGGCCGTGAGGGCGAGACCGCGGCCCCGCTCGCCCGTCTTGGCGATCTGCGAGAGGGCGATGTGGCCGAAGATCAGGCCGAGGATGATCGTGAACCAGACGGTGATGATCGCGGCGATCGCCCAGATGTTCCAGCGGTCGGTCTGCGGGGTGGCGGGAGCAGTCATGGCGCGAGAGTAGCGTTCGTGCCCCCGGCTGTCACGGGTCGAACGGGCCGCAACCCGTCGCACGCCGTCACGCCATCGTGTCGGCGTGCCGGTGCACGACCTTCCACGTGCCGTCCTCGCGGCGGTAGACCTGCGTCGAGCGCACGGTGAAGGTGCTCGGCGTTCCGTCCTTCATCGCGGAGATGCGCTCGTAGCCGACGGTGTACGCCATGTCGCCCGAGACGTCGAACGAGATCAGCTCGAAGGCGTAGTCGGTGCAGGCCGCGAAGCTCGCCGCGAGGTCGTCGAACGCGTCGAGCAACTCCGACCTGCCGACCGCGTTGCGCCAGGCGCCGAGCACGCTCACCTCATCGGTGGCGGACCAGGTCGTACGCCGCGGGCCGGCGTCGCCGTTGAACAGGGCCCGTTCGGCCGGTGCGAGCGAGTTGTTGATCCAGATCAGGAATTCCTCGCGGTCGTTCATGGGTTCAGCATCCTCCGGTCGAGCGCCGGGCACAACGGCACCGCCGCGCGGTGCGGTCCCGACGGGTCACGGATGCCGCAGCGTCGCCGCACGCGGCAGGGTGGCGAGCCGCTCGAGCACGACGAGGGCCTCGCCCGAGCCGTCCTCCTCGGCCATCCGCGAGGCCGCGGCATCGACGGCCGGCTGGAACGCCGGCGCGGCGGCCAGCGCCTCGCCGAGCCGCTCGGCGCTCAGCCGTCGCTGCGGGATCGGGGCCGGCGCGAGCCCGTTGCGGTGGAGGGTCGCGCCCCAGAACGGCTGGTCGGCGATGAACGGCACGATGATCGACACCGTGCCCGCGGCGGTCGCCGCCTGCACCGTGCCGATGCCGCCGTGGTGCACGGCCGCGATCGCGCGCGGCAGCACCGCCGCGTGGTCGACCGCCCGGGTGACGAACACGTCGTCGCCGCGCAGGTCGTCGGGCACGGCGATGCCGCCGAGCCCGGTGGCGACGAGCAGGCGGATGCTGCGCGCCCGCGCCGCCGCGACGAGCGCGCGTCCGCGCGCGACGGGGTCGCCGGCCGCCATCGAGCCGAACCCGGCGTAGGCGAACGGGCCGCCGTCGAGGAAGGCGGCGAGCGCCGGGTCGAGGATCGCGCCGGTGGGCGCGGCGCTCGCGGCATCCGTCGCCACCGGGTCGGACGCGCCGTGCGCCGGCCCCGCGGCATCCGTCGTCGTCGAATCGGCCGTCGCGGGCGCCGCCTCCGCGGCATCCGCCTCGGCCGTCGACCGCGCGGATGCACGCCACGGGCCCGTGAGCGAGACGGTCTCCGGCCAGTCGGCGGGGCGTGGGAGGATCACCGGGCTGATCGGCAGCATCGTCGCCGCGGGCGCCGACGCCGGGTGCGGACGACCCACGCCCATGACGTCGGCCGCCTCGTCGATCTCGCGCCGGAACATGCCGGCTGCGGCCGCACCCGCCCGATACGACAGGCGGTTCAGCGGCCCGAGGTCGCGTGCGACCGTGCCGGCGGCGGGGAACTCGCGCGTCGGCGTGACCGCCGGAACCATCTCGACGAGCACGTGCGGGATGCCGAGCGCATCGGCGACGACCGGCGCCGAGAGCACCTTCGGGTGCCACGCGATGACATCCGGACGGAACTCGAGCGCCGCGTGCGCGGCGTTGACGATGACCCCGCGCATGACGGGCCGCACGACCTCGCGGAGGTTCCGCATCGCCGCGAGCGGCGAGACGCCCTGCGATTCGATCATCGCGGAGAAGTCGGCCTCGAGGCTCCGCACGTCGAGGCCGGCGAGGTCGACCCCGGAGTTGTCGGGCACGGCCAGGCGAACGTCGTGACCGGCCGCCGCGGCGCGGCGCGCCAGCGCGGCGAACGGTTCCACGTCGCCGCGCGAGCCCGCGGTGACGAGCAGCAGCTTCATCATGCCTCCTGGGTGACGGTGTCGGCCGGGACGAGGCCGGTCGCGGCGAGCAGCCGGTCGTCGGTCATCAGCCCGTCGGTGTACAGCTCGGCGAGTGGCACGGCCAGACGCGCGAGCGCGGCCTGCGCGTCGCCGCCGGCCCAGACGGCCAGGCGATCGAGCAGCAGGAGGGGTGCGACGCCGAGCAGGACGAGCACGGCGGCCTGCGCCTCCGGGTCGCGGGAGGGGCGGAGCCATCCGTTCGCCGCACCCTCGTCGATCGACGCGCGCGCGATCTCGCGCAGCCGCGTGAAGAGGGCGTCGGATGCCGCGCCGCCATCGCCCAGCATTCGAGCGAGGTAGGGGCCGAAGGTGCCGAGCACCTCGCCGAGCACGTCGGATGCCGCGGAGGCGCCCTGCTTCTCAGCGATGAAGCGCGCGACGCGCGCGTCGCACCGCTCGCGGAGGGCCTGCTTCGTGCCGAAGTGGTGCGTGACGAGCGCGGTGCTGACGCCCGCGTGCGCGGCGATCTCGCGCATCGTGGCCGCCTCGTAGCCGCGCGCGGCGAACCGGTCGAGCGCCGCGGCGACGATGCGCGCGCGGGCGGTGAGGTCGCCCTCGGCGACCATGGCTGAACGCATGTACAGCATTCTGTCACGTCGTACAGTGCGGGGGAAGGCCCACGGGTCGGAAGGCCGTTGGCAGGGTCGGCGGTGCATGCGAGGCTGTCGGCATGCCCGAATCGCCGGAGGTGCAGGCCCTCGCCGACGAGCTCGACGCGACGCTGCGCGGGCGTGCCGTCGGCGGCGTCGACGTCGTCGAGTTCCGCGTCACCAAGACGCGCAGCCGCCCGCTGACGACGATCGTCGGCGGGCGGGTGCTGGGCGTCACGCGGCACGGCAAGCTGTTCGCGATCGAGCTCGACGGTTCCGAGTTCCTCGTCGTCTCGCTGGGCCGGCACGGCTGGGCGCGTTGGGGTGGCGACGCGCCGGAGGCTGCGGCCACCGGGACCGAGGCGACGGATGCCGCAGGCGCGGCGCCCGTCGCAGCGGCCGCCGACGCCGAACCCCCGCCCCCGACGCTCGTCTCACTCGAGTTCGACGGCGGCGCCGTGCTCGAGCTCACGGACGCCGGCGGCTGGGTGTCGCTCGGCTGCTTCGTGGTCGACGAGCCGAACGAGGTCGCGGCGATCGCCAAGCACGGGCCCGACCCCGCCGACCCGGCGTTCACGCGAGAGGACTTCGACCGCGCGGTCGCCGGGCGTCGCAAGCAGGTCAAGGCGATCCTGCAGGAGCAGGAGTCGCTCGCGGGCATCGGCAACGCGTACTCCGACGAGATCCTCTTCGCCGCGCGGCTCTCCCCGGTCGCGCACGCGTCGACCCTCGCCGACGACGAGTTGCAGCGGTTGTACGAGGCGACCACCGGCACGATCCGCGGCGCGATCGAGGCGCGCAGCGGCATCCCCATCGACCGCCTGAAGCGGGCGAAGGTCGACGCCATGCAGGTGCACGGGCGCACCGGTGAGCCCTGCCCGGGCGGGTGCGGCGGTGAGGTCCGCGACTTCAGCTTCGCGAGCACGACCGCGCAGTACTGCCCCGAATGCCAGACCGGCGGCGAGATCCTGCCGCTGAAGGAGGGGTAGGGCCGCGGTGGGCGAGGAGCGCGGGCCCGCGACATCCGCCCCGCCCCCGGTCGTGATCGTCGTCGACGTCGCGAATGTCATGGGATCGCGGCCCGACGGATGGTGGCGCGACCGGGCCGGCGCGGCGACGAGACTGCTCGAGCTGATGTCGCGGCTCGCGACCGGCGCCCCGGTCGCGTTGCCCGACGGTGCGGAGATCGCGGTCGCGCGGGTCGTCGCCGTGGTCGAGGGGGCGGCGAGGGCGGCATCCGCCCCTGAGGGGATCGAGGTCGTGCGCGCACCCGCCGACGGCGACGGCGCCATCGTCGATGCGGCCGCGCGGTTCGGCGCGGCGGGGGAGGCCGTGCTGGTCGTCACGGCCGACCGCGGCCTGCGGGCGCGGCTCGCGCCCGGCGTGCGGGTGGCCGGGCCCGGCTGGCTGAACGACCTGCTCGGCCGCTGAGCCGTCGCCCGCGCGCCGCGCGCACGCCGCACGCGCGGATCCGGGCGGTCCGGACACCCCTGTCCGCCCTGTTACGATCCTTGCTCGTGCGTCTCCTCCGCCGGGCCGTCAGCGTCGTCGCCCTCCTCGCCCTCGTGCTCATCGCCGCCTTCACGGGCGTGTACCTCTGGCAGCAGCCGATCCTGCTGACCGGCACCGGGTACGCCGCCCACAACGCGTGCGCCGTCACCGAGGTCGCCGGGCGCGAGGACCCCGCGACGGACCTCCCCGAGAACCCGCTCGTGCCCTACCTCGACGTGCAGGGGGCGGGCGACCCGACGACGGGCACGCTCCTCGGCCAGCTCGCGCGCCAGCGCGCCTGGTACACCGAGGGCTTCGGCTGCACGCTCGCCGACCACCGGCCCGACCTCGGGGAGGCCGCCACGGTCGCCGCCGGGGCGAACCCGCTGACGGATGCCGCGGCGCCGGTCGCCGAACCCGGCGTGGAGGCCGCGATCTCCCGCGCGTTCGGCGACGACCTCGACGCGGCCGACCGCGACGCCCTCGGCACGCGAGGCGTGGTCGTGCTGAAGAACGGCGTGCTCGTCGGCGAGCGCTACGCCGACGGCTTCGACGCATCCACGCCGCAGCTCGGCTGGTCGATGACGAAGAGCGTGACGAACCTGATCACCGGCATGCTCGTGCAGCAGGGCGTCGTCGCGCTCGACGACGACCACCTGCGGCCCGAGTGGACCGACGGCCGCGCCGACATCACCGTCGACCAGCTGCTCCGCCAGACCAGCGGCCTCGAGTGGGACGAGACCTACGACCTCGGCACGCCCATCACGCGCATGCTCTACCTCGAGGAGGACATGGGCGACTACGTCGCCAGCCTCCCGCTCGAGCATGAACCGGGCACGGTGCAGGAGTATTCGAGCGGCAACACGACACTGCTCTGCGACATCCTCGTCGAGCGCACCGGCCTCGGCGCCGACCTGCCTCGGCGCACCCTGCTGGGCGCGCTGGGACTCTCGTCGGCGGTCATGGAACCGGATGCCTCGGGCACGCCCGTCTGCTCGTCGTACCTGTGGGCGACGCCACGCGACTGGGCCGCGATCGGCCAGTTCGCGCTGCAGGGCGGCGACTGGAACGGCGTGCAGCTGCTGCCCGACGGCTGGATGCCGCAGAGCCTCGAGCCGACCGACGTCGCCGAGACGGATGACCCGGGCCTCGCCTCGACGTGGCGCCTGAACACCCTGCCCGACGGATCGCTCCGCTGGCCCACCCTGCCCGAGGACACGTACTACGCCAGCGGCCACGACGGCCAGAAGGTCATCGTCGTGCCGTCGGAGCAGCTCGTCGTCGTGCGCATGGGGTTCACGCCCGAGGTCGACGACGACCCGTCGGTCGTGCGCATGGTCGACGAGGTCATCGACGCACTCGGCTGACGGCAGTCAGGGCTGCCACTGTCCCGGCGGCACGCCGCATCACTAGAATCGCGCCAGACAGGCGCGGATCATGCAGGGCGGCACATCGGCACGACGGGTCCGAGCACCGGGGGCGGCGCTCGCGATGGGCGCTGCCGTCCCGCTCACGGGATGCAGTGCCGCGATGGGCGAGACTCCCTCGATCAGCGCGTGGACCACGGCGATCGGCGCACGCTGGCACACGTTCGTCGATGAGGTGCTCGTGCCGCTCGGTGACGCGCTGCTCGCGATGCTCGTGGCGTGGCTCGTGCTCGCGGTCGCCGCGCGCCTCGTCGCGCTGCTGCCCGGCGTCCGGAACCTGAAGGCGACCCGCCGCACGGGCTCGGTGCTCCGCGTGGTCGGATGGGCCCTCGTCGTGCTGGTGCCCGTCGTCATCGTGATCGCCACCGCGTACGCCGACGACGGCGCCGCGGCCTGGCTCGTCATCGCGCTGCCGCTCGCACTCGTCACCGTCGGCGTCCTCGGCCCCGGCCTCGCGACGAGGTCGCGGCTCGACGCGAAGGTGATCGGCCCCGACGGCTCGACCAACACGGCGTGGTCGATCGACGCGCTCATGCAGGTCCGCAACGCGAACCTCGACGACCCGCGCGAGCGCGTCGAGCGCCCGAGCTCGCCCGACCTCGGCGAGTTCATCGCGATCGCCGACCGCAGCGGCAGCGGCGTGGCATCCGCCCTCGCCTGGCTCTTCCAGGTGCTGTTCAACTCGGCCCCGTGGATGCTGCAGGTCACGATCCTCGATGCGCGATCGGGGATCGCGACGCTCCGCCGGAACGGCAACTCGCTCGACGAGGTCGAGCTGGCGCTCGAGTGGGACTCGGACGAGCCCGACCAGCACCGCAAGCTGCTCGCGCTCGCCGCGGGGTTCACCGCCATGACGATGGCCGAGCGCTACCCCGACGTGCGCGGGTTCTACCGCGCGAAGAGCTGGAAGTCGGTCGGCTACCTCGGCCTCGCGCGCATGACCCGCGGCGACGAGCGGCGGCACTACCTGAGCCGCGCGATCGAGGAGGACCCGACCAGCATCCTCGCCGAGTACGACCGCGTGTTCGACCGCTACGGCGCCATCGAGGACCGCGCCTCGATCGAGTCGTTCCTCGACCGCCTCGAGCCGATCGTGAACCAGGCCGCGTGGCTCTGCGGGGAGTCCGAGGTCTTCCCCGGCATCCCCCAGAAGGTGTGGCACGACTTCGTCCGGGTCGAAGCGGAGCTCGGTCCGGCGCGCATCGATCCCGCCGACCTCCGCAGGGGCGTGCGCCCCATCCAGGCGCGCCTCGACGAACGGCGGAAGTCGCGCCCACCGGCCCCGGAGCCGCGCGCGATGCTGCTCCGCACGCTCACGCTCTACATGATGGCGGCCCGCAACTGGGCGGCGTACGCCGACCTCGACGGGTCCGCCGTCGACGACGCCGCGGTGGACGCGCGTCGCGCTCGCATCCGCGTCGCCATCGACCGCTTCATCGACCTGCTCGAGCAGGAGAGCGCGACGCCGCGCCGCGACCCCAACCGGGTGCTCTCGCGCATGCGCGCTCGGGCGGCGCTCTGCTACCTGATCTTCAACCCGGATGTCGCGGGGGACTGGGGCGAGGAGGACGGATCGCGCCGCACCGGCGCGACGGGCGGGTCGCGGCAGGCGGCCGCCGCGCGGCGCTGGCTTCGCGAGGCGGGCACGTCGCTCGAGATCGAGATCCGGTACTCCTATGCCTGCTTCACCGCGCGCCGGGCTCGCGCGATCGAGGCGCAGGCCGAGCGGAACGTGCTCATCGAGGAGGCGATCCGCGGGGTCAGGTACGCGCGGCACGTCGACTACTACCAGCGTGAGGCGGCGCGCGATCCCGAGCTCATGCTGCTCGGGCACGAGCCGCAGATGCGGGAGCTCGTGCTCGCGCCCATCACCTCGCCGTGGCAGATCGCCCGGTTCGGCGCGCTGCGCCCGCGGCTGGAGCGGCACGGCATCCTCGATCCCGCGCGCATCGCCTCGGATCCGGCGCCCGACGCGCTGCGCGAGGAGCTGGGCCTGGCGCACGACGACTTCGCCCTGCTGGTCGACGACGCGATGATCCTGCACGCGGGCCGGGTCACCGCCGAGGGCGGGCTGACGCCCGAGGAGCGGCTGCGGGCCGTGCGCCACCTCATCGACGACGCCGGCTACTCGATCCCGGCGCTGATCGGGACCTTCGCCGGGGAGTTCGAGGTGCTCGCGCGCTCGGTCGCGACCGCGGTGCACTGGGTGCCGACCGACGAGGAGCTCGCCGACGTCGAGCGCTTCCTCGTGGGGCTCATGGCCCACCTCGAGGCGGAGAGCGGGGAGCCGGAGCCCCCGGCGCCCGAGTCGCCGATCCGGCTGGTCAGCTGACGCGCGCTCAGCTGCTCCACCACCACGGTGCGGAGACCGCGAGGGTGCTGCGGGCGATGTCGTCGGCGTCGCCCGCGGCACCGTCGCGCAGCCAGTGCTCGATGACGCCGACCGTGCCCGCCGCGCCGTAGGCGGCGTAGAGCGCGTGGTGCTCGGCGCGCGAGAGGTGGCCGGCGGCGATGGGGGCCACGTCGGGGTGCTCGTCGAGGTAGTCCGCGAGGGCCGACTCGATGCGGCCCACGAGCATGCCGTGCACGGGCTCGGCGAGGCCCGGGCCCATCGAGTTGAGGTAGATGCGCCGGTGCTCGGCGACGTGGGCGAAGAGCCGGTGCTCGGCGCGTTCGAAGCGCTCGCGGGCGATCCCGTCGAAGGTCGTGAACTCCGCGATCGCGGCGTCGAGGCGGTTCTCGAGGGCGTCGGCGAGCACGTCGGCGACGCTCGAGGCGTGGCGGTAGAACGTGTCGCGGCTGATGCCGGCGCCCCGTGCGAGCGCAGCGACGGAGACGTCGGCCAGCGGCATCCGCTCGACCGTCTCCAGAACGGCCTCCTGCAGCACTGCGCGCGTGCGCGCCTGGCGGGGGTCCATCGCGATCATCGGTTCACCATTCATCCATTATCTGACACCTGTCCGATAAGTGGTATCCTCGATGCGGATCTCCGACGACGGAGACCCGACTCGTGGTCGCACCGCGTGAATCGAACCGCGGCTGCTGCGCCCTCGAGCCGCACCCCACGAGTAAGGAGTCGCACACGATGCGAGCTGTCGTCTTCCACGCCAAGGAGGACCTTCGGGTCGAGGAGATCGAGGAGCCCACGCCGGGCCCCGGCCAGGTGAAGCTGCGCAACGCGTACGCCGGCATCTGCGGATCCGACCTGCACGTCTACTACGCACCCGCCGAGGCCGGCCTCGACCTCGAGCACCCCCACCCCGTCACCGGTTCCACCCTGCCGCAGGTGCTCGGCCACGAGTTCGCCGGCACGGTCGTCGAGCTCGGCGAGGGCGTCGACGGCGTGAAGGTCGGCGACCGGGTCGCCGTCTGGCCGATCTACTTCTGCGGCGAGTGCGCCGCGTGCCGCAAGGGGGCGTACAACGCCTGCCGCACCATCGGCTTCCACGGCCTGACCTCGCACGGCGGCGGCATGGCCGAGTTCACCACCGTCGACGCCACCAAGCTGCACGTGCTGCCCGAGTCGGTCGACCTGCGCCTCGGTGCGCTCGTCGAGCCCATGGCCGTGGCCTGGCACGCGGTCGAGCGGAGCGGCGCGAAGGCCGGCGGCTCGGCGCTCATCGCCGGCGCCGGCCCGATCGGCATCGGCGTGTGGTTCGCGCTCAAGGGCCACGGCATCGAGAACGTGATCGTCTCGGAGCCGAGCCCCGTGCGTCGCGCGGCGATCGAGGCGCTCGGCGCGACCGTCGTCGACCCGGTGAACGAGGACCTCGGCGCGCGTGTCGCCGAGCTCACGAACGGCGACGGCGTGGACGTCGCGTTCGACGCGGCCGGCGTCGGCGTCGCCGTGGCATCCGCCCTCGCCAACCTCGCGCCGCTCGGCCGGCTCGTCGTCGTCGCGCTCCACGAGAAGACGATGGACTTCTTCCCCACGCAGCTCGTCATGGGCGAGACCGAGATCGTCGGCGCGCTCGGCTACCTGCCCGAGGACTTCGACGCGGTCATCGCCAAGATGGCCGAGGGCCTCTACGACACGACCGGCTGGGTCGACGAGATCGGCTTCGACGCCGTCGAGGAGACGATCCACGCCCTCCGCTCGGGCAAGGGCATGAAGTTCCTCGTCTCCAGCGAGGCCTGATCACGACGGGTCCCCGTCGTCGCGACGGGGACCCGTCACGAGGGGGAAACACGCGTGCCGCAGAATGAACCGGTGAGCACCGCCCCCGCACTCGAGATCCGCCCCGGCGACCTCGCCGACGCCCGCGTCATCCGCCTGCTCGAAGACCACCTCGCCGACATGTTCGCGACCTCGCCTGCCGAGAGCGTGCACGCGCTCGACGTCGCCGGCCTCTCGGAGCCTGCGGTGAGCTTCTGGACGATCGGCGAGGGCGACGACCTGCTCGGGTGCGTCGCGCTCAAGGAGCTCGATCCCGCCCACGGCGAGCTGAAGTCGATGCGAACGGATGCCGCGGCCCGCGGCCGTGGGCTCGGCGCCCGCCTGCTCGAGCACGTGCTCGCCGAAGCCGACCGCCGCGGCTACGCCCGGGTCAGCCTGGAGACCGGGTCGGAGGAGTTCTTCCGCCCGGCGCGCACGCTCTACGCGAAGTACGGGTTCGTCGAGACGGGCCCGTTCGCCGACTACGTGCTCGACCCGAACAGCGTGTTCATGACGCGGCAGCGCGGCTGACGGCGAACCCGGCTGCACCGCGGACCCTGCCGACCGCGGGACCGCCCGACCACGACTCCGCCCGACCGCGACCTCAGCCGGCCGCGAGCCGGTAGGACGGCAGCCCGCGCCGGCGGATCAGCCACTCCGCGACGAGAAGGTTCGGCAGCCAGCAGAGGAACGGCACCGCGGCGTACGCGTTCGCGAACGCGGCATCCGCATCGAACCCGCCGCCCGCCGCGAGCGAGAACGGCACCTGCGCGAACATCAGCAGCGGCAGCCACAGGCGCAGCGTCACGGCGGCGTAGGTGAGCGCGAACGTGCGGATCATCCAGGCCCGGTGCGAGGGCACGTCGCGACGACGGATGGCGCGGTAGCCGCGCCACGCGGACACCAGCCACAGCGCGGCGAGCGCGCCGAAGCCGAACGTGCCGACCAGCCCGGCCGCGCTGAACGGCGCGAGGGCCAGCCCGGCGAGGCCGCCGACGGCGATCGCGACGAGCGAGACGCGGCCGATCCAGCGGTGCACGCGCGGAGCGCGATCGCGCAGGCCGCGCCAGAACTGGAACGGGCCCGTGACGAGGGCGAGGCCGCCCGCGACGATGTGGACGTAGAACGCCGTGAGCACGGGCGGCGGCTGCGCCGCGTAGTGGTCGGCGAGTCCGCTCGCGCCCGACTCGGCGAGGACCGGCAGCGACGCGGTGAGGTACGGCACGACCGCGAAGGCGGCGATCCCGAGCGAGGAGAGCAGGGTCCAGGTCCACCCGATGCGGGCGGCGACGCGGGCGCGGGCGCGGCGGGGCGGGAGGCGGGTCGTCGCGGGCGGCGCAGCGGCGGGCGACGCGGCGTCGGCGGGTGGCATCGCGGCGGCGGCCGCAACCGCATCGGAGCGCCCCGCCGGGTGGGTCTCGGTGGTGGTCATGCGGCGACGGTATCGACGCCCCTCGGCGGCCGGCATCGGGCGAACCCCCGGAACCGACGGGGGCTGCCCGCCGGCGCCGGCGGGTGGCATCATGGCTCGCGTGCGGGCTCGCGTCCGCGGCCGTCGGCCGCAGGGTCCGTGCCGGAACGGGGGAGCGATGGACGACCTGACCGGGAGCGCGACCGAACGCCTCTCCCAGCTGCGGGCGGTCGGCGAAGAGCATGCCGATGCTGCCTGGCTCGAGCGTCAGCTGCGCTCGGCACTCGAGGGCTGGCAGGCCACGGAGGACGACCTCGCGACGCTGCGCGAGGCGCACGAGGACTTCTAGGGCTCCGGCAACCGGCGCCGGCCGGCGTCAGCCGCGCGCGTCGATCGCGTTCCGCACGTCCTCGTCGACGAGGTCGGCGTTGATCGCGGCGCCCGTCAGGCTGCCCGACGACATCGCCCACGGCACCGACGAGCGCGGCCCCGTGACGTTGCCCGCCGCGTAGAGTCCCCGCACGCTCGTGCGGCCGTCGTCGTCGACGAGCACCTGGTCGACGCCGCCCTGCCGCATCGATCGCGCGCGCAGGCGTCGCAGCAGGTCGTCGTGCGGCACGGCCCTCGGCGCGACGAACACGGCGTCCGCCTCCCACTCGCTCCCGTCCTCGAGGCGGATGCCGCGGAGCCGGCCGCCCTCGTCGGCGAACACCTCCCTCACGCTGCGGTCCTCGATGACGATGCCCCGCGCGTCGAGTCCGGCCCGCGTCGCGGGCGGCAGCACGGCGCCCTGCGTGCAGAACACGACATCGGCCGAGAGCTGGCGCATGAGCTGCGCCTGGTGGGCGTTCGCGGCGGCCGAGGCGATCACGGCGATGCGCCGGTCGCGGACCTCCCACCCGTCGCAGTACGGGCAGAGCACGACACCGCGGCCCCACTGCTCCGCGAGGCCCGGGATGTCGGGGAGCTCGTCGCGCAGCCCGGTGGCGACGAGCAGCCGCCGCGCCCGGTGGCGCTCGCCGGAGTCGAGCACGACCTCGAAGACGGGAGCGCCCGGCTCCGCGTCATCCGCCTCGATCTCGGCGACGTCGGCGACCTCGCCCGACTCGACGGCCACGTCGTAGCGGGTGAGCTCGGCGCGCCCCGCGGCGAGCAGGTCGAGCGGCGACGTGTGATCGCGGCCGAGGACCCCGTGCATGTGCTGCGCGGGCGCATTGCGCGGGCGGCCGCCGTCGACGACGAGCACGCTCCGCCGCGACCGGCCGAGCATGAGCGCGGCGGAGAGGCCGGCGCTGCCGCCGCCGACGATCACGACGTCCCAGGTGCCCATGCGCTACCCGGCCGGCTCGTGCTCCGACGGCTCCGCCGGCTCCGCCGGGGCGGATGCCACGACGAAGTAGGCGCCGCCGGGGTCGGTGATCCCGGCGCGCCGGCCCTCGGGCACGTCCCACGGCGGCACGACCAGCGTGCCGCCGGCCGCGACCGCCCGGGCCACTGCCGCCTCGACGTCATCGACCTGGAACCCGACGTGCCACGCCGGCGGCAGGTCGGCGCCGAGCAGCTCGGCCGCGTCGAGGAGGCGGGCGAACGTGCGGCGGCCGTGGCGGTAGGCGGCGTAGCGCGGCTCGCCCTCGCCGTGCTCGATGTCCCAGTGGAACGCGTGCGCGTAGAACCGCTCGGCCGCGTCGAAGTCGCTCGCGGCGAGCTCGAACCGGGTCGCCGAGCCCGGCTCGTCGTAGACGTCGAAGCCGGGAAGGCCGCCGGGCTGCCAGTAACCGACGACGGCGCCCGTCGCGTCGATCGCGAGGCCCATGACCCCCATCTCCGGGATGTCCATCGGCTCGAACAGGACGGTGCCGCCCGCCTCGGCGATGCGCTCGCTCGTCGCGGCCGCGTTCCAGGTGAGCAGGTAGACCGTCCAGTGCGGCGGCGACGGGTCGTCGTCCGAGCGCCTTCCCGCACCAGCGACGCGCCGGCCGTCGAGGAGGAAGGTCGTGTACCCGCCGTACCGTTCGTCGGTGCTGCGGTCGGCGGTCCAGCCGAACACGGTCGTGTAGAACGCGATCGCCCCGTCGAGGTCGGTCGTGGTCAGGTCGACCCAGGCCGGCGCGCCGGCGACGAGGTCATCGGATCCGGGCATGCATGCCTCCTGTCGGGGCGCGGGACGAAAGGCGCCGCCCGGAGAAGTCGGCGCTTCCGGATGCTAACACCGACAGTCCGTCCGGCGACAGGAGCGGGCGCCTGCTCAGGCGCCGGGCAGCGCGTCGAGGATCCGCGCGCGCAACGCGTTCGCCCGGTCGGCGAACCCGCGCTGCCGCCGGACGTACTCGGCCTTGCCGTCGGCGGTCTCGATGCGCACCGGCTCGCCGCCCCAGGGCTCCATGTCGTACGGCGACGCCTGCATGTCGAGGTACCGGATGTCGCGGGCGAGCTCGAACGCATCGAGCAGCAGGTCGCCGGGCACCAGCGGCCCGAGCTTGACCGCCCACTTGTAGACGTCCATGTTGGCGTGCAGGCAACCCGGCTGCTCGACCTCGGGCTGCGTCTCGCGGGTCGGCGCGAAGCGGTTGCGCGGCACGGCGTCCGGCGTGAAGAAGCGGTACGCGTCGATGTGCGTGCAGCGCAGCTCGTGCGACTCGACGACCTCGTCGGTCGCATCCGGCCCGAGGCGCAGCGGCACCGGATGCCGATGCTCGCCCTGCCGGTACACCATCGCCCATTCGTGCAGGCCGAAGCAGCCGAACTGCGCCGGGCGTGCGGAGGTGCGCCGCAGCATCCGCTCGACGAGGCCGAGCATCGGCCCCTTCTCGGCGCGCATCGCGGCAGCGTCGACGACGAGCCCGCGATCGGTGATGCCGGCTGCGTACCAGCGCCAGTCGGCGCGGGGCGAGCCCGCGGCATCCGACAGCTCGACGCCCGCACCCGGATGCCACCGGCGCAGCAGCGCGGGGGAGTACGAGTAGTACGTGAACAGGAAGTCCTCGATCGGATGGCGCTCGCCGCGCGCCGTGCGTTCCCGGTGGCCGGCCGTGAGGGCGTCGGCCCGCTCCGCGTGCGCCCGCTCGCGTGCCCGCCAGTCGGTCGCGTCGAGCACGCAGCGGGCGCGGGCGCTCGCGAGGCGGGCGCTCGCGCGGCCGGCGTCGGCGGCGCGGGTCTGGGCGGTCGAGGTCACCCGTCGAGGATAGGCAACCATGCTGGGCAGCCCGCGACGAGCGCCCGGGTCACGGCGTGATCTCGTCCACGAAGCCGAGCGCCTCGGTGGCGATGGCGCCCCACTCGCCCATGCGCCCCACCGAGACCTCCGGTCGGTCGACCAGCTCGGACGCGACCTCGGCGAGCCGCTCACGCCCACGGGTGCGTGCATCCATGGGCCGACCCCAGCGTCGCCCCGGCGCTCAGTGGTACCGGCCGCTGTACGCGTTGATCGCCGGCTGCCCGCCGAGGTGCGCGTAGAGCACGTTCGAGTCCTTGGGGATCTCGCCCGACGACACGAGGTCGATGAGGCCCGCCATCGTCTTGCCCTCGTAGACGGGGTCCAGGATCACGCCCTCGAGGCTCCCGGTCAGGCGCATCGCCTCGTCCGTCGACTCGACCGGGATGCCGTACAGGTCGCCCGCCCAGCCCTCGAGCACCGTGATCTCGTCGTCGCGCAGCTCGCGGCCGAGGCCGATCGTCGACGCCGTGTTCCGCGCGATGCGCGCGACCTGGTCGCGGGTCTCGTCGATCTTCGCGGAGGCGTCGATGCCGATCACGCGGCGCGGCCGGCCGCCGAAGTTGTGCTCGAGGTCGGCGAAGCCCGCGATCATGCCCGCGTGGGTCGAGCCCGTGACCGAGCACACCACGATGGTGTCGAAGAACACGCCGTGCGCCTCCTCCTGCGCCGCGACCTCGTGCGCCCAGTTCGCGAAGCCGAGGCCGCCGAGCGGGTGGTCGGAGGCGCCGGCGGGGATCGCGTACGGCGTGCCGCCCGCGGCCTCGACATCCGCGATCGCCTGCTTCCACGAGTCGCGGAAGCCGATGCTGAAGCCCGCGGGGGAGAGGCGCACGTCGGCGCCCATGAGCCGTGAGAGCAGGATGTTGCCGACGCGGTCGTTCACCGAGTCGGGCCAGTCGACCCAGTGCTCCTGCACGAGCACGGCCTTCATGCCGAGGTGCGCGGCGACCGCGGCGACCTGGCGGGTGTGGTTCGACTGCACGCCGCCGATCGAGACGAGCGTGTCGGCGCCCTTCGCGAGCGCGTCGGGCACGAGGTACTCGAGCTTGCGGGTCTTGTTGCCGCCGAACGCCAGGCCGGAGTTCACGTCCTCCCGCTTCATCCAGACGCGCGCACCGCCGAGGTGGGCGCTGAGGCGGTCGACGGGGTGGATCGGGCTCGGCCCGAAGGTCAGCTGATGACGGGGGAAGTCGGCGAGGGCCATGGTGCTCCTTCAGGGGGTGGGGGTGACGGATGCCGCGGGGCCGCCCGCGTCGCCACCGGCGACGGTCTCGCCGTCGACGAGGGTCTCGTCGTCGGTCTCGTCGTCGAGGTGGAGCAACCGGCCGAGCGTCGACCAGTTGTCGTGCGTGGCGGCGGCGGCCTCGTCGGTGAGGCCGGCCGTGCAGAGTTCGATGATGCGGTCGTGATCGGCGACCGACCCGCGACCGGCGAGCGAGCCGAAGCGGGCGCGCTCGAGGCGGCGGAGCAGCGGCGTGACCTGCTCGAGCAGTCCGGGCAGCAGCGGGTTCGCGCTCGCCCGCACCGCGACCTCGTGGAACGCGTCGTCGGCCGCGATGGCCGCGTCGACGTCGTCGTCGCGCAGCGCCGTGGCGAACGCGGCGTTGGCGTTGCTCATGGCCTCGAGGTCGTCCGCCGTCAGCTGCGGGACCGCATCGCGCACCGCGAGCGCGTGGAGGGTCGCCGCGATGCGCTGGGCTGCGAGCGCGGTTCGCGTATCGAGGGGGGCGACGACGGTCTGCTTGGCGCGGCGGGTGTGCACGAGCCCCGCGGCCTCGAGCCTGGCGATCGCCTCGCGGATGGGCGTGCGGCTTACGCCCAGCCACGCCTCGAGCTCGGGGTCGCGCAGGCGCTCGCCGGGCCCGAGCTCGCCCGAGACGATCGCGTCGCGCAGGTGCGTGTACGCGTGGTCGCGCATCGACTTCGGGCGCTCGGCTGGGAGGCGGGCGGGCGGTGGCATGCAATATATTGCATCGGATGCCGCGGCATCCGTCAAGTCGCGCGTCTCCCGTCAGATCGTCTGCGGGATCGCGCGGCCGGGGAAGAGCGTCGCGTACTGCTTGCGATACAGTCGCTTGCCGACGAGCCGGTAGGCCAGACGGATCGGCAACGGGATGTCCATGATGAACGCACGCTGCTCGTCGGGCGGGTTCGTCGCGAGGATCATGCCGAGGTACGCGAGGACCACCTTCTTCTCGAAGGCGTCGACGCCGTGGCTCGAGAGCCGGTCGAACTCCTCCTCGGTGAGCACCTTCTCGACCGCCGGCGTGACCTCGGTCACCTCGCGGCGCAGGTGCACCTTCAACAGGGCGGAGAGCCCCTCGTACCCCGTCGCGAGTCGCTCGCCGAGTTCGGCGTCGGCCGTGTCCCGCCAGTGCTCGCGGATCGGGGCGAGCTCGTCGAGGACCTGCTTGACCTGCTCGTGCTGCGCGAGCATCTGCGCGATGTGCATCGCGCAGGCGGGGGCGCGTTCGCCGAGCTGCGGGTACATGTAGAGGTCCTCGCCCTCGTGGTGCACGTGCAGGAGTTTGTCGAAGTTGCCGAGCACCTCGCCGACGTAGCGCGAGCGCTCGGTGTCACCGTCAGCCGCCGAGCGCACGAGGCCCGGTGCCTCGTCGTACGCCCACAGGAAGACCCGGTGGATGCGGCGCATCGCGGGCGTCGCCTGGCAGAGGACCGGCCCGTCGGGAACGGGCGCGGCCGTCTCCCCGGCCTGCATGGTGAAGAAGTCGGACATCGGAGCATCCCCCAGATGATCGCGCGGCGTCGATGCGCGCTGCGCCCTCGAGCGCGACCATAGCCCTCGCCCGAGGTGCCGACAAGAGCGTCGGGCAGCCCCGTCCGGGGGTCAGCGCCGCCGGCCGCCGCCGTCGCCGTGCGCCAGCCGTCGCACGTGCGTGAGCCGCTCGGCGGTCTCGACGAGGAACGCACCCGACGCCTCCTCCGCGCGCCAGCGCTCGTCGACGATCCCGATCGGGTGGAGCAGCACCTGGCCGCGCGGCTGGTACAGCGTGAGGTCGAGGCCGCCCTCGTGCTCGGCGAGTCGCCATGACAGGCCCGTGCGCCGCGCGACGTACTCGCCGAACGCCGTGCCGAGCGCGTTCACCTGGATGACCGGGTCGTCGCGCTCGGGCGGGTTGATGCGACGCCATCCGGCCGACCAGCGCTCGTAGAGCGCGCGCAGCTGCTCGAGGTCATCGGGGTCGGCGCCCGCGTCCGAGACGAGCGCGACGTGCGCGTCGATCCAGTCGCGCTCGGGGTCGCCGATCTCGACGAGCCGCGGCACGGGCGGCGCATCGTCGACGGGCGCCGTCCGGCGCGAGAAGAGGGCCACTGGACGATTCTCCCCCGAACCGGCGACGACGACGTGCGGGGGTGACGGATGTCATCCCGTCGGCGTAGCGTGTGCGACGTCCGCAGGGTCGCGGACGCCCTGCGAACCGAGGGGGGACCATGGCCAACCTGGTCGTGCACTTCGAGATCCACGCGACCGAGCCGCAGCGGCTCGTCGACTTCTACGGCGAGCTGTTCGGCTGGCGCTTCACGCAGTTCGGCGACATGCCGTACTGGACGATCGACACGGGGGAGGGCGCCATCGGGAACGTGTCGGGACAGCCCGGAATGGGCATCAACGGCGGCCTCACACAGCGCGACGGGCCGGCGCCGGAGATCGGCGCGCCGGTCAACGGCTGCAACCTGGTCATCGGCGTCGACGGCAGCGTCGACGACACGATCCGTCGTGCCGTCGAGCTCGGCGCGACCGTGATGCTGCCCGCGGAGGACATGCAGGGCGTCGGCCGGGTCGGCTACCTCGTCGACCCCGACGGCAACGGGTTCGGGCTCATCTCCCCGGTGCTCGCCGATGGGACGACGGCCATGACACCCGCGGGCTGACGCCCCGCTGAATCGCTGCGAGCGCGACCCGGACCGACGGCCGGGAAGCGTTCGCCGCGTCGTCCCCGGCCCGTCCCCGATTCGTCGCCCGCTGCACGTCGCCCGTTCACCCGGGCTGGCCACCGTGGCATCCGGAACGCCCCGCGCCCTCATGCGCGGGGCCCGGATCGACACCACGGAGGGTGCCAGGGAATGCGTACGACGCGCGGCCGCGGAAGCGGCGAGATGACAGGGGCGGTCGCGATCGCGATCGCCGGAATCGTGGGCGCGGGGCTGGCGATCGCGCCGGCGATCCCGGCCGCGGCCGTGCCGATGGGCGGCGCGTCGACGGCGAAGCCGACTCCGGCCGAGGTCGCCGCGCCACTGCTCGCACCTGAGGACGGCGCGCGCGTCGAGGGGGCCGTCACCGTCGCGGCCGTGCCGGTGGCGGCGGGGGACAGCGTCGCGAGCCTCACGCTCGACGGCGGGGAGCTCGCGGCCACCGCGACCGTGGGCGTCTCGACGCTGAGCTTCGAGGTCGGCTCGAACTCGATCGAGGCGCGCTACGGCAACCACGTGCTCGTCAACGGCGACTTCCGCATCGACCTCCCCGACGCGGTGAACGAGCGCGTCGAGCTCGAGATCCCGAACGAGGAGCTCGTGCAGGGCGAGAACTCGATCGAGTTCGTCACGGGCACCATCCAGACCGGCTGCGGCGTGAACCACGACGACTTCGTCGTCTCGAACGTCGGCCTGGAGCTGCTCGGCGAGGTCGCCGACGGCGAGGAGAACGAGTACACGTTCAACTTCGGCGACGGCGACTGCGGCTCGAACACCTCGAAGCTGCTCGACGCCGAGCTCTCCTTCTTCGTCCTCGGCGACCCGCAGGGCACGACGGGCCTCGCCGCCGAGCTCGACACCACGGCGCTCGAGAACGGCACCCACACGATCGTCGCGACCACCGAGGCCGGCGCCAGCGCCACCAGCGAGGTGTCGGTGAACAACGCCCCGGCCGGCGCCCCCTATGTCACGCCCGCCGACGGCACCATCGCGACGGGCGTGCAGGAGGTCTTCGCCACGCAGCCCGCCGAGGCCGACGGCGGTGTCGCCGACCTCACGCTCGACGGCGAGGGCATCGGCGCGACGCCGGTGCTCGGCTCGGGCGACGCGGTGCTCAGCTTCGACGTGGCCTCGAACTCGATCGAGGCCCGCTACCACAGCTACATCGTCGTGAACGGCCTGACGTATGACATCGGCGGCGACTACGTCAGCGAGCGCGTGCACGTCGTGTTCCCGAACGAGTGGCTGCGCCCGGGCTCGAACACCGTCCAGCTCGTGACCGGCACCTACACGACCTCGTGCGGCGCGAACCGCGACGACTACACGATCTCGTCGGTGGCGCTCGCCCCGGCCGCGGGCAGCGCGGCCGGCGTCGGCCTCGCCGCCACGTATCGGATGGGCGACGGCAGCTGCGGCAGCAACACCACCCTGCTGCGCGACGCCACCTTCACCTTCGAGGTCGACGCGGCCGCGAAGGGCCTGCGCTCCGACCTCGACACCGCGACGGTCGCCGACGGCGAGCACACCCTCGCCGCGACCGCGACGACCGGCGAGGTCGCGACGCGCCTGCTCGTGACCGACAACACCGGGCCCGCGATCGCCTCGAGCGTGCCGGCCGTCGGGTCGACCATCACGCAGGCCGTCGCCCTCGACGTGCAGCTCGAGGATGCCTCCGGCATCGCGGGCGACCCCGAGGTCACCCTCGACGGCGAGCCGATCGGCCTCGCCGACCCGGTCGGCCCGGGCCTCGTCGCGGGCGAGCACACTCTCGTCGTCACCGCGCGCGACGGCATGGGCAACGAGGCGACGCACGAGGTCGCGTTCACCTCGGCAGGCATCCCCGACGTCCCCGCCGACCTGGCGCCCGCGTCCGGCACGGCCGACGTCACCGGCCCGGTCACGCTCTCCGCGACCGTCGGCGAGCCGGGCGACGGCGACGTCACGGCCACGTTCTCGGAGGCCGACATCCTCACTCCGAACCAGGTCTGGCAGGGCACCTCGTCGGGCATCCCGACGACCCTGGAGGTCGAGGGCGAGCAGAAGGCGGATGCCTCGGCCCTCGAGCCCGGCGACGGCGAGACGCTCGACGGCGACGCCTCCCGCAACGTGGCGTTCCAGCGCTTCGACGTCATGGTGAAGGGCCAGGTGCAGGACCCGGTCATCCGCTGGACCGGCACGGTCGACCCCGACCGCGTCGCGACCCTCCGCGCCTGGAACCTCGACGCGCACGCGTGGGACGCGCTCGCCGGATCGCGCGGCGCCGTGGAGGGCGACACCGTGCTCACCGCGACGGTCGACGAGCGCTACCTCGACGGGCAGCAGGTGCACGTCATGGTGACCGGCGAGGACCCCTTCGCCGACGACCTCGAGGCCGGCGACCCGAACGTGTTCACCGACCCCGACGCCGTCGACTTCTCGATCGCGCACTTCACCGACACGCAGTACCTCTCCGAGGGCGCGGTCGAGCAGGAGACGGCCGAAGAGCGCGCGATCTGGGAGTCCGCGTACTCGGGCATCGTCGACTGGATCGCCGGCAACGCCGACCAGCGCAAGATCTCGTACGTCGCGCACACGGGCGACCTCATCGAGAACAACATCCGCGCCCCGCAGACCGACGAGATGCGCGAGCAGATCGTCGGCGAGTGGGAGGTGTCCTCGCGCCAGCACGACGTGCTCGACGCAGCGGGCATCCCGAGCGGCGTCGTCGCGGGCAACCACGACAACCAGTCCGGCACCGAGAACGGCCCCGACGCGATCTTCAACGACTACTTCGGGCCGCAGAACTCCGCGGACGCGGCCGCGTCGTGGACGCAGGCCTCGTACGGCGGGCCGTGGCGCGAGGGCGACAACCAGAACCACTACGACCTGTTCTCGGCCGGCGGCCTGGACTTCGTCGTGGTCGGCCTCTCGTACGGCGTGACGCGCGAGGAGGCCGAGTGGGCGAACGACGTGTTCGAGCAGTTCGGCGACCGCAACGGCATCCTGCTCACGCACGACTACCTCGCGCCGAGCACCGAGCCCGACGGACGCGACGCGCCGTTCTCGGCTCCCGACGGCTCGATGCTCTACAACACGGTCGTCGAGGACAACCCGAACGTGTTCCTGATCCTCGCCGGCCACGAGCACGGCGTGGGCACGAACGTGAAGCCCGAGGTCGGCGAGATCGACCACGGCGTCGTCGAGCTGCTCGCGGACTACCAGTTCTACACGGTGTCGGCCGACCGGCTCGGCCTCACCGAGATCGGCGGCTACCAGCCCGACGACCAGCTCCGCTTCGGCGCGAGCTTCCTCCGCCTGCTCTCGTTCGACGTCGACCGCAGCGTCATGCACGTCGACACGTACTCGCCGCTGCTCGACGAGTTCGGCGCGACCGAGTACGACGACCGCCACCGCTACGACGGCTCCGAGGACGAGACGGTGCTGCCGGTCGACCTGACGAGCCGCGTCACGACGCTCCGCACCGACTCCCTCGCGGTGTTCGTGCCGTCGGCGGTCATCGGCGAGACGACCGTCGCCTCCGGCGAGATCGCCTCGGTCGAGTGGACGCGCCTCAAGGCCGACACCGCGTACGCGTGGATCGTCACCGCGACCTCGGCCGGCGGCGGCACGTCGACCTCCGAGCCGAGCGTGTTCGCGACGACGGATGCCTCGGGCCGACCCGGCACCTGGAACGAGAACTCGCCGTGGTTCCCGTTCCTCGGTGAGGCCGCGACCGCGGGCACCGCGGGTTCGATGCGATGACGGATGGCTCCACCCGCCGCCGCGGCCCGGTTCGCCGGGTCGCGGCGGCGGCCGTCCGCGCCGCGGCGGCCCTGATCCTCTTCTCGTTCGCGCTCTGCGGCGCGCTCGGTCCGGCTGCGCCGGCGGCCGCGCACGACGAAACGACCTCGGCGTACGCCGAGGTGGCGCGCGACGGCGGCCGCATCAGGGCCGAGCTCGAACTCGAGTACGACCTGCTGATGAAGTCGGCGTGGGCGTACGCCGATGCCTACGAGGCGACCGACCGCGACGAGCAGGTGCGCCAGCTTGCCGCGTATGCCGACTCGGTCGACGACTACGTCGCGGAGCGGTTCGTCGTGGAGGCCGACGGGGCGCGTTGCGTCGCCGAATCCGTGGGCGCCGGAGGCATCCGGGATCGCGGCGACCGCCCCTTCGCCGTCGTGATGTACGCCTACGACTGCGGCGGCGGCGAGGCCGGCACGCTCGCGGTCTCGAGCGCGCTGTTCCCCGACGGGGAGGGGTTCGTGCACTCCACGCGGACCATGCTCGGGTGGGACCTCGACGGCGCCGCGGGCAGCGCGGTGCTCACGGCGGCCGAACCGACGGTCGAGCTCGCCGACACCGCGCCTCGCATCGGCGAGTTCTTCGTGCTCGGCGCCGAGCACCTGCTGTTCGGGCTCGACCACGTGCTGTTCATCGTGGCGCTGCTGCTCGGCGCGCGGAGCCTGCGCGGGCTCGTGCTCACCGCGACGACGTTCACGGTCGCGCACAGCGTGACGTTCCTCCTGGCGGCGCTCGGCATCGTCGGCGTGCCCGCCGAGATCGTCGAGCCGATCATCGCGCTCTCGATCGCGGTCGCGGCGGTCGCGGCGATCTGGAGGGGCGAGGTGCCCGACCGGTGGCGGATGCCGGTCGTGTTCGCGTTCGGGCTCCTGCACGGGCTCGGCTTCGCGAGCGCGCTCGGCGTCGACGAGGCATGGTCGTGGGGACTCCTCTGGTCGCTCCTCGCGTTCAACGTCGGCATCGAGGCGGCGCAGCTGGCGATCATCGCGGTGGCGTTCCCGCTGCTCGTGCTGCTGCGGCGAACGGCCGCGGGGCGGCCGGCGACCGTCGTCGCCGGGTTCGCCGTGGCGGCCGTCGGCATGTTCTGGTTCGCGGAGCGGGTGATCGCGGGGGTCATGGGCGCGGGCGGGCCCCTGGCCTGAGCGCTGCGGGCGTGCCTGGCCTGATGAGCGGCCCGCGGCGTGCCCGCCGGGCTCGCAGCACCCCGCCGCCGTGTCGGCGGGCGGTGCGAGGATGATGGGGTGCTGCTCGACGAGGTCGTGACGACGGTCGAGCGGGTCGCCTCCACGCGGTCGCGGCTCGCGAAGGTCGACGCGCTCGCGGGCCTGCTCGCCGGGCTCGCGTCCGACGAGATCGTGCCCGCCGTCGGCTTCCTGACCGCCAAGCCCAGGCAGGGTCGCGTCGGCGTCGGCTGGCGCACGTTGCGGGGCGGCCTGGGCGAGCCGGCGGATGCCGCGACGCTCACGATCCTCGACGTCGACGACGCGCTCGAGCGGCTCGCGGGCACGGCCGGCTCGGGCTCGGCCGCCGAGCGTGCGGCGGTGCTCGCCGATCTCGGCTCGCGCGCGACCGACCGCGAGCAGGGCTTCGTCTCCCGGGTCATCCTCGGCGAGCTCCGCACGGGCGCGCTCGAGGGCGTGCTGACCGACGCCATCGCACGCGCCGCCGATCGCCCGGGCGACGTCGTGCGCCGCGCCGCGATGCTCTCGGGCGACCTCGGCGAGACCGCGCGCATCGCGCTCACGGGCGCGTCGGGCGAGCTCGAGGCCGTCGGCCTCCGGGTCGGTCGCCCGGTGCTGCCGATGCTGGCCGGCACCGCGCCGAGCGCCGCTGCCGCGCTCGAGCAGGTGGGCGAGGCATCCGTCGAGTTCAAGCTCGACGGAGCGCGCATCCAGGTGCACCGGTCGGGCGACGACGTGCGTGTGTTCACGCGGAACCTCGCGGACATCACGCACCGCGTGCCCGAGGTGGTCGACGTCGTGCGCGGCCTGCCCGCGCGCGAGCTCATCCTCGACGGCGAGACGCTCGCGCTCGACGAGGCGGGCGCGCCGCGACCGTTCCAGGACACGATGTCGCGCTTCGGCGCCGAGGCCGCGCGCGAGGTGCTGCTGCATCCGTGGTTCTTCGACGTGCTGCACGTCGACGGGCGCGACCTCATCGACGAACCGCTCGCGTCGCGCCTCGTCGAACTCGAGCGCGTCGCGGGGGAGCACCGCATCCCCGGCGAGGTGACCTCCGATGCCGCGGCCGCCGAGCGCGTCGCGCGCAACGCGCTCGCCGCGGGGCACGAGGGCGTCGTCGTGAAGGGTGTGGGCGCGCCCTACGCGGCCGGTCGGCGCGGCGCCAGCTGGATCAAGGTGAAGCCCGTGCTGACCTACGACCTCATCGTGCTCGGCGCCGAGTGGGGCTCGGGCCGGCGCACCGGATGGCTCTCCAACCTGCACCTCGGCGCCCGCGACCCCGACGGGGAGTTCGGCGAGCCCGGCGGGTTCGTGATGGTCGGCAAGACCTTCAAGGGGCTCACCGACGAGCTGCTGCGGTTCCAGACCGAGCGGTTCCCCGAGATCGAGACGCGGCGCACCGCGAGCACGGTGTTCGTGTCGCCGATCACGGTGGTCGAGATCGCGATCGACGGCGTGCAGCGCTCGAGCCGCTACCCGGGCGGCATCGCGCTGCGCTTCGTGCGCGTGAAGGGGTACCGCCCCGACAAGGAGCCGGGCGAGACCGACACGATCCAGACGCTGCGGGCGCTGCTCCGCGGCGGCGACGAAGGGGGAACGGCATGACGGATGGCGTGGGTGCGGGTTCGGGCGGCACGGGGAGGGGCGCCCCGGGGTCGGGCGCCCCGGCCGGCGGCGGGCGGGTCCGTCAGCTCCGGCTCGTCGTCGAGGCCGAGGACTTCGAGGCGGCGCTCGCGTTCTTCCGCGACGTGCTCGGCATGCCCGAGCAGGAGGCCTACAGCGGTGACGGCGGCGCCGAGGTGCGAATCCTCGACGCCGGTCGGGCGACGCTCGAGCTCTCCAACCCCGCCCAGGTGCGGTTCATCGACCGCGTCGAGACCGACGGAGGTCGGAGCGATCGCATCCGCGTCGCGCTCGAGGTGAAGGATGCGGCGGCCGTGACCGACGAGCTCGTCGCGGCGGGCGCCGAGCTCGAGGCATCCGCTCGCGAGACGCCCTGGCGTTCGGTGAACGGACGGGTGCGAGCGCCGGCCGGCCTGCAGCTCACGATCTTCCAGGAGCTCGACTGACGTCGCGGCGTGCGGCTATCGTCCCTCGGGGTCCATGTCGATGCCCGTGACCGGCACGCCCGCGCGCTCGTAGACGAGCGCGACGGCGCCCTTCGGGAACGCGATCGGAGGCTCGGCGAGCGTGAACGCGGCGGGCACCGTGCCCTCGTCGAAGAGCCGCTTGCCGCTGCCGAACGCGATCGGGTAGAGGTACAGGTTCAGCCGGTCGACGAGGTCGGCGGCGAGCAGCGAGCGTGCGAGGTCGCCGCTGCCGATCACGTGGATCTCGTCGAACCGTTCCTTGATGGGCGGAACCTCCGCCGCGACATCCGTCACGACCGTCGTGCCCGACCAGGTCGGGTCGCTCAGCGTGTGCGAGGCGACGAACTTCGGCACCTCCGCGAACTTCGCGCCGACCTGGGTGTCGGTGTGCCGCGGCCAGTAGTCGGCGAAGATGTCGTACGTCTTGCGCCCGAGCATCAACGCGTCGAGCCGGTCGATGCCCGCGCCGATCACCTCGCCCGATCTCTCGTCGATGTACGGCGCCTGCCACCCGCCGAATGCGAAGCCGTGCTCGGGGTCCTCCTCGGGCCCGCCCGGGGCCTGGTAGACCCCGTCGAGCGTGATGAACAGGTCGACGGCGAGGATGCCCATGGTCGTGCTCCCTTCCGCGGGCCACGGTAGCCCTCCGCCATCCGCGCGTCGAGATGTCGAGCCTCCCGAACCGGATGTCGACCACCCGCGTCGGTCCGACCGGAAATCCCAGCGCATGAGAATCCGCGGGACGGGCCCGCCAGCGGGCCCGACCGGCGGATTCTCATGCGCTGATGAAGTCAGGCGAGCGGATGCCGCGGCAGCGGGCCGGTCAACGCTCGCCGGTGCGTCCTCAGGCATCCAGGAGTGCGCGGGCGGATGCCGCGGCATCCGCCCCGGCGATCGCCTCGAGCCGCCCGAGCGCCGTGCGCGCCCGCGTGACGTCGCCAGCCGCCCAGTACGCGTCGACGAGATCCGTGAGCGCGGTCACCCGGTTCGCGTCGTCGCCGGCCGACTCGGCGAGGGCCAGCGCCTCCTCGAGCCTCGGGAGCCGAGCGCCCGGCGTCGGGGCGCGCTCGGCCGTGAGCAGCAGCGTGCGGGTCAGGCAGCGCACGTCGCCGAGCGCGCGGAGCGAGGCCTCGAGCTCGTCGAGCGGCAGCGCGGCATCCGGCACGCCGAGGGTCTGCTGCACGAGCGCGGCGTGCGCCAGTTCGTGGGCATTGCTCGCGCGGCGCGCGTAGGCCGCGCACTCCGCCGCCCAGACCGCGGTGCGCTCGGGCTCGAGCCGCGCCTGCGCGGCGACCGACGCCATCATGTACCGCGCGTTGTTGACGTGCATCGCGTCGCCCGCGATGGCGTAGGCGCGCATCGCGGCGTCGAACTCGGCGACGGCCGCGGCCGGGTCGTCGAGCGAGGCGCCGTGCAGTGCGATGCCGCGGAACTGGTGGATCGAGGCGAGCGACCAGTCGTCGCCCAGCTCGATGGCGAGCCGCTCGGCCTCGGCGAGGTGCTCGAGCGCCGACTCGCCGCGGTCGAGGTAGGCGTCGGAGAGGCCCGCGAGGTGGTGGGCGTCGAGGAGCGAGACGGCGTCGCCGCGCGCCTCCGCGGTCGCGAGCGCGCGCCGGGCGAGGTCGTCGACGAGCGGCAGGTCGAGGTAGGCGATGCCCGCGCCGAGCACGAACAGCTCACCGGGCGCCGCGCCCTCGACGACGTGCGCGTCGCGAGCGGCCATCGCGAGCGAGCGCACGCTGTCGACGTCGGATCCGTACTGCTCGACGCCGACCGAGAGCGAGGCGGCGAGCGACCTGGCCGACGGATGCCGCGCCGCGATCGCCCAGCGGAGCGCCGCGTTCACCTCGGGGCACAACCGGATCGAGAGCTGCATCGCCTCGTCGCTGTCGTCGACGCGGGCGTGCTCGACGAACTGCGCGGCGACCTCCGCGTGGTACTCGGCATGGCGCTCGAGCACCTCCCGGATCACCGCCGGGTCGGTCCGGGCCCGCACGAACTCGCGCATGACGGCGAGGAGGCGGAACCGGCGCGGCGTGCCGCCGGTCGGCACGACCATCGAGTGGTCGAGCAGCCGGAACAGGACGCCCTCGGCGCCCGGATGCGTCACCGCGGTCGCGAGTTCGACGTCGAACGTCCGGGGCAGGGCCGCGAGACGGCAGAGCACGTCGCGCTCGTCGTCCTCGAGGAGGTCCCACGTCCACTCGAACGTCGTCTCGAGCGTGCGGTGGCGTCCGCGCGGCGCGGCGCGGTCGAGCGAGGCGAAGTCGCGATCCAGCCGCTCGGCGAGCTCCTCGAGCCCGAGGTGCCGCGACACGGTGGCGGCGAGCTCGATCGCGAGCGGCAGGCCGTCCAGGCGCGCGCAGATGCGTTCCGCGAGCTCGCGCTCGCCCGCCGTCGGCGGGACGCCGTACGCGTTCAGGCGGTCGAGGAGCATCGCGACGGCCGAGGCATCCGTGCCCTCGACGGGCAGAGGCTCGAGTGCGTACACGTGCTCCGCGTCGTCGCCGAACGGCGTGCGCGTGGTGCCGAGGATGCGCAGCTGCCGCGCCTCGCGGAGCAGCCGGTGCGCGGCGGCCTGCACGGCGTCGCCGACGCGGTCGATGTTGTCGAGCACGAGCAGGTACGGACGCGACGCGAGCGCCGTGGCGACGGAGGAGAGGACGTCGGCGCCGGGCACCGCCTCGAGGTCGAGCGCGCGCGCCATTCGCGGCACCACGTCGTCCGGCTCGGCGTGCTCGAGCTCGATCACGACGGGCGAGCCCTCGCCGTGCCGGCGCGCCGCGAACTCGAGCGCGAGCCGCGTCTTGCCGACGCCGCCCGGACCGGTGATCGACACGCACCGGTGCGCATCGAGCAGCGCGGTGAGCTCGTCGAGTTCGGCCTCGCGGCCGATGAAGCGCGTGTCGGGCAGGCGAACGGATGCCTCGCGGCGCTCGCTCGCTGCGGCGACCAGGTCGGCCCGGCTCTCCGCGCCGAGCTTGCGGCGCAGGCTCGCGATGTGGCTCTCCACCGTGCGCACGGAGATGAACAACTCCGATGCGATCTCGGGGTTGCTCAGTCGCCGCTCGACGGCGGCGAGGATCGCGCTCTCGCGCGGGGTCAGCGTCTGCCCCGCCACGGCGCCGATTCTAGGCCCGGATCGGGCGATCCGCACCGGGGACGGACCGGAAGTCCATCCCCGGTGCGCGGTGCCGGACCGGCTCACGCGGCGCCCGGCCCGATCGCGGGGCGCGTCGGCGAGAGCGGGCGCAGGCGCCGGGGCAGCAGTTGCCGGATGCCGCGGCGGTGGCGCGCGCCATCCGTCACGCCGTCGCCGGCCTCTGCGTCGGCCGCCTCGGCCGCCGCTTCGGCGATGCGCTCGGCGACCTGCCGTCGCAGTTCGAGTTCGCGCTGCAGCCGGTGCTCGCCGGCCCGGTGCAACGTGAACACCTGGTAGTCCTCGCTGAGGTACATGGCGGTGATGCTCCTTCGGAGATGGTTCACGGGGATCGAAGGGGGAACGATGTCGGCTCCGCCGGGGTGAGGGCTCAGCGGGACGCGCGGCTCAACGCTGCGCGGTGACGAGCAGGTACTCCCACTCGATGGGCCGGCCGGAGCCGTCGAGCCCGGCGTCGCGGCCGAGCGCCGCGAGCGCGTCGTCGAGGGCGCGCACCTGCACGGGGTCGTCGGCGATGCGCCCGTAGACGGCGATCGTCGGGCCGTAGTTCGCCTTGAAGTAGTCGCGCAGCTCCTCGCCGGTGCGGAAGCGATCGACGACCAGTGCGCCGCGCTCCATCGAGAGCTCGGCCACCTGCTCGCCGAGCAGCTCGCGCACGTGCTGCTCATCGCCCCACAGCGGCGGCGGCTGCACGCCGGCGGGCGGCGGGGCGTTGAACGGCTTCATGGCGGCGAACATGCGGCCGATGAAGCCCTCGGGCGTCCAGCTCAGCAGGCCGATGCGACCGCCGGGCTTCACGACGCGGACGAGTTCGCCGGCGGCGCGCTCGTGGTGCGGGGCGAACATCACGCCGACGCACGAGAGCACGGCATCGAAGCTCGCGTCGCCGAACGGCAGCGCCTCGGCGTCGGCCTCGCGCCACTCGAGCTCGGCGCCGGCCTCGGTCGCGAGGCGTCGGCCCGCGTCGAACAGCTCCGGCGTGAGGTCGCTCGCGACGACGGTCGCGCCGCGGAGCGCGGCCGGGATCGCGACGTTGCCGCTGCCGGCCGCGACGTCGAGGACGCGCTCGGCCGGGCGAACGTCGGCCGCCGCGACGAGCCGCGCCCCGAGGCTCCAGATGAGGTCGCTCGCGAGCGTCGGGTAGTCGCCCGAGGCCCACATCGCGCGATGCTTGGCCTTCAGTGCGCGGTCGGCGGCCGCCGCGTCGGCGGGCGCCGCCGGGGTCGTGGTCGTGGTGACGGTGTCGGTCATGGGGTTCTCCTTCGGTGCAGGTGATGTCGATGCGACCAAGAGTGCGCCCGGCGCGCACGGGCGGCATCCGTGCCGCACACGGAGATTCCCTCGGCGTCCACGTGGAGGTGTCCCGCCACCAGGCATCCATCCCCGCGCGGCATCCAGCGCCCGCGCGGCATCCGCCCAGACGGCCCCGCCTAGGCTGGAACCCATGCATCTCGCCCTCGTCCGCCACGGACAGACCGACTGGAACCTCCGCGGCCTCATGCAGGGCCGGACCGACATCCCGCTGAACGCGACCGGCCGGTCCCAGGCCGAGGCCACGGTCGCCCTGCTCGACCCCGCCGACTGGGACCTCGTCGTGAGCTCGCCGCTCATCCGGGCCCGCGAGACCGCCGCCATCCTCGCCGACGGCCTCGGACTGTCGGTCGGCGCCGAGTACGACGCCCTCGTCGAGCAGGACTTCGGCGACGCCGAGGGCACCCTCGTCTCCGAGATCGACGAGCGCTGGCCGGGTCGCGCGTTCCCGGGCAAGGAGCCGGACGAGGAGGTCGGGCCCCGCGGCATCCGCGCCCTCGAGCGCATCGCGGTCGACCACCCCGACGCGCGCGTGCTCGCGGTCGCGCACGGCACCCTCATCCGGCACGTGCTCGCCGAGCTCAGCGGGCACCACCCGCGCAGCTACCCGAAGCTCGACAACCTCTCGGTCTCGCGCGTCGTCCGCGCCGAGGCGGCGTGGCAGGTGCACACCGTCGGCGGCGCGGTGTTCGACGACGTGCTGCCCACGCTGCTGCCGGCGGCCGAGGTCGAGGTCGGCGCGCGCGCCTGACCGCCCCTCCGGGCCCGTGTTGCGATCTCGGAACGATCGTGCGACGGGCCGGTGTCGCCCCTCCCGCCCCCGCCCGCGCCCGACGTATGATCCGGAAATGGAGGCACCGGGCAGCACCACCCTGGTCGTCGTGGGCGAGGAGACGACCGCCGCGATCGGCTCCCTCGCCGGGCTCGCGAACGTCGAGAGCGCGACGTTCGCCGAGATGACGGATGCCACCGACGCCGAGGTCGTCACGTGGTCGTCGACGTCGCACGCGCCGTTCGTGGTGCACGACCGCGATCCGCTCGGCCACGTGGCATCCGCCTGGGTCGAGTTCTACGACGAGCGCTCGACGCTCGGGGTCCTGCAGATCGAGATCGACCAGGTGATCGACGCGGTCGCCCGCCACGAGCTGCGGGTGCCCGACTACTACGTCGTGCTCGAGCCCGAGTCGCTGCGGGGGACCTGGATGCACTGGTGGCTCGGCGTGGTCGCCGCGGCGTCGCCGAGCCGCGTGCTGCCGTGGGAGCCGGGCGACGCGCCGCTCGCCGGCCTCATCCGCCGCCTGCCGACCGCGCGTGCGTGGCCCGAGGTGCGCGAGTGGCTGCCGGGCGTGGTGAAGGCCGTGCCCGATCGGTGCGGGCCGGGCCTCCCCGGCGCGGCCTGAGCGCGAGCGTTCGAGTGCGATTCCTGCGGTCGGGTGCGCGCTGATCCGCGCCTCCACCGCAGGAATCGCACTCGGTTGCGATCGGGGTCAGCCGCGCACGTGCAGGTCGACCCAGACGAGTCGGTGGTCGCTCGACGGGAACGGGAAGGTGCCCGTGAGCGCCGACAGCGGATCGGCCAGGACCGGCCAGAACACGCCGGCACCGGCCACACGGAGGTCCTTCGACGGCAGCACGTAGTCGGCGCGCAGGTTGCCGGGCGCCGGGTTGTCGTTGAAGTCGGCCGTGTCGAGCGCCGGGTCGCCCTCGTGCGTCAGGTTCGCTCCGCCCTGTACGGCGGCGGCCTCGACCGCGCCCGCCGAGGTGGGCATCGGGTCGCTGATGCGCGGGTGGTCGAGGAGCTGGTCGATCGCGGCATCCACCGAGTCGCCGTCGAGCGGGTCGGCGTTCTGGTCGCCGAGGATCACGAAGGACGAACCGGGCTTCAAGCCGCCGGTCGCGCCGTCGTCGTCGTAGATGTACCGCGAGCCCGCGCCCGGCTTCACGTAGTCGGCCCAGAAGCGGATCTCGTCGTGGTTGCGCGTGCCGTTGCGGTCCTCGGCGCCGTCGAAGGTCGGCGGCGTCGGGTGCGAGGCGAGCACGTGCACCGTCCGGCCGTTCACCTCGACGGGAACGTCCCAGTGCGACTTGCTCGAGAGGCGGAACACGTCGAGCTCCTCGGGCGAGTACCAGTCGGCGGGCTCGGGGGTGTTCGGGTCGTCGGGCAGCAGCGCGCCCGGCATGTCCTTCCAGAGGAAGTGCTGGAACGTGCGCACGGCCTCGGTGTCGATCGGATGCTTCGAGAGCACCGCCATCCCGTACTGACCGGGGAAGAGGCCGAAGCCGAACGCGTCGTCGCCGCCGCCGACGACGCCGTTGTTGTTGAGGTCGAACCCGCTCGAGATGCCGGTGTTCGACGGCGCGACGAACGCGTAGGGGTACTCGACCGGGTCGGCGCCACCCTGCGAGACCTCGAGGTAGTTGTCGCGGAACAGGTCGACGGCCACGCCGCCCTCGACGTAGTCGAACTCGTTCAGCAGCACGATGTCGGGATTCGCACGCTGGATGATCTCGGCGACGGTCTTCGCCTGCGCGTTGTCGGGCGTCGACAGGTCGTCGACGAGCTGGCCCTCGAAGCTGCGGTTGAGGGACAGGTTGTAGGTGGCGACGCGGACGGTGTCGGCGCGCCCGGGTTCGCCGCCGGGCGCGGCGTGCGCCGGTGCGACGACGACGGAGACGCCCAGCGCGATCGCCGCGACCGAGGCGGCGACGAGCGGGGTGCGGCGTGCGGTGCTGGGGCGATCGGGTCTCATGGACATGCGAGCTCCTCTGCTGGCGTTCGGATCCGCGCTCAGGCTAGGCCGCTCCGGTGACCGCCGGAAGAACCCCGCGCGAACGAGCAGCGCCGCGTCGCGCGTGCTCAGAGGTGCACGGGCGTCGTTGCGAGCGCGGTCGCCACGTCGGCGTTCCCGTCGACGCGGAAACGGCCGTCGGCGGCGACGAGGTCCGCGCGTTCCCAGAGCAGCAGTGCGAGGTCGCCGACGACGGCCGAGATCGTCACCGCGGCCGGCGGGGTCGATGCCGCCTCCGCCGGCTCCCGTCCGAGGACCCACTCCGGCCGGACGCGCCACGCGTCGACCGTGTCGGTCGCGGCGAGCGCGACCGCGCCGGCAAGGGGCTCGATGCCGCGTCGGCGCGCCTCGGCCATGAACACGTCGCCGAACTCGTCGATCGCGTCGGCTCGGCCGTCGGGGCCGACCTCGGCCGGGAAGCGTGGATCGGGATCGAGCGCCGTGCGCAGGTCCCAGAGGTGCTTCGTCGCCTCGTGCGCCATCCGTCGATGCCAGAACCGGATCGGACCCGTCGCGCCGTACAGGATCGGCACGGTGCGTTCGGGGTCCGCGATCTCGAGCACCGACACGAGCGCATCGCTCCCCTCGCGGAACCAGCGCGCGCGATCGGCGTCCTCCGGCCGGCGGAACTCGCGGCGGTCGGCGGGTGCGCCCGTGCGCACGACCTCGGCCGCCCAGCGCTGGATGTTCCCGAGGTGGTCGACGATCCGACCCGCGGTGGGCCAGATCGCCGATCGCACGGGTGCCTCGGGGTCGGTCGATGCGGCGATCGCAGCGAACGCCGAGCCGACCGCTCTGAGATCGCTGAGGGACGACATGCCTCCATCCTGCCGCGCCCGGGGTTCGTGCGCGCGATGATCGCCACTGCTGCGGGGTCGCCGGGTGCCGCGGCCCGGCCGACCACGGGATCGTCGAGTGTCGCGGGGTCGAGGTGCGCCAGCGCGCCGTAACCGGCCGCGCCGGCCGTGATGGACTGGACGGCCCATCGTCGCGCGAGCAGGGCGAGACCATCGGCCGAGCCGACCCCGTCGACGTGTTCGAGGAAGCGCAGCTCCCCGGCTGCCTGGCTGCGTCGCGGAGCGCGTATCGCTGAGCGGCGGGCCGACCGCTTGACGAGCGGGGCGCCGCGTGGTCGCATGACCTGTGATGGATGCCACGCGGCCCCCGCTCATCACCGACGACGAGCTCGACGACCTCGAGCGCGAGGCCATCGGCCGCGTGCGCGGGCGGGTCCTCGAGATCGGTGCCGGCGAGGGCGAGAACTTCGGCGCATTCGACCACGAGGTGGAGTGGCTCGGGCTCGAGCCCGACGCCGAGCGACGCGTCGAGCTCGCGACGCGGGCACGGGAGTGGCGCCATCCGGCCGAGCCGCTCGACGCCGTCGCCGAGCGGATCCCGCTCGAGGACGCATCGGTCGATGCGGTCGTGGGCACCTACGTGCTGTGCTCGGTGACCGACCAGGCGGCCGCGCTCGCCGAGGTGCGCCGTGTGCTGCGACCGGGCGGGGCGGTCGTGTTCGTCGACCACGTCGCCGCGCCGCCGCGCACCCTGAAGCGCGGAATCCAGCGGGCCGTGACCCCGTTCTCGCGACGGTTCTGCCACGGATGCCACTGGGACCGCGACACGGGCGCCGCGCTCGCCGAGGCCGGGTTCGAGGTCGACGAGGCGCGACTGGTGCGCGTGCCGTCGTTCCCGTTCGGACCGACCCGGGTGCTCGTCTTCCGCGGGCGTGCACCCGAGGCGACGGCGTGACGCCCGGCCTCGGCGGAGTCCCGCGCATCGTCGTGCTCACGGGCGCCGGGATCTCGGCCGAGAGCGGCGTGCCCACGTTCCGCGACGCAGGCGGACTGTGGGAGGGCCACCGCGTCGAGGACGTCGCGACGCCGGAGGCCTTCGAACAGGACCCCGACACGGTGCAGCGCTTCTACGACGCGCGACGGCGCGCCGTGGCATCCGTCGCCCCGAACCCGGCCCACGACGCGCTCGCCGCGCTCGAGCGCGAACTCGGCGACGACCTGCTCGTGGTCACGCAGAACATCGACGACCTGCACGAGCGGGCCGGGTCGACGCGCGTGCTGCACATGCACGGCGAACTCGGCCGCGTGCGGTGCCTCGCGTGCGAGGCCCGCTCGGAGGCGCCGGGCGACCTGCTGCCCGGGCCGCCGTGCCAGAACTGCGGCGAGCGGATGCTGCGCCCCGACGTCGTCTGGTTCGGCGAGATGCCGTACGGGCTCGACGAGATCGACCTGGCGCTCGCCGGGTGCGAGACGTTCGTCGCGATCGGCACGTCGGGTGCCGTCCACCCGGCGGCCGGGTTCGTGCTCACGGCGTCGGCGTTCGGCGCCGAGACCCTCGAGCTGAACCTCGCCGGGAGCGAGATCACGTCGTTCTTCGCGGAGTCGCGACTCGGACTCGCGAGCCTCGTCGTGCCCGAGTGGGTCGGCGAGGTGCTCCGCGAGGGGCGATGAGCCGAGCGACGACGGATGCCGCGGTGCGTGGGCTGCCGCCGCGACACCCGCCGCCGGGTCCCCGGGGCGAGCAGTCGTGTCCCCCGACGAACACCCGCCCCGACACCGGCGGGGCCTCGCGCCGCGCCGCGGACGACGCGACGCGAGGGTGACCCGCCACTACCTACTTCCGACGGAATCGTGGGATCGGATGCACCGCACGGGAGTCGGATGTCACTGCGGCGGATCGACCACCGCCGACCGTGCGAGCAGGGTCGCCCCGGCGACCGCGGCCGGCATCGTCGCGATCGCGCCGAACGGCACGAGGAAGCAGAGCTGCGTGGTGATCCCGAAGCCCAGGAACCGCCACCGGTTCGCGCGGAGCAGCGCTCGGCGCTGCTCCGGCGGGATGCCGCGTGCGTCGAGTGCACGCGCCGCGAGCTCGCGCGCGAGCAGGCGCCCGGTGAGCACCACTCCGAGGATCGCGGCGGCGACCGTGCCGACGACCGGCACGATCCCCACGAGTCCCACGACGATCGCCGAGAGCAGGCCCTGCAGCACGAGCACGAGCGACCCGCGGACTCCCGCCCAGAACCCCGGGCCCTCGCCGGGCGCCACGCCGGCGGCGTCGGTCTCGACGGCCGCCCAGATGCGCTCGTAGAACGGGTCGCCGACGATGAGCGTCAGCGCGGTGAAGGTGACGACGGCGAGCACCGCCGCCCCCGCGAACACGACGACCGCGACGAGCGTGCGGAACGCGAGCCGCCAGAACTCCTGCCAGGCATCGGCGAAGGGTGTGGCGAGGTCGATGAGCCCGGGCAGCCCGACTCCGAGCGCCACGAGCCCCCAGACGAGCGCCGCGAACACGATCGCCGCCGGCACGAGGCCGAGCAGCATCACGCCCGGGTCGCGACGCCAGAACGCGAAGCCGCGGAACAGCATCCGGGCTCCGTCGACGAGATCGTGCAGCATCGGGCCAGCATAGGTGGGCCGCCAGGTGCGACGCGGTGTTGCGCGCGCGTCACGCGCTCCCAGCCGACGGCGATATCGTCGGAGGCATCCGTTTCACGCCCGGTGCGCACGCGCCGCCCGGCAGCCGGCCGGTGCCGGCATCCGTTGGAGAAGGACCCGACGCCGCATGACCACGAGCCCCACCACGTCCGCCCGCGCCGCCGAATGGTGGAAGGCGCAGCGCACGCGCGTGCTCTGGGGGACCGTGATCGTCCTGGTCGCGCTGGTGGTCGGCATCGTGATCGCCCGGCTCCTGGTCGGGCTGCCCGCCGTCGAGGCGTTCCTCGACGCGTACCCCGGCATCGTGCCGCCCCCCGAGGGCACGCCCGTCGGCATCCCATGGTGGCTCGGCTGGCAGCACTTCCTCAACGCGTTCTTCCTGGTTCTGCTCGTGAAGACCGGCCTCGAGCTGCGCGGCAAGCGCCGCCCGCCCGGGTTCTGGACGCGCGACAACACGCGGTGGCCGCGCACGAAGCGCGCGCCGCGCCGCCTCGGCATCTGGCTCTGGTTCCACCTCTGGCTCGACGCGCTCTGGGTGCTCGTCGGCATCACCTACGTGGTGCTGCTGTTCGCGACCGGCCAGTGGCTGCGGATCGTGCCGACCGACTGGGCCGTGGTCCCGAACGCGATCTCGGCCGCGCTGCAGTACGCGTCGCTCGAGTGGCCGACCGAGGACTCCTGGATCGTCTACAACGCCCTCCAGCAGCTGGCGTACTTCACGGTCGTGTTCATCGCGGCGCCGCTCGCGCTCGTCACCGGGCTACGGCTCTCGTCGATCTGGCCGGTCGAAGGCCGCTGGGCGTCGGCGAAGAGCGAGCGGACGGCTCGCGCCATCCACTACCCGGTGATGCTGTTCTTCCTCGCGTTCACGTTCGTGCACGTCGTGCTCGTGCTCTCCACGGGCGCGCTGCGCAAGCTGAACCAGATGTACGCGGCGCGCGACGCCGACGACTGGATCGGCTTCGCGGTGTTCTCGTTGTCGGTGGTCGCCATGGTGGCGGCGTGGTTCGCCGCCAGGCCTCCGCTCCTCAAGCGCATCGCGGCGAAGTCGGGGCGCGTGCAGGGCTGACGTCGTCGCACCCGGTCCCTAGGCTCGAGTCATGACCCGGCCTGCTCCCGTTCCCCCGTCCACGCCCGCGCGGACCGCCGCGCGGTGGACGCTCGCGGCCTTCCTCGTGTTCGCCGGCGTCAGCCACCTGTTCTGGGCGCGACGCGAGTTCCGCGCGCAGGTGCCCACGTGGGTGCCGCTGGACGCCGATGCGGTGGTCGTCGGTTCGGGCGTCGCCGAGATCGGCCTCGGTGCGGCCCTCGTCGCGCTGCCGCGCGAACGCTCGCGCATCGGCTGGCTCATCGCCGCGTTCTTCACCGCGGTGTTCCCCGGCAACGTCGCGCAGTGGCGCGAGCGCCGCGATGCGTTCGGCCTGACGAGCGACCGCGCACGGTTCATCCGGCTGTTCTTCCAGCCGATGCTCGTCGCGCTCGCGGTCTGGTCGACCCGTCCGCGAGCCTGACTAGGCTCGGAGGATGAGCCGCACCGTCTGGACCGTCCTCGGCGTCATCGCCGCCGTCGTGATCGCATGGATCCTCGTCGACGTCGTCTTCAGCGTGCTCTGGTTCGTCGTGAAGCTCGTGATCGTCGCGGTCGTCGCGGTCGCCGTCTTCTTCTGGCTGAGGTGGCTCGTGACGCGTCGAGACGACCGCAAGGCGGTCGAGCGATAACCGGGTCCGGGCGCGTCGCGGTGCCCGAGGTGCTGGACTGGCTGGTGGAGCGCTCGGGCTCGGCCGTCGAGACGCGCCCGTCGCAGACCGTCGACTCCGTCGCGTCGGACGACTAGGGGGCGACCCGCTTCTTCGATCCCGCCCAGTCGACGAGCCGGTCGGCGTCCCAGGTCGTGACGATGCGCTCCGCTGGGATGCCCGCCGCCTCGGCGCGCGCTGCCCCGAGCGCGAGGAACCCGAAGTGGCCGGGCGCGTGCCCGTCGCTGTCGATCGCGAAGCGGCAGCCCGCCTCGAGCGCGACCGCGATGAGGTCGTCGGGCGGGTCCTGGCGCTCGGGGCGCGAGTTGATCTCGACCGCGACGTCGTGCTCGGCGCACGCGGCGAACACGGCCTCGGCGTCGAACTCCGACTGGGGCCTCGTTCCGCGCGAACCCTGCACGAGCCGGCCCGTGCAGTGGCCGAGGACGTTCATGCGCGGGTCGCGGATGGCCCGCAGCATCCGCTTGGTCATCTCGTCACGCGGTGCGCGGAGCTTCGAGTGCACGCTGGCGACGACCACGTCGAGGCGGTCCAGGAGGTCGGGGCGCTGGTCGAGCGAGCCGTCCTCGAGGATGTCGACCTCGATGCCGGTGAGGATCCGCACACCGAGGTCGCCGCGGTCGCGCGCCCCGCGCTCGCCCTCGTCGCGACCGGGCTCGCCGAGCCCCGCGTTCAGCGCGCCCACGATCTCGAGCTGCGACTCGAGCCGCTCGGGAGAGAGGCCGTTCGCGACGCGCAGGTTCGGCGAGTGGTCGGTGAGGGCGAAGTACTCGAGCCCGGCGGATGCCGCGGCGCGCGCCATGGCGGCGATGCTCGTCGTGCCGTCCGACCAGTCGGAGTGGGCGTGCAGGTCGCCGCGGAGGAGTGCGCGCAGGCCCGTCGCGGCCTCGACGCCCGCCTTCTCGCGGAGGTCGGCGAGGTAGCCCGGCACCTTCCCGTCGAGCGCCTCGACGATGACCCCGAGGCTCGAGTCGCCGATTCCGGGCGTCCGCTTCAACCGCCCGTCGGCGGCGCGGGCGCGGAGCTCGTCGTCGGGGAGCGGGCCGATCACGCCCGCCGCGCGACGGAACGCCTTCGCCTTGAACGGCGACGCGAGCTGCACCTCGAGCAGCGACGCGATCTCCTCCAGCGCCTGTACCGGGTCCATCGCTCCAGTCTGCCCGCCGCCGCGGGCGACCGGAACCGGGTCCCGGACCCACCGGCGTCAAGGCCTGTCCGCGGGCGCGCCGCGCCCCTAGGGTCGAGCCATGTTCTTCCGACGCCGCACCGCACCGGAACCTCGCGCCGACCGCCCCGACGACGCCGCGCAACTGCTCGAGCACGCGCGCCGCGGCGCGGGCGGACCGATCTGGAACGACCGCCTCGGCAGGTGGTCGGTCCGGAGCCTGCAGGTGCTCATCATCGTGGTGCTGGGCGCGCTCGCGATCTACGCGCTGACGCGCGTCACCCTCATCGTCATCCCGGTCCTCATCGCCCTCATCCTCGCCGCCGCGGCGAGCCCGCTCATCGCCCTGCTCCGCCGCATCATGCCGCCGATCCTCGCCGCGTGGGTCGCGCTGCTCGGCGGCATCCTGGTGCTCGGCGGCATCGTCACGGCCATCGTGTTCGCCGTGCGCTCGCAGTGGGACGACCTCGCCACGTCGGCCACCGAGGGCTTCGACGACCTGCTCGGCTGGGTGCGGTCGCTGCCCATCCCGATCGACCAGTCGCAGATCGACGACTGGCGCAACAGCATCGTCGACTTCGTCACGAGCGCCGAGTTCGGGCAGAGCGCCCTGACGGGCGTCTCGCGGGCCACCGAGTTCTTCACGGGGCTCGTGCTCATGCTCGTCGTGCTCTTCTTCTTCCTGAAGGACGGCGACCGCATCTGGGCCTTCTTCATGCGGCCGTTCTCGGGTGAACGACTCGAGCGCGGCCGGCGGGTGGGCGAGACCAGCGTGAAGGTGCTCGGCGGCTACGTGCGCGGCACCGCGATCGTGGCGCTCGTCGATGCGGTCGCCATCGGCATCGGCCTGGCGATCCTGCAGGTCCCGCTCGCGCTGCCGCTCGCCGTCGTCGTGTTCCTCACCGCCTTCATCCCGCTCGTCGGCGCCACGGTCGCCGGGATCCTCGCCGCGCTCGTAGCGCTCGTCGCCAACGGGCCCATCGTGGCGCTCATCGTGGTCGCGATCGTGATCGCCGTCAACCAGCTCGAGGGCGACCTGCTCCAGCCCGTCGTCATGGCCCAATCACTCAAGCTGCACCCGCTCGTGGTGCTCGTCGCGCTGACCGCGGGCACCATCCTCGGCGGCATCGCCGGCGCGGTGCTGGCCGTGCCGCTCACGGCGGTCGGCTGGGCGATCATCAAGGTCTGGGATGCCCCGGACCCCTCGATCGACGAGCGCCGGCGCTTCGGTCGACGGAGGGCCCCCGTGCGGTCGAGCGACGTGTCGGCCGCATGACGGGCGCCGCGCCCGTGCTCTGCACGGCCGCCGCCGGGGCCTACGCCGCGAACTGCGCGCTCGGCGCCTCGGTCGCCCTGGGCCTCGTCGACACGAGCGGATTCCGGTGGGTGCACCACGCGCTCTACCTCGCCACGTGCGCGCTCTCGGTCTCCGCGCTCGCCGCGGCGCTGCGGCCGGGCGCGAGCGCACGGAGCCGAGCCGGCATCCGTCCGTCCGGTCGCGTCGCGGCCGGCGACCGCACCGGCCGCGCGGCCGCCGCCCTGCTCGCTCCCGCAGTCGTGCCGCTCGCCGTGATCCCGTACGCGGGAACGCGCGGCACGCGGCATCCGCTCATCGCCCTCGCGGCGGCGCCGTTCCTCGCGGCCGCCGCCGTCCGCTCGTGGAGGTAGCACCATGGAACTGCTCGACGCCATCCGCCGCCGCAAGACCACCAACGGGCCGTTCCTCCCCGACCCGGTCTCCGAGCAGCACCAGCGGACCCTCATCGAGGCGGCCGGCCGCGCACCGTCGCAGCTGAACAGCCAGCCGTGGCGGTTCGTCCTCATCGAGGACCGCGGCACGATCGAGACCGTCGCGCGAATCTCGGGCGAGAGCATGACCGAGGCCATGTCGAACGGCACCTTCTTCGAGCGCTACAAGCCGTACTTCCGCTTCAGCCGGGCCGAGATGGAGGAGAAGCGCTCGGGCATGCTCTTCGACAAGCTGCCCGCGGCGCTCCGCCCGTTCACCAGCCAGGTGTTCACCAAGCGCGGGCAGAAGCTCATGAACACCTTCGGGGTGCCGACGACGCTCGGCGAGGAGAACCGCAAGCTCGTCGCCGGGTCGCCGCTCCTCCTCGGCGTCATGCTCGACCGGTCGGAGTACCGGCCGGGCCAGCTGTCGTCGTTCTACTCGGTGTTCAGCATGGGCGCGGCCATGGAGAACATCTGGCTCACGACGGTGGAGCTCGGCATGGGCATCCAGTTCATCTCGTTCCCCATGGAGGTGCCCGGCCGCTGGGAGCAGATCGTGCGCCTCCTGAAGGTGCCCGACGAGCTCGAGCTCATGGCCGTCTACCGGCTCGGGTACGTGCCCGAGGCGCAACGCCGGCCCGCGATCGACTGGGTCAGCCACGAGCGCAAGCTGCCGTCGCAGGTCGTCTTCCGCGAGACGTGCGCCACGCCGCAGGAGGGGTGGGACGAGCCGCGGTCGGCGCCCCTCGGGTGAGTGACGGATGCCGCGGCCTCGCGCCCGCGCGTCAGCCCACGCCGTCGGCCTCGGCGGCGAGCCGGGCCTCCAGGCGGTCGAGCGCGACGACCTGGCCCTTGACGAGCAGTTCGCGCGCCTCGTCGACCGCGGCCCAGTGGGCCTCGTCGATCTCGGGGAACGCGACCGTGACGCCGGAACGCGGCGGCCACTCGAGCTCGAACATGCCGGGGCGCAGCTCGTCGACCTCGAACCCCGGCGACTCCCCGGCGAACACGTGCAGCACCTTCTTCGCGGAGGCCCGCACGGTGCCGAGGTCGACGTATCCGACATCGGGCGCCGCGACGCCGACCTCCTCCTCGAACTCCCGGAACGCCGCCGCGCGCGGCTCCTCACCGGGATCGATGATGCCCTTCGGCATCGACCAGGCGCGCTCGTGCTTTCCCGCCCAGTACGGGCCGCCCATGTGGGCGATGAAGACCTCGAGTCCGGGCGTTCGTCGGTACAGCAGCACGCCCGCGCTCTGCAGCGTGGTCATCGGCGGGGTCGACGGGATTCGGGTGCGGACCCGCGTCAGCGCTTCGGTGCTCGGGCGAAGACCCAGAGGCAGGCCGCGAGGCCCAGCCCGCCGACCGCCATGATCCCGAAGATGGCTCCCCAGAGCACCGTTTCGACCGACATGCGCACCTCCGTGTGTCCGTGCGTTCATTCTGGCGCGGCGGGGTGCGCGGGCGCCAGCACCACGACCGACGGGATCCCGCGGTGGCCACCCGTCGCATCCGTCGGTAGCGTTGGGGTGTCGAACGGCGGGGGAGGCTGGTCATGGCGAAGGTGCTGATCATCGGCGGGCACGGTCGGGTCGCGTTGCGGCTCGCGCGGGTCCTGGTGGAGCGCGGCGACGAGGTCGACGCGGTCATCCGGAACCCGGAGCACGAGGCCGACGTCGCCGCGACCGGTGCGAACCCGGTCGTCGCCGACGTCGAGACGCTCGACGTTCCGGGTCTCGCCGACGTGATCGCCGGGCACGACGCGGTGGTCTGGTCCGCGGGCGCGGGCGGCGGCGATCCGGCGCGCACGCGCGCGGTCGACCACGACGCCGCCGTGCGATCGATGGATGCCGCGGCGCAGGCCGGCGTCGGCCGGTACGTGATGGTGTCGTACTTCGGGTCCCGCGTCGACCACCGGGTGCCCGCCGACAGCGCCTTCCGGCACTACGCCGATGCGAAGGCCGACGCCGACGAGCACCTCAGGGCGTCGGGCCTCGACTACACGATCCTCGGTCCGTCGACCCTCACCGACGGTCCCGGCACCGGCCGGATCGACGCGACCGGAGAGGAGAGCTCCGACGTCGATCGCGCCGATGTCGCCGACGCCGTCGCGGCGGCCCTCGTCGAACCGGCGACGGTCGGTCGCACCATCCGCTTCAACCGCGGCGAGACGCCGATCGCCGAGGCGCTCCGCTGACGGCGGGGGCGCCGTCAGTCCGTGAACGGCACGCTTCCTGCGCTGCAGTACGAACCCGGCGAGTGCACGAGGTGCGCGATGCGCAGCTCGGCCGCGTCGTCGCCGCTGTCGTCGGGGCGGAGGGCGGGGTCGACGTGCCAGGCGAACCCCGTGGCATCCGGGTTCGCACGGGCGTGCTCGCGGAGCGCGACGGGCAGCAGCCGGAGGCGGCGGTCGACCCACTCGGCGTCCCACGGGCCCTCGGCGAGGATCTGCTCGGCGGCACGGAACTCGTAGTAGATGGTGCGGCGGAGCCGGTTGCCGGTGACCGCCTCCGAGCCGTGCACGACCATGACGTCGTGCACGAGCACGTCTCCGGGTTCGAGCTCGACCTGGATGACGCCCGGGGCGTCCCATCCGAACTCCTCCTGCAGCTGGCACACGTCGACCGGGGCGAGGTGGGAGCCCGGTGCGACGCGCAGGGCGCCCTCCCCGGCACGCGAGGCGTCGAGGTAGACGTCGATGTTGAAGATGCGGTGGGTGCGGGGGTGCACGGCGTCCTGGTGCCAGTCGATGGCGGCACCGTCGCCCTCGTCCTTGAACACCAGCGACTCGTAGGTCGGCACGAAGTCCGGTCCGGCCAGGCTCTCGGCGATGCCGAGCACCTCGGGGCTGCCGAGGAGCTCGAGCGACGCGGGCCGCCCCTTGCCGTGCAGGTAGTCGACGCGGAACATGCGCCGGCTGCCACCGCGGGTCGCCCACTGGTAGTCGGATGCCGCCGGGTCGTCCTCGCCCAGGGCGCGACCGTCGGCGATCCAGCCGTCGGCCGCCGCCTGGAGGCGGGCGAGCGTGGGGCCGGGGATGCGGCCGCGGAGCACGAGGTAGCCGTGCTCGTCGAAGAACCGCACCTGCTCGGGGGTGAGGTGATGTTCGACCGCCACGGGTGCGGCGGTGCCGGTGGTGGGCGCGTCGGGCTCGACGATGGTCATGATGGTCCTTCCGTTCGCGGGTCGGTTCCACGGTAGGGACGAGGATCGCGCAGTTCCTCTCGCAGAACGTGCGAGAATTCCGGGATCATGCGTCTCGCCGAACCGGATCCGGAGCACGGGGCGGGGTCGTTCGGCCTCGCGTGCTGGCATGGCGCGCCCGCGGCGATGGCCCTCGCGCATCGGCACGACGACCTCGAGTTCAACGCCTCGCCGAGCGTGCTGGAGTACCTCGTCGACGGGCGTTCGGTCGTCATCCCGCCCGGAACGCTCGCGGTGTTCTGGGCGGCCAGGCCGCATCAGCTGGTGACCGATGCCACGCGGAGCCGCGTGTCCTGGCTCACGGTGCCGCTCGGCACGGCCGTCGGGTGGGGACTGGGCCGGGGGTTCGTCGGAGGCCTGCTCGGCGGGGGCATCGCCCTCGTCGCCGAGCGCCCGGGACTCGACCTCGCCTCGCGGGTCGGAGTCTGGGCGGGTGAACTCGCCGACGGCGGCGAGGCGGCTCGCGCCGCCACCGCCGAGATCGAGGGGTTCGCCCGACGCGCGGCGATCGCCGCCGGCGAGCTGCGACCGGTGCTCGCCGAGCGCGGGGTCGGCATCCGGCCGGACGCGGCCGCCATGGCGGCCTGGATCTCGGAGCACGCCGCGGACGACATCCGCGTCGGGGAGGTCGCGCGCCACGTCCACCTCGCCCCGCAGCACGCGATGACCGTCTTCCGGCGCGCCCTCGGCATCACGATCGGGGAGTACCTCGCGCAGTGCCGGGTGGCACGGGCCCAGCACCTGCTGCTGACGTCGGAGCTGCCCGTCCCCGAGGTCGGGCACGCTGCCGGGTTCCGGTCGCAGAGCCAGTTCTATGCGCGGTTCCGCGAGCGGTGCGGCGAGCCTCCGGCCGCCTATCGACGGCGCCTGCGCGGCTGACGGTTCCGGCTCAGGCCGAATCCCGCCACACGATCTCGCATTCGAGGCGGCGTTCCGCAGGCGGGTCCTCGCCGCGGAGGCGGGCGAGCACGAGTTCTGCGGCACCGGCACCGAGGCCCGCCGCCGGCTGGCGCACGGTCGACAGCGGCGGCGTCGTGCGGCGTGCCCAGGCGCTGTCGTCGAAGCCGACGACGCCGACGTCCTCCGGGACGCGGCGCCCGGCCTCCTTCAGCGCCTCGATCGCGCCCGCGGCGACCGCGTCGGAGGCGGCGAACACCCCGTCGAGGTCGGGTGCGCGCTCGAGCAGGCGTCGCATGCCGTCCCGTCCGGCGGAGTAGGAGTAGAGCGGCACGGGTTCGACGAGCGCGTCGTCGAACCGGTCGCCGAGCGCGTCGCGGAAGCCGGCGAGCCGATCGGCGCCGGAGTCGCGGTCGAGGGCGGCCGCGATCATGCCGATGCGTCGTCGGCCCGTCGCGGCGAGCCGGTCGGTGATCGAGCGCGCGGCGCCGACGTTGTCGATGACGACGAACGACGCGGTCCCGGCGGCCCCGGGCGGGTGGCCGACGTAGGCGGCGGGCATCTGCAGGCGTTCGACGACGCGCGTGATCGGGTCGTCGGCGCGCGCCGAGACGATGATCACGCCGTCGACGAGTCCGCCCGAGAGGTACCTCGCGACGCGGTCCGTGTCGCGCTCGGTGTCGACGATCAGCACCGCCATCTGGTGGTCCGCCTCGGACAGCCGGGTGTTCGCGCCGAGGAGGATCTCGCCGATGTTCGGGTCCTCGACGAACAGCGAGTGGGGTTCGTGCACGATGAAGCCGACCGCCTGGGTTCGCTGCATGACGAGGTTGCGGGCTGCGGTGTTCGGAACGTAGCCGACCTTCGCGATGGCCGCTTCGATCGCCTCGCGGGCGGCCGCCGACACGTATCGCTCTCCGTTGACGTACCGGCTGACGGTGCCGCGCGAGACGCCCGCCTCGAGTGCGACATCGTGCACGGTGGCCCGCTTGGCGCGCGCCGGCTTCGTCGACATGCGACCCACTGTATCGGCGGCGAGGTCTTGACAGGGATGCCGCGCGGTGCCATTCTGTGTACGTTCACAGAAAGCGCCCGAGGTGTTCACCCAGCCAAATCTGTGCACGTTCACAGAGTCAATGACGATCACCGGGAGCACCGTGGACCACCACGCGACGACGCTGGCGCCGACCCCGCCGCCGCAGGCCGAGGCTGTTCCCGCCGCCAGCCGGCCCCGTTTCCAGCACGCGGGCATCGCCTTCGGCTGCGACTACAACCCCGAGCAGTGGGACCGGGCGACGTGGCGCGAGGACGTCCGCCTCATGCGCGAGGCCGGCGTCGACCTCGTCGCGGTCAACGTCTTCGGCTGGGCCGCGCTGCAGGCTCCGGACGGCGCGTTCGACTTCACGGACCTCGACGAGGTCGTCGGTCTCCTGCACGACGCGGGCATCCGCATCAACCTCGGCACGGGCACGTCGTCCCCTCCGCCGTGGCTGACCACGCGGCATCCCGACATCCTCCCCGTCGTCGAGGACGGGACCACCCGCTACCCCGGCGGGCGCCAGGCCTGGTGCCCGAGCTCGTCCGAGTTCCGGCGCGCAGCCCTCGAGCTGGTCGAGGCCGTGGCCGAACGCTACGGCCGGCACCCCGCGGTCGCGCTGTGGCACGTCTCCAACGAGCTCGGCTGCCACAACGCGCTCTGCCACTGCACGGAGAGCACGCGCGCCTTCCGTCGCTGGCTGCGCACCCGCTACGGCACGATCGACGAGCTCAACCGCGCGTGGGGCACGAGCTTCTGGAGCCAGCGCTACACCGACTGGGACGAGATCCTCACCCCGAAGCTCACGCTCTCGAGCCGCAACCCCGGGCAGGTGCTCGACTTCCACCGGTTCTCCTCCGAGCAGCTGCTCGACCACTACCGGGCCGAGGCCGACGCCATCCGTCGCCGCAGCGACCTGCCCATCACCACGAACTTCATGGTCACCGCGCACATCCGCAACCTCGACTACTGGTCCTGGGCACCCGAGATGGACGTGATCGCCAACGACCACTACCTCGACCACCGCCTCGGCGAGCCCCGGACGGAACTCGCCTTCGCCGCCGACCTCACGCGCGGCCTCGCCGGAGGGGAGCCGTGGCTCCTCATGGAGCACTCGACGGGGTCGGTCAACTGGCAGCCCGTCAACCTCGCCAAGGAACCGGGCCAGCTCCTTCGCAACTCGCTCGCCCATGTCGCCCGCGGTGCCGACGCGGTGTGCTTCTTCCAGTGGCGCGCCTCGCTCCAGGGCTCGGAGAAGTTCCACTCCGCCCTCGTGCCGCACGCCGGCACCGACTCCGAGCTCTGGCGCGAGGTCGTCGAGCTCGGCCGCATCGTCGGTGCGCTCGACGAGGTCGCGGGCGCGCGAGTGCAGGCCGACGTCGCGCTCCTGTTCTCGTGGGAGTCGTGGTGGGCCTCCGACGCCGAGACCCGGCCGACCCACGCCATCGAGTACCTCGACCAGGTCCACGCGCTGTACGGCGCGCTCCACGACCTCGGCGCGAGCGTCGACGTGGTCCGGCCCGGAGCCGACCTCACGGGGTACCGGCTCGTGGTGGCGCCCGGCCTCTACCTCGTCTCCGATGCGGACGCCGCGAGGCTCGACGAGGCCGTCGCCTCGGGTGCGCACGCGCTCGTGACGTTCTACAGCGGGATCGTCGACGAGCAGGATCGGGTGCGCATGGGCGGATATCCCGGCGCCTGGCGCGACCTGCTGGGCGTCCGCGTCGAGGAGTTCGCGCCGGTGCTGCCCGGCACGCCCATCACGCTCGAGTCCGGCGCCTCGGCCTCGCTCTGGAGCGACCGCCTCGAGGCGACGGACGCGGAGGTCGTGGACCGCTTCGCCGACGGACCCGCCGCGGGCCGTCCGGCCGTCACCCGCCGTGCCGGCGCCGCCGCCGGCGCCCCCGGCGCCGGGGACGCCTGGTACCTCGGCACGCTGCTCGAGCGCGACGACCTGCTCGACCTCGTCGGTCGCGTCGCCGAGGGCGCCGGAGTGGTGTTCGAGCCGGGCGCCTCCGCCGACGTCGAGGTCACGCGGCGCACCGACGGCGAGCGTGCCTGGCGCTTCGTCGTGAACCACGGCGCCGACGCCGTCGAGTTCGACGCGCACGGCATCGAACTCGTGACCGGCACCGCCGTCGGCGGGCGCATCGTCGTGCCCGCCGGCGAGGTCCGGGTGATCAGAGAGGAGGGCGCGGCATGAGCGCATCCGCAGCCACACCCGCCGCGACACGGGTCGCGACGGAGGAGCAGGTCCGCAGACCCGGACCGGCTCGACGGCGCAGGATCCAGCACCCCTGGGCGATCGTCGCGTTCGTCGCGCCCTTCGCGGCGCTGTTCGTGCTGTTCTACCTGGTGCCGATCGGCGTCGCCATCTGGCAGTCCCTCCTCGTCGTGGAACGGGAGGGGACGTTCGGCGAGGCGCGCGAGGTCTTCGGCGGCCTCCAGCAGTACGCGCTCGTCTTCCAGAACGAGGCGTTCTGGACCTCGGTCGGCCGCGTGCTGACCTTCGGCATCGTGCAGGTGCCCGTCATGCTCGGCCTCGCGCTGCTGTTCGCACTCCTGCTCGATTCGCCGCTCATCCGAGGCAAGAAGTTCTTCCGCCTCGCGTTCTTCGCACCGTACGCCGTGCCCGGCGTCATCGCGGCCATCATGTGGGGCTTCCTCTACTCCCCGAACCTCTCGCCGTTCGAGGCCGTCACGAGCCGAATCGACCTCCTCTCTGCCGACTTCGTGCTGTGGGCCATCGCGAACGTCGTGACCTGGGTCTTCGTCGGCTACAACATGCTCATCATCTACTCGACGCTCCTCGCGATCCCGCAGGAGATCTACGAGGCCGCCCGGATCGACGGCGCCGGCCAGGCGCGCATCGCCTGGTCGATCAAGATCCCGCTCGTGCGGCCGGCGCTCGTGCTGACGGCGGTGCTGTCGATCATCGGCACGCTGCAGCTGCTGGCCGAGCCCCAGACGTTCCGCTCGTTCAGCTCGGCGGTGACGAGCACGTACACGCCGAACATGACGATCTACGCCACGAGCTCGATCCCGAACGTCTCGCTCGCCGCCGCGTTCTCGGTGGTGCTCGCGCTCGCGACGTTCATCCTCTCGTTCGCGTTCCTCAGATTCACCCGACGGGGCGGAACAGACGCATGAGCACCTCGATCGAACCCGACGCCACGTCGGCGGTGGCCGCGGTGAACCCGCGCGGCATCGGCCGCGACGGCGACGCGCATCCCGGTGCCGCGCGCGGGCGCGGCCCGCGCGAGAGCCTGCTCTCCCGATCGGGCGCCATGCTCGTCATGGCGATCTTCACGCTCTACTTCCTCGTGCCGATCTGGTGGCTCCTCGTGGCCTCGACGAAGTCGCGGGGGGAGCTGTTCAGCACGAACCCGCTCTGGTTCGCCGACTTCCAGCTGTTCCAGAACATCGGCGCGCTCTTCGCCTACCGCGACGGCGTCTACCTGAAGTGGATCCTCAACAGCCTGCTCTACGCCGGCTTCGGCGCGGTGGTGGCGACCGTGCTCGCCGGCATGTGCGGCTACGCCCTCGCGAAGTACCGGTTCCCCGGCCGCGAGACGATCTTCAACATCGTGCTCGGCGGAGTCCTCGTCCCCGCGACCGCACTCGCGCTGCCGCTGTTCCTGCTCTTCAGCCGCGTGCAGCTCACCGACACCTTCTGGGCGGTGTTCCTGCCGAGCGTGGTGAGCCCGTTCGGCGTCTACCTCGCGCGGGTGTTCGCCGAGGCATCCGTCCCAGACGAACTGCTCGAGGCGAGTCGGCTGGATGGCGCGGGCGAGCTCCGCACGTTCTTCACCGTGTCGATCCGCCTCATGTTCCCCGCGCTCATCACGGTGTTCCTGTTCCAGTTCGTCACCATCTGGAACAACTTCTTCCTCCCGCTCATCATGCTGCGCAGCGAGGAGTTGTTCCCGGTCACGTACGGCCTGTACGCGTGGAACTCGACCATCAACCAGTTCCCCGAGCTGCGCACGTTCGTGCTCGTCGGCTCGCTGCTGTCCATCGTCCCGCTGATCATCACGTTCCTGCTGCTGCAGCGGTACTGGCGCACCGGCCTCGGCACCGGCGCCATCAAGTAGACCCCCGACCCGGCGGCATCCGGGACCACCACCGAGAGAAGGAAAGCTCATGCGTCACACGAAACGAGCGGTCACCGCAGCCCTGCTCACGTCCGCCGCGCTGGCCCTGACGGGCTGCGCCGCGGGTGACTCCGGCTCGGGCGGCGACGCGGCGTCCTGCGAGCCCGCGGGCGAGGACGTCACGCTCACGTTCACCAGCTGGATCCCGGGCATCGAGGACGCCGTCGCGATCTGGAACGAGGCGAACCCCGACATCCAGGTCGAGGTGCAGACCGGCCCGTCCGGCAACGCCGGCACCTACCAGAACTTCTTCAACCAGCTCGAGGCGGGCAACGCCCCCGACCTCGGCCAGATCGAGTACGACGCGCTGCCGAACTTCCGCGTGCAGGACGGACTCGAGAACCTGGCCGCCTGCGAGGACGTCGTCTCGGCCGAGGACCAGTTCCTCGACTGGACGTGGGGCCAGGTCACCCTGGGCACCGAGGACGAGGTGTACGGCATCCCGCAGGACCAGGGGCCGATGGCGCTGTTCTACCGCAGCGACCTGTTCGAGCAGAACGGCATCGACGTGCCGACGACGTGGGACGAGTACCGCGACGCCGCGGTGAAGATCCGCGAGCAGGGCGGCTACATCACCAACTTCTCGCAGACCGACATCAACCAGTTCGCCGGCTTCGTCTGGCAGGCCGGCGGCGAGTGGTTCGCCAACGACGGCGACGCCTGGACGGTCGAGCTCACGAGCGACGAGTCCGTGAAGGTGGCCGACTACTGGCAGGACCTCATCGAGAACGACCTCGTCTCGACGTACCCGGCGTGGACCGACGAGTGGAACAACGCCTACAACTCGGGCGAGGTCTGGACGTGGAACTCCGCCGTGTGGGGTGCGAACTCCATCTCGTCGGGCGCACCCGACACCGCCGGCGACTGGTCGGTCGCCCTCGCCCCGCAGTGGGAGGACGGCGATGCCGCGGCCGGCAACTGGGGCGGTTCGTCGATCGCCGTCTTCAACGGCACCGACCACCTCTACGAGGCGGCGAAGTTCGCGCTGTGGCTGAACACCTCGGATGAGGCGCTCACGTCGCTGAACCAGACCGCGGCCATCTACCCGGCCACGACGGCGGGCCTCGAGCTGCCGACCCTCACCGAGGGCGTCGAGTTCTACGGCGGCCAGCCGATCTACGACGTCTTCGCCGAGGCCGCGGCCCAGGTCAACCCGGACTTCGTGTGGGGCCCGACGATGACCCAGACCTACGCCGACGTCTCCGACGGGTTCAAGGCCGCGGCCTCCGGCAGCGGCACGCTCGCCGAAGCGCTCGAGAAGGGGCAGGCCTCGACGATCTCGACGCTCGAGGCGCAGTCCATCCCGGTCGCCGAGTAGCCTCTCGCCGTGATCCATCACCTCCGTGCCGCGGGCGTCAGCCTCATCGTCGACGCCCGCGGCACGGGCGTGCCCGCCGTGCTGCACTGGGGGAGCGACCTCGGTGCCCTCGGGCCGCACGCCCTCATCGCCCTGGCCGAGGCCTCCGTCCCGGCCGTTCCGCCGTCGTCGATCGACGTGCCATTGCGGGTCGGCCTCGTGCCCACGTTGGGCGAGGGCTGGTCGGGACGCCCGGGGCTCGAGGCATCGCGCGACGCCGCCGTCGACGGAATGAAGGCAGCCGCGGCGCTCCGTGCGCCGCACCTGCGGCTCGTGCCCGGGTCCCTGGAGGTGGTCGGCGGACGCTCGGCGGGGAACGGCGAGGTCGTCGGGACGTCCGCAGGGGCGGATGTCACGGGCGGTGCGATCGCGTTCGAGGTCGTGGACGACGAGGCCGGGGTGGCCGTCTCGACGCGCCTCGAGCTGGCGCCGGAGGGAGTGCTCCGGGCCCGCCACCGCATCGCCAACCGCGGAGCGGGCCGGCTGTCGCTCGCGCGGCTCGCGACGGTGCTCCCCGTCCCGGCCCGTGCCGCGGAACTGCTCGACTTCAGCGGGCTGTGGGCGCGCGAACGCCGCCCGATCCGCAGGCCGCTAGAGCACGGCGTGCACGCCCGGGAATCCCGCCACGGACGCGGCGGTCACGACGACGCCTTCCTGATCGCGGCCGGCACGCCCGGGTTCGGGTTCCGACACGGCGAGGTGTGGGCGATGCACGTCGCCTGGTCGGGCGACACCGAGGCGTGGGCGGAGCGCAGCGCGCTCGGCCCGACGACGCTCGGCGGCGGCGAACTCCTCGCCCCGGGCGAGCTCGTGCTCGAGCCGGGCGAGGAGGCGAGTTCGCCCTGGGTCGTCGCGGTGCACTCCACGACCGGGCTCGACGGGATCTCCGATCGGCTGCACCCGTGGATCCGGTCGTGGTCGACCATCGGCGGACGGCCGCGTCCGGTCACGCTCAACACGTGGGAGGCCGTCTACTTCGACCACTCGCTCGACCGGCTCGAGCCGCTGATCGCGGCCGCCGAGCGGGTGGGGGTCGAGCGGTTCGTGCTCGACGACGGCTGGTTCCTCGGCCGTCGCGACGACCGCCGCGCACTCGGCGACTGGACCGTCGACCCGGCCGTCTGGCCCGACGGGCTCGGGCCGCTCGTCGATCGCGTCGCGTCGGCCGGAATGGAGTTCGGGCTCTGGGTCGAGCCCGAGATGATCAGCGCCGATTCCGAGCTGGCGCGCGAGCATCCGGAGTGGGTCCTCGGTCGCCCGGAGGACCCCGAATGGCGCTCGCAGCGCGTGCTCGACCTCACCGCACCCGGCGCCGCCGACCACGTGTTCGACGCGCTGGACGCGCTGCTCGCGGCGCACGACATCCGCTACCTGAAGTGGGACCACAACCGCGACCTGCTCGGCGGATCGGCGCACGCCCAGACCGCGGCCCTCTACGCCCTGATCGACCGGGTGCGAGCCGCGCACCCCGGCGTCGAGATCGAGTCGTGCGCCTCCGGCGGAGCGCGCGTCGACCTCGGCATCCTCGAACGCACCGACCGCGTCTGGACGAGCGACACCAACGACCCGCTCGAACGCCAGTCCATCCAGCGCTTCACGGGCCTCGTCGTGCCGCCCGAGTACCTCGGCTCCCATCTCGGGGCGGAGCGGGCGCACACGACGGGACGCACCTCCGAGCTCTCCTTCCGGCTCGCGACCGCGCTCTTCGGCAGCGCCGGAATCGAGTGGAACCTCGGGACCGCGACCGAGGCGGACCTGACCGCCGTCGCGGCGTGGACGGCGACCTACCGCCGTCTCCGAGGGCTGCTGCACTCCGGACGCGTGGTGCGAGGGGACGCGGGCGACGCCGCGCAGGTGGTGCACGGCGTCGTCGCGTCCGACCGCCGGCACGCCGTCATGTCGATCGCGGTCGTGGGGACGCCCCACGGGGCGCTTCCTCCGGCGGTGCGGATGCCCGGACTCGACCCGGCCGTCGACTACCGCGTGCGCCGCGTCGACCTCGGGCCCGTGCGCGCGATCCAGGACGCGGACCCGCCGTGGTTCGCGCGCGGCGAGGTGCGGCTTCCCGGGCGGGTGCTCGAGGAGGTCGGCCTGCCCATGCCGCTCCTCGCGCCCGAGAACGCGCTCGTGCTCGAGCTCACGGCCGAGGACGAGCCACCGGCCGAGGGCGGCTGACGGCGCGGGCGCGCAGGAGGATGATCGAGGCATGACGCTCCCCGTACCCGGCGTTCCCGCCGACTCCGAGCCGCCCGGCGGCGAGAGCTACGCGGCGGTGCTCGTGCCGGCCGGCGCCGCACCGTGGGAGGAAGTACTCGCGGCGCTCGGCGAGCTCGGCTTCACGGGGTGGCTCGCACCGCCCGCCGAGGACTGGGTGGTCGCCCTCGCCGTGCCCGGCGACGGCACGGTCGCCTCCGGGCGACGCGGGGTGCTCGAGACGGCGGCCGCGCTCGCCGCGACCCTCGACGCCGTCGCGGTCGCGATCCGCGTGCGCCTCGACCGCCAGCTCGTGCTGGCCGCCTGGAGCGGCGGCGAGGAACTCGGGCGGTACTCCAGTGACCCGTCGCACGAACCCGGAGCCGACGAGGACGTGCTGGACGAACCCTTCGGAGCCGACCACGCGTTCGCGTTCGCGACCGCGGCCGGCCGGCCCGACGCGGGCGAGGACCTCGCGGAGGTGCTCGAGGAGCCGCTCGACTCGGACAGCGTTTTCGAGTCCGAGCGACTCGCGCGCGTGCTCCGCCTGCTCGGGATGCCCGGATGGATCGTGGCCGCGTCGTCGCTGCCGGCCGATGTCCCGACCGGGCCGCCCTCCCGCCGGTTCGTCCGGCTCGGCGCCGGCGCGACCGGTGCGTCCGGCGCCGTGCGCGGGTGGATGGCGGGCCGCGCCCGCCGACGGATGCCGCCGCCGCCGGCGCTCGCCGATCCACCTCGCACCGCGGATCCCGGCATCGACCCCTGGCTGCTCTGAGGTCGCGGCGACTGCCTCACCTACGAGCCGGCGTAGCCGGCATGCCGCCGACCGCTGCGTCGACGAGTGGCTGGCCCACCCCGCCGCGGTCGTGCTCCCCGACGCCATCGCGACGGGGATTCTGCTGAGAGCGGATCGCCCTGTCCGCCGTCGGCGGCGGTGCGTAGCCTCGGCACATGGGCGAGACGATCGAGTTCCCGGCACGCACCGTCGAGACCGCGCCGCGATCGAGGCCGCTGTGGCGGGACGTGCTCGGCGAGGTGCTCCGCGACGAGCGTCGCGAGCAGGAGCGCATCCTCACCGAGGTGGCCCGCACCGCCGGCGTGTCGCCGCAGTACCTCTCCGAGATCGAGCGCGGCCGCAAGGAGGCCTCGTCGGAGCTGCTCTCGGCGGTGGTCGACGCGCTCGGTCTCGAGCTCGTCGACGTGGTCGGCCGTGTCGCCGGGCGGCTCTCGGAGCGGTCGGCCCGGGAGGCCGAGACGGCCCGCCGACGGGCCCGGCTGCTCGACCTGACCGCCTCGCGCGACGCGACCGCGCCGTTCGCGCCCGTGACGGCGCCCTCGCCCGCGACGGCGCCGCCGGGCGCCTACCTCCTGGCCGCCTGACCCGCGACCAGGCCGACGGGCACCTGCGCGGTGAGCACGTGGTCGGCGAGCCCGTACTCGACGGCCGCCTGCGCGGGCAGGATCAGGTCGCGGTCCGTGTCGGCGCGCAGCTGCGCCGCGGTGCGTCCCGTGTCGGCCGCGAGTGCGACCTCGAGCTCGGCACGCACGCGCAGCACCTCGTCGGCGTGCAGGATGAGGTCGGGCACGGTACCGCGTCCCTGCGTCGAGGGCTGGTGCAGCGTCACCGTGCTGTGCGGCAGCATCGAGCGCTGCCCCGGCGCCCCACCGGCGAGGAGGACGGCCGCGGGACCGCCCGCCCGTCCGACGCACGTCGTCGCGACATCCGCCCTGATGTGCCGCATGGTGTCGTAGACCGCGAGCGCGGCGCTCGGCGACCCGCCGGGGGAGTTCACGTACAGGCTGATCGGGGTCTCTCCCGACTCGGAGGCGAGGTGCAGGAACTGCGCGATGAGCACGTTCGCGACGCCGTCGTCGATCTCGGTGCCGAGGTAGACGATGCGCTCGGAGAGCAGGCGGCTGTACACGTCGAGCGAACGCTCGACACCGCCCCGCTTCTCGACGACGTACGGGATCGTGTACGAGGTCATGCGGGCACCCCCAGCCCGGCGACGGCGCGCGGTTCGAGCGGGAACAGCTCGTCGAACCGCTCGGTGACGTGGTCGATGAAGCCGTAGTCGACGGCGGCCTCGGCCGTGTACCAGCGGTCGCGGAGCGAGTCCTCGCGGACGCGCTCGACGGGGCGGCCCGTGTAGCGCGCGATGAGCCCGAGCACGGTGTCGCGCGTGTACCTGAGGTCGTCGGCCTGCAGCTCGACGTCGACGGCGGTGCCGCCGATGCCCGCCGAGCCCTGGTGCAGCAGGATGCGGGAGTGGGGGAGCGCCGCGCGCTTGCCGGGCGTGCCCGCCGTGAGCAGGAACTGGCCGGCGCTCGCCGCCATGCCGACCGCGATCGTCGCGACGTCGTTCGGGATGGCCCGCATGACGTCATGGATCGCGAGCATCGCGGGCACCGAGCCGCCGGGCGAGTTGATCCAGAAGCGGATGTCGCGGCGCGCGTCGTCGGCCGCGAGCGCGACGAGCTGCGCGCAGATGCGATTGCCGCCGGCCTGGTCGAGCTCGTCGCCGAGCACGATGATGCGCTCGTGGAAGAGCCGGCGCGTGAGCTCGGCGTCGATGGGCTGGACTGGTGGGCTCTCTCGATCGGTCATGCGCCCAGCCTGCGTCGCGGCGTGCGGTTCCGGGCGGGATGCCGCCCAGGGCAGCGCTGCTCACGGCAGCGCGAGGCGTCGTGGCTTAGATTGACACCGAGGGAGGTCTCCCCATGAACCCGTCCGGCTCGCCCGCGTCCGACCCAGGGTCGGTCGACGTGCTGCAGCCGTACGTGCCGCGCATGGTCCGCTACTGGGACGAGGAGACGCCCGGGCGCCTGCACCGTGCGGCCGAGGGGACGATGGTCCTGGTCGACATCTCGGGTTTCACCCGAATGTCGGAGCGCCTGGCCCGCCACGGCGACGTCGGCGCCGAGGAGGTCACCGAGGTCATCGACGGGACCTTCGACCGGCTGCTCCCCGCCGCCTACGCGTTCGGGGCGAACCTGCTCAAGTTCGGAGGCGACGCGCAGCTCCTGCTCTTCACGGGGGAGGGGCACCACCTGCGCGCCGCGGCCGCCGCACACGACATGCGGACCGAGCTGCGGCAGATCGACGGCTTCGCGACGAGCGCGGGCACGGTGTCGCTCCGGATGTCGGTCGGGGTGCACAGCGGCACCTTCGACTTCTTCCTCGTCGGCGGCTCGCACCGCGAGTTCATCGTGGCCGGCCCGGCGGCGACCCGCACCGTGCAGATGGAGGGGGCGGCCACCGCGGGGCAGATCCTCGTGAGTCCCGAGACCGCAGCGCTGCTGCCGCGTTCGGTCGTCGGAGCGGTCCGCGGACCCGGCCGGCTCCTGAGTCGCGGACCGCATGTCGAGCAGTCCGGGTTCCTCGTGGCTGAGAGCCCGCAGGTGGACCTCCGCCAGTTCGTCCCGGTCGGCCTCCGACGCACGCTGCAGAGCGGCACGATCGACCCCGAGCACCGGCCGGCGGCGATCGCCTTCCTGCATTACTCGGGGTTCGACCGGCTGGTCGAGGAGGATCCCGCCGGGGCGGCGGCGGTGCTCGACGCGCTGGTCGCCGACGTGCAGCGGACGGCCGACGAGCACGGGGTCACCTTCCTCGCGACCGACATCGCGCCCGACGGCGGCAAGATCATCCTGACCGCCGGCGTCCCCGACACCGCGGGCAACAACGAGGAGCAGATGCTGCTCACCGCCCGCGACATCCGTCACCGGGCTCGTCGCGATCCGCCGATCCGGGTCGGCATCACCTCGGGACACGTGTTCGCGGGTGCGGTCGGCCCGCCCTATCGGCGCACCTACACGATCATGGGCGACGCCGTGAACCTCGCCGCCCGGATCATGGCCAAGGCGCCGACGGGCGAGGTCTTCGCGACGAGCGACGTGCTCGAGGCGTCGCGCACGACGTTCCGGATCACCGAGTGCGAGCCGTTCTCGGTCAAGGGCAAGCAGCAGCCGGTGCAGGCGTACTCGGTGGGCGAGCCGAGGGGCAGCCGTGCCGGCGGGCGGTTCGGCGAGACCCCGCTGGTCGGCCGCGACGCCGAGCTCGCGATCCTCGCGCAGGCGTGGGGCGACGCCCGGAGCGGGCGCGGTCGGATGGTGGACCTCACCGGCGACGTCGGCATGGGCAAGTCGCGGCTCCTCCAGGAGCTGCTCGTCACCGCGAGCCCGGAGCGCGTGATCACGGCCGAGTGCCGGCTCTACCAGATGGCGACGCCGTACTTCCCGTTCCGCGCGCTCCTGCGAGCCGCGTGGGGACTGGAGGGCCTCGACCAGGACGCCACGGAGGCCGCGCTCGTCGACCTCGTGCGCGCCCACGCCCCGGGCCTCGAGCCCTGGCTCGCCCTCATCGGCACCCCCGTGGGACTCGCACTCCCCGAGTCGGCCGAGGTCGAGCAGCTCGACGACCAGTTCCGCCCGGCCCGCACCCGCTCCGCGGTGGCCGAGCTGCTCCGCGCCACGGTCCGGCAGCCCACGCTCTTCCTCATCGAAGAGGGCCAGTGGATGGACGAGGCGTCGAGGGATCTCCTCGGGGCGCTGATCGCCGAGGTCGAGGACGTACCGTGGTTCGTCATCGTCAGCCGACAGCCGAGCGGGCAGGGGTTCGTGGCGGTCGACGGGCCGGCGGTCACGCGCGTCGACCTGCTCCCGCTCGATTCCGGCCAGGCGACCGAGCTGATCCAGCGGGCCACGATCGGCGTCCCGCTCCTCCCGAGCCAGGTCGCGGCGCTCGCCGCACGGGCGGAGGGCAGTCCGCTCTTCCTGCTCGAGCTGCTCCAGGTGCTCCGCGGGGGCGCCGCGGTCGACTACCTCCCGCAGTCCATCGAGGGACTCATCGCCGCCCGCATCGACCGGCTGCCGCCGTCCGACCGCAACCTCCTCCGGCGCCTCGCGGTGCTCGGCGCCGGGTTCCGGCAGGAGCACATGTCGGCCGTGCTCGGCGCCTCCGTGGCCGATGCGGGCCGGCAGGTGAAGACCCTGCGGCGGCTCGGCGGCTTCCTCACGGTCGATGCGACCGGGTGGGTCCAGTTCCAGCACAGCCTGATCCGGGATGTCGCCTACGCGGGACTGCCGTTCAAGACCCGCCGCGAACTGCACGCGCAGGTCGGCGATGCCATCGCCGCCGCCTCCGCCGGCCATCCGTCGGGACAGGTCGAGCTCCTCTCGATCCACTACTCCGAGGCCCATCGGTGGCCGGAGGCGTGGGAGTCGTCGCGGGTCGCGGGCCGGCGCGCCAAGGAGATCTATGCGAACCTCGAAGCCGCGACGTTCTTCCGGCGAGCGCTCAGCGCGTCGCGCCACGTGGCCGACCTCCCGCCCGCCGACGTCGCCGACGTCTCGGAGTCGCTGGGCGACGTGCTCGAGCAGGCCGGGCTCTTCGAGAACTCCGTCGAGGCGTACGGGCAGGCGCGCCGCCTCGTCCGGGACGACCCGATCCGCTCCGCCGACGTCCTGCTGAAGCGCGCTCGGGCTCGCGCCCGCACCGGAGCCTACGTCACCGCCTATCGCGACCTCACGACCGGTCGGCGACTCGTCGCGGAGATCGGGAGCGCCGAGGCGCTGCGCGCGACGGCACGGCTGAACGCACTCAACGCGCAGATCCGCCAGTTGCAGGAGCACATGCCCGCGGCCGTGCGCCTCGCCCAGCAGGCGATGCTCGAAGCCGAGGCGTCCGGCGAGCGTGAGGCACTGGCGCGGTCCTACCAGGTGCTGGACGCCGCGTACGTGATGCTGGGGCAGTCCGCGAAGGCGGTGTACGGGGAGCGCGCGCTCGCCATCTACGAGGAGCTGGGCAACCTCCCCGGCACGGCCGTCGTGACGAACAACCTGGGCGGGCAGGCGTACTGGCAGGGCAGATGGGAGGACGCCGTCGGGTTCTACGCCCGCGCACGCGACGCCTTCCTCCGCGCGGGGAACGAAGCCGAAGCGGCGACCTGCGGGGCGAACATCGGCGAGGTGCTCGTCAGCCAGGCACGGTTCGGCGAAGCCGAGGAGGTCCTCGTTCCGTCGGTCCGCGTCCTTCGCGCGCACGGCCTCGTCGACGCGGCGATCTTCGCCGAGATCCAGCTGGCCCGGCTGCGTCTGCTTCGGGGCGACGAGGGGGCGATCGAGAGCCTGTCCGAGCTTCGTGCGGAGGCCGTCCGGACCGGCCAGGTCCAGTCGGCGATCGAGGCGGCCGTCCTCGTCGCCCACGGACTCGTGCTCGCCGGGCGCCCCGAGGATGCGCTCGACACGCTCGGCGAGACCGAACAGCGCGCCGGAGGCGAGGCCGAACTCTACGGCAGCACCATCGCGCGGACCCGGGCATCGGCGCTCGCCGCGCTCGGCAGGGTTCGGGAGGCGCAGGACGTGGTCTCGGCCGGCCTGGCGCAGGCCCGCGAGCAGGACCTGCCGTTCGAGATCGCGCAGCTCCTCCTCATCGAGGCGGAGCTCACCGGCGATCCGTCTGCCGCGCAGTCGATCCGGGCCGAGGCCGATCGTCTCCTCCGCGAGCTCGGCGTGGTCGAGACCACGCCGAGCCGCCGCGGATGACGGAGCGAGTGCTCAGCGCATCTTCGGGTCGCCGATGCCGACGACGTCCCACTCGGTGCGCACCTGGGTCGTGGAGTAGACCTTCGTGGTCTCGGAGACGATGCACCAGGTGTCGCCGTCGGGGATCACGCCGGTGTCGATCGATCCGGGCACGTCCGGGTTCGCGAACGGGTCTCCCGCGCACCACGGCATGAGTGCGAACTCGATCGGCCCGTCGTCGTCCTGGTCGTACTCGAGTTGGTTGGTGACGGGGTTCGAGGCGAGCTTCGGAGCGAACGCGACCGTGCCGCGGTAGGCCGCGAGTTGGGGCGGGTCGACGTCGACGGGCACGAAGCTCAGCGTCTCGGCGACGACGTCGGCCGAGAGGGTGTAGGGCTTCAGCACGCAGTCGGTCCCGTCGGGGTTCTCCAGTCGGGTGAAGGTGCCGTAGACGTTGCCCTGGTCGATCGTCGCGGTGCCGTTCTCCGGCGTGCAGCCGAGCTCGCCCGTGTAGCCGGTCAGGTAGAAGATCGTGTCGAAGGCGGGGTCGTTGCCGAAGTCCCAGCTGCCCTCGAGCGACACCTCGCCGCTCACGGGCTGGAGCTTCACCCCATCGAACTCCGAGCTCGGTTCGATGGTGACGTAGCAGTTGTCGTTCGGGCCCGAGTCGGGGCCGGAGTCGGACGCGTTGCGGCAGTTGACGACCGGCTGGGCCGTGGTCGCCGTCGCCGTGTAGGGCGCGGTCGTGCTGCCGTCGACGCCCTGGCCCGGGACGATGCCGCCGCCGGCACGCACCTGGAACGTCTCCACCGCGGTGCCGCCGAGCGACACCGTCACGTCGACCCGGACCGAGCCCTTGAGCTCGAGGTCGAGGGACGCACGCACCGCGTTCGGCACCGCCTCGAGGCCGACCGTGAGGAACTCCGTCGAGTCCACACGGGCACAGGGCACGCCCGTCGAGCCGCCGGTCTTGATGCCGACCGAGCCGTCCTTCAGGCCCGGTCCGCGGTCGCTGCCTTCGATCGAGGCGAGTGGTCCCGTCACCGTGATCTGGCAGTTCTTCGGAGTGCCGATGGCCTGCGTGATCGGGTCGCCCCCGTTGCTGTAGACGAACTGCGTGGCGTCGCTGCCGAGATGGAGCCGCAGCGTCTCCTCACCGGTTCCGGTGGCGCTCAGCGTCGTGGCGCCGATGCCGAGTGCGAGTGCCGCAGCCGCCGCGGCGGCGAGTGCGAGAGATCGAGCCGTGTTCATCCTGGGCCTCCTGGAGCGCAGGTGATCCGGGCGGTCGGGCTCCGTCCGAGGTCACGAATGCGCTCATGCTAGCGACGCGCCGCCGCTGCCACGACCCGCGTACAGGGGGTGCTGCATCGATCGTGACCTTCGCCCCGCCGATGCTCCGGCTGCTGCGGCTCGGCCTCGACCGGCGGGCCGCATCGACCGATCCGATCAGCCGGCTCGGGCGATCGCGGGCCCCTCGCTGAACTGGCACGCCGTCGCCGTGAGCCGCTCGTCGGGATCGAGTCGCGCGAGCACGGCGCCCGCGATCTCGTAGAGCTGTCGGAGCTGCTCGGGGGAGAGCGCGTCGAGCACGTACCGCCGGACCGTCTCGACGTGCCCCGGGGCTGCGTCGTCGATCAGCTCGAGCCCCGAGTCGGTGATCGTGGCGTTCGTCGCCCGACGGTCGGTCGGGCATGGGAACCGACGGATCAGCCCGCGCTCCTCGAGCCGGCGGGCGACGTGCGAGAGACGCGGGAGGGTGGCGTTCGTGCGCGAGGCGAGGGCGGTCATCCGCATCGTGCGTTCCGGCGCGCCGGCGAGGGCCATCAATGCCGCGTACTCGAAGTGCGTGAGCTGCACGTCGTGCAGGAGCTGCTGGTCGAGCACGCCGGGAAGGAGTTCGGAGAGCGCGACGAGCCGCACCCAGGCGGCCGATTCCTCGGTGTCGAGCCAGCGCGTGTCGTCGGTCATGCGCCAAGTCTCCCACATTCAGTTGACACGACAACTGAAAGTGCGTACAGTGATGGTTGTCGCAACAAGTTGTTGCAACAACCAATGCGTCGGAGGGCGCGGGAAGGACATCATGACCACCGTCAGCATCATCGGGAACGGCAACATGGGCACCGCCATCGGCGGCATCGTCGCGGCCGGGGGAAGCACCGTCGAGTACGTGGGGCGCGACGCGACCGACCCGATCACCGGCGACCTCGTCATCCTCGCCGTGCCCTACCCGGCGGTCGCCGACATCGTCGCCGCTCGCGCCGACCAGCTCGCGGGCAAGGTCGTCGTCGACATCACGAACCCGCTCGACTTCGAGACCTTCGACTCCCTCGTCGTGCCCGCCGACGGCTCGGCCGCCGTCGTCATCGCCGCCGCACTGCCTGAGTCGCGCGTCCTCAAGGCCTTCAACACGAACTTCGCCGCGACGCTCGCCGCCAGGACCGTCGGCGGCGCACAGCCCACCACCGTCCTCGTCGCCGGTGACGACGAGCTCGCCAAGCGCGCGCTCATCGACGTCGTCCGTGCCGGCGGGGTGAACGCCGTCGACGCCGGCGCCCTGTCGCGCGCCCGCGAGCTCGAGTCGATCGGCTTCCTGCAGCTCACCCTCGCCGTGCAGGAGAAGGTCGGCTGGAACGCCGGCGTCGCCCTCGTGGCCTGATCTCGCACCGGCCGCAGCGCCCCGCAGCCGGTCGGCTCGGGGTGCTGCGTCGTCGTCGGCACATGCCCTCCGAAGCCACGCCGGCGCAACCCGTTGACTCGCCCCGCCTGCGGGAGGACCGTGGAGATGACGGACTGCGGTCCGCGACCGCGATCCCGGCCAGCACCGCAGCCGGGAGGAGTACGAGATGAACGCCGATCCGCTGAACCCCTGGGAGGCCCAGGACCGACTGGGCCCGGCCGGGGACCTCAACCCCGAGAGCCCGGACCTGACCGGAACGATCAACACGCTCGCATTCGACAGCGCGTCGGCCGGCGGGCCGGGTGATGCGTTCCCGGGCGAGGAGACCGCCGAGCGCGAGGCCGCGGATGCCGAGCAGACCGCGGCAGGCGGCGTCGGCGACACCGGTCCGGAGCCCGCGCCCGACTCGAACGACCTCGAGGCCGAGAACGAGGTCGAGGAGGAGACGATCGAGACCGTCGACCCGGCGAATCCGCCCGCCTGATCCGCGTGCCGTGGTCGGGGGCCGTCCGGCCGCCGAACGACGACGCGCCCCGGCCGGGGTGACCACGTGGACTGGACCGCCTGGTTCGACGCCCGCGATGCCGACCTCGCGCGCGAGGTGCTGCAGCGCGGCATCGCCGCGCTCTTCCTGGTCGCGTTCCTCTCGACCCTGAACCAGTTCCGGCCGCTGCTCGGGACGCACGGGCTCCTGCCCGTGCCCCGACTCCTGCGCGCCGTCGACGACGCCGAACGGCGCGCGCGCGAGCGCGCAGGACGCTCGGGCGAGACGGTCGGCCGGCTCGCGCGGACCCGGGGGCGCGGCTACCTCGGACCCACGATCTTCCGTCGCTGGGGGTACACCGACGCCCGGTTGGCAGCAGTCTGCGCGGTCGGCATGCTGCTCGCGACATCCGTCGTCATCGGGCTGCCGCAGCTCGGACCGCCCTGGCTGCCGATGCTCGCGTTCCTCGCGATGTGGGCGCTGTACCTGTCGATCGTCAGCGTCGGCCAGACCTTCTACGGGTTCGGATGGGAGATGCTCCTCTGCGAGGCCGGATTCCTCGTCGCGTTCCTCGGCTCGCGGGAGGTGCCGCCCCCGCTGCCGACGGTCGTGCTCGTGTGGTGGCTCGTCTTCCGGCTCGAGTTCGGGGCCGGCATGATCAAGATCCGGGGAGACCGCGCCTGGCGCGACCTCACGGCGCTGTACTACCACCACGAGACCCAACCCATGCCGGGCCCGCTCAGCCGGCAGGCGCACCTCCTGCCGAAGTGGTTCCACCGGGTGGAGGTGGTCGGCAACCACGTCGCCCAGCTCGTGGTGCCGTTCCTGCTGTTCGCGCCGCAGCCGGTGCGGACCGCCGCCGCCGCGATCATCATCGCCACGCAGCTCTGGCTCGTCGTCACCGGCAACTTCGCGTGGCTGAACTGGATCACCATCGTGCTCGCCTTCGGCGCGGTCGGCGACGCGGCGGTGCAGTGGGCGTTCCCCTGGCTGCCGCTCGAGGCGATCGAGGCACCGGCGGATGCCGCGAGCCCGCCGTGGTGGATCGCGCTCGTGCTGCTCGTCACCGTGCTCATCCTCTGGCTCAGCCGGCATCCGCTCAGGAACCTGTTCTCGAGGCGCCAGCTGATGAACGCGAGCTTCGACCGCTACATGCTCGTGAACGCGTACGGCGCGTTCGGGTCGGTCACGCGGCAGCGGGTCGAGGTCGTGGTCGAGGGCACGGCCGACGACCCGCGCGATCCGGAGGCGGTCTGGGCCGAGTACGCGTTCAAGGGCAAGCCCGGGGACCAGCGCAGGGTCCCGCGCCAGTTCGCGCCCTACCACCTGCGGCTCGACTGGCTCATGTGGTTCCTCCCGCTCGGCAGGATCGAGGAGCCGTGGTTCCTGAGATTCCTCGAGCGCCTCCTCGAGGCGGATGCCGCGACGCTGAAGCTCCTCGCGCACGACCCGTTCGAGGGCGACCGTCCGCGCGCGGTGCGCGCGCGCACCGAGCTCTACCGCTTCAGCACCCGCGAGGAGCACCGGCGGACCGGCCACGTGTGGGTGCGCCATCCGCTCGGCACCGCGATCCCGCCGATCGCGCTGGACCCGGATCGCGCGTGAGGGACCCGCGCTCGGGGAGAATGGCGGAATGGACTTCTCCCTCGAGTTCACGCCCGACCTGCTGGCCGTGTTCCTGACCCTGTTCGTGCTCGAAGTCGTGCTCGGGGTCGACAACGTGATCTTCATCTCGATCCTCGCCGCGAAGCTGCCGGTCGAGCAGCAGGCGAAGGCGCGCAACCTCGGCCTCACGCTCGCGATGCTGATGCGCATCGGGCTCGTGTTCGCCGCCGGCTGGATCATCACGCTCAAGGAGGACCTGTTCGAGATCTGGGGCATGGGCTTCTCGGGCCGCGACCTGATCCTCATCGCGGGCGGCGTCTTCCTCGTCTACAAGGCGGTCAGCGAGATCCACCACAAGCTCGAGGGCGACGAGGAGCACACGACGGGCGCGGGAACCGCCACCTTCGGCGCCGTGATCGCCCAGATCCTGGCGCTCGACATCGTCTTCTCGCTCGATTCCGTGATCACCGCCGTCGGCATGACCGAGAACATGATCGTGATCATCACGGTCGTCGTGCTCTCGTTCGGGATCATGCTCTTCGCGGCGCGCTACATCTTCGCGTTCGTCAACCGACACCCCACGGTGAAGATGCTCGCGCTGTCGTTCCTGCTGCTCATCGGCGTGTTCCTCGTCGCCGACGGCTTCGGCGTCAAGATCGACAAGGCGCTCATCTACGTGCCCATGGCGTTCGCGATCTTCGTCGAGGCGCTGAACCTCGCCGCGGCCGCCCGCAAGCGCAAGCGCGCCGGCGAGAAACCCGTCGAGCCGGTGCACCTGCACCAGCAGTACGTCGACGACACCGGCACGGCGCTCGACCGGGAGCCCGCCGGGCGCTGATCCGGACGGAAATCGAGCCGTCGGGCGCGCGCTCAGGCGTCGGAGCCGCGCAGGTACTCGAGCTGCGCTCGAACGGATGCTTCGGCCGCGCCCCGCACGGCGGGGTCGACGTCGGCGTACACCGTGTCCGTGACCGCCTGCGCGGTCGCGTCGGCGCCGAGGTGCGCGAGCGCGGTGCGCACCTGGTCGAGCCGGTCGGCGCGATGCGCGAGGTACGCGTCGCAGATCGCCGCGAGGTCCGGCAGCACCGGTCCGTGACCGGGGAGCACCGCGACGGGGCCGGCGTCGCCCGCGGCGATCCCGATCGTGAGCAGCCGGTCGAGCGACCCGAGGTACGGTCCGAGCGCGCCGTCGGGGTGGGCGATGATCGTCGTGCCGCGGCCGAGCACGGTGTCGCCGGTCAGGACGGCGAGCGGCGCCTCGGAGTCCGGGTGGTCGGAGGATCGGAGCGCGACGCACATCGAGTCGGAGGTGTGGCCGGGGGTCGCGAGGATCTCGAGCCGGAAGCCCGCCGCGTCGATCGACTCGCCGTCCCGGAGCGGCTCGGCGTCGCGGCACCAGACCGGATCGATCGCGCGGACGGGGGCGCCCGTGAGCTCGGCGAACGCATCGACCGCGTCCGTGTGATCGGGATGGCGGTGGGTGACGAGCACCAGGTCGACGCCACCCTCGGCGAGGCGCGCGAGGTGCGCGGCATCCGTCGGGCCCGGGTCGACCACCACCGAGCCGCTCGCACCCGGGGCGCGGAGCAGCCAGGAGTTCGTGCCCTCCAGGGTCATGGGCCCGGGGTTCGGCGCGCGGACGAGCGTGATGCCGTCGGGGATGAGGAGCGCGTCGGCGGACTCGGCCATGCTCCGAAGTGTAGCCACCGGCGTATCCTGTTCCGCATGCATGTCGACGTGGGCTCCGACGGCGAGCCCGCCGTCGGGTCGGCCGCCACCGTCGTCGTGATGCGGCAGGGTCCGCGCGGCGTCGAGGTCCTCCTGGGCGAGCGCCCGCGTGATCGTGGATCGTTCGCGGGCGCCTGGGTGTTCCCCGGCGGCGCGGTCGACGAGGCGGATGCCGCGGGCGACCGGATCGACTCCGCGGCCGCCGCACGTCGAGCGGCGGTGCGGGAGACGTTCGAGGAGGTCGGCCTCGTGCTCGCCGCCGACGACCTCGTCGAGTTCGCGCTGTGGCATCCGCCGAAGGGCGTGCCCAAGCGCATGCGAACCCGGTTCTTCGCGGCGCCGGCGCCGGAGGGCGAGCTGCGGCTCGCCACGGCCGAGTTCATGCAGGCCGAGTGGCTCACGCCGGTCGAGGCGCTCGAGCACCACGCGGACGGAGCGATGACGCTCTTCCCGCCCACGTGGGTGACGCTGCACGAGCTGCGCCGGCACGCGTCGGTCCCGGCGGCGCTCGCCGCGCTCGACGCGCACGAGCTGCGCGCCTTCGTCGGTCGGTTCGACACCGACCGGACGACCCTGTACTGGCAGGAGGACGAGCACTTCCACACGGACGATCGCGAGCACCGAGCCGTGCCGGACGACGGACCGGATGCCGACGGCCCCCGGCACCGGCTGATGATGGACCGCCTCCCGTGGGTGTACCTGCACTCGTTCTGACCGGCTCGCGGCCTTCACCAAGCATTTGCTAGATGGTCTAGTTACCAGCTGGTGTAATATCTGTGGGATGTCTGACGAGCGGTCCTCGGGGTACTGGTATTCCGCCGATCGCACCCGCAGGGGGGTGGCGGTCCTCAACGCGCTGCGCGACTACCGCGCGGCAGAGGCGGCGATGCGGCGGCGGACGAGGTCCGCGATGCGCATGGGGGAGACCGACCTCCTCGCCATCCGGTACCTCTTGAAGCGGGAGGGTGAGGGGCGCTCGGTGAGCCCGAAGGACCTCGCCGCGTACCTCGGGATCTCGTCGGCATCGACGACCGTGCTCATCGACCGGCTCGTGCGGAGCGGGCACGTCGAGCGACGCCCCCACCCGACCGATCGACGTGCGCTCGTGATCGCACCCACGATCGCCAGCGACGACGAGGTCCGGGCGACGCTCGGCGACATGCACCGCCGGATGATCGAGGTCGCCGAGGCGCTCGACGACGACCGGGCCGTGGCCGTCCTCGACTTCCTCGGCGCCATGCGCGACGCGGTCGACAGCGTCCAGGACGCCGAGGGCGAAGCGGCCCCGACGGCCTCGGTGACGGCCATCGACGCCGCTCGCGCGGCCTCCGGCGCCTGAGTCGCGGCGCAGTCGCTGTCGCTCCGACCCGAGCGTGTCAACCCCACACGCCGGAGTTGTCCGGCCGGGCAACCGCGCTGATACTTCTCAGAGGGAAGTTGTGCAGGGAGATACTAGTTAGATAAACTAGATAAATACCCCGCAGAATTCGGCACGTCGCCGAGGAGAAGAGGCCGCCATGCACGGGATGCCGCCGATGGACGGTGCGCCCTCGGGCGCCGGGCCCGGTCCGGCGGGAATGCCGGGCGTCGGCGTCCGCACCGATCCGACCCGGCGGACGGACCCGCTGACCCCCACCGACCCGGGGCGTGCCGCGGGCGGCGACCCGGGCGTGCGGACCGATCCGGCGGCGATGCCCGTCGTGCCCGGCGCACCGACGTCATCCGGCGCATCGGGGGTCGACGCGCCGGCGTCGCCCGCGACGGACGGGGAGGGGCTCCTCGACGCGCCGAGGTACGAGTTCCTCGAGCACATCGGCTCCGGCGGCATGGCCGACGTCTACCGGGCTCGCGACAACGAGCTCGGCCGGCACGTCGCGGTGAAGCTCTTCCGGGAGGGCGAGGAGACCGTCGCCGACCAGCAGCGACGCGAGCGGGAGATCAACCTGCTGAGCGGCCTCACCCACGTCGGCCTGGTGCCCGTGCACGACGCCGGACGGCTCATCCATGCCGGCATCGAGCGCCGGTACCTCGTGATGGAACTCATCGACGGGCTCTCGCTCGCCCACCGCATCGCCGAGGGGCCGATCAAGCCGCGGCAGGTCGCCGACGTCGGGGCGCAGGTCGCCGACGTCCTGAGCTACGTGCACGGGCGCGGCGTCATGCACCGCGACATCAAGCCCGAGAACATCCTCGTGAGCGAGGTGCCGACCTTCGGGTACACGCTCATGACACGACTGGCCGACTTCGGCGTCGCGCAGTTCGTCGACGGCACGCGGCTCACGGGCCACGGCACGATCATGGGCACGGCCGCCTACATCTCGCCCGAGCAGGCCCGCGGCGAGGAGGTCACGGCGGCCACCGACATCTATTCGCTCGGGCTCGTGCTGCTCGAGGCGCTGAAGGGCGAGCGCGAGTACACGGGCACGCCGATCGAGGCCGCGCTCGCACGGCTGCACCGCCCGCCGGAGATCCCCGAGGACCTCAGCCCCGAGTGGCGCGCGATCCTCGGTGCGATGACGGCCGACGACCCCGCAGTCCGCCCCAACGCGCACGACGTCGCGAGCACCATGCGCGACCTCATCCGGCTCATGATCCTGCAGACCCAGGTCCGCAAGGGCCGCCTGCCGATCTGGGCGCGGGCGAACGACGAGTCCGACTCGGCGACCGCCCGGCGTCGGCGGACCGCCGGTCTCGCGGGCGTCGTGCTCGGCGTCATCGGGGTCGGCATCGCCATCGTCGTCGGCATCGCCGCGAGCACCGGGCTGATCGGGTAGTGCGACCCGTCGTGCGCCCGCTCGGCACGGCGCGCCGACCGCGTCCGAGCGGGCGGCGGGGCTAGCGTCGCAGCCATGTGGAGACGTGTGGCCGGGGCCATCGAGAAGCCCGAGCCGGCCGTGCAGGCCGAGGTGACCGCCGACCGCGATCCGACCGCGCCCGAAGTGCGCGTCCGCGCGTTCCGGATCGGCTTCATCGGAGCGCTCGGCGTGCTCGTCGCGCTCTTCGTCGGCGGGATCGTCGGGCAGCTCAGTACCGTCATCCTCTACATCGCGCTCGCGCTGTTCCTCGCGCTCGGGCTCGACCCGATCGTCAGTTGGCTGCAGCGGCGGGGGATGCCGCGCTGGGTCGCGATCCTCATCGTCTTCGCGATCGTCATCGGGCTCTTCGTGGGCCTGATCGCGACCATCGTGCCGATCGTCGTCACCCAGATCACCGAGGTGGTGACGAACTGGGAGCAGATCGTCGACGACGTGAAGCAGAGCGACCTGGTCGCCTGGATCGGGTCGCTCACCGGCAGCAGCACCTGGATCGAGGACGGCGTCGCGTCGATCGGCGACTGGTTCGGGAACCCCGACAACATCGGCGCGCTCACCGGAGGCCTCCTCGCCGTCGGCGCGGGCATCGCCGGCGGGTTCACCGGCGCGACGATCGTGCTCATCCTCACGCTGTACTTCCTCGCCTCGCTCGACTCGATGAAGCGGTACGCGGCGCGCTTCGTGCCGGCGTCATCGCGCAACGGCTTCGTCGACGTCTCGCAGGAGGTCACCGGTTCGGTCGGCCGCTACGTGATCGGGCAGGTGGGCCTCGCCTCGATCAACGGCGTGCTGAGCCTCGTCTTCCTGTCGATCATCGGGGCGCCGGCGCCGATCTTCCTGGCGTTCATCGCGTTCCTGTGCTCGCTCGTGCCGCTCGTCGGAACGCTCACGGGTGCGGTGGTCATCACGCTCGTGAGCCTCACCGCGTCGCCCGCGACCGGCTTGGCCGCCGCGATCTACTACCTCGTCTACATGCAGCTCGAGGCGTACGTGCTGAGCCCGCGCATCATGAGCCGCGCCGTCGCGGTGCCGGGTGCGCTCGTCGTGATCGCCGCGGTCGCGGGCGGCACGCTCGGCGGCGTGCTCGGGGCGCTCGTCGCGATCCCGGTTGCGGCCTCGCTCATCATCATCGTCGAGAAGGTGATCTTCCCGCGGCAGGACGCGGCGTGACGACCCGGGCGCGACGCCGCCGGACACCGACCGGACGGGGCCGTCAGAACCAGACGCTGAGGTGCGGGGCGCGCGTCGAGGCGAACATCCGGTCGGCGAGCTCGAGCGCGCCGTTCGAGGACGCCGTGATGCGGCCGGCACGGGCGAGCACCGTGGGGCGCACGCCGCCGAGGTAGATCGACGCGAGATCGCGCACGTCGAGCTTCAGCGACCGCGGTTCGGCCGCGCGAGCGGCCGCGCGCGAACCGGAGCCCTCGCTCGAGGCGGCGCGGGCGCGGGAACGCTCGCGCTTCGGTGCGGCGCCGGTGGTCGCGGAACCCGCGGCCGCGGCATCCGATCGCCCCTCGTCGCGCGGCACGTGCACGACCGCCCGCCCGTCGGCCGACGCCAGCAGGGTGTACCGGCCCGCGGCGTAGCCGAGCGGGTCCTCGATGTCGAGCACGAGCTCGCCCGCCGCGCCGTAGCGGCGCGCGCCCAGTGCGGCGGCCGCGTCGAGGATGCGCACCCAGAGGTGGTCGGTCGTCTCGGTCACGGCCACCGCGCGCGGGTCGTCGAGGAGCCACTCGATCGGCTCGTCGACGGAGCGCAGCCGCCCGCGGACGCCGGAGACGAAGTCCTGCTCCACGAGCACCCGCCACAGCGCGCGCTCGGCGTCGTCGGTCGCCGCGGCGAACACGTCGAACTCGGCCCAGCCCGGCTCGTTGGGTTCGCGCGTGACCCGGAAGGTCGCGAAGCCCTGCGGCTGGCCGTGCTCGTCGTCGTAGCGGACGGCCCGCAGCGCGCGGGAGGCATCGGACTCCGGGTCGACGAGGCCGAGCATCTTGTCGAGCATGCCCGACCAGCGATCGATCTCGCCGGGCGTGCGTGCCACCGCGCGCCGCGAGATGGCGGCGGCGGCGTCGCGGAGGGATGCCGGCTCGACGAAGTGCACGCGGCCGGGGGCCGACGGCCCCGCCCACCGGGCGCGTCGCCGATCGATCTCGAGGGTCGTCGCCCGCGCGGCGGGCGCATAGCCGTAGCGGCCGTAGATCGTCGCCTCGGTGACCGTGAGCATGGCGACGGAGGCGCCCGCCCGCTTCGCCGAGCGGAGCTCGGCCTCCATCATCGCCCGGGCGATCCCGCGCCGGCGATGCGTGGGGGAGACCGTGACGGAGCTCACGGCCCAGCCGTCGACGCTCCGGCCGCCCGGCACGCTGAGCCCGGTGGGCCAGCTCGACACCGTCGCGACCGGGACGATCGGCTCGGGCACCCCGACGTCGAACACCCCGTGCAGCCGGCGCTCCGCCATGACCCGGCGCTCGTACTCGCGCGTGACCTCGCGGGGCCGAGCGTGGTGGAAGCCTCGGTGGTCGGCGTCGATCCAGCCGTCGAGGGCAGGGAGGTCGCTCGGATCGATCAGGCGGTACTCGAGTCCCTTCGCGGCGAGCGCGGTCCGCGCCTCGGGATCGACGGGGATGGAGCGTGGTTCGAACGACACCGATCCAGCCTAGCGAGCGTGCCTCCACGTCGCCGGTGCGCGCCCGCTTCCACGTCAGCGGTGCGGCATGGCGTCGGAGACCGTTCGGGGGCAGAATGGACCAATGCATGGGCAAGCGCTTTCCGAGATCGATCACGCCATCGACGGACGACGACCCGGCCGCTCGGTGCTGCGCCTGCTCGCCATGCATCGGCGCCGGGTCGCGGCATCCGTCTTCTTCTTCGCCCTGAAGGACACGCCGCTCTGGCTCATGCCGGTCGTCACCGCCGAGATCATCGACGTGGTCGTCGCCGGCGGGCCGCTCCGCGAACTCGCGCTGTGGGCGGGGATCGCGATCGTCGCGCTCCTGCAGAACTACCCCAACCACGTGACGTACACGAAGCTCTTCATGGGCGCCGTGCGCGACATCGGCCGCGACCTGCGCAACGCGCTCGCCGCGCGGCTGCAGGCGCTCTCGATCGGGTTCCACACGCGGTCGAACTCCGCGATCGTGCAGACCAAGGTCGTCCGGGACGTCGAGAACATCGAGGTCATGCTGCAGCAGACCGCGCACCCGCTGCTCTCGGCGACCATGGTCCTCATCGGCGCGATCGTGATGACGGCGATCAGCGTGCCGCAGTTCCTGCCCGTGTATGCGCTCGCGATCCCGCTCGCCGTGCTGCTCCGCGCCATCCTGAACCGCCGCAGCCGGGTGCGGAACGAGCGCTTCCGGCTCGAGGTCGAGCAGTTCTCTGCACGCGTCGGCGAGATGGCGACGCTGCTGCCCATCACGCGGGCGCACGGCCTCGAGCACGTCGCGGTCGACCGCGTCGCGACCGGAGCCGAGGGCGTGCGGTCGGCGGGCCTCCGGCTCGACCTGCTCAACGGCCGCTTCGCGTCGCTGTCGTGGGTCACGCTGCAACTCCTGGGAGTCGGATGCCTCGTGCTCGCCGCCTGGATCTCGATCGCCGGATGGCTTCCCATCACCGCCGGGCAGGTGGTGCTCCTCAGCTCCTACTTCGCGCTGCTCACCTCGGCGGCGACGGGGCTGCTCATGCTTCTGCCGGTCATCGCGCGCGGCACCGAGTCCATCCGCTCGATCGCCGAGGTGCTGCAGGAACCCGACCTCGAGTTCAACGAGGGCAAGCGCGCCGTGCACCGCGTCGCGAGCGCCATCCGCCTCGACGGTGCCGAGGTGCGCTACGAGTTCGGCGAGCCGCCTGCGCTCGACGGCATCGACCTCGACATCCGCCCGGGGGAGACCGTCGCGTTCGTGGGCTCGTCGGGCTCGGGCAAGTCGACGCTGCTGAACCTCGTGCTCGGCTTCCTGCGGCCCACGCGCGGACGCGTGCTGCTCGACGGCGTCGACATGGAGGAGCTGGACCTCCGCACGTTCCGCCGGTTCGTGTCGGTCGTGCCGCAGGAGTCGGTGCTCTTCGAGGGCACGATCCGCGACAACATCGTCTACGGGCTCGGCGAGGTCCCCGACGAGCGCGTGCTGGCGGCGCTGCGTGACGCGAACGCGCTCGAGATCGTCGAGGCGCAGCCCGACGGCTGGGACACCGTCGTCGGCGAACGCGGCGCGCGCCTCTCCGGAGGTCAGCGGCAGCGGCTCTCGATCGCGCGGGCGCTCGTGCGCGACCCCCGCGTCCTGATCCTCGACGAGGCGACCAGCGCGCTCGACCCGGCTTCGGAGGCGAAGGTTCGCGACGCGCTCGGCCGCCTCATGCGCGGACGCACGACGCTCGTCGTCGCGCACCGCCTCTCGACGATCCGCTCGGCCGATCGCATCGTCGTGCTCGAGCGCGGGCGCGTCGTCGAGGTCGGGTCGCACGACGAACTCGTCGCGCGCGGCGGGCGATACGCGGAACTGCACCGGGTGCAGTCGGCGTAGGGGGTCTACGCCACGCGGGCGGTGAACCGCACCAGCGCCCAGGACTCGGCCGGCAGCGCCACGGTCGTCACGTCGCCGGCCGTCGACACGCCCTCGAGCGGGCGCGGAGCAGCGGCGGCGCCGCGTGCGGCGAGGTCGGCCGCGGCATCCGTCGACGAGGCGCCCCGCAGGTTGTCGTCGGCGACGATGACGGATGCCTCGACGAGGGCGACGTCGGCGAAGCCGAGGTGCTCCACGGCCGCGTCGACCGGCTCGGCCGTGCGGTTCACGAGGATCGCGACGAGCGAGCCGTCCGCGGCATCCCACGTCACGGTGCCGGAGACGCCGGCGACCTCGCCGTGCTTGTCGGTCGCCAGGGCCGGCCCCTCGACGCGCGCATCGAGCGCAACGCCCCGCGCGTGCGCGGCGATGAGCGCGATCGGGTGGAACGTGGTCTGCTTCCACGCATCGCCGCCCGGCTCGGTGAGCATCGGCGCGATCACGTTCACGAGCTGCGCGAGGCACGCGATCGCGACGCGGTCGGCGTTGCGGATGAGCGTCGCCAGCAGGTCGCCCGCGACGACCGCGTCGAGGCCCGAGTAGACGTCCTCGATGAGCCGGGGCTCCTCGAGCAGGGCCAGGTTGTCCTCGCCGGGGAACTCCGAGATGTACCAGATGTTCCACTCGTCGACCGAGAGCTTCAGGCGCTTGGGCGAGTGGCGGCGGGCGGCGACCGCGTCGGCCGTGGCGACGACCTCGTGCATGAACGCCTCGAAGGATGCCGCGGATCCGAGGAACGACGCCCGGTCGCCGTCTCGCTCCTGGTAGTAGGCGTGCACCGAGATGTAGTCGACGTCGTCGAACGTGTGCTCGAGCACCACGCGCTCCCACTCGCCGAACGTCGGCATCTCGCGGCTCGACGAGCCGCACACCACGAACTCGATCGACGGGTCGACCCGGCGCATCGCCTGCGCGGCCTGGCTCGCGAGCTTGCCGTAGTCGTCCGCGGTCTTGTGGCCGATCTGCCACGGCCCGTCCATCTCGTTGCCGAGGCACCAGAGCTTCACGGCGTACGGCTCCTCGGCGCCGTTCGCGCGGCGGCGGTCGCTCCACGCGGTGCCGCCGGGCACGTTGCAGTACTCGACGAGGTTCGCCGCGGCATCCGGGCCCCTCGTGCCGAGGTTCACCGCCATCATGGGCTCGACGTCAGCCCGGCGCGCCCAGCGCATGAACTCGTCGGTGCCGAACGTGTTCGGCTCGACCGTGCGCCAGGCGAGGTCGATCCGCGTCGGGCGCTCGTCGACGGGGCCGACGCCGTCCTCCCAGAAGTAGTTCGACACGAAGTTGCCGCCGGGGTAGCGCACGAGGCTCGTGCCGAGTTCGCGCGTGAGGTCGATGACGTCCTCGCGGAAGCCGTCGGCGTCGGCCGTGGGGTGACCCGGCTCGAAGACGCCCGTGTAGACCGCACGCCCGAGGTGCTCGACGAACGATCCGAAGATGCGGCGGTCGATCGCACCGACGACGAACGACGGGTGGACGGTGATGCGGGCGGTCTGCGTCATCGCGGTGCTGCGCTTCCTGGTCGGCTCCGGCAGTGCGTCATCCCGGACGCGCGCCTCGGGCGAGGGGCGGACGTCCGGGACGACGGGTGGGGGCAGGCTATCGGCTCACACCGGCCGCGGTCGGGGCGGCCGCGGCCGCGAGGTGCGGTGCGACGACGGCGTCGAAGGCGGCCGCGGTGCGCGCGACCACGTCGGCGTGCGGCGTCGCCCAGATGTCGGCGTTGAAGAGCTCGACCTCGATGTCGCGGTCGTAGCCCGTCGCCTCGACGGCCGCCGTGAAGGCGGCGAAGTCGATGACGCCGTCGCCCGGGTAGTGGCGCGCGAGCAGCACGTCGGCGGGCAGCGGGGTCTTCCAGTCGCACACCTGGTAGCTCGCGATGCGGCCCTCGCGGCCCGCGCGCGCGACCTGGTCGAGCGCCTCCGGGTCCCACCAGACGTGGAACGTGTCGATCTCGACGCCGACCGTCTCGGGGGCGAACGGCGCCGCGAGGTCGAGCGCCTGCTTCAGCGTCGACACGACCGCGCGGTCCGAGACGTACATCGGGTGGAGCGGCTCGATCGAGAGCTGCACGCCCGCAGCTGCGGCGTCCGGAACCAGCTCGGCGAGGGCGTCGGCGACGCGGGCGCGCGCACCGACGAGGTCGTTGGAGCCCTCGGGCAGGCCGCCGGCGACGAGCACGAGCACGGCCGTCGAACCGGGCGCGCCGGCCGCGGCGAGCGTCGCGGTCTCCTCGATGGCGCGGCGGTTGTCGTCGATGGATGCGCGCCGCTCGGGGCCCTCGGGCATCGTGAAGAAGCCGGCCCGGCAGAGGCTCGTGAAGCGCAGCCCCGAGTCGGTCAGGCGAGCGGATGCCTCGGCGAGGCCGACCTCGGCGACGGGCTCGCGCCACAGGCCGATCGCCTGGTAGCCGGCCCCGGCGGTCACGTCGAGCGCCTCCTGGAGCGAGGCGTGCTTGATCGTCGCCTGGTTCAGCGAGAGGCGGGGGTGGGCGCTCATGCCGGGACCGCCTCGGAGGCTGGCGCCGCGGCGGGCGCGCCGGCGGGCGTCGCAGATGCGGCATCCGCCCGGGTCGTGTCGACGCCGTTGATCGTCAGCAGCTCGTGCCAGCGGGCCGCCGCCAGTTCCGGGCGCTCGAGTGCGCCGGAGCCGTTCGCGAGCTCGACGATGCGCGAGAGGTGCGGGAGGCTGCGCGCGGCGTGCAGGCCGCCGACCATCTGGAACGCAGGCTGGTGCCCGTTCAGCCAGGCGAGGAACGCCACGCCCGTCTTGTAGTAGTACGTCGGGGCCGCGAAGACCTGTCGCGAGAGCTCTTCGGTCGGCCCGAGGATGCGCCGGTACTCGCCGACGTCGTCTCGGTCGAGCGCCTGGATCGCGGCCGAGGCGTTCGGTGCGAGCGCCGCGAACGCGCCGAGGAGCGCGTCGGAGTGACCCTCGTCGTCGCCCTCGATGAGGCCGACGTAGTGGAAGTCGTCGCCGGTGAACATGCGGGCGGACTCGGGCAGGCGTCGACGCACCGAGACCTCGGCATCCGCGTCGAGCAGGCTCATCTTCACGCCCTGCACCTTCTCGCGGTTCGCCTCGATGACCTGGAGGAGCGTCGCCGCCGCGGCATCCGTGTCGGTCGAGCCGAAGTAGCCCTCGAGCGCCGGGTCGAACGCGGTGCCGAGCCAGTGCAGCACGACCGGGGCGCCCGCCTTCGACAGGACCTCGCGGTAGACGCGGCGGTAGTCGTCGGCGCTCTGCGCAGCCCGGGCCAAGTGCCGGCTCGCCATGAGCACGGCGCCGGCGCCGGAGTCCTCCGCGTGGTGCAGCTGCTCGGTGTAGGCGTCGATCACCTGCTCGAGGGAGAGGGACTCGTCGCCGACGTGGTCCGTATTCACGCCGACGACGAGGTTTCCGCCCGCCGACGCCGCCTCGGCGGCGCTGCGGGAGATGAGTTCGCGCGTCGCGGCCGCATCGAGGCCCATGTTGCGCTGCGCGGTGTCCATGGCGTCGGCGACGCCGAGGCCCCACGACCACACGTGGTGACGGAAGGCGAGCGTCGCGTCCCAGTCGATCTCGGCCGGCTGCCCCGGCGTGTTGTCGGCGTGGGCCTTCGGCACGACATGCGCGGCGGCGTACGCGACGCGCGAGCCCAGCGGCTTCCGCGGTTTCGCGAAGGCGGGCGGCGGGTTCAGTGCGACGGCGCGGGTCGCGCCATCCGCCCCCAGCAGCGTGAGCGTGGTCATGGTCAGCGCGCCCCGGTCAGCTCGGACGCGTCGCCCGGCACCTCGACCGTCTCGACCGGCGCGTCGAGCGCGACGACCGGGATCTCGATGCGGCGGCCCTCGGCGTTCGAGCGCAGGCCCTCCTCGGCCAGGAGCACGCCGCGCGCGCCGGCGAGGAAGTCGAACTCGTTCGGGGCGTCCTCGACGACGTGGCGGATGAACTCCTCCCACTGCTCCTTGAAGCCGTTCTGGAACTCGCGGTTGCCGGGGCTCTCGATCCAGTCGCCCGCGTAGTCGTGCTCGTCGGCGAGGTCGGGGTTCCACACGGGCTTCGGGGTCGCGTTGCGCGGCTGGATCTTGCAGCCGAAGAGGCCCACGACGGCCGAGCCGTGCGTGCCGTCGACCTGGAACTCGACGAGCTCGTCGCGGTTGACGCGCGTGGTCCAGCTGGAGTTGAGCTGCGCCGTGACGCCGCCCTCCAGTTCGAAGATCGCGTAGGCCGCGTCATCCGCCGTCGCCTGGTAGCGCTGGCCCTGCTCGTCGACGCGCTCGGGGATCTCGGTGACCGCCTTCGCGTAGACCGACTCGACGCGGCCGAACAGGTTCTCGAGCACGTAGTTCCAGTGCGGGAACATGTCGACGATGATGCCGCCGCCGTCCTCCGCGCGGTAGTTCCAGCTGGGGCGCTGCGCGGGCTGCCAGTCGCCCTCGAAGACCCAGTAGCCGAACTCGCCGCGGACGCTCAGGATGCGGCCGAAGTAGCCGCTGTCGATGAGGCGCTTCAGCTTCTGCAGGCCCGGAAGGTAGAGCTTGTCGTGCACGACGCCGTTCTTCACGCCCGCGTCGGCGGCGAGCTTCGCGAGCTCGAGCGCCTCCTCGAAGCTCTCGGCCGTCGGCTTCTCGGTGTAGATCGCCTTGCCTGCCGCGATGGCCTTCTTGATGGCGGCGGCGCGGGCCTTGGTGACGAGGAAGTCGGAGTAGATCTCCCAGCGCGGGTCGGCGATGGCCTCGTCGAGGTTCGTCGTCCAGTGCTCGATGCCGTGCTTCGCGGCGAGGTCGGCGAGCTTCTTCTCGCTGCGGCCGACGAGGATCGGCTCGACCTGCACGCGGGTCTCGCCGTCGGCGAGGAGTACGCCGCCCTGCTCGCGGATCGCGAGGATCGAGCGCACGAGGTGCTGGCGGTAGCCCATGCGGCCGGAGACGCCGTTCATGATGATGCCGATGGACTTCGGGGTCGTCGCGTCTGCCACGGTGGTTCCTCTTCGGTGCCGGGAGCGGGAGACGGGCCGTGGTGTCGATACCGGCCGCCGCGCCGCTGCGGAAAGCGTTTACCCGAGTGTAGGACACCGCGTGCGGTTCGCGCAACACCCCGGTGGTGTGGGGGCGGTGCGGTGATGCGCGTGCGGGCGGATGGCGCGACGCTGGTGCGAGTTCGCAGGATGACACGGGTCATGGGCGACGTGCCCCTTGTGGGGGCCGCATGAAACGTGTCAGTATGTCGCCCACGGTCGCGGACAGCGCTTTCCAACGCTCGAGGCGATCGACCGGGGGCGAGTCCGTACACGCCCGGTTCAGTGCGCCATCGAACGCCGTCCAACGGCGGTGTTCGTCGTGCGCGCGTCCTTTGCCAACGCTGTCCGAGGAGGAACCGTGCCCTACCCACCCGTGCGCAGAGACCGCGCCGTCGACGTCGATCCGACGCCTCCTCCGACACGCTCACGCTCGCGTTCGCGCGCGCCCCAGCGCACCGACGTCGGCCGCCGCGTCTCGGCGCGCACCCTCGCGATCGGCGCCGCCGTCGCCGTCGTCGGCTCGCTGCTGACCGCGACGCCCGCCGCCGCGGCGGGCCTCGAACCCGGCGCCGACGGCGCCTACCGCTTCGACTTCGGCACGGCTGCGAGCCCCGTCGCCGACGGCGCCGTCCAGGTGACCGAGGCGACCCGGTACTCCGCCGAGCAGGGCTACGGCCCGGTCCCGGCCGAGGGCGTCTCGCCCATCTCGCGCTGGCGTCAGACCGACGGCTCGACCGTGCCGATCGACCCGGTCAACAACGACTTCGTCCTTGCGACGGCGTGGGAGTTCGTCGTCGACCTGGCCGACGGCACCTACGACGTCACCGTCCTCTCGGGCGACGAACTGCCCGGGACGTCCACCACCGCCACGAGCGTCTCGCTCGAGGGCGCCGAGGCCGGACGCATCTCGACGCGTCAGGTCGTCGCATCCCAGACCTGGCGGACGACGGTCGCCGACGGCCAGTTGACCGTCGGCATCACCGGCGCCGGCGCGGGCGGCTACGTCAACGGCATCGTCGTGACGCCGGTCGTGCCCGAAGCGCCGGCCGCGCCCGCCGACCTGTCGATCACGCGCATCGCGCACGACGGCGTCGACCTGGCCTGGACCGCCGTCGACGGGGCATCCGCCTACCGGGTCCACCGCGCTCCCGTGACCCTCGACGACGCAGGCATGCCCGTCGCGGGCGAGTTCGCCGTAATCGGCGAGGCGACGGATGCCGCCTACGCCGACGCCTCCGTCGCGGTGGGCGCGTCGTACGCGTACGCGGTCAGCGCCGTCGGGGCCGACGGCCTCGAGTCGCCGCGCAGCGAGCCGCCCGTCCTCACGGGCGAGATCCCGCCGCTCCAGCCGCCTGCCGCGCCCGCCGACCTCGCCGTCGCGCAGGTGACGCGCGCGGGCGTGACGCTGACCTGGAGCGCCGTGCCGAACGCGGCCGAGTACGTCATCGAGCGAGCGGATGGCGCGGCCGACGCGTTCGCGGAGATCGCCGTCGTCACCGAGCCCGGTCACCTCGACGCGGGCGTCGACGTCGAGCGGCCCTGGTCCTACCGGGTGACGGCACGGAACGAGGCGGGGTCGTCCGCGGCATCCGCCGTCGTCGAGTCGCCCGTCTACGACGCACCGGACCCGATTCCGGCCGGCGACGTCGTCACCTTCGACTTCGGCCCGGGTGCCGTCGCCGACGGCGCGCTACCCGTGACCTCGGGCACCGCCTTCGACGGCGAATGGGGCTACGGCTTCTCGGTCGCGCCCACCACCTCGGCAGGCGAGGCCGACGTCGACCGCGGCGGCGACGACGCGCTCCGCAGCGACTTCGTGCTCGCGCAGGGCGGCACCTTCGAGGTCGACCTCGGTGCGGGCGACTACTCGGTCGCGCTCGTCGCGGGCGACGCGCAGGCCGCGACCTCGCTCGCGATCACCGCGGAGTCGATGGCCAAGGTGCAGCTGCAGCCCAAGGCGGCCGGCGAGTACCTCGCGATGTCGTTCCCCATCGCGCTCGTCGACGGTCGCCTCACGCTCGAGGTCACCGGCGACGCCGCCGCGATCAACTCGCTCGTCATCACCCGGCAGGCGGAGCGCCTCGCGGGCGCCGAGCCGACGATCTTCGTCGCCGGCGACTCGACCGTGCAGACCTACGACCCCATCGCGTGGGCGCCGCAGGCGGGCTGGGGCCAGATGCTCGACCGGTTCCTCGCCGATGACGTCGCCGTGGCGAACCACGCGATCGGCGGCCGCAGCTCGAAGAACTTCATCAGCCAGGGCCGGCTCGACGAGATCCTCCGCGGCATCCGCCCCGACGACTACCTCTTCGTGCAGTTCGGGCACAATGACGCGACCCAGGGCGTCGACGACCGCTACGCGAGCCCCGAGGACTACAAGGAGTACCTGCGGGTCTACGTGGAGGGCGCGCGCCAGCGCGGCGCCACGCCCGTGCTCGTCACGCCCGTCTCGCGGCGCAGCTTCGACCCCGAGACCGGGATCTTCAACGTGAGCTTCCCGGAGTACGTCGCGAAGATGACCGAGCTCGCGGTCGAGGAGGACGTGCTCCTCGTCGACCTGTCGGCCTCGAGCCGGGCCTACCTGAACGAGATCGGCCCCGAGGCGGCGAAGGCGGTGTTCCTGCACGTCGACCCGGGTATCTTCCCGAACCGGCCCGCCGGCATCGCCGACGACACGCACTTCCAGGAGTACGGCGCCATCCAGATGGCCCGGCTCATCGCACAGGACGTGCGCGAGCTCGACGATCCGCTGGCGGCATCCGTCGTCGACGTCGAACCGCCCGCCGAGGTGCCGCCGGCCCCGGCGAACCTCGTCGCCGGGTCGATCTCGAACGCCGGCGCGGTCCTGCAGTGGGATGCCTCGGCCACGGCCGACATCTACAAGATCCACCGGCAGCTCGTCGGCGATCCCGAGAACTCGTGGTCGCTCGTCGGCACCACGACGCAGACGAGCTCCATCGTGCAGGGACTCCTCGAGGGCGCGACCTACCGGTACTCCGTCGTCGCGGTCAACGGGCGCGGCGAGTCCGCGGCATCCGACATCGTGACCTTCACGACCAAGCAGGCGCGCTGGAAGTTCGACTTCGGGCCGGCCACGCAGCCGGTGATGACCGGCTACACGGCGGTGAACCCGGGCACGGGCTACGACGCCGAGCGCGGCTTCGGCTTCGCGAGCACTGCCGGCCTCGGCGACCGCGACCGCGGCTCGACCGACGGCGTGCCGAACGACCTGCAGCGCGACTTCGTGCTGCCCGGCGACTCGGCCGAGTTCCTGCTCGACGTGCCGAACGGCACCTACTCGGTGAAGACCTACTCGGGCGACTGGATCGGCTCGACCCGCACGAACTTCGACCTCGAGGGCCGGAGCTTCGGGTCGGGCAACGCGGGCAGGGCGAGCGTCAACGAGTCGGTCCGCGGGCCGGTGCTCGTCACCGACGGGCAGCTGACCGTGCGCATCCACGGCGCCGCCGCCGCCACCCGGATCAACGGCCTCGAGGTCACGCCGATCCTGCTCGGTCCCACCGGGCTCGAGGTGACGGATGTCGCGGCCGACCCGGACGCGCCGGCGGTCTCGCTCGCGTGGGATGCCGAGGACGACCTAACCTGGAAGGTGTACCGGCAGAGCGAGTTCCAGTCGGAGCCGGAGTTCATCGGCTCGGTCGACGAGCCCGCGTTCACCGACGAGACCGCGCGCATCGGACTCGAGTACGCGTACCACGTGACCGCGGTGGACCAGACGGGGCTGGAGTCGGTGCCGTCGGGCACCGTCGACGCCGTACTCGTCGACCTCGACGTCGACGCGCCCGGCGCACCGAGCGGCATCACGCTCGAGTCCATCGAGGCGCGTTCCCTCGAACTGTCATGGTCGGAGCCGGTCGGCTCGCTCTACTACCTGGTGTTCCGCTCCGAGGTCGCCGGTGAGGAGGGCGAGCTCGTCGGCATCACCGAGGGGGCGCGCTTCACCGACGCCGACGTGCTCACCACGATCCCGTACTTCTACCGGGTCGTGGCCGTGAACGCGGGAGGTGCGTCCGCGGCATCCGAGGAGTTCGAGACGCCCGCGCCGACCGTGCTCCAGCGTCAGGCCGAGTACCTCGACCGGGCGCCGACCGCGGTCGCCGTCGACTCCGGGGTGCTGGTGTCGTGGCGCATGCTCGGCACGGACCCCGATGCGGTCGCGTTCCACGTCTACCGCGACGGCGACCGGATCACCGACGAGCCGATCGACGACTCGACGAACCTGCTCGACGCCGAGGGCTCGGCCGACTCCACCTACTTCGTCACGCGCGTGCTCGACGACGTCGAGGTCACCGTGACCGACGAGTTCGGCGTGCGCGACGCGTCGTACCTGTCGGTGCCGCTCGACAAGCCGGCCGACGCGTACACGAAGGACGGCCAGCCCTACTCGTACTCGGCGAACGACACGAGCGTCGGCGACGTCGACGGCGACGGGCAGTACGAGCTGTTCGTCAAGTGGTACCCGTCGAACGCGAAGGACAACTCGCAGGCCGGCTACACCGGGATCGTGTACCTCGACGCGTACCGCCTCGACGGCACGCGCCTGTGGCGGATCGACCTCGGGCCGAACATCCGAGCCGGCGCGCACTACACGCACTTCATGGTCTACGACCTCGACGGCGACGGCCGCGCGGAGGTCACGATGAAGACCGGCGACGGCACGGTCGACGGGGTCGGCCAGCCCATCGGCAACGCCGCCGCCGACCACCGGAACAGCTCGGGCTACGTGCTGCAGGGGCCGGAGTTCCTGACCGTCTTCGACGGCGAGACCGGCGCCGCGATCGACACGATCGACTACACGCCGGCCCGCGGCGAGGTCGGTGCCTGGGGCGACACCTACGGCAACCGGGTCGACCGGTTCCTCGCGAGCGTCGCGTACCTCGACGGCGAGCACCCGAGCGTGCTCTTCAGTCGCGGGTACTACACGCGGGCCGTGGTCGCGGCGTACGACTTCGACGGGACGGAGCTCACCGAACGGTGGGTGATCGACTCCGACGAGCCGGGCGCAGAGGGCCTCTACGGCCAGGGCGACCACTCGATGTCGGTGGCCGACGTCGACGGCGACCAGAAGGACGAGATCGTCTACGGTTCCGCGACGATCGACGACGACGGCGAGCTGCTGTACTCGACGGGCCTCGGCCACGGCGACGCCCAGCACGTGTCCGACCTCGACCCGTCGCGACCCGGCCTCGAGGTGTTCTCGGCGCACGAGGACATGGGCAGCTCGGGCGACCGCGGCGCGACCATGCGCGACGCGCGTACGGGCGAGATCCTGTGGGACATCCCGGCGACGGTCGACACCGGCCGCGCGGCATCCGGCGACATCGACCCGCGGTACGCGGGCGCCGAGGGCTGGGCGGTCGGCGGCGACGCCGCGTGGAACTCGCCCGTCGGGCAGCTGAAGTCGGCGACGGGCGAGCTCATCGCGGAGGAGATCCCCGCGGCGAACTTCCTCGCCTGGTTCGACGGCGACCCGCTCCGCGAGATCGTCGACCACGACTGGAACGCCGAGGCGAACCAGGGCACCCCGACCGTGTCGAAGTGGAACTGGGAGACCGAGTCCGAGGACCTGCTCCTCGCCGACGACGGTGCCCGGTCGAACAACGGCACGAAGGGCACGCCCAACCTCCAGGCCGACCTGTTCGGCGACTGGCGCGAGGAGATCGCCTGGCGGAGCGCCGACTCGTCGGAGCTGCGCATCTACGCCACGACCGAGGCGACCGACCTGCGCATCCGCACGCTCATGCACGACACGCAGTACCGCGTCGCCGTGGCCTGGCAGAACACCGGCTACAACCAGCCCCCGCACCCCAGCTTCTTCATCGGGGACGGCATGGCCGACCCGGCGGCACCGCAGCTCGCGTTGACGGCGGCACCGGGCGGGCCGACGGATGCCACGGCTCCCGTCGTCACGGGCCTGCCGACCGACGGGACGCTGCTGGCCGACTCGGGCTCGCTGGAGCTCGCGGTCGCCGCGACCGACGACGAGTCCGGCGTGCGCAACCTCGACGTGGCGTTCGACGGCGAGCCGGTGTCGCCTGGCGCGTCGATCGACCTCGCGGGCCTCGCGGGTGCGCACACCCTGACGGTGCGCGCCGCGAACCACGCGGGCCTCGTGATCGCGTCGTCGGTGTCGCTGCTCGTCTACGAGGACGAAGGCGGGGTGACGGCGGCGCCGGGCCGCGGCATCTTGTCGTCGGACTCGGGCTGGGAGGACGGGCTGCACGACGGCGCGTACACGATCTCGATGAACCTGTGGCACGGTGTCAACGGCTCCGTGTTCCGGCTCTACGAGGACGGCGAGCTCGTGTCGACGCAGCTGCTCTCGCCCGACTCGCCGAACGCGCAGCTCGCGACGTTCGACGTGGCGGGCACGGAGAACGGCGACCACGTCTACACGGGTGAACTCGTGAACGCCGCCGGGGTCACCGCGACGTCGTCGGTGACGGTGAAGGTCCGCGACGCCGCGCCTTCCGCCCCCGTGCTGTCGCACGACAACCGGGATCGCGACGGCAACTACGTCGTGACCGCGAACCTCTGGTGGGGGACGAACGCGACCTCCTACCGCCTGTACGAGGACGGCGTGCTGGTGGACGAGCAGCAGCTCGCGGCGGCTTCCCCGAACGCGCAGTCGGCGTCGACCGCGATCGCGGGCCGTGCGCCCGGCGAGTACGTGTACGTCGCCGAGTTCGCGAACGCGGCGGGTGCGACCTCCTCGAGGCCGCTCACGGTGCGCGTGAAGTAGCGCTTCCGCGGCGCAGGGCCCCGGCTCGCCTTCGGGCGGGCCGGGGCCCTCACGTGCGGGCGGCTGCGGGCGGATGGCGCCGGCCCGGCGCGCCGCTCAGCCGCGGCGCGGCGTGGACTCGCGCAGCACGACCTCCGTGTGCACGGGGGACTCGTCGACCGCGCCGGGCTCGTCGAGCGCGAGGCGGAGGGCGCGTCGGCCGACCTCCTCGAGCGGGATCCGGACGGTCGTGAGCGGCGGGGTGACGTCGCGCACCGTGGGGATGTCGTCGAAGCCGGCGACCGCGACATCCGTGCCGGGGGTGAGACCGGCGTCGCGGATGGCCGACATCGCGCCGACGGCCATGACGTCGTTACCGGCGAAGACCAGCTCGACGCCGTCGAGGCCCTCCTCGATGAGCTGCGTCATGCCCTCGTAGCCGCCGTCGCGCGTGAACGCGGGGCGCACGATGCGGTCGAGCGTGCCGCCGCCGGCCTCGAGACCGGCGCGGAAGCCCGCGAGGCGCTCGTCGGCGGTGCGGATGCCCTCGGCGCCCGTCACCGCGGCGAAGCGGCGGTAGCCGAGCCCGATGAGTTCGCGCGCGAGGGCCTCGGCGCCGGCGCGGTTGTCGAGCTGCACGGCGCGGAACGCCCCGGCGGCACTGCTCACGAACGCGACTCGGCCGCCGTTCGACTCGAAGGCCCGCAGTTCGGCCTCGAGGGCGTCGTTGTTGGGGTCGTCCTCACGGCGTGATGCGGCGAGGATCATGACCCGGGGTCGCTGGCCGCGGAGCGTGCGGACGAGGTCGAGTTCGCGCTCGGTGTCGCGCTCGGTCGCGGCCATGGTGACGATGAGCCGCTCGCGGTCGGCCTCGCGGACGACGCCCGCGGCGATCTGCGAGAAGTACGGGTCGGCGATGTCGGCCACGAGGAGCGCGACGGTCGTCGTGGTGCCGCGCGCGACGGCCTGGGCGGAGAGGTTGGGGGAGTAGTTCAGCTTGGCGGCGGCGGCGAGCACGCGCTGGCGGTACTCCTCGTTGACCTTGCGCGTGCTGCCGTTCAGCGATCGGGAGGCGGTGGCCAGGGACACGCCCGCCTCGCGAGCGACGTCGTGCAGCGTCGCGGGAGCTGCGCGCCGGGTCTCGACGGCGTCGTCGGTCATGCGTCCTCCGTATCCGTGAGGCACTCTCGCGAGGCTTTGGCAGGCGCCCCATGCTATCGCCGGGGGCGCCGGATGCCGCGGACGTCGCGGCCGCGGAGTGCTCGGATGTCGCAATGCTACCGTAGTGAGATAGCGCTTTCCCGGCCTGTTCGACCGGACGCGCGGCACCCGGGAGCAGGACCAGCGAGTGGAGCAGCGATGACGCAGCGGGAACGGTACGGACTCATCGGCGCGGGCAGCCGAGCGGGCATGTACATCGGCGCCATGACGGGCACCGTGCTCGGCGCCGAGCGCGTGCCCGAGGTCGCCGAACTCGTCGCGTGGTCCGACGTGAACCCGGGCCGGCTCGACGTGTACGAGCGCGAGGTCGTCGCGGCGGGGCATCCGTCGCCCGCGCGGTACGCCGTGGACGACCTCGAGCGCATGATCGCCGACGAGCGCCTCGACCGCGTCGTCATCACGACGCCCGACTTCACGCACGCCGAGTTCATCGTGCGCGCGCTGCGCGCGGGCGCCGACGTCGTCGTCGAGAAGCCGCTCACGATCGACGCAGAGAGCGTGCGCCGCATCGGCGCCGCCATCCGCGAGACCGGCCGCGAGGTCATCACGACGTTCAACTACCGCTACAGCCCGCGCAACTCGACCCTCCGTCGCGTGATCGCCGACGGGCGCGTCGGGCAGGTCACGAGCGTGCACTTCGAGTGGGCGCTCGACACCGTGCACGGCGCCGACTACTTCCGTCGCTGGCACCGCGACAAGGCCAACTCGGGCGGGCTGTTCATCCACAAGGCCTCGCACCACTTCGACCTCGTGAACTGGTGGATCGGCGCGGCGCCGGTGCGGGTGTTCGCCAGCGGCGGGCTCCGCTTCTACGGCGCGGAGAACGCCGCGTCGCGCGGGCTCGGCGAGCGGCCGGGCCGCGGCACGGGCGCGGGCGAGGCCGGTGGGCCCTTCTCGCTCGACCTCGCCGCCGACGCGCGCCTCAAGGAGCTCTACCTCGACCAGGAGTACCACGACGGCTACCTCCGCGACCGCGACGTGTTCGACGAGGGCATCACCATCGAGGACAACCTCGCGGCGCTCGTCGACTACGACTCGGGCGCGACGCTCAGCTACTCGCTGAACGCGCACGCGCCATGGGAGGGGTACCGGGTCACGGTCAACGGCACCGAGGGTCGCGCCGAGCTCGAGGTGGTCGAGCGCGGCGCGGTGCTCATCGGCGAGGACGGCCGCGTCGTCGTCGACCCGAGCATGCACCCCGACCACTCGCCGGTCGACGAGGTGCGGCCGGACTCCGAGCGGCTCGTGCTGCAGCGGCACTGGGAGGGCGCGCAGGTCGTGCCGATCCCCGAGGGCATCGGCAGCCACGGCGGCGGCGACGCGTACCTGCTGCAGCACCTGTTCGACCGGGTGACGGACGACGCGCCCCTCGGCCGGGTCGCCGGCTACGCCGACGGCGTGCGCGCCGTCTCGGTCGGCATCGCCGGGAACCGGTCGCTCGAGACGGGCGAGCCGGTGCGGATCGCGGACCTCGACCTGGGCGTCTGAGCCGCCCCGCGGGGCTAAATACCCGAGCGGATGCCTCGGGGCGCTGCGATCATCGCCGACATGGGGGATCCGACGAGCGCGCCCGCGGGGTGGTACGACGACGGGCGCGGACAGCAGCGGTACTGGGACGGCGCGCAGTGGACCGAGCACACCGCACCGCTCCCCGAGGCGGCGACGCGACCGTACGACGCCGCGGAACTCGGCAGTGACCGGTCGTCGTCGCCGTACGCCGACACGACCCCGTTCGCGGGGCTGCCGACCGGCGGACCGGCCGGACCGGGCGGCGTCCCGCCCGCGGGATACGAGGGGCACCGGACGTACGGCGCGTACGGGGGAGCGGCGGCCGGGCCGGGCGTGCCGGGTCCGGCACCGGACGCCGAGGGCACCAACGTGCTCGGCATCATCGCACTCGTGGTCGCCGCGGTCGGCTTCGTGTTCGCGTGCATCCCGTTCGTGCAGGTCGTCGGGTTCATCCTCTTGCCGATCGCGTTCGTGCTCGCGATCGTCGCGCTCTTCATGAAGGGCCGGAAGTGGCCGGCGATCACCGGCCTCATCCTGTCGGTCGTCGGCGGCATCGTCGGCGCGATCGTGTTCGCCGTCGTGGCGTTCGGCGTGTTCGGGCAGATCGTCGACTCGGGTGTCATCCAGGATGAGATCGACCGCCAGCTCGAGGAGGAGTTCGGCGAACCGACGGCGCCGGCGAGCGAGGAGCCCGGCGCCGGGGCCGGGGAGGGTCAGGTGCTCGCCTTCGGCGAGACCATGGTGTGGAGCAACGGCGTCTCGATGATCGTGTCCGAGCCGGAGCCGTTCACGCCGTCCGACCTGTCGGCGGGCGCCGATCAGGCCGTCGACCTCGTCTTCACGCTGACGATCACGAATGACTCGACCGAGAACGTGCAGCCCGTCGTGTTCTCGCGGCTCGCGTCCGGCGGGACCGAGGCGACACGGATCTTCGACGTCGGCGCCGAGGGCGGCCAGGTCGGCATCCCGCCGACCACGGCGATCCTGCCCGGATCGTCGATCACGTGGAGCGAGGCGTGGTCGGTCGCCGACGAGGCTTCCCTCACGATGCAGACCGCCCCGTCGTTCGAGTACGAGGACGTGGTCTTCACCAACGTTCCGCAGTAGGGCGCGCGCGCGACCCCATCCACCGCGAAGTTCCGGACGACATGGTCGTCCGGAACTCGCAGCCGGAGCCGTGCCGGGGTCGGTCGCGAGGGCATACGGTCACGGCTGCGCGTCGTCGGCGGCACGGGAGGGTGGGTCGCCGGAGCGGTCGATGGCGGGGGCGCCGGCCGGGTAGGCGAGGAGCATCGCGCCGGAGGCGATCCAGACGACCCCGATCGCGACGATGAGCGCCTCGGCGCCGACTCCGGCGGCGAGCCCGGCGACGGCGGCGCCCGCGGCGGCGGCCGCCGCCCGAAGGCCGGCACCGACGGTGAAGACCTGGGAGCGCAGCGCCGGCGGACTCTGCTGCTTGCGGATCAGGAGCATCGCGGCCGCGCTCGGCGCGGTGAAGAGGCCCGACGCGCCGATCGCGGCGATCGCCCAGGCCGGACCGAGGTCGGCGGCGGCGACGACCGTGCACAGTCCGGTCGCGGCGAAGCCCCAGCCCATCATCCATTCGGGCGGCCGGCGGGGTGGCCGCCGCGAGTTCCACAGCGCACCGAGGAGCCCGCCGATCGCGAACGAGGTCACGATGATCGCGCCCTCGCCGGCGTCGCCGGTCCGGGCGACCGACAGCGCGACCGCGGCGATCGCGAGCCCGCCGGAGCCGAACTGGCTGAGCGTGCCGCTCCAGGTGACCACTGCGAGCGGGCGGTGCGTCCCGATGTGGCGGAACCCGGCGGCGATCGTGCCGAGGAACGACGGCCGCTCGTGCGGCGACGCGGCGGCCGGCCGGAGCCGCAGCGGCACGGTGCCGACGGCGCCCGCCAGTGCGCTCACGGCCATGACGATCGTGGCGATGCGCGCCGAGCCGAGCGCCGCCGCCGCGGCGACCACGGCCGGCCCGGCGACCGCGCCGAGGTTGTAGGCCAGCGCATCGATCGCGTACGCGCGTCGCTCGTCGGGGATGCCCTCGGTCACGAAGCTCGACAGCCCGCCGAAGACGAACGGCGTGACGAAGCCCGCCGCGACGAGCGCGATCGCGACGGCCCAGGCCGGCACCGGCCCGAGGAACGCCGCGAACGCGTACGCCGCGGCGATGACGAGCCCGGCCCCCGCGACGAGCGCGCCGGGTCGACGGCTCCGGTCGAGCATCGCGCCGGCGATCGGCGCGGCGACGATGCTCGGCCCGAGGGCGGCGGACGCCAGCAGTCCGCCGACCGCGACGCCGACGCCCTGCTCGACCGCGAGGACCGGGATCGCGATCGTGATCCCGCCGACGGCGAGTCGGGGCGGGGTCGCGGCGAGGAGGTAGGAGGCGACGCCCACGCGGTGGCTCAGCCGGCCGCCGGCGCGTGCCCGGCGCGAGCACCGGCAGCCGTGGCGTCCGCATCGGCTCGGGCGTCGCCGGGCAGCACGAGCACCCCGTCGACGCGACGCGGGATGGCGCGCGGGTTGCCGTCGCGGAGCTCAGGCGGCAGCGCGGCATGCGGGGCGTCCTGGAATGCGATGGGCCGCAGGAACCGGCGGAGCGCGCTCACGCCGACCGACGTGTGGATCGAGGTGGTCGATGGCCACGGCCCGCCGTGCTGCTGGGCCCAGCTCACGGCGACGCCCGTCGGCCAGCCCGAGAAGAGCACGCGGCCCGCGACCTCCGAGAGCACCTCGACGATCGGGGCGAGCTCGTCGCCCGGCTGGGCGTGCACGGTGGCCGTGAGGCTGCCGCCCACCGCACGGACGGCGGCGAGGGCGTCGGCGACATCCGTGTACTCGACGATCAGGGTCGACGGCCCGAAGCACTCGTGGAACAGGGCGCCCGGGTCGGCGATCACGGCGGCGGTCGTGGTGCGCAGCACGACGGGCGATCCCGTGCCGACCTGCTGCGCGGTCGGATCGCTGGCGACCACCTCGACGTCGTCGCGAGCGGCGAGTCCGGCGACGCCCGACGCGAAGGCCGCCGCGATGCCCTCGGTGAGCATGGTCGCCGGGCCGGCGGACGCCCCGTCGACCGCCGCACGCACGCGCTCGCCGAAGCCCGCACCGGCGGGCGCGAGCACCACGCCCGGGTTCGTGCAGAACTGCCCGACGCCGAGCGTGAACGAGCCCGCGAGGCCGGCCGCCAGATCGTCCGCGCGCGCGTCGATCGCGGCGGGCGTGATCAGCACGGGGTTCACGGCGCTGAGCTCGCCGTAGAACGGGATGGGGTCGGGGCGCTGCTGCGCGAGGTCGAACAGCGCGCGCCCGCCGGCGAGCGAACCGGTGAAGCCGACCGCTCGGACCTCGGGGTGCTGCACGAGCGCGACCCCGGTCTCGTGGCCGGTGACGTGTCCGAAGATCCCGTCGGGGGCGCCGGCGGCGACGAGTGCGCCGGCGACGACGTCGGCCGTGCGTGCGGACAGGCGCGCGTGGGCGGGGTGGCCCTTCACGATGACCGGGCAGCCGGCCGCGAGCGCCGAGGCGGTGTCGCCGCCCGCGACGGAGAACGCGAACGGGAAGTTCGAGGCGCCGAACACGGCGACCGGGCCGAGCGGACGCAGCATGCGGCGGAGGTCCGGGCGCGGCGGGATGGTCGTGCCGTCGGGGTGGTCGATCGTCGCCTCGAGGTAGGAGCCCTCGAGGATCGCGTCGGCGAAGAGGCGCAGCTGCGCGGTGGTGCGCGCCACCTCGCCGTTCAGTCGCGCCGCGCCGAGGTGGGTCTCCTCGTCGGCGATCGGCACGAGCTCGTCGCGGGCGGCGTCGAGGGCGTCGGCGGCGGCGCGCAGCCAGCTCGCGCGCTCGGCGGCGGTCGAGGCGACCGTGATCGCGAACGCGCGGCGCGCCGCGGCGACCACCGCGTCGAGCTCGTCGCGCGTCGTATCGGCGGGTGCGGCGACGGTGCGGGCGTGTCCGGCGGTCTCGGTCTCGGTCTCGGTCACTGGTCCTCCGTGGGTGAGACGGATGCCGCGGCATCCGTGAGCTCGTCTGAAAAGCGTATGCCCAGGCCCGGCTGCCCGGTCGTGGACACCGTGGCGCCCGAGACGGCCACGGGCGACGGCGCGTCGAGTGCGCCGAGCGCGGCGAAGGAGGCATCCTCGACGGACTCGACGAGGTGCTCGCCGGGCAGCGCGAGCGCGAGCTGCGCGGAGAGCTCGAGCAGCAGGTGCGGCGCGAGGCCGACGCCGCGGGCGGCGGCGAGGTCGGCGATCCGGAGGAACGGCGTGATTCCGCCGACCCGCACCGCGTTCGGCTGTACGAGGTCGACGGCGCCGGCGTCGATGAACTCGGCGAACCGGTAGCGCGTGTGCACGTTCTCGCCGAGCGCGACGGGCACCTCGATGCGGCGGCGCAGCTCGACGTGCGCGGGCAGGTCGTCGGCGCGGAGCGGCTCCTCGACCCAGGCGAGGTCGAACACCGACAGCTCGCCGATGGCGCGCTCGGCCTGCTCGAGGCTCCAGCGCTGGTTCGCGTCGATCATGAGCCCGCGGTCGGAGCCGAGCACCTCGCGCACCGCCGCGATCCGCTCGACGTCGCGCGCGAGGTCGGGGCTGCCGACCTTGACCTTCACGGCGTCGAAGCCCGCGTCGACCCAACGGCCGGCCTGCGAGACGAGCTCGTCGAGGGGGTAGTGGAGGTTCACGCCGCTGCCGTACACGGTCGCGGTCTCGTGGCGCCGGCCGACGAGGTCGGTGAGCGTCCGCCCGGCGCGCCGGCCGGCGAGGTCCCACAGCGCGAGGTCGAGGCCCGCCATCGCGATCGTCGTGATGCCGCCGCTGCCGCCCTCGTGCAGGTGCGTCCAGAGCGGGTCCCACAGGGCGGATGCCTCGGCCTCGCGCCCTCGCGCGAAGTCGGAGATGTCGTGGTCGAGGTGCGCCCGCACGGCCGCGGCGCCGATCGAGGGCGTCCACGAGAAGCCCCAGCCGACGGCGCCGTCGGAGTCCTCGACCGCGACCTCGATCACCGAGAGGTCGCGGACGTCCGGCCCCCACGCCCGGAGCAGCGGGATGCGGATCGGGCGCGTCGCGATGCGCGCGATGGTCGCCGTCACCGCGACGCGGCCCCCGCGGCATCCGCCAGTGCCGTCGACGGGCACGTCGACGCGGCCGGACGCGTGCCGCCGAGCTCGACGAGCGCGAGCCCGCAGTCGAGGATCGCCGCGAGGCGCCGCTCCTGCTCGGACGTCGGGTCGACGAGCGGCGGACGCACCGACCCGACCGGCAGGCCGCGCAGCCGCAGGCCGGCCTTGATGAGCGACACCCCGAAGCCCGGTGTCTCGTCGCGCAGGCGCACGAGGGGCGTGTAGAACTCGCGCAGCAGCGACAGCCGCGTCGCCTCGTCGCCGTCGACGTACGCCCGGTAGTGCAGCGCCGCGAGCTCGGGGATCATCGCGAACGCGGCCGACGAGTACAGCGGGATGCCGATGCCGCGGTACGCGCCCTGGCTGAGCTCGGCGGTGAGCAGGCCGTTGAAGAACGCCCAGTCGTCGCGCCCGGCGGCCTCGGCGGCGAGCACGATCTCCTGCGCGAGGCCGATGTCGCCCGTGCCGTCCTTGAAGCCGACGACCTTCGGGTTCGCGGCGAGGCGGGTGATCGCGTCGGCCGAGTACCGCGCGGTGCCGCGGTGGTAGACGATGACGGGCAGGTCGGATGCCGCGGCGACGGCCTCGACCCAGGCGACGAGCCCGTCGGTCGTGCCCGACACGAGGTAGGGCGGCAGGAGCAGCAGCCCGTCGGCGCCGGCCTCGGCCGCCCCGCGGGCGAGCTCGATCGCGTGGCCGAGCGGACCGCCCGCGCCCGCGATCACGGGCACGCGGCCCGCGACGACGTCGACGCTCGTGCGCACGACGTCGATGGCCTCGCGCGCCGACAGTGCGTGGAACTCGCCCGTGCCGCACGCCGGGAACACCCCGCCCGGGCCGAACGGCAGGCGCGTCTCGAGGTGCTCGCCGAGCACGTCGAGGTCGACGCGGCCGTCGGCGTCGAACGGCGTGACCGGGAAGAACAGCACCCCGTCGAAGTCGAGGCGGCGGGTGGGGGCGGTCATGCGGTCCTCGTTCCGGTGGTGGCGGCGGCGGTGTCGGTGGCGGGGGCGGCCGGGGTGGTCCCCTCCGCCGTGTGATGCAGTTCGCGCCGAGTGATACCGGTGGGCCGGTCGGTCTCGGCGAGAGCGGTAACACTCGGCGTGGGGTGGGCGGGGGCGGCGTCGCCGGGTGCGGCGGCGGGGCCGGATGCCGCGGCGGCGGCGAGCTCGGAGCGCCAGTCGCGGGTCGGCGACCAGCCGAGCCGATCCCGTGCCTTCGCGACAGAGAAGACGGGCGCGGTACCCGTGAGGTCGTCGGCGGCCGGCCCGAGCGCCGGCGCGAACTCGCGCCACAGCTCGGCGACGGGCCGCTCGGCCAGCGCGTCGGCGGCTCCGACGAAGAAGCCCTCGCCGTCGATCGCATCGGCCGGCGCGGCGAGCCAGGCGTCGACGAACCCGGCGACGTCGCGCGCGTCGACGTAGTTGAAGAGGCTCACCGCCGCGAGGGCGGGGTCGGCGAGCCGCTCGGCGACGGTGTGGCCCTGCTGGGTGGGCGCGCCCGCCCATTCCTCGGGCGAGATCACGTAGCAGGGGCGGAAGAACCCGAACGCGCCGGGCGCGGTGCGCGCGAACATCCGCACGGTCTCCTCGATGACGACCTTCGACAGGGCGTAGGCATTCGCCGGCGCGAGCGGATGCGTCTCGTCGATCGGCACCGCGGTGGCCCGCCACGAGGGGGAGGAGTACCCGATCGGCGTCGGGCTCGACGCGGCGAGCACGCGACCGACCCGAGCGGATGCCGCGGCGGCGAGCACGTCGTGCGCGAGCGCCGTGTTCGTGAGCAGGATGTCGCGCTCAGGTGCGCTGAACGGCACCGCGATGCCGGCGAGGTGCACGAGCGCGTCGGGGCGGAGCTCGTCGAGCGCGTGGGCTGCCGCGCCGAGCGCGGCGAGGTCGACGGTCCGCTCGTCGACGCCCTCGAGGCCGGCCGGGGTGCGATCGAGACCGATCACCTCGTGCCCGGCGGCGGCGAGGCCGCTCGCGAGCGAACGGCCGAGGCGGCCGGACGATCCGGTGACGACGACGCGCATCCGAGCTCCATTCCGGGATTTGAGAAACCGATTTCTCGGCGCTAGCCTAGGCTAGGAGCGAGGATCAGGGCAACTTGATCGCTCGACTGAGGAACCGATTTCTCGGCGCGCAGGCGCGCGCCGGCAGACCGAGCAGGCGACGGGTTCGAAACACGGCGTGAGCGGGCGGGCGACGCGCGCCGCGGCATCCGGAAGGGGACGCATGGGCGACCGCAGCAGGGGAGTGACGATCTCGGACGTCGCCACGCACGCCGGGGTGTCGCCGGCGTCGGTGTCGCGCGTGCTGAACGGCCGGGCGAGCGTCGACCCCGATATCGTGCGGCGCGTGCAGGCCTCGATCGCGACGCTCGGCTACGCGCCGAGCGCCACGGCCCGAAGCCTCGTGAGCGGACGCAACGCGACCGTCGCGATGGTCGTGCCCGACCTCGGGAATCCGCTGTTCCAGGGCATCCTCAAAGGCCTCAGCCTCGCTGCCGCCGACGACGGCTATCGCGTGCTCCTCGCCGACACCGCCGAGCGCGTCGAGGACGAGGAGACCACGGCCATCGAGGCGCGCCAACGGTGCGACGCGCTCGTGCTGTGCGCGCCGCGCATGCCGGAGGCGAAGCTGCGCCGGCTCGTCGAGCGCGTGGCACCCGTCGTGGTCGTGAACCGCCCGCTGCCCGACCTCGCCGTGCCGATCGTGGGCGTCGATTACGTCCGGGGCATCCGCGACCTCGTGGAGCACCTCGTCGGGCTCGGGCACCGGCACCTCGCCTACGTCGCCGGCCCCGAGACGAGCGCCTCGAACGCCGAGCGGGTGCGCGGGGTCGAGGAGGCGGTGGCGATGCATCCGTCGGTGCGGATCGAGCGCATCGCGGGCGGGTCGCGCCCGGAGGACGGCGAGGCCGTCGCGCCGGCCGTCGTCGACGCGCACCGGGCGGGCGTCACCGCAGTGCTCGCGTTCAACGACCTCGTCGCGCTCGGCCTGCTCACGCGGCTCCGAGAGCTCGGCGTCGACGTGCCGGGCGAGCTGTCGGTCGCCGGCTTCGACGACGTGCCGATGGCGCGCTACGCGACGCCGCGCCTCACGAGCATGTCGGTGCCGCGCACCGAGCTCGGCGCGCAGGTGTGGGCGCGGCTGCGCACGCTGATCGCCGGGGGACCGGTCGAGCACACCATGCTGTACCGGCCGCGCCTCGAGGCGAGGGAGAGCACGGCCGCGCCATCGGCGCGGCCGGCGGCGGCTGCGGGCGGAGCGTCGGCGTGAGCGGGCTCGCGCCCGCGGCATCCGCCCTCGGAATCGATCGGGCCGCCAAGCGCGCCCGCGTGCTCGGCCTGCTCGAGCGGCGGGGCGCCTCCGCGCTCGTGCTGCGGTCGCACACCGCCGTGTCGTGGTACCTCGACGGCGCGCGCACGCACGTGTCGCTCGCGGGCGACCCGATCGCCGCGATCGTGGTGCGGCCCGGCGGCGACGCGCTGCACGTGTTCGCGAACGAGGCCGAGCGGATGCTCGCCGAGGAGCTCGGCGACGTCTCGGACCTCGAGGTGGTTCGCGTGCCGTGGCACGAGCCGCTCGTCGCGCCGGTCGAGGGCGCCCTCGACGAGCCGGATGCCGCGGTCGACCTGCGCGCGGCGCGCGCCTCACTGCTCCCCGCCGAACTCGCGCGCTTGCGCGCCCTCTGCCGCGACGTCGCCGAGGTGCTGACGGATGCCGCGCTCGCCGCGTCGCCCGAGGAGCCCGAGACCGCCGTGGCCGGGCGCCTCGCGGGCGACCTGGCGGCGCGCGGGATCGACCCGCTCGTGACCCTCGTCGCCGGACGTTCCCGGCTGGCCCACCGGCATCCGCTGCCCACCGGTTCGGCGCTCGGCGACCGCGCCATGCTCGTCGTCTGCGGCCGGCGCCACGGGCTCATCGCGAACGCGACGCGATGGCTGCGGTTCTCGCCGGCCCGTGCTGGTGCTGCCGCCGAAGCGGATGCCGCGCGGCGCATCCTCGACGTCGAGGCCGCCTTCCTCGACGCCGCGGTGCCCGGTGCCGAGCTCGGCGACGTCTTCGCGGCCGGCGCCGCCGCCTACGCGTCGCACGGCTTCGACCCGCACGAATGGACGCGGCACCACCAGGGCGGCGCTGCCGGCTACGCCGGCCGCGACCCGCGCGCCGTTCCCGGCATCGACGACGTCGTGCAGCTCGGCCAGGCCTTCGCCTGGAACCCGACCGCGCCCGGTGCGAAGGTCGAGGACACCGTGCTCGTCGCACCCGACGGCATCGAGGTGCTCACGGTCGATCCGCGCTGGCCGACGATCCGCGTCGCCGGTCGCGAACGCCCGGTCGAGCTCGAGCGACCGGGGCCGGCGTCGCGCTGAGGGTCCCCTCATCGGGACTGCTTCGCGGGGGCCGGCGGTCGTCATTCGCGGATGTCGTCACGATTGGCGGGTTCGAAGCCCATTGCACCCGCACAACCTGACGACAACCGCATCCGCCGATCCACCGTGCCGGTCCTCCCAGCCGGTCCCACTGCGGCACGACATCGCGGCGGCCGACGAGAGGCTGCGACGCTCGACGAGCCGCGGCTTCGTGAGCCGGGCGAGGGCTCAGCGCGCCGACGCGGCTGCCGCGTCGGTGCAGATGACGCCGGTGTTGCCATCCTGGTCGGCGATGACGGTGAGGGACGGCGCTTCACGGTCATCGACGACGGTTCCTCCCGCGGCGACGGCCGCGGCGATGCGCTGCTCGAGCACCTCGGGCGCCACGTAGACCTCGACGTGGAACCGTTGCCGGGCACCGGCGGACGCGGCGGCGTCATCGGCATCGCCGAACCAGAGGTGCGGCACGCGTCCGGTGGGGTCGCGGATCTCGTCGCTCGGCGACCCGTGGCCCTGCGACTCGGCGTGCCCGGTCAGCAGGGCCGCCCACACCGGGGCGATGGTCGCGGAGCGCGCGGTGTCGAGGCCGAGTTCGACCATGCTGACCGAGCTCGGCTCCGCGTCGATCCCGTGGTCGGCGGCGACCTCGCTGATCCGCCGGGCGAGGTCGACGTCCTGCTGCGTCACCCATTCGACGAGGTGCTCGACGCCCTCGTCGTCGCGGTAGACGGCGTCGGTGCTCACCAGCTGGAGGTCGATCCAGCCGTCGCAGATCGACACGCGGGGGTGGTGTCCGATCGCATCGCCCGCCTCGCCCACACCTGCGACGAACCGCGCGGCGGTGGCGAAGTCGCCGACGAGGTAGCGCGCATGCAGCGCCTGGGCCAGCTTGCGCCAGTCGGTCAGTCCCGCTGCCGCGATCTCGCCGCTTCTCAGCATGTCCATCGTCGAGTTCTCCCTCGGTTCGGCATACTCCGGCGACCCGGAACGGACCCCCTCGAATGGTGGCATGGCCGTGATCAGGACACAATGCGAGCATGTCCGATGCCGCCACCCGCGATCGTGCCGTCCCGAACCTGCCGTCGAGCGATCTCGACGCGACCGAGGAGTTCTACGTCCGCCTCGGCTTCACGCGGAGCTTCCGCGATGACGGATGGATGATCCTGCGCCGCGGCGACGTGCAGCTCGAGTTCTTCCCGTGGCCCGGGCTCGATCCGGCGACGAGCGCGAGCCGGTGCACCGTCCGGGTCGCCGATGTCGACGAGCTGGCGGCCGCCGTCGTCGCGGCCGGGGTGCCGGTCGCCGAGGCGGGCTTCCCGCGCCTGCACGAGGTGCGGCCGCGGGAGTGGGGACTGCGTGCAGGGCATCTCGTCGATCCCGACGGCAACCTGCTGACCCTCATCGAGGAGCGACCGCGAGGCGTCGGGACGGATGACCCGGTGGGGGACGCCGCAGGGGAGCCCGTCGGACGCCCCGGCCGTACGCTGGATCCGTGAATCCCGACTGGATCGAGCACCGGCGCGGCGTCGACGGCGAGCTGCTCGGCTGGATGGAGCCGGTGGGCGAGGGGTTCGTCGCGATCGACCTGCTCGGCCGGCAGCGGACGCCGCCGCTCGACTGGCTCGCGGCGGAGGAGGCGCTCGAGGCGCTCGGGATCGGCTACCTCGGCGATCCCTACGAGCTCGAACTCGAGTCGGGCGAGTGGCTTCGCGTGCGGATCATCGAGGCGTCGCCCCGCGGCATCCGAGTCAAGAAGGACGATTGGGGCGCCGTCGGCGTCGGGGCGCCCCGGCGATTCTTCGCCCTCGAGTTCCCGGCACCCGCCCGGTTGCGGCCGTTCGTGCGCGATGCGCACTGACGGTGTACGCTCGGGATAGCGCTTTCCCACGCAGCCCGGCGCCAGCGTGCGCCGCGCGCGCACTCCGGATCGACGACGAACCCGAAGGAGCCCGATGCCCGACCTCCGCATCGACCGCGACGCCGACCGCCTGCTGATCCGCACGGGCGCCGCGGTGCTCGCCGAGTACGTCTTCCTCCCCGACCACCCGACGTTCGAGTCGCCGCGCCCGTACTTCAGCCCGATCCGCACGCTCGGCGGCGAGACCGTGAGCCTCTACCGCCCGCACGACCACGTCTGGCACAAGGGCATCGCGTGGTCCCTCCCGGTCGTCGGCGACGAGAACTTCTGGGGCGGCCCGACGTTCGTGCGAGGCGAGGGCTACGTGCAGCTGCCCAACAACGGCGAGCAGCGGCACGTCGGCTTCGAGGCCGACGAGCTCGAGGCGACGGATGCCGCGGCCGGCGGCGGCACCGACGGCGCCGTCGCCCGCGCGCGCGAGCGCCTCGACTGGGTCGCCCGGGCCGGCGAGACGATCCTCGCCGAGGAGCGCGTGCTCGCGGCATCCGTTCTGGACGATGACGCCTGGCTGCTCGGCTTCGCGACCGCGCTGACGAACACGATCGGCCGCGCCATCCCGATCGGCTCGCCCACGACGCGCGGCCGCGACAACGCCGGCTACGGCGGCCTGTTCTGGCGCGGCCCGCGCTCGTTCACGGGCGGACGGGTGCTCGCTCCCGGGGTCGCCGGCGGCGACGAACTGCGCGGGACGCGCGCGCCGTGGATGGGCTTCACGGGCCGGCACGATGAGACGGGTACGTCCTCCACGATCGTGATGGTCGACGACCCCGGCAACCTGCAGCACCCGCCCCAGTGGTTCGCGCGCAGCGAGGAGTTCGCGTGCCTGTGCCCCGCACCGTTCTTCAGCGAGGAGCACGTGATCGAGCCCGGCGCGACCATGGCCCTGCGCTACGGCGTCGTGATCGCGGACGGCGCGTCCGACCCCGAGCGCGCGGCCGAGCTCGCCGCGCGTGCCGCCGAACGGCTGCCCGCACTGCTCGGTCCTGCGGCCGCGACCGCGACCCCCGGCGACCGGGGCACGCCGTGACCGCGCCCGGCTTCCCCGGCGCGACCTCGGTCAGCGCGCTCGAGGTCTACGACGGCGTCGCGGCCGACGGGCTCGCCGGGGGCACCCCGCACCTGCACCTCGTCTCGGCCGAGGCGTACCTCGTCGTCGGCGGTCGCGGCCGGCTGCACACGATCGACGGCGCCGGCGCGTTCGCCGAGCGCGCGCTCGCGGCCGGCGACCTCGTGTGGTTCGCGCCGGGCGTGATCCACCGTGCCGTCAACGACGGCGTCCTCGAGGTCCGCGTCATCATGCAGAACGCCGGGCTCCCCGAGGCGGGCGACGCCGTCATGACGTTCCCCGACGAGGTGCTCGCCGACCCCGAGCGGTACGCGGATGCCGCGGCACTTCCCGGCCCCGAGGCATCCGACGCCGACCGACTCGCCGCCGCGCACACGCGGCGCGATCTCGCCGTCGAGGGGTACCTGGCGCTCTTCGGGGAGGACGGCAGCGTCGACCCCGAGCGGCTCGCACGCCTGCACGCGCGCGCGGCGGCGCTCGTGCGTCCGCGCGTCGCCGACTGGCGCGCCGGCTGGGAGGCCGGCGCGCTCGCCGCCGCCCGCGAGACCGGGCACCGCCTCGACGCGCTCGAGAGCTCGGGCGAGGCGGGCCTCGCCGAGGCGCGCGTGGCCGAGGCATCCGTCGCCCCCGCCTACGGCATGTGCGGGCTGCTGCGACGCTACGACACCACGACCCACCACCCGCAGGGAGAACGATGACGGCCCCCGAACGCCCGACCACCCCGCTCCGAGCCGCGATCGTCGGCACGGGGGCCATCGCCGACGCGCACGCGCAGGCGCTCCGCGCCACGCCCGACGGCGAGCTCGTCGCGGTGATCGACCGCGACCTCTCCCGCGCGCAGGCGTTCGCCGATCGATGGGGCGGGCCCGCTGTCGCCGATTCGCTCGAGGCGCTCCTCGCCACCGGCGCCGTCGACGTGCTGCACGTCTGCACCCCGCCCGGCGTGCACGCCGAGCAGGCGATCGCCGCCCTCGACGCGGGCGTCCACGTCGTGTGCGAGAAGCCCGCCGCGCTCGCGCTCGACGAGCTCGATGCGATGACGGCTGCCGCGTCCCGCAACGACCGGCGCCTGGCCGTCGTGTTCCAGCAGCGCACCGGAACCGCCGCAGCGCACGTCAAGGGACTGCTCGAGTCGGGCGCGCTCGGCCGGCCGCTCGTCGCGACCTGCCAGACGCTCTGGTACCGCGCGCCCGAGTACTTCGCGGTGCCGTGGCGCGGCAAGTGGGCGACCGAGGGCGGCGGGCCGACGCTCGGCCTCGGCATCCACCAGATCGACCTGCTCGCGTGGCTCCTCGGCGACTGGGCGAGCGTCAACGGGCAGCTCTGGCGGCTCGCGCGCGAGACCGAGATGGAGGACGTCTCGACCGCGACCGTCGCGTTCGAGAACGGCGTCGTCGCGTCGGTGATCACGAGCGCCCTGTCGCCCCGCGAGACCAGCTCGATCCGCATCGACGCCGAGCTCGCGACCGTCACGGTCGACCACCTCTACGGCCACGGGCACGAGCACTGGCGCATCACGCCCGCGCCGGCCGTCGACCCGGCCGTCGTCGACGCGTGGTCGGCGCTGCCCGCCGACGAGGAGCCGAGCGGCCACGACCCGCTCGTGCGCGACATCTACCGCGCGCTCGCCACCGGTGCGCCGCTGCCCTCGACGGCGGCCGACCCGGCTCGCTCGTTCGAGATCGTCACGGCGATCTACTCGTCGGCCACGAGCGGACGCACGGTCGAGCGCGCGTCGCTGCGCGACGACGCCGCCCGGATGCGCAGCCTCGAGAGCCCGATCGTCGACCTGCGCACGTGACGCCGCTGCCCGACGACGACGCCCTCTTCCACGACCCGGTGCACGACGGGGCGACCGATCCGACCGTGATCCGCCACCACCTGACGGGGGAGTGGTGGATGTACTACACGCAGCGGCGGGCGTCGGTCGACGAGCCGGGCGTCGCGTGGGTGCACGGCACCCGCATCGGCGTCGCGCGCTCGGCCGACGGCCGCCGGTGGCGATACGCCGGAACGGTCGACGACCTGCAGCTCGGCGACGACGACGGCACGTGGAACGAGACGCACTGGGCCCCCGAGGTGATCTTCGACGGCTCGCGGTATCGCATGTACCTCACCGTGATCGAGGGCGTCCCCGACCGGTGGGAGGGGCACGCGCGCCGCATCGTCGAGTACTCGAGCGACGACCTCGCGACCTGGCGGCTGGTCGGCGAGATCCCGCTCAGCTCCGATCGCGTGATCGACGCGTGCGTCGCGCGCTGCCCCGACGGGCGCTGGCGCATGTGGTTCAAGGACGAGGCGGATGACTCGACCACGTGGGTCGCGGCGAGCGCCGACCTCGCGCCGGGCTCCTGGCGCGTCGAGGGCCGCGCGATCGGCGGGCGTGCGCACGAGGGGCCGAACGTGTTCGAGCTCGGCGGCTGGTGGTGGATGCTCGTCGACGAGTGGCGGGGCATGGGCGTGCACCGGTCGGCCGACGCCGTGACGTGGGAACGCCAGGGCGGGCCCGACGACGTGATCCTCGGCGCGCCCGGTCGGCGGCGCGGCGACGCGACATTCGGGCGGCACGGCGACGTCGTGGTCGGCCGCGGCCGCGGCATCCTGTTCTACTTCACGCACCCGCACTGGGACGGGTCGGAGCTGGGGTCGACGGATGCCGCGGCCGCGCGCCGCAGTGCGATCTTCGCCGTGCCGCTCGAGGTCGTCGACGGCGTGCTGACCTGCGACCGGGACGCCACGGCCGATCTCGGTTCGATCACGGATTGAAACGATTTTCCTCGCCGCATTGACCATTCGCGACGATGGGGCTACATTTGGGGAAGCGCTTTCCCACCCAGCGTGACTTGCACCAGGCAGACAGAGACGTTTCCGGGAGGACAACGATGTTCAACATTCGCACCCGACGCGCGGCACTCGCCGCAGCGGCGGTCACGGCGAGCGCCGCACTCGTGCTGACGGGCTGCTCCGGCGGCTCCGAGCCGGCCGCGACGTACGACCCCGACGAGGAAGTGACCCTCAACCTCGCCTTCTGGGGCAACGACGTGCGCGCCGACCTCTACGACCAGGCGATCGCGGCGTTCAACGAGGAGTACCCGAACATCACGGTGAACTCCTCCTTCCTCGGCTTCCCCGAGTTCTGGGAGAAGCGGCAGACCGAGGCGGCCGGCGGCGGCCTGCCCGACGTCATGCAGTTCGACTACTCCTACCTCCGCCAGTACTCCGAGAACGGGCTCCTCCTCGACCTCGAGCCCTACCTCGGCGAGATCATCGACACCGAGCCGCTCAGCGAGCAGATCCTCGGCATCGGCGTCGTGAACGGCGAGACCACGGGCATCCCGACCTCGACCAACGCGTGGGGCATGTTCACCAACCCGGTGCTCCTCGAGCAGGCCGGGGTGGAGGAGTTCGCCGGCGGCAGCTGGGAGGACTACAACGACTGGATGGCCGAGGTCACCGAGGCCTCCGGCGGCGAGGTCTACGGCGGCACCGACTGGACCGGCCGCATCCAGAACTTCGAGATCCAGCAGCGCGCCGCCGGTGAGGACCTCTTCACCGACGAGGGCGAGCCGAACTTCACCGAGGAGGACCTCGCGGCGTTCTGGGAGCAGGGCGACGCGATCCGCGAGTCCGGCACCGTCATCAGCCAGCAGGAGCTCGAGGAGATCTACCCGGTCTCGGGCTTCGACGCGGCGAAGACCGCGAGCGAGCTGACCTGGGACAACTTCGGCGCCGGCTACCTCGGCAACCTCGGCGAGGGCTACACCGAGCTCGGCCTCATCGCCCCGCCGGTCACCGAGGAGGGCGCGCAGGACCTCTACCTGAAGCCCTCGATGCTGCACTCGATCGCCGCGACGACCGACCACCCCGAGGCGGCCGCGACGCTCGTGAACTTCCTCGTGAACAGCCCCGAGGCGGGTGCGATCTTCGGCACCAACCGCGGACTGCCCGCGTCGGAGACCATGCTCGAGGGCGCTGAGCTCGACCCGCTCGGCGAGCAGATCCGCGCCTACGAGGAGTCGATCAGCGACCGTCTCGGCGACGCCCCGCCCGTGCCGATCGTCGGCTACGGCACCCTCGAGGAGAAGTTCCGCCAGCTCGGCACGGAGCTCGGCTTCGGCACCCTCACCGTGGACGAGGCCGTGAGCCAGTTCTTCTCCGAGATGGACGTCGTCCTGAACCAGTAGGGACCTCTCGGGTCCGGGCCCCGACGGCCCGGACCCGGAGTACCCTCGGCACGGAACCCGGGAGAGAGACCATGAGCACCACCCTGACGAGAGCGATCGTCACGGCCGACAAGGAAGGCCGCCAGCGCCTCCTCGGCCGTCGCGGCCCCGACACCCCCACGCGGCACGGACTGAAGGTCCGCAACCGTCGCGAGACGGCGACGGGCTACACCTTCCTCCTCCCGTGGATGATCGGCTTCCTGGGCCTGACCCTCGGCCCGATGATCTACTCGCTGTACCTCGCGTTCACGAAGTACAACCTCTTCACCGAGCCCGAGTGGATCGGGCTGGACAACTTCGTGCGCATGTTCACGGAGGACCCGCAGTACATCCAGTCGGTGCAGATCACGCTGGTGTACGTGCTGGTCGGCACCCCGATCAAGCTCGCCGCTGCGCTCGCGGTCGCGATGCTGCTGAACTACCGCGACCGGGGCTCGACGTTCTTCCGTTCGTCGTTCTACGCTCCGTCGCTGATCGGCGCGTCGGTGTCGGTCGCGATCGTGTGGCGGGCGATGTTCTCCACCGACGGGCCGGTCGACAACACCCTGTCGTTCTTCGGCATCGAGATCGGCGGGTGGGTCGGCAACGTGGCCCTGGTGCTGCCGATGATGATCCTGCTCGCGGTGTGGCAGTTCGGCGCCCCGATGGTGATCTTCCTCGCGGGCCTGAAGCAGGTGCCGCGGGAGCTGTACGAGGCGGCCGAGGTCGACGGCGCCGGCCCGATCCGGAAGTTCCGCTCGGTGACCTTCCCCATGCTCTCGAGCGTGATCTTCTTCAACCTGCTGCTCGAGCTGATCAACGCGTTCCAGGTGTTCGCGTCGGCGTACATCATCTCCAACGGCTCGGGCGGCCCGGCGGGCATGACGAACTTCTACACCGTCTACCTCTACAAGCGCGGCTTCGCCGACCTGCAGATGGGCTACGCCGCCGCGATGGCGTGGGTCCTCGTGATCGTGGTCGCGATCATCGCCGCCATCCTCTTCAAGACCCAGAAGTCGTGGGTCCACTACGCGGGAGACAACCGATGAGCACCTCCACCATCGAGCAGCCCCGAGCCGAGTTCCTCGAGGTCGAGCTCCAGGAGCGCGGCGACGGCGGTCGCCGCCGCATCAAGCGCAAGACGATCAACACGATCATCTGGTTCGTGGTGCTCGCGATCCTGACCGCGATCGTGCTCTATCCGCTCGTATGGCTCTTCATCGCCACGTTCAAGCCGTCCAGCGAGTTCGGCCAGAACCCCGGCCTGATCCCCGACAACCCGACGATCGACAACTACTTCAAGGTGCTCGAGGGCATCGCGGGCGTGCCGCTGTGGCGGTTCTTCGCGAACTCGACCTTCATCGCGGTGATGGCCGTGATCGGGACCCTGTTCTCCTCGGCGCTGGCCGCGTACGCGTTCGCGCGGGTGCAGTTCAAGGGCGTCGGGATCCTGTTCGCCGCGATGATCGGCACGTTGCTGCTGCCGTTCCACGTCGTGATCATCCCGCAGTACATCATGTTCCAGAAGCTCGAACTCGTGGACACGTACTGGCCGCTGATCCTGCCGAAGTTCCTCGCGACCGAGGCGTTCTTCGTGTTCCTGATCGTGCAGTTCATCCGCAACATCCCGCGCGACATGGACGAGGCGGCCCGCATCGACGGCGCCGGCCACTGGCGCACGTTCTTCTCGATCATCCTGCCGCTGATCAAGCCGGCCCTGATCACGTCCGCGATCTTCACGTTCATCTGGACCTGGAACGACTTCCTCGGCCCGCTGCTCTACGTCAACAGCCCCGAGCAGTACCCGCTGCCGGTCGCGCTGCGCCTCTACAACGACCAGACCTCCACCTCGGACTACGGCGCCACCGTCGCGGTCTCCTTCCTCGCGCTGCTGCCGATCCTGATCTTCTTCATCGTGTTCCAGCGCTTCCTCGTCGACGGCGTCGCCACCCAGGGGCTCAAGGGCTAGGGGCGAGCGGATGTCTCCGGCAGGCGGTCGCTCCGAACGTGCGGCGCGTCGCGACGAGCGGTCGGGCTCCGGTCCGGTCCGCTCGGGCGCGGCGCCCGCGCGCTTCCCGGGTGCGACGAGCGCGTTCGGGCTGCTCGGCGAGGTGCTCCTCGTGGGCGTGCTCGTCGCGCTGGTCGCGATCCCGCTCGTGACCCTGCCCGCGGCGCTCGCCGCCGGTGTGCGGCACCTGCGGCGGTACCTGCTCGCGGAGGGCTCGAAGCTCGGCCTGTTCTGGGCCGACGTGCGGGCCGGACTCCTCGGCGGGATCGGCGTGGGCGCGGCATCCGTCGTGATCGTGCTCGTGCTGCTGCTCGACATCGACCTGGCGAGCAGCGGTGCGCTGCCAGGCGGGCCGGTCGTCGCGGCGGTCGGCTGGCTCGGCCTCGCGGCGCTCGCGCTCGCGCTCTTCACGGCGGCCGGCCTCTGGACGCCGGAGCTCGGCTGGCTGGGCGCGCTGCGCGCGGCACCGCGCGCGGTGGCGGGCGACCCGGTCGGGGCGGCGTACCTCGTGGCCTCGGCGGTGTTCGCGGTCGTCGTGACGTGGCAGCTGTTCCCGCTCGTCGTGCCGGCGCTCGGCTGCGTCGCGCTCGCGATCGTCGCCGTGCCCGAGCGGCCGCGGCGGCGTCGCGTCGACGCGGACTGAGCTTCACGCGCCCGTCCGCGCGCCGCGCGCAGGCGCGTCACTCATCGAAACGTCGCAGATGCAGGGTGCGGCTGTGCATTTGCGACTTCTCGGGGAGCGGAGGTGCGATGCCGGGCCAGCGGCCCAGATCGAGAAGTCGCGAATGCAGGGTGCGACTGTGCATGTGCGACTTCTCGCGGTGCGGGGGTGCGGGGGTGCGGGGGTGCGGGGGTGCTGAGGTGAGACACTGCGCCGGCGGCAAGCGATCGAGACGTCGCAGATGCAGGGTGCGGCCGTGCAGACGCGACGTCTCGATTCAGGGGATGGCTCGCCAGACGGTCGACCGGAGGCCGACGAGTCGATCCAGCGAGCCGAGCGGACCGTCGTGGGCCTGACGGCCGGCGGCCGCCACGGGCGGCAGGTGGATCTCGACGTCGGGGTGGAGTTGCAGGATGCGCAGCACGACCTCCGCACCGGCGTGCACCCCGGCCGCGTCGAGGTCGATGAGCCAGGGCGTGCCGTCCCAGAAGCGGTCGGCGACCGTGCGGCCGTCGATCTCGAGCGTCGCCACGTCGCCCGCCCACTCGACGAGGAGCGTGCGCAGGACGCCGTCCTCCGGTGAGCCGAGTCCCCCGAGCGGGATGCGCACCGCGAGCCGGTCGAGGTCGTCGGCGGTCGGCGCGGCACGGCGAGCGGGCGTACCGCCGAAGTCGACGCGGGTGAGGTTCGGGTCGAACCGCACGACCTCCGTGTGCCTGACGGGGAGACGCTGCGACTCCATCCCGTCGAAGGCGACACCGACGAAGGCGCCGGCGGTCGGGTCGTAGCGCTCGACGAGCGGCATCCGGTCGGACCGGGCGCGGAGTGCGCCGTCGTCGAGCCACAGCGGACTGCGCGAGCGCAGCACCATCCGCTCGCCCGAGCACGCGTCGAGCACCCAGAGTCCGTCGGCCCACGCCGCCGGGAGCACGAGCACGTCGAGTGCCGAGCCGTCGTCGCGGAATCGGAGCACCGCGTCGGCGTCGCCGTGCGACGGTGCGGCGACCACGACCGGCGCGGCCGCGCCATCCGCCCGCACCGCCACCTCGGGGGTGATGCCCGCCTCGGCGAGCAGCACGAGCGTCGGCACGTCCCCGCCGAGCACCGTCAGCACCGATGCGGTCGCCCACTCCACGATTGCGCCGCCGAGCGCGAGGCCGAGGGGCCAACGTGCGACCGTGCCGGGCGGGATCGTGAGCGCGGGTCGGTCGGCGGGCGGCACGACCACGTTCCGCGTGTCGAACTCGACCTCGAAGCGCACCCCGTCGACGGGCTCGAGCTGCTCGAACGCCTGGTGGTGCCCGATGAACAGGAACCCCGTGTCGCCGTCCGAGCGGACGGCCCACCTGAGCGTGTCGCGATCGTCATCGCCCCGCGGCATCCGCTCGGGCAGGACCGACGTCATGGGGGCGAGGTGGTCGCCGACGGCGGCGAGGAACGCGTGCTGCAGGCGCAACGCCGCATGGCTCGGCGCGAGCAGCCCCGCCGCGCCGATCGGCGCATGGAAGTCGTAGTCGAAGCGCGGCAGGTCGTTCGGGTAGCCGGTCGCGAGCGACTCCTGCAGGCCGTCGCCCGGGTTCAGGCCGCCCGCGTACATGTAGTAGCCCTGCCAGTTCGAGCCGGAGCCGAGCTTCGCGTTCGCGACCGCCGCGAGATCGAGCGCGCCGGGCAGGGGGCGACGGTGATAGGCGGTCGCCATGCCGCCGCCGAGCTCGCACGTCGCGACCGGGAAGTCGGGGGAGGCCGCCGCGCGGGTGCGCGGCGGGGCCGCGGCCACGGGGGTCGCCGCGCCATCCGCTCGCTCCCCGCGGAGGTCGGCGCCGATGCCTGGGTCGTCCCAGTCGTGCGCGAAGCGGAAATGCGCACGGAAGCTCGACGGCCATGGCGCTTCCGCGTCGACCCAGAACCCGTCGGCGTACCCGCCGAACACGGGCATCACGACGTCCGGCGGGAGGTCCGCGCCGTCCCAGGCCGTGGCCGTCCAGATCGGCGCCGAGAGGCCGGCGTCTCGCGCGAGGCCGACGAGCGTCGCGAGGTGACCCGGCTGGTCGATGAGCTCGTTCTCGACCTGGATGCCGATGATCGGGGAGTCGGGGCCGCAGAGTGGCCCGAGTTCGCGGCCGATCGCGGCGAACCAGCCGCGGACGAGGCTCAGGTACGCGGGGTCGTCGGTGCGATGGGCGACGGATGCCGCAGCCACCCAGTCCGGGAATCCGCCGTTGCGCACCTCGCCGTGGCACCACGGGCCGACGCGCACGACGACGTCGAGCCCCACCTCCGCCGCGAGCCGCACGAAGGCGGCGAGGTCGAGCCCGTCCGTGAAACGCGGCGCGCCGCGCACCGGCTCGTGGTGGATCCAGATCACGTAGGTCGAGACGACCGTGACGCCGCCCGAGCGCATGAGCTGCAGTCGCTCTCGCCACTGCGCGCGAGGCACGCGCGAGAAGTGCAGCTCACCCGAGACCGGGATCGCGGGCCGCCCGTCGAGCTCGACGTACCGGCTCGTGAGCGCGATCCGATGGTGGCGGTCGCGCCCGTTCGACATCGCCGGTCGCGTCAGCGGCGGCGGGGTCACGCGTGCGGCGAGCCGCAGCGGCATCCGCTCGGTCACCGACTGGCCCCGGTGACGAGACCGGTCATGCGACGTTGCCAGTCGACGTCGGCCCACATCGGATGGTGCGGCGCCGCGTTCGAGCACGTGACGACGCCCCACACCCCGTTGGCGAGCGCCGTCCGGATGCCGTGCTCGGCGAGCTCGAGCCCGAAGCCGGTCTCCTCGAAGCGCCCGTCGCGCGGTGTGTAGCCCACCCAGCCCTCGCCGATCGCGGCGGGGACCTCGCGCCATCGCGACCATTCGGCGACCGCGACGACCCGCGACTCGACCTCGCGGCGCATGACCTCGCGGTACGGCTCGAGGTGCTCGGCGAGCCATCCGTCCCACTTCGCCGGGTCGATCCAGTCGTAGCCGTAGATCATCTGGTCGGTGACGACGGTCGCCTGCAGCTTCCAGTCGGCCGCGCTGCCGTACTCGGCGAACGTCGGCGCATCGTCGCGCAGCAGGGCGCGGAGGTCGGCGTTCGGGAAGCCCTCGGTGCCCTCGGAGCGGATGTCGATGCGCCGCTGCAGGGCGTCGAGCACGCCGTACGAGTAGACGTGGAACTGCGCGACGTCGAGGGCTTCGGACACCCGATGCATCGCAAGGTGGGGCGGCTTGCCGTAGCTCGCCGTCACGAGCCGGCCGTGATGCCGCGATCGGAGCCACCCGAGCACAGCCTCGCCGCCGCGCTCGATGGGCGGGAGGATCGAGAAGTCGACCTCGTTGTGCAGCTCGGTGAACGCGATCGCGTCGCCGAGGCCCGCATGCTCGAGGTCGGTGAGCAGGCGGTCGAAGGCATCCCCGAGCACCCGGTCGCGCTCGTCGACCGGGACCGCGTCGAGCGCCCGGAACCATGCCGGGTCCGCCGCGAACGCGGGCGTCTGCTGGTACTCCCAGCTCGAGAGGATGACGGACACGCCGCTCCGCTTCGCCGTCTCGACGAGCTCGAAGAGGCGGGCGCGCACATCGAGGCGGTACCCGCCAGGCGCGTCGTACCACCGGGTCCGTTGTCCGTAGAAGCCGCCCGTCGGGGCGGCGCCGAGTCCCTCGACCTCGAGGTCGCGTGCGAGCGCGTCGAGACCGAGCGTCCCGGCGACGAGGATCGGCGCGGCGCAGATGCGGACGGCGTTGTAGCCGCGATCGACGGTCTCCGTCATCGCCCGGTCGAGGTCGGCGAACGGCTCCCCCTCGCCGGCGCGCGTGATCCACGAGAAGTCCCACAGGCAGATCGCGAGGCGATTCGGAAGGTGCTCGGGGATCGGGCCGGTGAGCGTCTGGTCCGGTTCCGCGGTGAGCGGGGTGCCGAGGTAGCGCTCGGTCATGCGGCGCGCACCTCCCCGAGCCGGCCCGCCGTCGCGAGCTCCCGGAGGCGGCCGGCCTGCGCCCGTCGCCGCTCTGCGGTGTCGACCGAGAACAGCAGCAGTTCCGGGACGGAGGTCGCGAAGTAGTCGACTCGGTCGGCGGCGGCATCGAGCGCGTCCGCGCGGTCCTCGAGCGAGCGCCAGACGGCGAGGGCGCCCGTCTCATCGCCGAGCCGGGTGCGGGCGATGCCGATCCACGCGTCGCGTTCGTCGGGCGTGCGCGACGCCGCGGCGAGCGGACCGCCGCCGAGCGCGCGCTGCCAGGCGGTGCGAGCCCCGTCGCGGTCGCCCAGCTCGTGCAGGGCGTCGCCGAGGAGGACGAACCGCTCGGCCACGGGATCGGCGGGATGGCGACCCTCGCCCAGGTGCTCGGGAACGCGGATGCCCTCGCGGAGCAGGTCCGCCGCGGCTCGCGCGTCGCCCTGCGCCATCAGGTCGCGCGCGACCGCGGCGCCCGCGCGATCGAACACGCGGATGACCTGGCCCTCTCCGCCCTCGAACGGCTGGAAGGCTCGGCCGTCGAGGAACGCGAGCGCGTCGGAGGCTCGTCCGACGTCGACGAGCAGGTTCGCGTACGCGATCGCGAGGTCATCGCGGATGAGGACCTCGTGCCCGGCTGCTTCGACGGCGGCGAGCCGCTCGATCGACGGCACGTGGCGGATGGCGGCGAGCTGGTCGCGCTCGTAGACGAGCCTCGCGTCACCGGGACTGCGCCGGAGCGCCTCGCCGTAGCGTCGGTCGGCTTCCGCGAGGTCGCCGCCCGCGTTCACCAGTGCCACGGCGGCGTTGCGCCACACGACCGGGTCGTCGATGCCGGCGGCGATCGCGTCGTCGAGGGCGTGGAGCGCGGCCTCGGTGCGGCCCGCGTCGAGCAGCCAGCAGCCGAGGTATCCGGCGGTCCGCGCATTCCCCTGGTCGATCTCGAGGGCCGCCTCGATCGCCTGCAGGTCGTCGAGCCCGTGCGGGAACGCGAGCGTCGGATCGGCGGCCACCGCGTCGGCGCGTGCGGTCGCGGCATCCGTCGGCCGGTCGACCACGTCGAGGAATGCCGCCAGCGCGTACGCGGCGAGCGGCGCCGGATTGCCGAACGGCGTGACCGGCGCGGCCGACGCCCGCTCCGCGAGCGCGATGCCGCGGGGGCGATCGCCCATGCGGAACACCTCGTGCGCCATGGTCAGCAGGGTACGCGGGTCGACGGGGTCGAGGGCGTCGTCGAGTGCCGCGAGCAGCGGATCGAGCGGATCGACGGCGCGCGCCCGATCGAGGTCGCGGGAGGCGTCGGCGCCCCGGCCGAGCGCGCGGAGCGCGACCACACGGCTCGCGATCGCGGCCGTGCTCGCCGGATCGGCGGCGCAGGCGGTGTCGGCGAACGCCAGCGAGAGCTCGGCGTCGCCGGTCGCGAGGGCGAGTCGCGCCCGGCCGAGCGCCACGGGCAGCGCGAGGGCGCCGTCCCAGCCCGCCTTCCCGAACGCATCCGCCGCGCCATCCCGCCGGCCGAGACGCTCGAGCACCAGCGCGCGCAGCAGGTGCGCGTCGCCGTGCTCGGGATTGAGGTTCCGGCGCGTGAGTCGCTCGAGTGCGGTGTCGACGTGCGCGAGTGCGGTCGCGAGCTCGCCGCGCGCGAACGCGATGCGGGCGAGCTGCAGGCGGGCCCGGGAGTCCCCGGGGTCCCGCCGGACCGCCTCGAGGAAGTACGGCTCGGCAGGCCTCGTCGGATGCCGGTACTGGACCAGGTGGAGCCCCGTGAGGACGAGCTCGTCGGTGCCCGCGATCTCGTCGGGCGCCGCGGGCTCGGTCGCCACCCACGGCTCGCCGGGGACGGCGGCGTGCGGGCGCCAGGCGACGAGGCTGCGTTCGCCGACCATGACGTCGACCTCGAGGTCGTCCCGCGACGAGATGCCGAGGGCGGGGTCGAGGTCGAGCGTCGCCGTGAAGGGCGCACCCGGCGCGATCGCGGCGAACCACTCTCCCAGGTCGGCGCCGCCGCGGCGCCGGAGCACGACCCGCACGACGTCGTGCGCGGCCGTCGTCACGACGCCGACCCGCGCGGACGAGGCATCCGCCTCGAGCCCGAGTGCCGCCTCGAGGGTCGCCTGCACCGCGGGCCCGATCGCCTGGATCGGGTACCAGAACTGGCTGAAGCGCCGGGTCTCGCCGGGCGCGAGCCAGCTGAAGTCGGGCTGGTTGTCGGTGAAGACGCCGGCCATGAGCTCGACGTACGGGCCGTCGTCGTCCGTCAGGTGGCGATCCCACGCCTGCCCGACCTCGCCGGCACCCCAGGTCCATTGCTTCTTCCCCGGGGCGATCGCGCGATCGGCCCAGTGCACGAAGCCTGCTCCGGCGTCGTGATCGTAGCCGCCGAAGAAGTCGTCGACGGTGTCGGTGATCATGTACGAGGTCGGTACCGGGATGTTCGAGGCGACATCGATGCGATCGGCACCCGGGCGTTCGGCGGCCAACGCCGGGTAGTCGACGCCGTAGTACGGGCGGTCCGCGGCGGGGAACGCGGTGATCGCGCGACGCGCGTGGTCGGCGACGTACCGGACGTCAGTGGGGAAGAACGACTGGTAGCGCTCGTGCGAACGCGCCGCGACGTTGGCCCACCACAGGAACGTCTGGGGGACGTCGGTCCGGTTCACGAGGGTCGCCTCGAGCTCGATCGCCGACGAGTCGCCCCGGAGGCGGATGCCGTGCGTGCCCCGCATGCGCTGCAGCGGATCGAGGTCGGAGTGCCACACGACGACCTCGTCGTCGCCCGCACGCTCGATGTGCGTCTCCACCGGGAGGAACGTCGCGGGGCGATGGTGCTGGGGCCAGTTGAACTCGACCCCGCCCGACACCCACGGCCCGGCGAGCCCGACGAGCGCCGGCTTGATCACGTTGTTGCGGTAGAAGAAGTCGTAGTCACGCGTCTTGTCGTACCCGATGTGGATGCGCCCGCCGAGTTCGGGGAGCAGTACCAGCCGGACCCACCGGTTCTCGAGATGGATGGCGCGCCAGGTGCGCGGCCGGGACACCGCCTCGATGCGGTCGGTGAAGGGGATCGGGTAGACCCGCCCGCTCGAGCCCTGGTAGACCCGGCGGTCGAGGAAGAGCGGATAGCGGTCGGGCTCCGCAGGCTCGTAGGTCTGGATGACGAGCGCCTCCTCCCAGCACGCGACGCCGCCCGCCTCGAGTCGAGCCCGCTCGGCGGGCGGCGGTCCGGGAAGCTGGATGCGACGGTGCAGGGAACTCACGCGATCGAGCGTAGGTGCGTGCGCACGCCGCGGACATGGCCGATCACCGGTGCGGCATGGACGTTCCGATGATCGCCGGCGCAGGCGCATGCGCGGCTTCGGGGGGCGACCGGTGCGAGGATGAAGGGATGGAGCGTCGAGACGGGTTCGAGCACCAGCGATTGTGCGTCGTGCCGCGACCGCTCGTCGACGCAGCGCTCTCCCGACCCGTGACCCGGCGTCTCGTCGTGACCGACGCCGGGCTGTTCCCGGCGGCGGAGGGGCATGTGCGACGCCGGCCGCGCGGCGCGGCCGAGGCGATCGTGATCGTGTGCATCGACGGCAGCGGATGGGTCGACCTCGCCGGCGCCCGCACGCGCGTCGCTCCCGGGACCGCGGTGCTGATCCCACCGGGCGCCCCGCACGCCTACGGCGCCGCCGACGATCGGCCGTGGACGATCTGGTGGTGCCACCTCCGGGGCAGCGACCTCGGCGACCTGTGGGAGGCCGTCGGCGCGTCGGCGGAGCGGCCGACGGTCTCACTCCGGGCGCTCGACCGCGTCACGGCGCTGCTCGACGAGATCGTCTCAGGGCTCGAACGCGACCAGTCTCCCGCCCGGCTGCTCGCGACCTCAGGCATCGCGTGGCGGCTCATGACGCAGCTCGCGGTCGACCGGCGACTGCCCGAGCAGGGCGAACCCCTCGAACGCGCGATGCGCTATTTGGAGGAGCGGGTGGACGGAAGCATCCGGGTGAACGACCTCGCGCGCCTCGTCGGCGTCTCGGCGTCCCACCTCGGGGCGCTCTTCCGAGAGGCGACCGGCGGTGGCGTCCTCGCCCATCACACCGCGCTGAAGATGGCCCGCGCGCGGCTCCTGCTCGACACGACCGACCTGCACGTCGCCGAGGTCGGCCGCGAGATCGGCTACGCCGACCCGTTCTACTTCTCCCGCCAGTTCAGCAGGATGCACGGCATGAGCCCGACGGCCTACCGCGAGCACCGCAAGGGGTGAGGCGACGGATGTCGCGCCGCCGCGGCATCCGTCATCGCCCTCAGCCCTTCGTGGCGCCGGCCGTCAGGTCGGCGCGCCAGAACCGCTGCAGCGAGACCATGAGGACGACGAGCAGGATGACGGAGACGGCCGAGCCGGTGACCACCAGGGTCGTGAAGGCGGGGTCGCGCTGCGTCTGGGAGTTCCAGAGGGTGAGGCCGAGCGTGATCGGGAACCGCTTCGGGTCGTTCAGCATCACCAGCGGCAGCAGGTAGTTGTTCCAGATCGTCACGAACTGGAACAGGAAGACCGTGACGATCGCGGGGGTCATCATGCGGGTCGCGATGCCGCCGAAGATGCGCAGGTCGCCGGCGCCGTCGATCCGCGCCGCCTCGATCACCTCGTCGGGGACCGAGGCGTTCGCGTGGATGCGCGCGAGGTAGACGCCGAAGGGACTGACCGTGCACGGCAGCAGGACGCTCCAGTACGTACCGGTGAGGCCGACGGTGTTCAGCAGGAAGTAGAGCGGGAGCGCGATGACGGTCGCCGGGACGAGCACGCCGCCGAGGACGGTCCAGAACACCGCCTCCTTCGCCGGGAAGTCGTACTTGGCGAACGCGTACCCGGCGGCGACCGAGAGCACGGTCGCCACGGCGGCGCCCACGCCCGAGTAGACGACGCTGTTCACGATCCAGAGCGAGAAGGCGCCGCCGTCCTGCGTGAAGAGGTCGACGAGGTTCGCCCAAGCCTGCGGGCTGTCGGAGAACCACAGACCGAAGGTCGAGTACAGGTCGCCCGGGGACTTCGTCGCGGCGATGAGCACCCAGGCGATGGGGAGCACGAAGTAGATCGCGGTGAGGACGAGCAGGCCGTTCACGGCGACGGAACTCGCGGCGGAGCGTCGCGCGCGCCGACTCGTCTCGCGGTCGGGGCCGTGGGCTCGGCCCTGGTGGTCGACGGATGTCGCGGCCGGGGCGATCGAGGTCACCATGCGCGGTTCCCCTTCCGGTTGACGATCCGCAGGAACAGGGCGGAGAAGCCGAACGCGAGCAGCGCCACGATGACGGCCATCGCCGCGGCGAGGTTCGGATTGCCCTGCGCGAACGCCTGGTTGTAGGCGGCGAGGTTCGGGGTGTAGTCGGAGCTGATGGCGGTCGTCAGGGGGCGGAGCACGAGCGGTTCGACGAAGAGCTGCAGCGTGCCGATGATCGTGAAGAGGGTGATGAGCACGATCGACGGGCGGATGAGCGGGAGCTTGATATGCCAGATGAGTCGCCACTCGCCCGCACCGTCGAGTCGCGCGGCCTCGTAGAGCTCTGCGGGGATGGCGTCGAGGGCGGCGATCAGGATCAGCATGTTGTAGCCGGCGAAGCCCCAGAGCGCGATGTTCGCGATGGCGAAGAGCACGGCGTCGGAGCTCAGGGGGTTCACCCCGTCGACGCCGAGCGCTCCGAGGGCCTGCAGCACGGGGCTCGTCGCCGGGATGTAGAGGAAGCCCCACAGGAGTGATGCGATGACGCCGGGCACGCCGTAGGGCATGAAGTACGTCACCCGGAAGATGCGGGGGAACCGTGCGGTCGCGGCGCCGAGCAGGAGCGCGAGCCCGAGCGCGGTGACGACCATGAGGGGGACCTCGATCCCCGCGAACGCGAGCAGGCGGCCGAGGCTCGAGAGGAAGGACGAGCTCGTCAAGGCGCCGACGTAGTTGTCGAGGCCGACGAACTCGCGGGTCGGCGCACCGAGCCCGAGACCGCTCGAGCGCTGCGTGAACAGGCTGTCGACGACGGCGAACACGATCGGGGCGATGAAGAACGCGGCGAACATCACGAGGAACGGGATGAGCAGCACCCACAGGGCACCGGGGGTCCGGCGTCGGCGACGGAATGCCGGCGCGGGCGCGTCGCCTGGCGCGATCGGCGTCCGCCGCGCGCGGTCCGGCGCGGCGGTGTCGGTGGCGGTCACGTTGGGGCTCCTCGTGCTGGTGGGAATACGGGGAGGGCGTGCCGGACCGTCCGGCCCGGCACGCCCGTCGGTTCACTCGGCGACCGAGATGCCCTTGTCCTCGAGCGCCGCGGTGAAGTCCTCCTGCGTCTGCCGGTACGCCTCGGTCAGCGGCGTTCCCGACTCGACGGCGGACTTCACGTTGTCGGTGAGGTCGGCGAAGAGCGTCTGCGAGAGCGGCGGCCACTTCCACGTCGCGGCGACCGCGGCGTCCGACTCGGCGAACACGTCCCAGATGTCCTGTCCGCCGTAGAAGGCGAACACCTCGGGGTCGTCCTGGAGGCTGTCGATCGACTCGAGGTCGGTGATGGCCGGCCACCCGGCGCCGATGCTGGTGAGGATGCTCACGCTCTCCGGGTCGCTGTTGAGCCAGAGCGCGAACTCCGCGGCCTCAGCCGGGTGCTCGGAGCCCTTGAGGACGACGTTGGCGGAGCCCCCGGCCCAGGTCGCGGAGACGGTCTCGCCCTCGCTCCACTGCGGCATCGCCGCGACGGCCCAGTTTCCGGCGGTGTCGGGTGCGGTACCGCGGACGATCGCGTCGGCCCAGGATCCCGAGATCCAGCTCGCGACGTTGCCGTTCTGGATGTCGGCGTTCCACTCGCTGGAGAAGTCGGCCTCGATCTTCACGAGGTCCTCGTCGATGAGCTTCTGCCAGAACTCGGCGACCTTGAGCGTCTCGTCGTCGTCGATCGCGACCTTCCAGGCGTCGCCGTCGACGGTGAACCACTCGCCCCCGCCTTGCTGGGACAGGCCGATGAGCCACGGCGCCTGGTTGAAGGCGAAGGCCGCGATGTAGCGGTCCGGGTCGGACGCGCGGATGGCCTTGGCCGCCTCGTAGTACTCGTCCCATGTGGTCGGGGCCGCAAGCCCGAGCGAGTCGAAGATGTCCTTGCGGTAGAACTGGCCGAGCGGGCCGGAGGCCTGCGGGACGGCGTAGACGCGGTCGTCGAAGACGCCCGTCTCCCACTGCCACTCGGTGAAGCGGTCGCCGGCGTCGCCGACGTGGTCGGTGATGTCCTCGAGCGCGTCGTTCACGAGGAACTCGGGGATGGCGTCGTAGCCGACCTGGGCGACATCCGCGGGGTTGCCGGCCTGTACCGCGGAGATCATCTTCGCGTACCCGCCGTCCGGACCGGCGGTGATCGTCTCGAGCGTGACGTGGATGTCGTCGTGGGCGTCGTTGAACGCGTCAACCGCTTGGTCGATGTTCGGGACCCAGGACTGGAACGTGAGCTCGACCGGTTCGCCGGAGTCGGCGGACTCCGAGCCGGCGGCGCACGATGCGAGGCCGATCACGGCGACCGCGGCGACGGCGACGCCGGCGACCGCGCGGCGACGGGCGCGATGCTGCTGCATGGGAATGCTCCTTTGCATGGTGTGGGGAAGCGGTGCGGAGGCGACGCTACGCGCGGCCGGCATGCGATCCCATAGCCGATCGCCCCTGCAGCATGGACGATCCGATGATCCGACGCGTTGCGGGGGCGACGGAGGGCGGCCAGGTCGGACACTCGGGTGTTGACCAACTGAATCGTTGCACGCTATGGTGCCGGGAAGCGCTTTCCCAGAGCGCAGCAGCACCTCTCACCCCACTGCACGGAGGACGACGATGTTCACGAGGAAGAACGGCCGCCACTGGCTCACCGCCGCGGCCATCACGGGGGCCGCGGCCCTCGCCCTGACCGGGTGCTCGGGCGCCGGCGACGCCGGCGGCGAGTACGATCCCGAGGCGGAGGTGACGCTGAACTTCACCTGGTGGGGCAACGACGACCGCGCCGACCGCTACGGGCAGCTCATCGAGGCCTTCGAGGCCGAGCACCCCAACATCACGATCGACGGCACCTTCACCGACTTCCCCTCGTACTGGGAGAAGCGCAAGACCGAGGCGGCCGGCGGCGGCCTGCCCGACGTGTGGCAGTTCTCCGACTCCTACCTCCGCGAGTACGCCGAGCCGGGCCTGCTGCTCGACCTCGAGACGGTCGGCGACTACATCGACTTCGACGCGTTCGACGACGGCCTCAAGCAGACCGGCCAGCTCGAGGGCACGCAGTACTCGCTGCCGACCGGCTACAGCGCCTGGGCGGTGTTCCTCAACGACCAGCTCATCGCCGACGCGGGCGTCGAGCCCTACGAGGGCGGCACGTCGTACGACGAGTACACCGAGTGGATGGCCGAGGTCACCGAGGCCACGGGCGGCGAGGTCTACGGCGGCACCGACATGACGCAGCGCATCCAGACGTTCGAGAACGTGCTGCGCGCGCAGGGCGGCAACCTCTACACCGAGGACGGCGAGCTCGGCTTCACCGAGGACGAGCTGGCCGACTTCTGGAACTCGGGCGCCGAGGCGCGCGACGGCGTCGCGATCCCGCAGCAGCAGCTCGAGGAGATCGCCCCGATCTCGGGCTTCGGCTCGAACCGCACCGCGAGCGAGGCGAGCTGGAGCAACTTCCTCGGCGGCTACCTCGCCGACTCGGGCGCCGAGTCGGTGACCATGGTCGCCCCGCCCATCGACGAGGCCGGCGGCAAGGACCTCTACCGGCAGGCCGGCCTGCAGATGGCGATCTCGGCCGACACCGAGCACCCCGAGGCGGCCGCGCTGTGGCTCGACTTCGTCGTGAACAGCGAGGAGGCCGGCGAGGTCTTCGGCACCACGCTCGGCTTCCCGGCCTCGGAGACGAAGCTCGCCGGCACGACCCTCGAGGGCGTCGACGCGCAGGTCGCCGACTACCTCGACTCGGTGGCCGACCGCATCGGCGACGCCCCGCCGGTGCCGGTCGTCGGGTACGGCTCACTCGAGCAGACCTTCTGGGACCTCGGCAAGTCGATCGGGCTCGGCGCGATCACCGTCGACGAGGCCGTGGACCAGTTCTTCACCGAGGCGAACGTCATCCTCGGCTGACCTGATCCAGCTCGCGGGCGCCGGCTCCCACACGGGGGTCGGCGCCCGCGGCATGATTCCGATGTGCGGCGGCGAGCCCGAGGCATCCGCCCCGCCCCTGATACTCGACGAGGAGACCGACGTGCACTACGGCGCCGACTACAACCCCGAGCAGTGGCCCGAGGAGATCTGGCCCGAGGACGTCGCGCGCATGCGCGAGGCGGGCGTCACCATGGTGAGCCTCGGCATCTTCTCGTGGTCGCGCATCCAGCCGCGCGAGGGCGAGTTCGACTTCGCCTGGCTCGACCGGGTCATCGACCTGCTGCACGAGGGAGGCATCGCCGTCGACCTCGCGACCGCGACCGCGTCGCCCCCGCCGTGGGCGACCGCCGCGTACCCCGAGATGCTCCCGCAGGACGAGGACGGCGCCACCTACTGGCCGGGCAGCCGCCAGCAGTTCGCGCCGTCGTCGCCGGTCTACCGGCGCCTCGCCGGCGAGCTCGTCACCGCGCTCGCCGAGCGGTACGCGCACCACCCGGCGGTCGTCATGTGGCACGTGAACAACGAGTACGGCTGCCACCTCAACGCCGACTACTCGGATGCCGCGCGCGACGCGTTCCGCCGCTGGCTCGCCGATCGCTACGGCGACCTGCATGCGCTCAACGAGGCGTGGGGCACGAACTTCTGGTCGCAGCGCTACCAGTCCTTCGACGAGGTGTTCCCGCCGCGCAAGGCGCCCTACTCGCGCAACCCCGGGCAGGAGCTCGACTTCCGCCGGTTCACGAGCGACATGCTGCTCGAGTGCTACCTCATGGAGCGCGAGATCATCCGTGCGGCCGGCGCGACGCAGCCCATCACGACGAACTTCATGGGCGCGTTCAAGCCGGCGAACTACGCCCAGTGGGCCGAGCTCCTGGATGTCGTCAGCGACGACTGCTACCCCGACCCGAACGACCCGGAGTCGTTCCGCGCGGCGGCATTCCAGCGCGACCTCGTCCGCTCGCTGAAGCCCGACGTGCCGTGGATCCTCATGGAGCAGGCGACGAACGCCCTGAACTGGCGGCCGGCGAACGCGCCGAAGGCCCCCGGGCAGATGGCCGCGCTCAGCGCGCAGGCGATCGGGCGCGGCGCCGACGGCATCCTGTTCTTCCAATGGCGCCAGTCCCGGGCGGGTGCCGAGAAGTTCCACTCCGCGATGCTGCCGCACGCGGGCACCGACACGCGCACCTGGCGCGAGGTCGTCGCGCTCGGCGAGACGCTCGCCGCGCTGCCCGAACTCCCGAGCGGCGAGGCGACGGCCCGCGACGCGCGCGTCGCGCTCGTGTTCGACTGGGAGAACTGGTGGGCCGTCGAGGCCTCCGACCACCCGCAGAACGCGCTCGACTACCTCGCCATCATCCAGCGGTGGTACCGCGCGCTGCACCGCCGGCACGTGCAGGTCGACATCGTGCCGGCCGCGCGCGTCGGCGAGGGCTACGACGTCGCGATCGCGCCGCTGCTCTACCTGGTGCGCGAGACGGATGCCGCCGCGCTCGCGTCGTTCGCCGAGGCCGGCGGGCACCTGCTCGTCGGGCCGTTCAGCGACGTCGTCGATGAGGCCGACCGGTTCCGCGTCGACGGGTTCGCGACGCAGCTCGGCCCGCTCTGCGGCATCCGCATCGAGGACTTCGGGGCGCTGATGGCGCCGGATGCCGCGGCCGCGACGCCGGGGGAGCGGGTCGCGCCGTTCGCGGCCGACGAGCAGTCCGGGTCGGATGCCGCCGGCCCGGCCCTCGCGGGATCGGGCACGCTGCTCGCCGAGGAGGTCCACGTCGTGGGCGGCGACACCCGCGTCGAGGCCGCCTTCACCGCCGGCCGCCGTGGCGGAGACCCCGCGCTCACCGTGCGTCTGATCGGGGCCGCGGGAGGTTCGGCGCGCTACCTCGCGACCGTCCCGGACGAGGCGGGCGTGCAGTCCGTCGTCGACCACCTGCTCGCCGCATCCGGCGTCGACCCCGTCATCGCCGGCCTGCCCGAGCACGTCGAGGTCGCCCGCCGCGGACGACTCGTCACGATCGTGAACCACGGCGGCCCCGCGGCATCCGTCGACCTCACCGGTACCGACGCCGTCACCGGAGATCGCGTCGAGCGCGTCGAGCTCGGCGCGTTCGAGTGGGCCATGGTGCTCGCCGACTGAGCGCCGTACGATGCAGCGGAGCGAGGAGGTTCCCATGCGCGCGCTGATCCTGAGCGGGGCGGGGCGGTACGCCGACCCGTGGCATCCGTATCCCGAGACGAGCGCCCGGCTCGCCGGGCTCGTCGCGGCGTCCGGGTACGAGGCCGAGGTCCGGGAGGACGTGGATGCCGCGCTCGTGGCGCTCGGCGAGGACATCGGGCTGCTCGTGGTGAACGCGGGCGATCCCGAGCGTCCGCGTGCGGACGGCGAGACGCGGGCCGAGCGCACGGGCGCCGCCCCCGACGTCGACCCGACCGCCCTCGACGCCGCGCTGGATCGCGGCATCGGCATCCTGGTCATGCACTCGGGCGCTGCGAGCCTCCGCGACTATCCCGCCTTCGATCGGGCGATCGGCGGGCGCTGGGAGCGCGACGTGTCGTGGCACCCGCCGTTCGGCGAGGCGCAGGTGCACCTCGTGGGCAACCATCCGGTCCGCGACGGGCTCGACGACTTCACGGTCGAGGACGAGCGGTACAGCGGGCTCGTGCTGCACGACGTGATCGAGCCCATCGCCGAGCACGAGGAGGACGGCATCCGCCACCCCCTCGCCTGGGCGCGTGAGGTCGGACGGTCCCGACTCGTCTTCGACGCGCTCGGCCACGACGCGCGGTCCTACGACTCGGCCGGGCACCGCGCGCTCATCGCGAACGCGCTCGAATGGCTCTCCCACGTGCCCGCGCCGACCCGTGCCGACCAGCCCATCCCGCAGGCCGGCGGCACCGCGTGAGCCGCCGGATCGTCCTCGCGCCCGACTCGTTCAAGGGCACCGCGACCGCTGCGGACGCCGCCGAGGCGCTCGCGCGCGGCTGGCGCTCGGTCGCACCCGCCGACGAGGTCGTGCCGAAGCCGATGGCCGACGGCGGCGAGGGCACGCTCGACGCATTCGCCGCGGCCGTGCCCGGCGCCGAGCGCGTGCCGGTCACCGTGCAGGGGCCCGACGACCGGCCGGTGGATGCCGCGTGGCTGCGGCTGCCCGACGGCACGGCGCTCGTCGAGCTCGCCCTCACCAGCGGCATCACGCTGCTCGACCCGCTCCGTCCGCTCGATGCGCACACGGTCGGCTTCGGGCAGGCGATCGCCGCCGCACTCGAGGGTGGTGCGACCCGACTCCTGCTCGCGATCGGGGGGAGCTCGTCGACCGACGGCGGCACCGGCGCGCTCGCCGCGCTCGGCGCGCGATTCCTCGACGCCGACGGATGGCCGGTCCCGAACGGCAACCGCGGGCTCGGGGCGATCACGAGGGCCGACCTGTCGGGGCTCCGCGAACGGCCGGCGGATGGCGCGGCGATCCTGTCCGACGTCACCAACCCGCTGTTCGGGCCGTTCGGCGCCGCCGCGATCTTCGGTCCGCAGAAGGGGGCGCCGCCCGAGCTGATCGAGCCGATGGAACGCAACCTCGGCCGGCTCGTGCGTGCGCTGCCCGATCGGGCGGCGTTCGCGGACGCGGCCGGCGCGGGAGCAGCCGGCGGCACCGGATTCGGGCTGCTCGTGTGGGGCGCGCACATGGCGGGGGGAGCCGGTGCGGTCGCCGATGCGATCGGGCTCACGGCCGCGCTCGACGGTGCGTCGATCGTCGTCACGGGCGAGGGCCGGTTCGACGGCCAGTCGGCGGCCGGCAAGGTGCCCACCGAGGTCGCCGCGCGAGCGGATGCCGCGGGTGTGCCGGTCGCGCTCGTCGCCGGCGCCATCGATGCGGACACGTCGCGGTTCGCGGCATCCGCGTCGCTCACCGACCTCGCCGGCGGCGGGGCGGCTGCGATGTCCGAGCCGCTGCGCTGGCTCGAGGCCGCCGGGGCGCGGCTGGCGCGCGCGCTCGGCTGAGGCGCGCGCCCTCAGCTGAGGCGCGCTCGCTCGGCGAAGCGCGCTCGCTCGGCGACGGCGCGCGGTCGGGCCCGGTCGCCGTGCGAGGCGCGGGCCGACCGGCCGAGTGGTGGCCGGCGGCGTCAGACCCGATGCGGCCCGGGGTGCGGCTTGGGGTGGTGGCCCTCGTCCGAACGCGCGTAGTCGCCGTGCTCCTCGGACGCAGGGTGCGTCTCGGGGTGCTCGGCGGTCGACGTGTAGTCACCGACGACGGTCTCGTCCTCGTCGACGCCGTCGGTGCGCGTGTACTCGCCCTCGACCGTCCGCTTCTGGGCGGACTCGCCGTCGACCTCGGTGTACGTGCCCTCGACGTCGTCGGGGTCGGGTCGCTGGACCTGATCGGATTCGGACATCGTCATCCTCCTGCCTCGTCGGCCGGGCGTCGTCACGGGGCGACGCCCATTCGCCATCGTAGGCCGCGACGCCCGCCCTGGACAGTATCGAGCCGCGCCGGTGCGCCGGTGCGCCGGTGCGGGACCCCGTCGGGCGGAGTGCGAAGCCGGCGGGCCGGCGCCGGGCTCCACCCCCGCCGCCGGTCCGGCCGGAGTTCAGGGGAGGTTCGCGCGAACGCCGCCCGCGGCCGCCGCCGCGTACTGCTCGCGGATGACCGCGCGCGTGTCCGGCGCGAGTTCGGCGGCCACGGCGACGGGCCAGGCGGGCCGGTCGCCGGTGAGCGCCCACGCGGCCTGGCGTGCGGCGCCGTCGGCGACGTACTCTCCCGGCTCGGGCACCACCACGGGCGCGTCGAACACCTGGGCGGCAACCGCCCGCACGGCGGGATTCTGCGCCGCGCCGCCGATGAGGAGCACCCGCGTCGACTCGACGCCCTGGGAGCGCACCGCGTCGAGGCCGTCCGCGAGTCCGCACAGCATGCCCTCGACGGCGGCGCGCGCGAGGTTCGCGCGGTTGGCGTTCGCGAGCGTCAGGCCGGTGAGGGATGCCGTTGCATCCGGCAGGTTCGGTGTCCGCTCGCCGGCGAAGTACGGCACGAGCACCGCACCGCCGGCGCCCGGCGACGCCTCGAGGGCGAGCCGGCCGAGTCCGGCGTGGTCGACGTCGAGCATCCGCGCCACGACGTCGAGCACCTGGGCGGCGTTGAGCGTCGCGATGAGCGGCAGCCACGACCCGGACGCGTCGGCGAACCCGGCGACGGTCCCCGAGGCATCGGCCACGGGGGCATCCGTCACGGCGAACACCGTGCCGCTCGTGCCGATCGACACGACGACGTCGCCCGGGGCGGCATCGAGCCCGAGCGCTGCGGCGGCGTTGTCGCCGGCGCCGGGGCCGACGAGGATCCCGTCGGGCGTGCGGCCGGCCGCCTCACCGGGGCCGAGCACGCGGGGGAGGATCGCGTCGTGCCCGAGTGCGCGCACCAGGAGGTCGCGGTCGTATCCGTCGGCGCCCCAGTACGCGGTGCCGCTGGCGTCGGACCGGTCGGTGGCGAGTTCCTCCAGGACGGGCCCGAGCGGCGACTCGCCGGCCGGCCCGTATCCGCGGAGGCGCCAGGTCAGCCAGTCGTGGGGGAGCGCCACCGCCGCGACGCGAGCCGCGGCATCCGGTTCGGCATCGCGCAGCCAGCGCAGCTTCGTCGCCGTGAACGACGCGACCGGCACGACGCCCGTGCGCTCCGCGTACGCGGCCGCGCCGACCTCGTCGATCAGGTCGCGCGCGGCCTGCGCCGAGCGCGTGTCGTTCCAGAGCAGGGCGTCGCGGATGACGCGGCCCTCGGCGTCGAGCACGACCATGCCGTGCTGCTGACCGCCGACCGAGATCGCCTCCACGCCGTCGAACCCACCGGCCTCGGCCACCGCGGTGAGGAGGGCGCCCCACCACGCTGCGGGGTCGACCTCGGTGCCGTCGGGGTGGGCGGCGCGGCCGGAGCGCACGAGCGCCCCGGTCGCGGCATCCCGGATCACGACCTTGCACGACTGCGTCGACGAGTCGACTCCGGCGACGAGGGTCATCGCGTTCTCCTTGTGTGGTGGGGTCCTCGAGTGATACACCTCGCGCCGAGTGATACCGGTGCAGCAGTAACACTCGGCGGACGGTGTATCACTCGGCCGGCTCGGCAGGCGCGGTCGGTCAGCGCGCGCCCAGCAGGTGCTCGGTCGCGAGCTGCTGCAGGCGGACGAAGCCGGCGCCCTTGCCGCCGAGGTAGGCGTTCGCGTCGAAGTCCTCGAACGCCGAGCGGTCTGCGAGGAAGTCGTCGTAGGTCTCGCCCGGGTTCAGCGTCGGCTGCGCGAGCTCGTCGACCTTGGCCGCAGCGAGTGCCTCCTGCACCTCGGGGTCGGCGCGGAACGCCGCGGCCCGCTCCTTGAGCAGCAGGTAGGTGCGCATGTTCGCGGCGGCCGACTCCCAGACGCCGGTCTCGTCCTCGGTGCGCGACGGCTTGTAGTCGAAGTGACGCGGGCCGTCGTAGGCGGGGACGCCGCCGGGGCCGCCGTTCTCGAGCAGGTCGACGAGGGCGAAGGCGTTGTGCAGGTCGCCGTGGCCGAACACGAGGTCCTGGTCGTACTTGATGCCGCGCTGGCCGTTGAGGTCGATGTGGAAGAGCTTGCCGTGGTACAGCGCCTGCGCGATGCCCGCGGCGAAGTTCAGGCCCGCCATCTGCTCGTGCCCGACCTCGGGGTTGAGGCCGACCAGCTCGGGGCGCTCGAGCGAGTCGATGAACGCGATCGCGTGCCCGAGGGTCGGCAGCAGGATGTCGCCGCGCGGCTCGTTCGGCTTCGGCTCGATCGCGAACCGGATGTCGTAGCCCTTGTCGGTCACGTAGTCGCCGAGCAGGTTCACCGCCTCGCGGTAGCGCTCGAGCGCCTGGCGGATGTCCTTGGCCGAGTCGTACTCGGCCCCCTCGCGGCCGCCCCACATGACGAAGGTCTTCGCGCCGAGCTCGGCGCCGAGGTCGAGCTGGCGGAACACCTTGCGCAGTGCGAACCGACGCACGTCGCGGTCGTTGGCGGTGAAGCCGCCGTCCTTGAACACGGGCGCCGAGAAGAGGTTGGTGGTGACCATCGGCACGATGAGGCCGGTGTCGGCGAGCGCGTCCTTCAGGCGCTCGATCTGCTTGTCGCGCTCCGCGTCGGACGAGCCGAAGGCGAACAGGTCGTCGTCGTGGAAGGTGAGGCCGTAGGCGCCGAGCTCGGCGAGCTGCTCGACGACATGCACGACGTCGAGCGCGTTGCGGGTCGGACCGCCGAACGGGTCGGTGCCGTTGTAGCCCACGGTCCAGAGGCCGAAGGAGAACTTGTCGTCGCGGGTGGGCGCGCTGGCCATGAGATCCGCCTTTCAGCGTCATCGATGATTTGTTGGCAAGAGAAACATAACCCTGCGGCATCCGCGGCGCAAGTCGCCGGGGCGGTGCGGGCGAATGAAACTTTCGCGATTACAATTCGAAACATGACAACGGATGCCGCGCCCGAGCGCGTCACGCTCGCCGACATCGCCGCCGAGGCCGGCGTGTCCCTCGCGACGATCTCGAAGGTGCTGAACGGCCGGTCGGATGTCGCGGCAGCGACCCGAGCGCGTGTCGAGCAGGTGCTCGCCGACCGCGGGTACCGGCGACGCGGCGGCGGCCGCTCCGAGTCGCGCGCCGAGCTCATCGAGCTCGTCTTCCACGAGCTCGACCCGATCTGGTCGATGGAGGTCATCGACGGGGTCGAGTCGGTCGCGAAGCAGCACGGGCTCTCCGTGGTGCTGACGGTCAGCGGCACCCGCCACTCGCCCGACCCCGACTGGGTCGAGGGCGTCATGCGTCGCCGACCGGTCGGCGTCGTGCTCGTCTTCAGCGACCTGGCGCCCGAGTACCACGAGCAGCTGAACTCGCGCGCGATTCCGTTCGTCATCGTCGACCCGGCCGGCGATCCCTCGCCCGACGTGCCGTCGGTCGGCTCTGCGAACTGGTCGGGCGGGCTCGCCGCGACGCGGCATCTCATCGAGCTCGGCCACACGCGCATCGCCGCGATCACCGGCCCGGCCGACATGATGTGCTCGCTCGCGCGCATCGACGGCTACCGGTCCGCCATGAACTCGGCAGGGCTGCCGATCGACGAGGAGTGGATCCGGTTCGGCGACTTCCACGTCTCCGGTGGGCGCGATCGCGCCCGAGAACTGCTCGACCGCGACATCCGCCCGACCGCGATCTTCGCCGGAAGCGACATGCAGGCGCTCGGCGTGCTCGAGGCGGCGCGCGAGCGCGGCATCCGCGTGCCCGAGGACCTCTCGGTCGTCGGCTACGACGACATCCCGCTCGCGCGCTGGCTCACGCCGAAGCTGACCACCGTGCACCAGCCGCTGCGGCGCATGGGCGAGGAGGCGGCGCGACTCGCCATCCGCCTCGCCGAGGAGCCGCTCGACGCGAGTGCGCCGACGCCGCGCATGGACCTCGCGACGAGCCTCGTCGTGCGCGACAGCACGGCGGCGCCGTCGGCCTGACCCCGACGCGCCGCGCACGATGCCTCGGCTCGCAGACCTCCGACCATCGGCCCGACGCGCCGGCGCGCCGCGGCTGTGGTGGATCCGACTCGTGCTCCCTATCCTGATCGCGTGTCTGCTCTCGAGCCGGTGGACGAGCGCGTGCGGCCGCACGGGCTGCGACGGATGCTGGGCCGTGACCCCCACGAGCGCCACCGCTCGGTCACGCCGCTCGAGCTGCTGTTCGACCTGACCTTCGTCGTGTCGTTCTCGCGCGCCGGCGACGAGCTCGCGCACTACGTGGCGGAGGGACACGTCGCCACGGCCGTGTGGGGGTTCGTGTTCGTGCTGCTCTCGGTGTGCTGGGCGTGGATCAACTTCACGTGGTTCGCCTCGGCGTTCGACACCGACGACTGGCTGCAGCGCGGCCTGACCATGGTGCAGATGATCGGCGTCATCATCCTGGCGCTCGGCATCCCGCCGGTCTTCGAATCGATCGACCGTGGCGAGCCCTTCGACTTCGTCCTCGTGGCCGTGGGCTACGTGGTGATGCGGGTCTCCCTGGTGCTGATGTGGCTGCGCGTCGCCGCGCAGGACTCCGCCTATCGCCGGGTCGCCGTGCGATACGCGGTCTTCAACGTCGTGATCCAGGCCGGATGGCTCGCGCTCGCGCTCGCCCAGCCGGAGGACCGGAGGTTCCTCATCGCGTCGATCGTGATCCTCTGGATCGCCGAGTTCGCGGGCCATCCGTATGCCACGAGGGGCGTGACGGACGAGCACCACGGCTGGCAGGGGACCCCGTGGAATCCCCGGCACATCGCCGAGCGCTACGGGCTCATGGTCATCATCACGCTCGGCGAGGTGATCCTCGGCACGGTCACTGCCGTCGCGGCCGTCGTCGCGCATGTCGGCTGGAGCGGGGAGGCGATCCTCATCGTCATCGCCGGCACGGGTCTCACGTTCGGCATGTGGTGGACCTACTTCATCCTCCCGTCGGCACCGGTGCTCGCCCGGCATCGCGAGCGCAAGTGGGCGTGGGGATACGGCCACATCGTGCTGTTCGGCGCGATCGCCGCGGTCGGAGCCGGGCTGCACGTCGCGGCGTACGCCGCCGAGGGGGAGACGAGCATCGGCACGACCGGGGTCGTCCTCTCGGTCGCGATCCCGGTGTTCGTGTTCACACTGTCGTACTTCGTGCTCTGGTCGATCCTCTTCCGCGCGGTCGACGCGTTCCACGTCCTGCTCGCTGCCGGCATGACCGCCTTCCTGGTCGCCGGCGTGGCCCTCGCGATGCTCGGGGTGCCGATGGGGTGGTGCCTGTTCGTGGTCATGCTCTCGCCGTTCGTCGTGGCCGTCGGCTACGAGACGGCGGGCTACCGGCACGTCGAGGCCGACGTGCGCCGCGAGGGCTGAGGCGGGCGGTTCAGCCGGCGAGGCCCGCTTCGTAGGCGATGATCACCGCCTGCACACGGTCGCGCGCGCCGAGCTTGGCGAGCAGCCGTCCGATGTGCGTCTTGACGGTCGTCTCCGAGATGAACAGGTCGTCGGCGATCTCGCCGTTCGTCCGGCCCTGCGCGACGAGGGCGAGCACGTCGCGCTCGCGATCGGTGAGCGCGGCGACGAGGTGCGATGGGGCGGATGCCGCGTCCGGCCGCGGTCGCCCGACGAACGTCTCGATCATCCGACGGGTGACGCTCGGCGCGAGGAGGGATTCGCCCTGGTGCACCGCCCTCACGCCGGCGACGAGCAGCTCGGCCTGCACGTCCTTCAGCAGGAATCCGCTCGCGCCCGCCTGCAGCGCGTCGAAGACGTACTCGTCCAGGTCGAAGGTCGTGAGCATGACGATCCGGACGGTCGTGCCGTGCTCCTCGACGATGCGCCGCGTCGCCTCGATCCCGTCGGTGCGCGGCATCCGCACGTCCATCAGGACGACATCGGGTTCGAGTGCGCGGACCGCGGCGATCGCCTCCTCGCCGTCGGCGACCTCGCCGACGACGTCGAGGTCGGGCTCGATCTCGAGGATCATGCGGAAGCCGGTGCGCACCAGTGCCTGGTCGTCGACGACGAGCACGCGGATCGCGTCGCCCTCCGAACCACCCGGGTCCGGCGACGGATGCCGCGTCGGCTCGGCCGCGCTCATGCGGTCTCCCACGGCAGCTCGGCCGACAGCTCGCAGCCGCCGTCGTCATGCGGACGCACGAGGAGTGAACCGCCGTACAGCGCGACCCGCTCCCGCAGCCCGGCGAGCCCGCTGCCGCCGCCTTCGGAGTGCGGGTCGGAACCCGAGCCCGACCTCGAGGCGTCGAACCCGGCGCCGTCATCGCGCACGCGCAGGCGCAGCGCAGTGTCGCCGAAGTCGACGTCGACGTGCGCGTGGGTGGCGCCCTCGGCGTGCCGCAGCGCGTTCGTCAGGCCCTCCTGCACGAGCCGGTAGGCCGTGACGTCGAGCGCGGCGGGGAGCTCGCGCTCCTCGCCGCTGACGGACACCGAGACGGGGAGGCCCGCCGCCGTCACGCGATCGGCGAGTCGATCGAGGTCGCCGAGACCGGGTGCGGGTTCGCGCTCGGCGGCTTCGTCGGTGCGGAGCACGCCGACGAGCCGGCGCATCTCGACGAGTGCCTCCCGGCCCACGGACTCGACGGACACGAGTGCCTGGCGCTCGACCTCCTGTTCGGGCGCCAACCGCCGACGCACGGCCGCGGCCTGCACGATCATGACCGACAGGCCATGCCCGACCACGTCGTGGAGCTCACGCGCGATCCGGTTCCGCTCCTCGGCGATCGCGCGCGACTCGCGCTGCGCGAGCGCCGCACGTCGCTGTTCGCGGACCTGCACCGTCGTGCGCAGGAGCGCCCCGACGAGCCAGGCGATCACCCACGGGGCGAGCCACACGACGGCGTCGAGCTGGTCCGAGAACGAGGCGTTCAGGGGGTCGAACCAGGACCACCCGAACCAGAGCACCGCACCCATCGCGACGCCGAGCAACGACCGTGGCATCGACTCCAGCCGGCCGACGGTGTAGACCGCGACCAGCGGGGCGAGCAGCACCGCGTTGCCCTCCGGTGAGCCGAAGATCGCGAACTCGATGAGGTACACACCCGTCACTCCGGCGAGCACCCCGAGCGGATGCCTCCGGCGGAACAGGAGCAGGCCGGCTGCCACGGCGAACGCGACCGATCGAGCCCATTCCGGGCCCACCGCGTTCGTCGTGCCCACGCCGGCCCAGACGTCGAGCTGCGCGACCACGAACACGACCGCGGCGACCGCGATGTCGATGCCCCCGATCCTCGCCTGCACGTGGGGATGCTACGCCCGACGGGGCCCGGAGGGCATCCTCCCGTGGGAGGACGCGCCGGTTCGTCCCGTGGTCCACGGAGTCGATGCCGCGGCACGACGCCCGCGACATCCGCTCGCCCTAGTGTCGGCGCCGACCGCACCGCATCGCACCACCATCGAAGGAGAGCGACCATGACCGACCGCACCACGCCCAGCGCGTCCGGGGCCATCACCACGACCGGCGCGACCCCGGGCCTCGCCGCAGCGACCACGACGCTCGACGCACCGACCGCCGGGCAGCGTCCCGGCGCCGTGCCGGCCGTCCCGGCCCGCCGAGCCCGAGTGATCGCGGTCATCGCGTGGGTCATGGCCGCGATCGGCACCGTCGGCGGGCAGCTGCACGCGCTGTCGCGCGTCGCCGCCCACCCGGAGGACCTCGAGTCGCCGCTGGTCGCGGCGTGGGCGCCGCCGGCGATCGACGCGCTCCAGCCGCTCCTCGACTGGGGCGACCCGACGCTCGTCTACTGGACGTACGGCAAGATCTGGCTGCCCGTCGGGCTGGCCTTCCTCGCCGCTGCGATCCTGGCCTACCGTGCCCGCGGCCCCGTGGGCGGCGAGCGGATGCTCTGGCGCGTGCAGCTCGCCGCGTACGGGCTCCTCGTGCTCGCCCTCGCCGGCGACTACTACACCCCGTGGACGGACTCGTTCTTCCTGGTGGGCCTCGTCGCGTTCGCCGTGATCGGCCTCGGCGGCATCCCGCTCGGCATCGTGCTGCTGCGGCGCGGGTTCCGCCCGCGCACGACCGCCTGGCTGCTGATCGCGATGCTGCCGTTCTTCTTCGTCATCACCGAGGTCACGTCGATGGGCAGTGCCATGCTCCCGCTCATGTGGGGCTGGGCGCTCGCGGCGGAATCGGTCGCGCGACGCGCGGTCGCGCCATCCGTCGTCTGATCGGCCCGGCCCGCGGCGCGGCGCTCGGGACGTCCCGCGCGCCGCGCCGGCGCGCCGGCCCGGCGCACTCAGGCCCCGCCTGCGACCGGGATCGGCCGCGTGAGCGGCGGCTCGGCGATGCGGCGCGACGCGAGCGCCCGGTGCACCCGCCACGCCGCGAACACCGCGAGCACGCTCACGCCGAGGTGCATCCAGAGGAACCCGTCGACGAGGCCGGCGCCGAGCAGCACGCCCGCGACGAGCGGCCCGGCGGCGGTGAACGCCGTCTGCAGGGCCGCCATGGTGCCGAGCGTCTGCCCGACCATTCCCTTCGGTGCGAGCGACGCCGTCAGCGGGTTCAGCACGGGGCTGTAGATCGTCTCGCCGACCGCGAAGACGCCGTACGTCATCACGAAGATCGCGGATGCGATGCCTGGCGCGAACTGCGCCGCCGAGAGGCCGAGCCACGAGACGACCCAGATCGCGCCGACGGCCATGAGCAGCACGGGCGCGCTGCGCTTGGCGGTCAGGCGCACCATGACGACCTGGATCGCGACGATCACGAGGCAGTTGACGGCGGCCGCGGTGCCGATCACGGTCGGGTCGACGCCGAGCACGGTGATCCCGTAGGCGGGCAGGCCGGATTCGAACTGCGCGTAGAACCCGAGCGCGAGCGTGATCGTCACGATCGCGGTCCAGCGCAGCGCCGGGGTGGTGAAGATCACGCGAAGGATGCCGCGCGATCGCGCCTCGACGGCGCGGATCGAGCCGGTCGGGTCGGCCGCGAAGTCGGTCGGCACCGCCGCACCGCGGCCGGCGAGCCAGATGATGGCGGATGACACCGCGAACCCCGCTGCGGCCATGAGGAAGCCGACGTCGAGCCCGTCGTGCCGGTCGAGGTCGACGAGGAGCCCGGCGATGAACGCGCCCGCGGCCATGCCGAGCGACTCGCCCGTGAACTTGTAGGCGAAGACCTTGCGGCGGTCGTCGCTCGACGACCACTGCAGCGCGAGTACCTGCTTCGCGGGAGACGAGGCCGACAGGCCCATGCCGAACACGAGCATGCCCGCGAGGAACGCGGCCGGCCCGTCGGCGAGGATGAGCGACGCGGCGCCGGCAGCGGCGACGAGCTGTGCGACGACCGCGACCCGCACCGGTGGGAACCGGTCGCTGAGCCGCCCCGCGAGCGGTGCGGCCACGAGCGCGCCGACCGAGAACAGCGAGGCGGCGCCCGCGGCGACGAGTGCGCCCCAATCCCGTGTCTCCGCGGCATAGGCGTACTGGTAGGGCAGGATCCCGCCCCATCCCAGGGAACCGATGCTCGAGGCGAGGACGAGCAGCATCGCGCGCACGGGCGCACTCCTTTCGCGTGGTTGATGGCCGAACGATCGACGACGGATGCCGCGGCCGGCCGCCGCGGCGACACCTCCGCCGCGCTTGGCTTCGGTGTCGAATACTTCGATGTCGAAATCTTAGCAACCGAAAGACGTGTGCGAGAATTCCCGCATGGCGAGACGCGGGCCGAGTGCGGCCGAGGAGCAGGACCGCAGGGCCGTGGCGGCCTATGTGGCGGCGGGCGGCGAGGAGTCGGTGCAGCGCGTGATCACGGCCGTGCAGGGCCTCTCGCGCAAGCTCGACCAGTGGTATGCCAGGCAACTCGCCGACCTCGACATCACCGCGGGCGAGTGGGCCGTGGTCGCGACGCTCGCGAAGGACGGCGGCGCGCTCACGCCGAGCCAGCTCGCCGACCTCACCAACGTCGCCCCCTCGTCGATGACGCACCGGCTCGACAAGCTCGTCGAGCGCGGCTTCGTCGAGCGCACGCCCGACGCCGAGAACCGCACGCGGATCCTCGTGAAGCTCACCGAGCCCGGCTGGGAGTTCTTCGGCCTCGCGATCCGCGGTTCCGACGTGGTCGAGTCCGACGTGCTGCAGGATCTCGGGGACGCCGAGCGCGAGGAGCTCGCGCGCCTGCTCGAGGTCGTGATCGCCCGCCTCGACGACGTGGACGCCTGAGCACCGACGCGCCGCGACGAGCACCGACGAGCGCGCCACGCGGTGACGCGCGTGCGCCTCCGGTCAGACCGGATCCGGCATCGCGCCGCCCGACGCCAGGTGGTCGAGGATCGCCGTGCGCCATTCGGCGAGGTACGCCGCGTAACCGTCGGCGAAGCGCGCGAGGTCGGCCGCGGCATCCGTCGTCGTCGCGGTGAGGTCGTACGCGACGCGCACGCGGCATCCGCCCTCGATGTCGTCGAGCTCGACCGTCACGGTGCCGGCCGTCCACCGCTCGGCCACGCGCGCGTAGCGCACGCCCCGGCCCGGCTCGCAGTCGAGCACGATCCAGGTCGTCAGGCGGTCGCGGTCGTCGCGCGTCTGCCACACCGTGCCGATCTCGAGGTCGTCGGCGTCGTGAACGAAGAAGCTCGGCACCCAACCCGGCACCCAGAGTTCCTCGCCGCGCGCGGTGAACAGCCGGAACGCGGCACGCCGCGTGAGCGGCAGCTCGAACTCGTCGCGCAGTACGGCACGCCGGCCGACCGATCCGCCCGCGCCGCCGGTCATCGCTCGACCTCCTCGGCGCTCGGGAACCGCCAGCGGTGCGGGCGGTCGGCGATCCGGTCGCCGCGGAGGCGACGGTCGACGTAGACCATGACGAGGCCCGCAGCGATGAGCGCGGCGCCGAGCGGCGCGAGCGTCGTCCGCGCGATGGCGAGGATGATCTCGACGACCACCACGGCCGCGCTCCACTCGGCCGTGTTCACGGCCCACCAGGCACTGAGCGCGTAGGGCGCCGCGGCGATGAGGAAGCCACCGGCCAGGGCGATCGCGATGCCCCACCAGATGACCGTCTTGGGCATGGATTCCGTGGTCATGGCGCTCCTCGTCGCTGGCGTCGCGTGCACCGCCACGGTATCGCGCGTCGGGTCGATCGGGGGTGGTACTCCGGCCGATCGGCGCGGAGCACGTGCGGCTCGTGCCGACCCGTCCGCCGGTCTACTCGGACGGCGGGATCGCCGCGACCGCGTCGACCTCGACCAGCGCGCCCGGCTTGGCGGGCGCGACCATGAGGACCGTCACGGCCGTGCGGTTCGCGCCCCAGACCGCCGCGCTCGCGGCGAACCCGTCGCCGGGGTCGATGCCCGGCGCGAGGTGGATCGTGAGCTTCACGACATGCTCGGGCCCGGTGCCCGCGGCCGCGAGCACCGCGAGCACGTTGCGGAGCGCCTGCTCGGTCTGCGCGCGGAGGCCCTTCAGCAGGGCGCCCGAGGCATCCGTGCCGTTCTGGCCGCCGACGAAGAGCAATGGGCCGGCCGGAGCGATCATGCCCTGCGCGAAGGCGGGGCTCGTCGGGAGCGCCTCGGGGTCGACCGGCGTCACGTGCGTGCTCATGCGGAGCTCCTCTCGGGTCGTTCCGAGTGTGCCGCATGCATCCGACATGACGCCGGCCGGCCCCGGCGGTCACGCCGGAGTCATGCACCCACCCGGTCGATCTCGACGGTCGGGTGCAGCGCGCGACGATGGTCGACCACGCGCACCGGGCCCGCCAGGCGCACTGAGTGCGCCGACACCAGGTCGCCGCTCGAGCGCCCGACCGAGAGGACGATCTCGCCCGGTTCGACGATGCGCTCGCCCGTGCGGGAGGTGAAGGAGGCGAGATCGGCCGGCACGGTGAACCGCACCACCGCCGCCTCGCCCGCCGCCAGCTCGACCCGGCCGAAGCCGACGAGCCGCTGCACGGGCCGCACGACCGACGCGACGGGGTCGTGCAGGTAGAGCTGCACGACCTCGGCGCCCGCGCGCTCGCCGAGGTTGCGCACGCGCAGGCGCACCGTGGCCGCGCCGTCGGTCGCGATCGACGTCTCGCCGCCCGCGAGCTCCGACCACTCGAACGTCGCATAGCCGAGCCCGTGCCCGAACGGGAACGCCGCCGTCGGGTCGACGTTCGACACGTCGCTCGCCCGCGCGAGCGGCGCCGCGAGGTACGTCGTCGGCTGGGCGCCGGGCGAGGCCGGGATCGACACCGGCAGGCGCCCGCTCGGGTTCACGCGGCCGCTCAGCACGCCCGCGATCGCGCCCGCGCCCTCCTCGCCGGCGAAGAACGCCTGCACGATGCCCGCCGACTCGGACACCGCGCGGCCGAGCGCGTACGGTCGCCCGGCGAGGAGTGCCAGCACCGTCGGCGTGCCGGCGTCGAGCACGGCGTCGACGAGCGCCTGCTGCGCACCGGGCAGCGCGAGCGTCTCGGCGTCGCAGCCCTCGCCGCTGGTGCCGCGCCCGAAGAGCCCGGCCCGGTCGCCGAGCGCGAGCACGACGACGTCGGCGGATGCCGCGAGCTCGACCGCCTCGGTGAGGCCGTCGGTCTCGCCCCCGTCGACGCTCGTCCCGACCGCATGCCGGACCTCGCTGCCGGGGAACTCCGCCCGGAGCGCCTCGAGCAGGCTCGGGATGCGGATGCCCATCTCGACGCCGGGGTGCTGCGTCACGACGTGCGTGGGGAACGAGTAGCAGCCGAGCATCGCGTACGGGTCGTCGGCGTTCGGGCCGATGACCGCGATGACGCGCGGCACGTCCGCGCCGTCCGCGGCGAGCGGCAGGGTGCCGTCGTTGCGGACCAGCACGACGGCGCGCTCGGCGAGCTCGCGCGCGAGCGCGCGGTTGCCGGGAGGGTCCAGGTCGATGCGACCTCGGAGCCGGTCGGCGTGCGCGCCGTCGGCGTCCGCGAGGTCGGCGTCGGCGAGGCCGAGCCCGGCGAGCGCGGGCGGAACGGACGACCAGCCGGCGTCGAGCAGGCCGAGCTCGGCCTTCTGCCGCAGCACCCGGCGGAGGGCCGTGTCGATGAGCTCCATCGGCACCGCGCCCGTCGAGACGGCCGCGCGCAGCGGTTCGCCGAACGCCTTGACCGTCGGCAGCTCGACGTCGATGCCGGCCTCGAGCGCCGCGGCCGCGGCATCCGCCCACGTGTCGGCGACGCCGTGCAGCAGCTTCAGGAACGCCACCGCGAAGTAGTCGGCGACGACCGTGCCGTCGAAGCCCCACGTCTCGCGCAGCAGCTCGGTGAGCAGCCGGCGGTCCGCCGCCGACGGCACGCCGTCGAGGTCGGAGTACGAGTTCATGACGCTGCGCGCGCCGCCCTCGCGGACGGCCATCTCGAACGGCGGCAGCAGCACGTCGCCGAGCTCGCGCGGCCCGATCGAGACGGGCGCGAGGTTCCGGCCTGCCTTCGAGGCCGAGTACCCGACGAAGTGCTTCAGCGTCGCGACGACGCCGGATGCCTCGAGCCCGCGCACGTACGCGGTGCCCACCGTGGCCACGAGGTACGGGTCCTCGCCGATCGTCTCCTCGACCCGGCCCCAGCGCGCGTCGCGGACGACGTCGAGCACGGGCGCGAGGCCCTGGTGCACGCCCACCGAGCGCATATCGCCGCCGATTCGCCGCGCCATCCGCTCGACGAGCGCCGGGTCGAACGACGCGCCCCACGAGAGCGGCACCGGGTAGGCCGTCGCGCCCCACGCGGCGAAGCCCGCGAGGCATTCCTCGTGCGCGGCCGACGGGATGCCGAGGCGGTTCGCCCCGACGATGCGCTGCTGCATGCGCGCGAGCGAGAGCGCGCCGACCGCGGCGTCGACCGGGGCCGTGCCGAACGGGCGGGTCACCTGGCCCAACCCCGAAGGGAGCAGCGCGTCGAGGTCGACGTCGTCGTTCAGGTCGTGCTGGTGCGGGGCGACGTCGCCGCCGCCGTCGTCGGACGCGCCGACCCACACGCCGTAGAGCTGCGCGAGCTTCTCGTCGAGCGTCATCTCGGCCATGAGCGCGGACACGCGCGCGTCGATCGGTCGCGACGCGTCGCGCCACGCGGCATCCGTGGCCTGCAGGGTGTCGCCGTGCGTCGTCGCCCCGTCGAACGGGGTCGAGCCGTCGAGCGCGGTCATCCCTTCACCGCCCCCGTGAGGCCGCCGACGATCCGGCGCTCGAAGACGCTGAAGAAGATGAGCGCGGGGATCATCGAGAGCGACGTGAACGCGAGCACCTTCGCCGTGTCGACGGAGTACTCCGACGAGAACGCCTGCACGCCGAGCGGCAACGTGAAGGCCGCCTGGTCGTTGAGGATGAACAGCGGGAGCAGGTAGCTGTTCCAGCTGCCGACGAACGCGAGGATGCCGACGGTCACCACACCGGGGATCGAGAGCGGCAGCACCATCCGCCAGAAGAAGCCCAGCCGGCTGCAGCCGTCGATGGCGGCAGCCTCCTGGATCTCCTCGGGGATCGCGCGCAGGAACGGCACCAGGATGATGATCGTCACCGGGAGTGCGAACGCGATCTGCGGCAGGATGACGCCGCCGAGCGAGTTCATGAGCCCCAGCGAGCGCACGACGATGTACAGCGGCGTGATCGCCACCGTGAGCGGGAACATCAGGCCCGCTGCGAAGAGGGCATACAGCGCCCCCCGCCCCGCGAAGCGGTAGCGCGCCAGGACGAAGCTGGCCATCAGGCCGAGCACGATCACGCCGAGCGTGGTGGCGAGGCCGACGATGGTGGAGTTCAGCACCTCGCGCCAGAACACCTCGCCGGTCAGCACGTCGAGGTAGTTCACGAAGACCCACGGGTCGGGCAGTCCCGACGGGTCCACCGTGATCTGCGAGTTCGTGCGGAAGCCGCCGATGATGATGTAGGCGATCGGCGCGAGCATCACGCCGATCACGAGCACGGCGACGAGGTAGACGATCGGGCTTGCGGCCCGCAGGCGCGGCGACGTCGATCGCCGTCCGCGTCCGTCGGCGGGGAGCACCGCGGCCGCGGTCTCGGGATAGGCGGTCATCGCTGGAACCGGCCCTTCTTCTGGTCTCCGGTGATCGCGCCTTCGGTGTCGCGTCGGAGGACGAATCGCTGGTAGACGAGTGCCACCACGAGCGAGATGACGAACAGGACGACGGCGACGGCGTTGCCGTAGCCGAAGTTGCCGGCGTTCCTGCCCTCGGACACCATGTACGTCGCCATGGTCGAGGTGCCGGCCGTGGAGGCGACGTACTGGCCCCAGATGATGTACACGAGGTCGAACAGCTGGAGCGATCCGATGATCGACAGGAAGGCCCAGATCCGGAGCGTCGGTCCCATCAGCGGGAGCGTGATGTGGCGCTGGATCTGCCAGAACGACGCGCCGTCGATGGCGGCCGCCTCGTTGAGCTCCTCCGGGATGCCCTGCAGGCCCGCCAGGAAGAGGATCACGGCGAAGCCGATGTACTTCCAGGTGATGATGCCCATGAGCGTCCAGATGGCGAGGTCGGGATTGCTCAGCCAGTCCTGGGCCAGGAAGCCGAGGCCCATCTTCTCGAGCAGGTCGTTGACGGCGCCGTTGGTCTGGAGCATCAGGCTCCAGCCGGTGCCGACCACGACCTCCGCGATCACGTACGGGACGAAGATGAGGACGCGGATGATCGACTGGCCGCGCATGCGGCGATTGAGGAGCAGTGCCAGCAGGAACGCCGCGGGCCCCTGGAGGACCAGGGAGAGCACGACGATCGTGAAGTTGTGCAGGACGGCCTCCTGGAAGGCCGGGTCCTGGAGGATCGTGACGTAGTTCCGGAATCCGATGAAGTCGGTGGGCGGTCCGTAGCCCTTCCAGCTGAAGAAGCCGTAATAGGCGGCCATGACGACCGGGAAGATCACCAGGCCGAGGAAGACGATCAGTGCCGGTCCGACCATGAGGGCGATCTCGAGCCGAGCGCCCCAGCCCGCGCCGCGACGGCGCCGGGGGGACGGGGGCGCCGCCTGGGCGACGCCCCCGTCGTGGTGCGCGGGCCCTGCCGGCACGTCGATCTCCGTCGCAGAGTCCACGCGAGCGGTCATCGCCGGATCACTCCTTGGCGGCGGCCGCGTCGACGGCCTCGATGATCTGCTCGGGCGAGCCGCTTCCCGCGAGCATGTCGACGACCGCGACGTTCAGCGCGTTGCCGACGTTCTGCCCGTAGACCGTGTCGAGCCACTGCGACGCGTACGGCGCCGCGTTGTACGCCTCGAGGATCTGCTGCAGGTACGGCTCGGTGACCGCCTCCTGGGCGACCGTGTTCACAGGCGGGGCGTTGAACGCCTCGTAGTAGGCCTGCTGCACGTCGGCGGTGCCGATGTAGTTGAGGAAGTCGACGCACGCGTCGGGAGCGTCCACGGAGCACGAGTAGCCGTCGACGCCGCCCATCATCGAGCCGGGCTCGCCGTCGCCGCCCTCGACCTCGGGGAACGGGAACCACGCCAGGTCGGGCAGCGGCTGCTGGTCGGGCGTGAGCGAGGCGATCACGCCCGGGTCCCAGGCGCCCATGAGCTCCATCGCGGCCTGGTGGTTGGCGACGAGACCGGCCGAGCTGCCGGCGCCCTGCTGGGCGGACGTGGTCAGGAAGCCCTCGTTGAAGGGCTCGGTGGCGGCGAACTCCTCGAGGTCCTCGCCCGCGCGGATCCAGCACTCGTCGCTGAAGTCGCGCTCGTCGGCGGCCTGGGCGAGCGTGTCGGGGCTGCACTCGCGGAGGGCGAACCAGTAGTACCAGTGCGCTGCCGGCCACGCGTCCTTCGCGCCGAGCGCGATCGGGGCGACGCCCGTCTCCTTCAGCTTCGCGACGGCGTCGTCGAGCTCGTCGATGGTCGTCGGGTTCTCGGCGATGCCGGCCTCGTCGAAGAGGTCCTGGCTGTAGAACAGTCCGCCGGGCAGCACCGCGATCGGCATGGCGTAGACCTTGCCGTCGAGCGTGTTCGCCGAGTAGGCGGCGTCGGGGATCTCCTCGGCGGCGGCACCGGCGATGCCGTCGGTGAGGTCCTTCAGCTGCCCGGCCTCGACCATGGCGGCCATCTTGCCGCCGCCGCGCTGGAGGAAGATGTCGGGCGCGTCGCCCGCGTTGAGTGCGGTCTGGAGCTTGCCGTCGAGGTCCTCGTTCTGGATCGCCTGGATGTCGATCGTGACCCCGGGGTTGTCGGCCTCGAAGTCCGCGACCGTCTGCTCCCAGAACTCCTTGCCGGGGCCGGTCGAGGCGTTGTGCCAGAGCGAGAGCTCGACGTCTCCGCCGTCCTCCGAGTCTCCCGCACCGCATCCCGCGAGGGCGCCGACTGCGAGGAGGGCGGTGCTTCCGATCACCGCGATCCTGCCGATGCTGCGTCTGTTCATCTTTGAACCTCTCGAAATTTTCGACTTCAACGTCGAAAGTGATGTGGACGTGTCGAATATACGCGCTGGCCGATATGCGGTCAAGCGCAACAAATCCGGCGCGCGTGCGTCCGTTCGCGTGTCCGCGAACCTAGAGTGGTGCGCGTGACCGACCGCAACGGAAGCGCCGGGAGCTTCGACGGGGTGCATCGACGCAACCTCGCGAGGATCCTCGGCCTCGCGCATCTCGAAGGCCCGCTGTCGCGTGCCCGGATCACCGCGCTGACCGGGCTGAACCGCTCGACCGTCGCCTCCCTCGCCGGCGAACTCGTCGAACTGGGGCTCGTCGAGGAGCGCGCGCCCGACCCCACGAACCGGGTCGGCCGGCCCTCGCCCGTCGTCGCCGCCCATCCCGGCGTCGTCGCCGTCGCGGTGAACCCCGAGGTCGACGCCGTCACGCTCGCCGCGGTCGGACTCGGCGGACGCATCGACGTGCGCGAGCGGATCGAGCTCGACGACCTCGTGACGCCCGAGCGCACCGCACTGCTCGTCGCCGACGCGATCCGGCGCTGGCGCGAGGGGCCCCTCGCGCACGCCCGGTTCGCGGGCGTGGGGCTCGCCGTCCCCGGCCTCGTCCGCGCCGCCGACGGACTCGTGCGGTTCGCGCCGCACCTCGAGTGGCGCGAGGCGCCGGTGCGCGAGGTCGTCGAGGAGGCCACCGGGCTGCCGGCGTCCGTCGGCAACGACGCGAGCCTCGGCGCCCTGGCCGAGCATCTCTTCGGCGCCGGTCGCGGCGTCGACGACCTCGTCTACCTCAACGGCGGCGCGAGCGGCATCGGGGGCGGGCTCGTCGTGCACGGTCGCGCCGTGGGCGGGCACAGCGGCTACGCGGGGGAGTTCGGGCAGAACCGTCCGGGCATCGCCGCGCCGGGGGACCGCCGTGCCGACGGCGGCGTACTCGAGGACGAGGTCGGGCGCGCCAGGCTGCTCGAGGCGGTCGGGCTCCGATCGGCCGACGAGCCGACGCTCGCGGGCGCCATCCGCTCGGCCGTCGACGCGGGCGACCCGGCGATCGCCGACGAGCTCGATCGCCAGCGCCGGATCCTCGCGACCGCGCTCGCGAACGCCGTCAACGTGCTGAACCCGTCGCTCGTGATCCTCGGCGGATTCCTCGCGACGCTCGCCGAGCAGGATCCCGACGCGCTGCGCGCCGCGGTCGCCGCCCAGGCGATGCCCGCGGCGATGGAGGACGTCGAGGTCGTCGTCGCCGCCCTCGGCGAGGACCGCCTCATGATCGGGGCCGCCGAGCTGGCGTTCGCGCGCCTCCTCGCGGACCCGCTCTCGGTCGCGCGCTGACGCCCGTACGGGCCCGTACTCGGAATCCGAATGCCGCTCGGCTTGCGCCGACCGGGGGTCCACCCGGTACACTCGAAGTTCAGTCGAATCGATTCGAGGCCGAGATGGCCGAGATCGCTCCCGGCGGCGCCCCACGGGGCGCCGTTCCTCTTCGCCCGGCGCCCGACGGCGTGCGCCAGCACAGCCGCCTCCGCACGACCGCACTCCAGCACGCCTCGGGAACCGCCTATGTCCACCGCCTCCATCCCCATCGTCCGCCCGGACGACTACACCGCAGCCCGCCACCCCGGCGACCTGCTGAGCCGCCGCCAGCGCCTCGTCTACGTCCTGGTGCTCGGCGCGCTCACCGCGCTCGGCCCGTTCACCGTCGACCTCTACCTGCCCGCCTTCCCGGCGCTCGAGGGCGAATTCGGCGTGGGCGCGGCCGCCGTCCAGATCACGCTCACGGGGACCATGATCGGGTTCGGCCTCGGCCAGCTCATCGTCGGTCCGTGGAGCGACAAGGTCGGTCGTCGGCTGCCGCTCATCCTCGCCACGGTGCTGCACATCGCCGCGTCGATCGCCGCCGCGTTCGCGCCCGACATCGCGTGGCTCGCGTTCTTCCGCCTCATGCAGGGCTTCGGTGCCGCGGCGGGCGGCGTGGTCGCGATGGCGATGGTCCGAGACCTGTTCGGCGGCAAGCCGCTCGTGCGCATGCTCTCGCGCCTCGCGCTCGTCAACGGCCTCGCGCCCGTCATCGCCCCGGTGATCGGCTCGCAACTGCTCGCCTTCATGGACTGGCGCGGCGTCTTCTGGGTCCTCGCGTTCTACGGCGTGGCCGTCGTGCTCGCCGTCTCGTTCCTCATCGTCGAGACCCTGCCCGAGTCGCGCCGCCACGTCGCCGGCCACTCGTCGATGCGCGAGCGCTACCGCGCGCTCTTCCGCGATCGCATCTACCTCGGCGCCGCGCTCATCGGCGGCATGACCTTCACGGGCCTGTTCTCGTACCTCACGACGTCGTCATTCCTGTTCCAGCAGGTCTACGAGTTCAGCCCGCAGGAGTACGGCCTCCTGTTCGCGGTCAACTCGGTCGGCGTCATCATCGGCGTGCAGACCTCCTCGCGCCTCATCCGAGGGCCGATCCCGCCGCAGTACGTGCTGGCGGGAGCGACCGTGGTGCACGCCGCCATGGCCACCGCGATCGTCGTGCTCGACTCCTCGGGCGCCGGCTTCTGGGGCACCGCGATCCCGCTCTGGATCTACATCCTCGCGTGCGGGTTCACCTTCCCGGCCGTCCAGGTGCTCGCGCTCGCGCACCACGGCGCGGAGGCCGGCACCGCCGCATCGCTGCTCGGCGCGCTGAACTTCGGCCTCGCGGGCGTCATCTCGCCGATGGTCGGCCTGTTCGGCGTCGGCAGCGCCGTGCCGATGGCCGCCTTCATGCTCGGCGCCGCGCTGGTCGCGATCGCCGCGGTGTGGCTGCTCGTCCGGCCGAAGACGGTGCCAGCGCTCGCCGACTGACCGAGGGCCGAGCGGATGCCGCGTGCCGCATGGGCCGCGGCATCCGCTCGTTCCCGGTGTCGGGTGCCGCGCGAGAACGCTCCGTGCCACGCGGCGTCCGTGCCTCGCTGCGCGGCGCCGCCGCGACTAGCGTGTCTCCATGAGCCAACCCGCGAGCGACGACGCCGTCCGGACCGAGCACTCCGGCGACGAGGGCCCGGAGGACGTGACGGAGCGCGGCCCGGTCGCCGCGACCGGCGAACGCCTCGAGCCCGAGGCGCGCGAGGAACGGACCGAGCACGTCGGGCGGTTCGTCCCGTTCGCGGCCGGCATCGCGTCGGTCGTCATCGCGTTCGTGCTCGGCCTCGTGATCCTGCTGCGCGCCGAGACGATGTTCGAGATCGACGAGGAGTGGGCGGAGGACGTCTTCACCCTCCGGGGCCCCATCGGCGATCTGTTCGCGTTCGGCATGGACGCCCTCGGCGGCGGGATCATGGGCGTGTTCGTCGTGCCGATCACGATCGCCGTCATCCTGCTCGTCCTCCGCAGGCCGTGGGCCGCGCTCTACTTCGTCGTCGCGTCCGCGGCGAGCGCGCTCATCGTGCAGGTGCTGAAGAACCTGTTCGGGCGCGCCCGCCCCGAGGACATCATCGTGCTCTCGGATTTCGGCTCATTCCCGTCGGGGCATGTGGCGAACGCCGCGACCATCGCGGTGACCCTCGGCATCATCTGGCCCCGCGTCTGGGTATGGATCGCGGGCGCGGTCTACACGCTGCTGATGGCGATCAGCCGCACCTACCTCGGCGCGCACTGGGTCACCGACACCATCGGCGGGGCGCTCGTCGGCGCCGGTGCGGCCCTCCTCGTCTGGACGATCTTCGCGCAGCGGATGGAACGCGAACGCCTCGCCCGCGCCGCGATCATCGCCGAGCGCAACCGCGAGTTCGCGCAGGCGCACGTGACGCCGCCCGCGCGCCCGCGCGCCTGACCGTCGCGCCCGCGCGCCCGACCCGCGCGCCGACGCGGCGTCACCGCGGACCCGTCGGGGCGCCTCTCAGCGAGCGCTCGTGGCCGCCGTCTGCTCGATGCGCTGCAGCAGTTCGGCCGCCACGCTCACGGCGATCGCGGCGGGCTCCTTCGACCGGATGCCGTCGATGCCGATCGGGGTCTCGATGCGGGCGAGCGCCGCGTCGTCATGGCCGGCCGAGGCGAGCTGCGTGCGGAACCGAGCCCACTTCGAGCGCGAGCCGATGAGGCCGATCGACCCGAGCCCGGGCGTGCGCAGCGCGGAGTCGCAGATCGCGAGGTCCTCGGCGTGGTCGTGCGTCATGACGAGCACGTGCGCCCCGGTCGGCAGGTCGGCGAGCGCGGATTCCGGCACGGGCAGGTGGTGGACGCGGATCGTGGCGACCGCATCGGCGAACGGACCGGCCGCTCCGGGCGGCGGATCCGACGGCCCGGCCGCGCCGGCCGGCCCGATCGCTCCCACGCGCTCGGGCGCCAGCATCGCCTCGCGCGAGTCGACGAGGTCGAGCTCGAGCGGATGCCGGGCCAGGATCCGCGCGAGTTCGAGGCCGACGTGACCCAGGCCGAAGATCGCGACGGCCGGGACGACCGGCAGGGGCTCGAGCAGCATCGTGACCTCTCCTCCGCAGCACTGCACGCCGTAGTCCGCGGCGGCTCGGTCGCTCAGCGCGAGCGTGAGCAGCTCCGGCTCCGCGGCGCCGGAGCGGAGCAGTTCGCGCGCCCGGGCGAGGGCGGTGTGCTCGAGGTTGCCGCCGCCGACCGTGCCGACCGCCTCGTCGGGCGCGACGACCATCTTCGCGCCGCCGTTCCGCGGGGCGTGGCCGCGGACCATGGCGAGCGTGACGAGCACGGCGGGGGTCCGCGCCGCTCGGAGCCGCTGCACGGCGTCGATCCAGTCCATCGGCGTCCCGTCAGCGGCCTGCACCGGCGCCGGCGGCGGCGGGTGCGCCCGCGCCATCCGTCATCGGCCCCGCGCCCCGGCGCGCGGCCGCCCGCGCCGCCTCGATCGCCCAGAAGACGGCCTCGGGCGTCGACGGGGCCCCGAGCTCGACCGAGTGCCCCGCCGGGCCGAAGGCCGCGACGGCGTCGCGGATCGCCTCGCGCACGCTGAACGCGAGCATGAGCGGCGGTTCGCCGACCGCCTTCGAGCCGTAGACGGCGCCGTCCTCGTGCGCGCGGTCGAGGAAGTGCACGTTCACCTCGTCGGGCAGCTCGGAGAAGCTCGGCAGCTTGTACGTGCTCGCCGACGGCGTCAGCAGCCGGCCGCGTCCGGGCCCGTCGGAGGCGTCCCAGCGCAGCTCCTCGAGTGTCAGCCAGCCCACGCCCTGCATGAACCCGCCCTCGACCTGTCCGCGATCGATGACCGGCGAGAGCGAGTCGCCGACGTCGTGCACGATGTCGACGCGGCGGATGCGCGTCGCACCGGTGAATCCGTCGACCTCGACCTCGCTCGCGGCGACCCCGTAGGCGAAGTACTTGAACGGCGTGCCGGTCATCGTCGCGGGATCCCAGCCGAGGCCCTCGGTCCGGTAGAACCCCGCGGCGAACAGCTGCACCCGCTCGGCGTACGCCGCCGCCGCGACCTCGGCGAACGAGACGGATGCGTCGGCGCCCGCGTGCACCCGACCGCTCTCGAACCGCACCGCGTCCTCCGGCGCCCCGAGCAGCTGCGCCGCGACCGGCGCCATCCGGGCACGGATCTGCTCGCAGGCATCCTTCACGGCCCCGCCGTTGAGGTCGGCGCCGGCCGACGCCGCCGTCGCCGACGTGTTCGGCACCTTGTCGGTCCGCGTCGGCGCGAGCCGCACCTGCGCGAACGGCACGCCGAGCGCGGTCGCGGCCACCTGCAGCATCTTCGTGTGCAGGCCCTGCCCGAGCTCGGTGCCGCCGTGGTTCACGAGCACCGAGCCGTCGGAGTAGACGTGCACGAGCGCGCCGGCCTGGTTGTACGCCGTGAACGTGAACGAGATGCCGAACTTCACGGGCGTGATCGCGAGCCCGCGCTTGACGTCGGGGTCGGCCGCGTTCGCGGCGTCGACCTCGGCGCGCCGGCGCGCGACCTCCGCGTCGTCGAGCACGCGACGCCAGGCGGTGGCGAGCCGGTCCGCGTGCCGGACCTCCATGCCGTACGGCGTCGTCTGCCCCGGGCGGTAGAGGTTGCGCTCCCGGAGCGTCGCGGCGTCGATGCCGAGGAGCGGCGCGACGCGCCCCAGGACGTCCTCGATCACGAACATGCCCTGCGGTCCGCCGAAGCCGCGGAACGCGGTCTGCGAGGTGATGTTCGTGCGGGCGACGCGCCCGTGCGCCGTGACGTTCGGGATCCAGTACGCGTTGTCGAGGTGGCAGAGGGCGCGCGCGAGCACGGGCTCGGAGAGGTCGAGGCTCCACCCGCCGTTCGAGGTCAGCGTCGCCTCGAGGGCCAGGATGCGCCCGTCGTCGTCGAACCCGGCGCGCCAGGTCGCGTGGAACGGATGCCGCTTGCCCGTCATCGTCGTGTCCTGCGCGCGGGTGAGCCGCACGCGCACCGGCCGACCGGTGCGGACCGCGCCGAGCGCGGCGACCGCCGCGAGCCCGTGCGGCTGCATCTCCTTGCCCCCGAAGCCGCCGCCGAGGCGCAGCGACTGCACGGTCACGCGGTGCTTGGGTACGCCCAGCACGTGCGCCACGATCTCCTGCGTCTCCGACGGGTGCTGCGTGCTCGACTCGACGAACACCTGCCCCTCGGAGTCGACGTGCGCGAGCGACGCCTGCGTCTCCAGGTAGAAGTGCTCCTGCCCGCCCACGACGCTCGTGCCCTCGAACACGTGCGGCGCCGAGACGAGGGCGGATGCCGCGTCGCCGCGCCGCACGGTCGGCGCCATGCCCTGGAACGACCCGGCCGCGATCGCCTCCTCGACGGTCACGATCGAGGCCAGGTCGTCGTAGGCGACGGTGACGGCAGCGGCGCCGAGGCGGGCCGCTTCCGCGGTCTCGCCGAGCACCCACGCGAGCGCGTGCCCGTGGTACCGGGCCGCATCGGGGAAGAGCGGCTCGTCGCCCTTCGCGCCGCCGTCGTTCGCGCCGGGCACGTCGGCCGCGGTGAGCACGTGCACGACGCCGGGCACCTCGAGGGCGGGCGCGACGTCGAGGTCGACGCGCGCGTGCACGTGCGTCGACTGCACCGGCCACGCGGTGAGCACGTCGCGCCGCGTGGCGGCGAGGTCGTCGGTGTACACCGCCGTGCCGGCGGCGTGCAGCCGGGCGCTCTCGTGCGCGACCGGCGTGCCGACGACGGCGCCGTCGGGCCGATCGGCGAGCCCGCTCACGCCGGTGCCCCCTCGCGCGTCTCGTCGCGGGCCGTCGAGCGGTGGAGCCGCAGCAGCGAGCGCTCGAGCATCGCCGCGCGGTACTCCGCGCTCGCACGGTGGTCGGACATCGGCGTCCCCTCGCCGCCGAGCACGGCCGCGGCCTCGCGCACCGCGTCGGCGTCCCCCCAGTCGCGCCCGACGAGGGCGGCCTCGGTGGCGCGCGCCCGGATCGGCGTCGCCGCGACCCCGCCGAGTCCGATGCGAGCGGATGCCACGGACCGGCGCTCCTCGTCGAGGTCGATCGCGAACGCGACCGCGACGCTCGAGATGTCGTCGTACCGGCGCTTGGCGACCTTGTGGAACGCGGTGAGGTTCGCGGTGGGGCGCGGGATGCGGATGGAGCGGATGAGCTCGCCCGGCTCCCGCACGGTCTGCCGGTAGCCGGTGAAGCACACCGCGAGGTCGACCTCGCGCTCGCCGTCGGCGGAGGCGAACACGAGCCGCGCCTCGAGCGCGAGCAGCGCGGGCGGCGCGTCGCCGATGGGGGAGGCCGTGCCGAGGTTGCCGCCGAGGGTCGCGCGGTTGCGGATCAACGGCGATGCGAACTGCGGGAACAGCTCGGCGAGCAGCGGCACCCGCCCGTCGAGCCGGTGCTCGAGCTCGGTCAGCGTGAGCGCGGCGCCGAGTTCGAGGCCCTCGTCGCCCTCGTCGTACCCGCGGAGCTCGTCGAGCCGGTCGATCGCGACGAGGAGCGGTGCGCGCCGGCCGCGCAGGTTCGCCTCGACGCCCCAGTCGGTGCAGCCGGCGATGGCCACCGCGTCCGGCTCGTCGCGAAGCAGTGCGAGCGCCTCGTGCAGGGTTCCGGGTCGGACGAACCAGCCGCCGTCGCGCCCGATGCGCGTCGCGCGCGCGGCCGGAGCGGGTCGACGCCGGCGCTCGGCGAGCGGGTCGTCGGCCGCGGGGCGCTCGAGGGATGCCGCGGCGTCGCGGATCGGACGATAGCCCGTGCAGCGGCAGAGGTTGCCGCTCAGCGCGTGCAGGTCGAACGACTCGGCGCCGTCGCTCCCGCCGTCGCGCGCACCGCCGTCGCCCGTGCCGTCTCCGTCGTCCGTGCGATCGGATGCCGCGGCATCCGCCCCGCCCCTCGGCCGGTAGAACTCGGCCGCCATGCTGCACGCGAACCCGGGCGTGCAGTACCCGCACTGCGAACCGCCCGCGGCGGCGAGCGCCTCCTGCACCGGGTGCAGCCGCTCGGGCGTGCCGAGGCCCTCGGCCGTCACGACCTCCTGCCCGTCCAGCGCGGCCGCGGGCATGAGGCACGCGTTCACCGCCGTCCAGTCGGCGCCGCCGCCCTCGCCGGGCGTCGCGACGAGCACCGCGCACGCGCCGCACTCGCCCTCCGCGCACCCTTCCTTGGCGCCGGTCAGGCCGATCCAGCGAAGCCAGTCGAGCGCGGTCGTGTGGGCCGCGATGCCCGAGGCGTCCCGCGGCCGGCCGTTGACGGTGACGACGATGTCCATGCCTGGCCCCCTCAGTCCGGAGTCTACGCCGCGCGCAGGCACGGCCCGCCGACGCGCGCATGCGAGCGCGGCGGTTCCCGCCGATGCGCTTCTGCGCGAAGATGAGGGCGAGGTCAGGAGCACCACCCGCATCGGAGCGGAAGGGAGCCGCAACCGCATGACCGTCGACATCCCGGGCGACGCCCGCGCCGCAGGCGACGCTGCCCACCCGGGCCGCGCCCTGCGCGACGGCCGGACGACGGGCTGATCCGTGCGCACGGCCCTGCCCACCGCCGCCCTGGCCTCGATCGACGCGAGGCTGGCCGAGACCGATCGCCTGCTCGCGACCGAGTACCCGGGTGACGACGGGTCGCGGCAGCCGGTGCACACGGTCTACGTGCCCGGCGACGCGTTCACGCCCGGGCTGGTCTCGGTGTGGGGAGCGGCGGCGCTGGCGGAGTCCGCCTCCGCCGGCGGCGTCGAGGCGCTCGCCGTGGACGTCGGCGTCGCGCCCGAGGTCGCGGCGGCCGTGGCGCCGTTCGTCGAGCGCAAGCTCGAGCGCGAGCCGATCGAGGACCTCCGCATCGACTTCGAGGACGGCTACGGCGACCGCGGCGACGACGCGGAGGACGCCGACGTGCTGCGCGCCGTCCGCCACGTCGCCGAGGCGGCCGCCGACGGCGTCGCCCCGCCCTTCGTCGGGATCCGGTTCAAGTCGTTCGAGGCGGCGACGCGCGGCCGCGGCATCCGCTCGCTCGACCTCTTCGTGACCGCTCTCGTCGATCGGGGCGACCTGCCGGACGGCCTCGCGCTCACCCTGCCGAAGGTCTCGACGCTCGCCCAGGTCGAGGCGATGGCGGATGCCGCGGCCGCCCTCGAGCGCGCGCACGGGCTGCCCGACGGCCGGCTCCGGTTCGAGGTGCAGGTCGAGACCCCGCAGGTCGTGCTCGGGCCCGACGGCCGCGTGCCCATCGCGCGCATCGCGCACGCCGGCGCGGGCCGCGTCGCCGGCCTGCACTTCGGGACCTACGACTACACCGCCGCAATCGGCATCGCGGCGCCGCACCAGTCGCTCGACCACCCGGCCGCCGACCACGCGAAGGCCGTCATGCAGCTGGCCGTCGCCGGCACCGGCATCCGCCTCTCCGACGGCTCGTCGAACGTGCTGCCGGTCGGCGACCGCGCGGGGGAGGCCCGGCGGCGTCACGCCCGGCTCGTGCGGCGGTCGCTCGAACGCGGGTTCGCGCAGGGCTGGGACCTGCACGCCGCCCAGCTGCCGACGCGGTACATCGCGACGTACGCGTACTTCCGCGACGGCTACCCCGGGGCGGCGGCGCGGCTCCGGCACGTGCACGATCGCACCGCGGGTGCCGTGCTCGACGAGCCGGCGACCGTGCGCGCGCTCGCCGGGTTCGTGCGCCGGGGCGTGCAGTGCGGCGCGATCACGGCCGAGGAGGTGGCTGCCGGCACCGGGCTCGACCCGGCGAAGCTGGCCGACCTGGAACGGCCGCGGCTTACCGACCGCCCGCGTCCGGCGACGGGCTGGCGCACGCACGAGGAGGACGCATGAGCTATTCCACGCCGCCGGGCGGCCTGCCGGCGCAGACGGAGCTGCTCTCCGGTCGCGCGATCGTGACCGAGGCGTACACCGTCATCCCGAAGGGCGTGCTGCGCGACATCGTCACGAGCCGCCTGCCCGGCTTCCACGGTGCACGCTCGTGGATCCTCGCCCGGCCGATCGCCGGGTTCGCGACGACCTTCGCGCAGCTCATCGTCGAACTCGCACCTGGCGGCGGGGCGCCGCGGCCCGAGGCCGAGGAGGGCGTCGAGGCGGTGCTCTTCGTCACGTCCGGCGACCTGACGCTCGACCTCGACGGCACGCGACACGTGCTGGGCCCCGGCGGGTACGCGTACGTCGCCGCGGGCGCCGCCTGGTCGATCGCCAACGAGGGCGACGCGCCCGTCTCGTTCCACTGGATCCGCAAGGCCTACGAGCCGGCGCCCGGCATCGACCCGCCCGCCTCGTTCGTCACGAGCGACGCCGACGTCGCCCCGCAGCCCATGCCCGACACCGACGGAGCCTGGGCCACCACGCGCTTCGTCGATCCCGAGGACCTCGCCCACGACCTGCACGTCAACATCGTCACGTTCCAGCCGGGCGGGTCGATCCCGTTCGCCGAGACGCACGTCATGGAGCACGGCATCTACGTGCTCGAGGGGAAGGGCGTCTACCGGCTGAACGCCGACTGGGTCGAGGTCGAGGCCGGAGACTTCATCTGGCTCCGCGCGTTCTGCCCGCAGGCCTGCTACGCCGGCGGGCCGGGTCCGTTCCGGTACCTGCTCTACAAGGACGTCAACCGCCAGGTACGGCTGACCGGCCGGGCCGACGGCGCGGGCGCCGGTCGGGCGGCGAGCCGGTGGGGGTGAGCGAGCGGATGCCGCGGGGCGACGACGTCGCGACCGGACGGGTCGCGGCATCCGTCGTGTACGACCTCGTGCTCGCGGGCGACCGGGTGCTCGTCGACGGCGGGTTCGCGCCCGCCGAGATCGGGGTCCGCGACGGGCGGATCGCGCGGGTCGCGGGCCGCGGCATGCGCCTCGAGGGCGGGCGCCGCGTTCGCCTCGCCGACGACGAGGTGCTGATCCCCGGCCTCGTCGACACGCACGTGCACGTGAACGAGCCCGGGCGCACTGAGTGGGAGGGGTTCGCGTCGGCGACCCGCGCCGCGGCGGCGGGCGGCGTCACGACGATCGTCGACATGCCGCTCAACAGCATCCCGCCGACGACGTCGGTCGCCGCGCTCGAGGCCAAGCGGGCTGCGGCGCGCGGCCGGGTGGTCGTCGACGTCGGGTTCTGGGGCGGCATCGTGCCGGGCAACGGGGCCGACCTGCTGGCGCTCGCCGACGCGGGCGTGTTCGGGTTCAAGTGCTTCCTCGTCGACTCCGGGGTCCCGGAGTTCCCGCCGGTGTCGGCCGACGAGCTGGAGCGCGCGATGGCGGTGCTCGCGGGCGCCGGCTCCGGCTCCGGCTCCGGCGCCAGGTCACGTCCCGGCGCCGACCCCGGCTCCGGCCTCGCCGACGCCCCGCTCGTCATCGTGCACGCCGAGGACCCGACCGTGATCGACGCGGCGCCCCACGCGCACGGCCGCGCCTACGCCGACTTCCTCGCATCCCGACCGGATGCCGCCGAGGGCGCCGCGGTTGCGGCCGTGATCGAGGCGGCGCGTCGCACGGGCGCCCGCGTCCACATCCTGCACCTCAGCTCGGCCGACGCGCTCGACGCGATCGCCCGGGCCCGCGCGGACGGGGTGCGCCTCACCGTCGAGACCTGCCCGCACTACCTCGCGCTGACCGCCGGCGAGGTCCCCGACGGCGGCACGGCGTACAAGTGCTGCCCGCCGATCCGGGGCGCTGCGAACCGCGACGCGCTGTGGCAGGGCCTCCGGGCGGGCGTCATCGACGCCGTCGTCTCCGACCATTCGCCGGCGCCCGCCGCGATGAAGCTCGCCGGCGGCGGCGACTTCGCCGAGGCGTGGGGCGGGATCGCGTCGCTCCAGCTCGGGCTGCCCGTCGTCTGGACCGAGGCGCGCCGCCGCGGCATCGGCCTGGAGCAGGTGGTCGAGTGGATGGGCACGGCGCCGGCGCGCCTGGTCGGGCTGGCCGGCAAGGGGGCGATCGCCGAGGGCGCGGACGCGGACCTCGTGATCGTCGCACCCGACGAGGCGTTCACGGTGGATGCCGCCGCCCTGCACCACCGCCACCCGATCACGCCGTACGACGGCCGGGCGCTGGTCGGCGCGGTGCGCGCGACGTACCTCGGCGGGGTGCCGGTCGCGCTCGCGGGTGCGGCGGACCCGGTCGGCCCGGCCGTCGGCGCGGTGCCGCGCGGGCGACTGCTCCGGCGGGCACGATCGGAGGGTGGACCGGGCGATGTCGCTTGAGACGTTCAACGGGGCCGATCGCGACGACGCGATCGCGTTCGTGCGGCCCTGCCTCGACGTCGACCGGTGGTGCGCCGAGCTCGTGGACGGCCGCCCGTACGCCTCGGTCGGCGACGCGCTCGCCGCGGCGGAGTCCGCGGCGCACCCGCTGACCGACGCCGAGGTGGAGGGCGCCCTCGCGCACCATCCGCGCATCGGCGAGCGTCCGACGGGAGCGGGCGCGCACGCCGCGATATCGCGCGCCGAGCAGTCCGGAGTCGACCCCGCCGACGCGGACGTCGCGGCCGCGCTCGCCGAGGGCAACCGCGCCTACGAGGAGCGGTTCGGCCGCGTCTTCCTCATCCGGGCCGCCGGGCGGTCGTCGCGCGACATCCTCGAGGCGCTCACCGAGCGCCTCGCGCACACGCCGGAGGAGGAGGCGCCCGTCGTCGCCGACCAGCTCCGCCGGATCGCCGTGCTCCGATTGAAGGGACTCCTCGCATGAGCAGCCAGGCCGCCGCGCCATCGCGGTCGCGCATCACGACCCACGTGCTCGACGCGAGCTCGGGTCGCCCCGCCGAGGGCGTGGCCGTCGAGCTCTCCGCCGGGGACGGCGACGGATGGCGCCGGCTCGACGCAGCCGTCACCGACGCCGGCGGGCGCGTCTCGCGGATCGGACCCGACGCGCCGCCCGCGGGCGTCTACCGGCTCCGCTTCGACACCGCGGCGTACTTCGCCGCGCGCGGCACCGAGTCGTTCTACCCGGAGGTGGTGCTCACCTTCCGCGTGGCCGACGATGGGCGGCACGTCCACGTGCCGCTCCTGCTCAGCCCGTTCGCCTATTCGACCTACCGAGGGAGCTGACCATGTCCGAGCCCGCCATCGTCCTCGGCGCGAACCAGTACGGCAAGGCCGAGGTGCGCGTGGTGAAGGTCACGCGCGACCGCGCCCGTCACGAGATCGACGACCTCGATGTCACGTCGCAGCTGCGCGGCGACTTCACCGCGGCGCACGTCGAGGGCGACAACGCGCACATCGTGCCGACCGACACGCAGAAGAACACCATCTACGCGTTCGCGCAGGACGGCGTCGGTTCCCCCGAGGCGTTCCTGCTGCGGCTCGCCGATCACTTCACCTCGTCGTTCGAGTGGGTGACGGGAGGCCGCTGGGCGGCCGACCGGTACGCCTGGCAGCGCATGCACGTGGCGGGCGCCGAGCACGACCACGCGTTCGTGCGGAGCGGCCAGGAGGTGCGCACGGCTGTGGTCGTCGCCGACGGCGACGAGCGGCACGTGCTCGCCGGGCTCACGGGACTCACCGTCCTGCGCACGACCGGATCGGGCTTCGAGGCGTATCCCCGCGATCGCTACACGACGCTCGCCGAGACGCGCGACCGCATCCTGGCGACGGACGTCACGACCCGCTGGCGGTACGGCCGCGCCGACGTCGACTACGACGCGACGTGGACGAGCGTGCGGTCGCTGCTCCTCGATGCCTTCGCCGAGCCATACTCGCCCGGGCTGCAGGCGACGCTCTACGGCATGGGCCGGCGGGTGCTCGAGGCGCACGGGGAGATCGCGGAGATCCGCTTCTCGATGCCGAACAAGCACCACTTCGCCGTCGACCTCTCGCCCTTCGGGCTCGACAACCCGAACGAGGTCTTCCACGCCGCGGACCGGCCCTACGGGCTCATCGAGGCGGCGGTGGTGCGCGAGGGGGCGGTCTCGCCGGCGGTCGCGTGGGACGGCATCGCCGGCTTCTGCTAGGCGGTGGCGGGGCCTCACGTCAGTTGTCCAACTGGACAATTGAAGCGCGGACGGCTACCGTACCGACCATGCGAATCCTCCTCATCGGCGCGGGGGGCGTGGGCGATGCCATCGCCAAGATCGCCGCCCGCCGCGACTTCTTCGAACTCCTCGTCGTGAGCGACTACGACGAGTCCCGCGCCCGCCGCACGGTCGACTGGATCGCCGGGAGGCACGGCGAGGCCGTGGCGGCCCGGCTCGCCACCGCGCAGGTCGACGCGAGCGACCCGGAGGTCGTGGCATCCGTCGCCCGCGAGCACGGCGCCACCCACGTCATGAACGCCGTCGAGCCGAAGTTCGTGCCGTCGATCTTCGCCGGCGCGCTCGCCGCCGGCGCCGACTACCTCGACATGGCGATGAGCCTGTCCGAGCCGCACCCCACCGACCCGTACGCGGAGACCGGCGTGAAGCTCGGCGACGACCAGTTCGCCCAGGCCGACGACTGGGAGAAGGCGGGCCGGCTCGCGCTCGTCGGCATGGGCGTCGAGCCCGGGCTCTCCGACGTGTTCGCGCGCTACGCCGCCGACCACCTCTTCAGCGAGATCGACGAGCTGGGCACGCGCGACGGCGCGAACCTCGTCGTCCGCGACGAGGAGGGCAACGAGATCTTCGCGCCCTCGTTCTCGATCTGGACCACGATCGAGGAGTGCCTGAACCCGCCCGTCGTCTGGGAGCAGGAGCGCGGCTGGTTCACGACCCCGCCCTTCAGCGAGCCCGAGGTGTTCGAGTTCCCCGAGGGCATCGGCCCGGTCGAGTGCGTGAACGTCGAGCACGAGGAGGTCCTCCTCATGCCGCGCTGGGTCGACGCGAAGCGCGTGACCTTCAAGTACGGCCTGGGCGACGAGTTCATCAACGTGCTGAAGACGCTCCACCTGCTCGGGCTCGACTCGACCACGCCCGTGCGCGTGCGGAGCGCGAACGGCCCCGTCGAGGTCGCGCCGCGCGACGTGGTCGCCGCCGCCCTGCCCGACCCCGCCACGATCGGCCCGCGCATGACCGGCAAGACCTGCGCCGGGCTCTGGGTCACCGGCACCGGCACGGATGGCGCGCCCCGCGAGGTGTACCTCTACCACGTGAGCGACAACGAGTGGACGATGCGGGAGTACGAGGCGCAGTGCGTCGTGTGGCAGACCGCGCTCAACCCCGTGATCGCGCTCGAGCTGCTCGCCACCGGCGTCTGGTCGGGCCGCGGCGTGCTCGGCCCGGAGGCATTCGACGCGCAGCCGTTCCTCGAGCTCATGGCGCGCGCCGAGGCCGACGGCGGCTACGGCCAGCCGTGGGGCATGGAGGACCGCCTGGCGCGCTGACCCGCGCCGCGCCCGGGTCCTCTCTCCTCCAAGTGAGGTTTCTGCGCCGAAGCGCGATTCGGTGCGTGCCTCCAGTGCAGAAACCTCACTGGCGGCGGGGCCGGAGGGACCCCCGGGCGACGCTCGGACGCGGTAGTGTCCGGACCATGACGGATGCCGCGACCCGCGCCCGCGCGCACGAGCTCGCCGACGAGGAGGACCGCCGCGCCGGTGTCGTCACCCGCGAGGCGCGGCCAGACGAGCTCGCGGGCGCGCTCGCGCGCTTCGACGCGACGTGGGGCGCCGGCCGCTCCGTCGATCTGGCGTCGCTCAAGGCGATCGCGCACGCTGGCAACACGGTGCTCGTCGCCGTTCTCGAGAAGGGGCGAGCGGATGCCGCGGGCGAGCTCGCCGACCCCGCGGATCCGCCGCTCGGGGCGGCGCTGGGTTTCCTCGGCTGGGATGGCGGCCTCCACGTGCACTCGCACATGAACGCCGTCGACCCCGCGGCGCGCGGGCGCGGCATCGGCGTCGCGCTGAAGCTCCGCCAGCGCGCGATCTGCCTCGACCACGGCGTCGACGAGATCCGCTGGACGTACGACCCGCTCATCCGCCGCAACGCACGCATGAACCTCGTGCGGCTGGGCGCCGAGGTCGCCGCCTACCGCCCCGACTTCTACGGCGAGCTCCGCGACGCGATCTCGCGCGGCGACCGCAGCGACCGCTTCGAGGTGCGCTGGCGGCTGACCTCGCCGCGCACGGCGCAGGCCCTCGAGCGGATGCCGCAGCCCGCCTGGCACGCCGAGGGCGGCCTCCCGCTCGTGGCCGACTTCGAGGCCGTCAGGGCGGCCGACGCCGAGACCGCGGCCGCACTCCGCGCCGCGTCGCGCGACGCGTTCGCCGCCCTCGCCGACGGCCGCCTCCGCCCGGAGCTCGACGCGAGCGGCGACTACGTCTTCACCGCCGACGACCCCGACCGGGAGGCCTGATGTCCGACACACCGGAACCCACGACGACGACCGCTCCCCGCATCGAGGCGATCGAGCTGCACCGGCTCGAGGTGCCGCTCGTCCGGCCCTTCGAGACCTCGTTCGGCCGTGAGACTGCGCGCGAGGTCCTGCTCGTGCGCGTGCGCACCGACCGCGGCGACGGCTGGGGCGAGTGCGTCGCGGGCCGCGACCCGTTCTACTCGGGCGAGTACGTCGACGGCGCGGCATCCGTCATCGAGCACTACCTCGCGCCTGCACTGCTGCGGTCGCCCGCGCCGCACGTCGTCGACGACGGGCACGTGAGCGGCGTGCTCATCGAGGATCCGGCGCACGCGGCCGGCATGTGGGTCGACGACCGCGAGCAGCGGGCCGACGGCCGGGCCGCGGCGCCCGGCACGGGCGGCGGTGCGGCCGGGTCCATCGCGAGCGTGCCGCTCGCGGCATCCGTCGCCCCCGGCCTCTCGTTCGTCGCCGGCCATCGCATGGCGAAGGCCGCGCTCGAGGCGGCCGTCCTCGACGCCGAGCTCCGCGCGCAGGGCCGGTCCATGGGGGAGTGCTTCGGCGCCGCGCGCGAGTGGGTCGACTGCGGCGTCTCGGTCGGCATCGCCCCGACGGTCGAGGAGCTGCTCGACGAGGTCGCGGGCTACGTCGAGGCGGGCTACCGCCGCATCAAGCTGAAGGTCAAGCCCGGCTGGGACCTCGTTCCGGTCGCCGCGGTGCGCGAGCTCATCGGCCGTGACGCGATGCTGCAGGTCGACGCCAACACGGCGTACACGGCAGACGACATCCCGCTGCTCGCGAGCCTCGACCCGTTCGAGCTGCTGCTCATCGAGCAGCCCTTCGCCGAGGAGGACCTCGCGACGCACGTTCGACTCGCGCAGGCCGCCGAGACGCCCGTGTGCCTCGACGAGTCGATCCTCGGCGTGACGACCGCGGTCGACGCGATCGAGCGCGGCGCGACGAGCATCGTGAACATCAAGCCCGGCCGCATGGGCGGGTTCCTGGAAGCGCTGCGCGTGCACGACGCGTGCCGTGCCCGCGACGTGCCGGTGTGGTGCGGCGGCATGCTCGAGACGGGAGTGGGTCGCGCCGCGAACGTCGCGATCGCGGCGCTGCCCGGATTCGTGCTGCCGGGCGACACCTCGGCATCGGATCGCTACTTCGCCGAGGATGTCACCGAGCCCTTCGTGCTCGGCACGGGCGAGCACCGCGGGCAGCTGCGGGTTCCGGATGGCGCGGGCACGGGCGTGCACGTGCGCGAGGAGCTCGTGCGAGCCTGGGCGGCGCGTCCGCCCGTGACCGTCGGTCGCCACTGAGGTCAGGCGTCGCGTCGCTCCGCGGTGGAGGGATCGACCTGCGGCTCGGGCTCGCTCCGGCGGTGTGCGCGGATGATCGGCATCGTCAGCCCCGCGACCACCGAGCCGATGCCCCCGAGCAGCAGGTCGCCGATCGAGTCGGTGTAGCCGACGTAGATCTCACCGTCGATGAAGTTCTTGCCGAACCACTCGAACATCTCCCAGAACACGCCGAACGTCATGCCGAGCGCCGTCGTCACGATGGCCGTGGAGAGCACGGGCCGCGGCAGCGACCGCTCGTCGGCGACGATGCGGAAGTGCGCCAGGAGCAGGTAGCCGACCGCGGCGATGAGCCCGTTGAGGGCGAAGTGCACGGGCAGATCCCACCACTTCACCGTCACGTAGAGGTCGGTCACGCTGCTCCACACCGCGACGAGCGTGACGATGCCGAAGAGGATGTCGAAGCCCGGCCGGAGCCGCAGTGCGCGCGGAATCACCATCCCTCCGGTCGCGAACGCGAGGCTCACGCCGCCGAGCGGCCCCCAGCCGATCGCCGCGATCGGGATGCAGAGCAGCCCGATGAGGCGGATGACGTCGGCCGTGATCTCCGCCGGGCCCTCGGCCCGTCGCGTCAGCGCGTTCCACAGGCTCCGCATCAGTGACGCTCCTCCTCCCGGCCGGGGGCCGTGTCGTCGTGCGGCCGGTGCCGCAGCACGGCCTGCACGGGTTCGTGGTCGGATGCCGCGCGCCCTTCGAAGCGCGCGGCGTTGATGCCGGCGTGCGTGACCTCGGCGGCGCCGCCGACGAGGATGAGGTCGATCCGGCGACCGCCGCGACGGCGCGGACCGTAGTTGGAGAACGTGCCCCACTCGGGCGTGAGCCGCTCGCCCGCGGCGTCCCAGGCATCGTGCAGCACGCCGTCGATCGTGAGCCGCCGGTGCACCGCCGAGCGCTCGTCTGCGTTGAAGTCGCCGGTGACGACGATCGCCGTCCCGGGCTCGTCGAGTCGGGCGGCGTGGGCGAGCCCGGCGATCATGAGCGCCGACTGCATCCGCGAGCGGCGCGACAGGTGGTCGAGGTGCGTGTTGAAGACGTGCAGTCGCCCGCCGGTCTCGCGGTCGGTGAACTCGGCCGAGACGACGAGACGGCGCGTGAGGTTGCCCCACGACCGCGAGCCGTGCTCGTCGGGCGTCGCGGAGAGTGCGCGCTGGCGCCAGTCGGTGAGCTCGAGCCGCTCGGCGTCGAAGTAGACGGGACAGGCTTCGCCGTGGCCGCCGGGGTCGCGCCCCGTGCCGACCCAGCGGTGGCTGCCGCCGAGGGCGTCGGCCACGACCTCGACCTGCTCGTCGAGGGCCTCCTGCACGCCCAGGACGGTGGGTCGCTCCGCCGCGAGGAGTCGCCGGACCAGGGGCTTGCGCACAGCCCATCGGTCGGGGCTCCCGGGCCGGTTCCGCGGCATCCGTCGGCGGATGTTGAAGGACATCACGTGGAGGTCGGGCGCCTCGACCGGGCCGATGAGCGGCTCGTCCGACGTCATGCGCCCAGCGTACGCCCGGGCCGTGCCGCTGATCGGATCGCCCGGCCCGCGCGGCGGGCCGTCGTCGCCCGGCCGCAGCCGGCCCGGCGGACCCGCACCAGCCCGCCCGCTCAGCCGAGCAGCTCGCGCCGCGCCTCGGGGTAGCCGAGCGCGTTCGGCTCGGTCTCGACCGCGGCCCGGGAGAACAGGTCGGTCGGGCACCAGCCCGTCACGGCGCCGATCGCGAGGAACGTGGCGCAGACGCCCGCCGGGATGGCGCACCAGAGGTTGTCGAGGTTGGACAGTGCGAACGCGGCGAGGAACACCGCGATCACGCCGCGGAGCACCCGCTCACCGCGACTCACCGCGCACGAGCGCGAGGCGAGCGAGCGGACGAGGCGGTTCACGCCTGGGCGGCGGCAGCGGCCTGCTGCTCGGCGAGCTGGCGGCGCACGTCGTCCATGTCGAGGGCCTTGGTGCCCTCGATGACCTGCTCGAGCTGGGCGCCGTTCAGGGCGCCCGGCTGGGCGAAGACGATGATGCCCTCGCGGAAGACGACGAGCGTCGGGATCGACGTGATGCGGAAGCCCGCGGCCAGGGCCTGCTCGGCCTCGGTGTCGACCTTGCCGAACACGACGTCGGGGTGCTGCTCCGAGGAGCGCTCGAAGATCGGGCCGAACATGCGGCACGGCCCGCACCACTCGGCCCAGAAGTCGAGGAGCACGATGTCGTTGTCCTTGATGGTCGACTCGATCGTGTCGTTGGTGATGTTCACGGAAGCCATGCCCCGATTCTACCAGATGATACCCCTGGGGTATTATTCAGGTCATGCAGACCATGATCAGCACCCCCGCGGGCGCCCCGGCGACCCGCCCCCTTCGTCCCGTTCGGCCCGCCCGCGGCATCCGCGCCGCCCTCGTGGCCGCCGCCGGCGCCGCCGCGCTCGCGCTCGCCGGCTGCGCCTCGACCGAACCCATCGAACTCGGCGCCGACACCGTCGTCGTCGACGTCCGCACGCCTGCCGAGTACGCCGCCGGCCACCTCGACGGCGCCGTCAACCTCGACCTCACCTCCGGCCAGCTCGCCGCCGAGATCCCGACGCTCGACGCCGAGGGCGACTACGTCGTCTACTGCCAGTCGGGCAACCGCTCCGCCCAGGCCACGGCGCTCATGGAGGACGCCGGCCTCGACGTCACCGACGCCGGCTCGATGCAGCAGGCAGCGGATGCCACGGGGCTGCCGATCGTCCAGTAGGACGGGCGACGGCTCACGTGGCGAGCCCGGCCGCGGTCTCGCCGATCCGTGCGGCCGTCGCCGCGCGCTCGGGGCGGTCGTCGAGCTCGAACCAGGTCGACGACAGCGCGCTCCAGGCCACGAGCCAGTCGCGCAGGCGCTTCGGCGCGAAGCCCGTCGCCTCCACGGCGACCGCGAACTGACGCGCCAGCCGGCCGGGCACGAGCGCGCGCTCGTGCGACGGGTTGCACAGCAGGTTGCACGCATCGAACTCGGCGTCGCCGAGCAGTGCCTTCGGATCGATCGCGAGCCATCCGCGCTCGCCGAAGTCGAGCACGTTGCCGTGGTGCAGGTCGCCGTGCAGCACCTCGGGCTCGTGATCCTCGTCGAACAAGCGGCGCGCGAGGTCGGCGCCGGCCCGGTGCAGCGGGCCGAGTCCGTCGGCCTGCGCGAAGAGCTGCCCGAACCACTGCTCGAGGGGCACGAGGTCCGGCGGGTCGTCGAGGCCGAGCACGCGTCCGGTCTCGGCGTGGAGCACCGCGGCGACCTCGCAGATGATGCGGGTGGCCGCGTCGTCCTCGCCCGCGCGGACCAGGTCGACGAGGTCGCGGGCGCCCGTCGCGCGCTCGATCAGCAGCGCCCGGTGGTCGCGCCGCAGGACCCTCGCGGCCCCGTGCCCGTCGAGCGCGGCGAGCAGCGCGGCGCCGCGGGCCTCCTCCGACTCGTGCGCGATCTTCAGGACGGCGGGCTCGCCGTCGTCGGTCCGGACCGGCAGCAGGCGGCTCGTCGCGGTGGTCGCCGGATCACCGTCGGGTCGCAGCCGCCAACGGCGCAGCCACGCCGCTTCGTCCGCTCTCCCGGGGTCGACGGGTCCGAGATCGCTCATCCGCCCAGTATCGCCTCGCCGCCCGAAGTGCGCCGTTAGGATCGGCCCCATGTCGGACGACGCGGTGAAGCGGGCACAGGAGGCGGCGGAGGTCGCGGCGGCAGCGGCGGCGGCGCTGCAGGAGCAGGCGGCGGAGGCGATCCGCAAGGCGGAGGAGGCGGCCGCCCTCGCCAAGGCGGCGGCCGACGCGGCGACGGATGCGGCGCCCACCGCCGCCGAACCCGCCGCCCCTGCGGCATCCGCCCCGCCCTCGGCCGACGGCCCGCTCGACGCCGATGAGGTCGACCGCATCCGCGCCGGGTACGCCTTCGAGGGTCCCGCGCTCGAGATGGGCGCCCTCGTGAACGGCGAGGCGATGCCCGACGTGCCGGTGCGCATCCCGCTCGCGATGACCAACCGGCACGGCCTCGTCGCCGGGGCGACGGGCACGGGCAAGACCCGCACGCTCCAGGTGCTCGCCGAGCAGCTCGCAGCGGCCGGCGTCGCCGTGTTCGCGGCCGACATCAAGGGCGACCTCTCCGGCGTCGCGACGCCCGGAACGAGCAGTGAGAAGCTGCTGAAGCGCACCGACGGCATCGGCCAGGCGTGGGAGGCGGCGAGCTTCCCGACCGAGTTCTTCTCGCTCGGCGGCGTCGGCCGGGGCGTGCCGATCCGCGCGACGATCTCGGGCTTCGGACCGCTGCTGCTCAGCAAGGTGCTCGGGCTCAACGAGACGCAGGAGTCGAGCCTCGGCCTCGTCTTCCACTACGCCAACAAGAACGGCCTCGCGCTCCTCGACCTCGACGACCTGCGGGCCGTGCTCGCGTACCTCGTGAGCGATGAGGGCAAGGGCGAGCTCGAGGGGCTCGGCGGCCTGTCGAAGGCGACCGTCGGCGTCATCCTGCGCGAGCTCATCGCGTTCGCCGACCAGGGCGCCGACGTCTTCTTCGGCGAACCCGAGATCGATACGGCCGAGTTCCTCCGCACCGCCGCCGACGGCCGCGGCGTGATCAGCCTGCTCGAGGTGCCCGGCGTCGCCGACAAGCCGGCGCTCTACTCGACGTTCCTCATGTGGCTGCTCGCCGACCTCTACGGCGGACTGCCCGAGGTCGGGGACCTCGACCAGCCCAAGCTCGTGTTCTTCTTCGACGAGGCGCACCTGCTCTTCCGGGATGCCTCGAAGGATTTCCTCGCCCAGGTCGTGCAGACCGTGCGGCTCATCCGCTCGAAGGGCGTCGGCGTGTTCTTCGTGACCCAGACGCCGAAGGACGTGCCGGGCGACGTGCTCGCCCAACTCGGCTCGCGCGTGCAGCACCAGCTGCGCGCGTTCACGCCCGACGACGCGAAGGCACTGCGTGCCACGGTCTCGACGTACCCGAACTCGGGCTACGACCTCGAGGAGACGCTCACCGTGCTCGGCACCGGCGAGGCGATCGTGACCGTCATGAACGAGAAGGGCGCGCCCAGCCCCGTCGCCTGGACGCGCCTGCGTGCACCGCAGGCCTCGATGTCGCCGAGCGCGGATGCCGCGATCGACGCCGCCGTCGCGGCATCCCCCCTCACTGCGAAGTACGGCACGGCGATCGACCGCGAATCCGCGCACGAACTGCTGACCAGGCGCATGGCGGATGCCGCGGCCGCGGCGGACGCGGCCGAAGCCGCCGAGGCGAAGGCGAGGGCCGACGCCGAGTACGCGAAGATGCAGGCGAAGATCGAGGCCGACCAGGCGAAGGCCGAGAAGCAGGCGCAGGCGGAGTACGACCGGCTCCTGAAGAAGACCTCGGGCACGTCCCGATCGCGCTCGCGCACCCCCCGGCGCTCCGCGCTCGAGGAGGTGCTCGGCTCGAAGACGACGCAGAAGGTGATCACGCAGGTCCTGACGGGCCTCTTCGGCATGGCGAAGCGCAGATGACGGATGCCGCGCGGCCGGCGCGCGACGCCGGGGACCCGGACGTCGGGGTGCCCGAACCCGTCATCCGCGCGTATCGGCCCGAGGACCGCGAGGCGATCGCCCGGATCTGCCTGCTGACCGCGGCGGGCGGCGGCGACGCCAGGGGCGTGTACCGAGACGATTCACTCATGCCCGAGGTGTACGCGCTGCCCTACGTCGACTACGCGCCCGACCTCGCGTTCGTCGTCGAGCGCGGCGGCGGTCGGGTCGGCGGCTACGTCCTCGGCATCGCCGACACGGCCGAGTTCATCGACTGGTACGCGCGCGAGTGGGCGCCGGCGTTCCGGGAGCGGCATCCGGTGGCGGGCCCGCCCACCGAGCACCGTCCGGCCTACACCGAGTCGCAGCTCATCGCCGACGGCGGCGATCCCGAGCGGATGCGGATCCCGGAACTCGGCGCGTACCCCGCGCACCTGCACATCGACCTGCTGCCGGAGCTGCAGGGCCGGGGGCTCGGCCGCCGGCTGGTCGACACGCTGCGCGCGGCACTCGCCGACCGCGGGGTGCCGGCGCTGCACCTCGGGATCGATCCGGCGAACGTCGGCGCGCGGGCGTTCTACGAGCGGCTCGGCTTCCACGAGCTGCCGTCCAGCACGGCCGACGCGCCGCGGTTCGGCATCGCGACGCGCTGAGCGTCGCCTCGGCCGGCTCGCTCAGGAGGGGAGGCCGCGCCCCTCGAACCAGTAGAGCAGGTGCGGGTCGGACGTGCGGAGTTCGCTCATGGTCACCGGCTCGGTGCGGATCTCCTCGTCGAGCTCGAGCACGCCGGCGATCGCGTCCAGTGAGCGGTCGTCCCAGAAGGTCCCGCGCATGCGGAACAGGCAGCGTCCGTGATCGTCGACGATGAACAGCTGCTGCACGGTCTCGAGCGTGTCGCCCCGGTACGTCTCCAGCCGGAGCACGCGGGCCATCTCGCGGCGCGCGACGCTGTTGATGCGGCCCAGGAACCCGCGCTCGACGACGCCGTGCGGGCTCACGACGACCTCGGCCCGCTGGTATCCGATGTACGCGGCGGCGCCGAGCACGAAGAGGACGACGATCGCGGCCGTGGTGAAGCCCATGGCCGCCGCGCCGAGCGGCGAGACGAGCCAGAGCACGGTCAGCACGACGGGCAGCAGGAGGGCGAGCACCGGGAGCCCGACGGACCGGGTCAAGGAGCGTCGGGGTCTCAGGGTGAGCACCCTGAGACCCCTGCCCCCTGCCTGGCCGGTGCGGGAGTCCCCTGCGTCCCCGTATCCCGTTCTCACCGTTGCCACTGACATCGGAACCATGATGTGCCGACGGTCCGGATGCCGCTATTCGGCATTAAGGGGGACTTGCGCTCTGCGCGTCGGGCGTACTCACCCGAGGATGGGCAGCACCGCCGCGCAGAAGTCGTCGGTGCGGCCCGTCGACTCCTTCACGAGCCCGAGGAAGGCGATGAACTCGTCATCTGACGGGTCGTCCGGAGTGCCGCCGTGGTCGATGAGGACCTCGTACCTGACCTGACCCGGGTTTCGCGCGATCGCCGTCCCCGATTCGTCGTAGACCGTCGCGTTCCCCGTCGAGAGCACGAGGATGGTCATCGTGCCGTCGCCGTGGTCCGTGATCTTCAGATCCCGCTCATAGCCGCGCACGATCTCGGTGACCGTGTCACCCGCTTCGTTCGTGTATCGGACGTCGACGCTGAAGTTCCCGCCCCAGTACGGCGCCGTGCCGGGCTTCCGCGTATTGAACAGGACATGAACCTCGCGGGTGAGTTCGACGTCGACACTGACACCGGCGCCGCAGAAGTCCTCGTCGGTGAACGATTCCTCCTCCACGAAGCGCAGGTTCTCGAGCGGGCGCGCCGAAGCGGGCGCGGCGGCGAGGACCGACGTCGCGAGCGCGGCGGCGGAGACGGCGGCGATCAGGCCGCGACGGTGGATCGGGCTGGATGCTGACACGGGTTCCCCTCCTCGGGCGCGCGACGCAGGTCGTGCGTCGTCGCGCAGCGGAGTCCGGGCTGGGCGAATCATCCCGCGTTCGGGCGTCTGCGGCGACGCCCGTTCGGGGGTGGAAACGGCAGGATCCCCGGTGCGGGACCGGGGGCTCGGACCGATTCGCATCGGCGGAGGATGGGGGACCCCGTCGGTCGGGCTCCGCCCTCCCTCCTCCTCGAATCGCAGCGTCCATGAAGCAGATGAGCGCCACACCCTTCGGGCGCGGCGCTCATCTGCTCGGCGGAGGATGGGGGATTCGAACCCCCGAGGGCTTTCACCCAACACGCTTTCCAAGCGTGCGCCATAGGCCACTAGGCGAATCCTCCTGGGACCCCTCACGCACCCGCCAGAGCCCGGTTACCCTTGCTGCGTTTCCGCCCTGGGGGAGTTGGCCTGGATGGCGCCACGTGAGGAGCCTCGGACAGTCTACCCGAGCGAGCGGGCGCTTCGAACCGCGAGGTACTCGTCGAACGCCTCGCGGCTCGTCCGCTCGGGCGAGTAGCCGAGCACGCGCTTCAGGCGGGTGTTGTCGAGCACCGGCCGGTAGCGCAGGAATCCGACGCGCTCCGGCCCGTGGACGGTCAGGCGCAGGGCGCGCCCGACGCGCAGCACCGCGGTGAGGAGCTTCGGCGACACGGTCACGGTCGACTTGCCCAGGGCGTCCGCGATCTCGGTCACGGTCACGCGGCCGTCGCCGGCGACGTTGAACGCGCCCGTGACGTCGCCCGTCGCGCCGTGCACGATGGCGCCGACCACGTCGTCCACCCAGACGAACACGAACGGGCTGTCGGAACCGGCGATGCGGAGGATGCGCGGCGCCTCCCACAGCGCCGTGATCTGGTTCGCGACGCTCGGGCCGAGGATCGTGCCGATGCGGAGCACGACCTGACCGAGTCCGGGGTGGCGCGCGCGGTAGTCGGCGAGCATCTCCTCGACGAGCCGCTTGTGGCGCGAGTAGCTGAACTCGTCGTTGCCGCGGATGGGGTCGTCCTCGGTGAGCCACTCGGGGTTGTCGGCGTGGTACCCGTAGGCGGCACCGGACGAGGACACCACGATGCGCGTGACGCCGCCCGCGACGGCGGCCTCGAGCACGTTGCGCGTGCCCTCGACGTCGACGCGGTACTCGACCTCCTCGCTGAGCCCGCCGGGGTTCACGATCGCGGCGAGGTGCACGATCGTGTCGATCGCGTGCCGCTCCACGACGGCGGCGACGGCCGCGGCATCCGTCACGTCGCACGCCTCGACGACGACGCCCTCGGGCACGGATGCCGCGGGCCGGCGCACGTCGCCCGAGACGACGAGCTCGACGTCCGGGTCCCGGGCCAGGGCGCGGACCGCGTTCGAGCCGAGGAACCCGCTGCCCCCGGTGACGAGGATGCGGCGGCTCACGACGCCGCCCCGCTCGTGGTCGAGGGGCCGGAGGCGGCATCCGCGTCGCCGTCGGCCGGGGCGTCCGCATCACCGTCGGCCGCGGCATCCGCTCGCCTCGTGCGTCGCGCCCAGACGGTCGCGAGCGCGAGCCCGGCGATGATGTCCCAGATGCCCCACCAGCCGGCGACGATCGCCATGCCGCCGATCCCGCCGAAGAACGAGAACACGAGGCCGAGGCCGAGGCCCGCGTTCCGGATGCCGACCTCGAACGTGATCGCCTTGCGGTCGCGCACGCCGAGGCCGCCGATCCGCGCGCTCGCGTAGCCGAGGCCGAGCGCGATCGCGTCGTGCAGGAACACGGCGAGGAGGACCACGCCGATGTACGCCATGAAGATCGCCCAGTTGCCGACGAGCGCGGCGACGATGAAGCCCACGAGCGCGAGCAGGCTGATCCAGCGCGCGTAGGGCTGCACGCGCGCCGCGAAGCGCGGCCAGATCGCGCGGATGACGAAGCCCGCGATGAACGGCAGCCCGATGATGAGGAAGATGTCGAGCAGCATCTGCCAGCCGTCGAGGCTGACGGCCTGCACGAGCTCCGACGCCTTGGGGTGGGTGCTGCCCCAGAACGCGATGCTGAGCGGCAGCACGAAGATGTAGATCACGTTCGCGACGGCGGTCATCGACACCGACAGCGCGACGTTGCCGCGAGCGCGGTAGGTCAGCACCTGCGAGATGTTGCCGGGCGGGCAGGCCGCGACGAGCAGCATGCCGAGCGCGACCGAGGCCTGCACGTCGAGGAGGAGCGTGAGCCCGAACGTGACCGCGGGCAGGAGGATGACCTGCGCGAGGAGCGCGATGACCATCGCCTTCGGCGCGCGCGCGACGGCGCGGAAGTCGTCGGGCGAGGTGTCGAGCGCGATGCCGAACATGATGAAGCCGAGCACGACGTTCAGGGCGATCATCGAGCCGGGCGCGAAGTTGAGGACGACGTCGTCGATGTTCATGCGCGGGTGTCCGCCTTCCGGGTGTCGGTCGCGGTGTCGCCTGCCGAGGCGGGCGCCGGCCCGGCGGACGCCACGGGGTGGCCGGATGCCGCGGGCACGACGGATGCCGCGGGCGCGGGCAGCGTCCGCAGCACGCGCTTGACCGTACGCCGGTACGCGTCCTTGTTCACGTAGTACGACATGCGATCGAGCCCGAGGTAGCGGTACCCGCCCGTGAGGTCGGGCCACGGCTTCGCGGCCGTCGCCCGGAAGCGGGACGCGGCATCCGGCTCGTCTCGCGCGGCCGCGAGGTAGGCGGCGATCAGCTCGGCCTGCTCGTAGCGACCCTGCCATCCGATGCCGGAGGCCTCGATCATGCCGAGCACGAACAGGCCGTTGAAGCTCGGCGGGAAGACGTTGAGGTAGAGCTCGGGTGCCGCGGCCGTCCAGTTCAGGTGCGCCCGGTCGACGAAGGGGTAGTCGAGCCGGTAGCCCGTCGCGAGCATGACGAGGTCGTAGTCGGCGGCGCTGCCGTCGGCGAAGTGCACGGTCGACCCGTCGAACCGGTCGATGTCGGCGACCACGCGTAGGTCGCCCTGGCCGAGGTGGTTCAGGATCAGCGTGTTCACGATCGGGTGCGACTCGTAGATCCGGTAGTCGGGCTTCGGGAAGCCGAACCGCACGGGGTCGCCCGTGAACGACTTGAGCACGCGCGTGTCGACGAACTGCTTGATGCGCGCGGGCAGCGGGCGGCCCTGGTTGAGGGTGTCGGCCGGCCGGCCGAACAGGTAGCGGGGCACGAAGTAGTAGCCGCGGCGCACCGACAGGTCGACGGATGCCGCGTGGTGGACCGCGTCGACGGCGATGTCGCACCCCGAGTTGCCGGCGCCGATGATGAGGACGCGCTTGCCCTCGAGCACCTTCGGGCTCTTGTATGCGCTCGTGTGCATGAGCTCGCCCGCGAACTCGCCGCGGAAGGTCGGCACGTTGGGCTCGGCGAGCGTGCCGTTGGCGAGGATGACGGCCGGGTGCTCGGTCGTGGTGCTCGTGCCGTCCGCGGCCACGGCGGTCACGCGCCATCCGCTCGCCCCGGTCGCATCGCCGTCGATCGCCTCGACCGCCGTGACCCTGGTGTCGAACCGGTAGTGCTCGCACAGGCCGAACGCGTCGGCGTAGTCGCGGAAGTAGCGGTGCAGCTCGCGATGCCCGGGGTAGTCGGCGGTCGAGCGCATCGGGAACTCGGCGAACTCGGTCGTCGTGCGCGACGAGATGAGGTGCGCCGACTCGTACATCGTCGAGCGCGGGTTGTCGATGTTCCAGAGGCCGCCCACGTCGGGGCCGGCCTCGAAGCCGATGAAGGGGATGCCGGCGCGGCTGAGCGCGCGGGCACCGGCGAGACCGGATGGGCCCGCTCCGATGAGGGCGATGGGGTTCACGGGTGGTTCCTGCTGCGTGGGCGACGTCGTCGGGGCCGACGCCGCGTCGGGTGCGAACAGCATAAGCGAACGGCGCTCGGGTTCCGGAACCGGGGTGCGCCCCTGCGCAGCCCGAACGGCGCTCGATAGGCTGGCCGGGTGGCGCACAGCATCTACATCTGCTCCGCCGAGGGGAACACCGGCAAGTCGACGGTGGCGCTCGGGACGCTGGACACGCTGAGCCGACGCGCGACCCGGGTGGGGGTCTTCCGCCCCATCGCCCGGTCGACCGAGGAGCGCGACTACGTGCTCGAGCTGCTGCTCGCGCACGAGGGCGTCATCGACCTGGGCTACGACGAGGCGATCGGCGTCACCTACGAGGACGTGCACGGCGACCCCGAGGCCGCGCTCGGCACGATCGTCCGCCGGTTCAAGGCCGTCGAGGCGCGGTGCGACGTGGTCGTCGTGATCGGGTCCGACTACACGGATGTCGGCAGCCCGACCGAGCTCGCCTTCAACGCGCGCATCGCGGCGAACCTCGGTGCACCGGTCCTCCTCGTCGTCGGCGGGCGCGTGACGCAGGGCCGCGGCGCGAGCGAACGCCTCGGCTATACGGACGCACGGACGCCCGACGAGCTCGCGCAGATCACCGAGCTCGCGGTCGAGGAGCTCGAGCGCGAGCACGCCGCGCTGCTCGGCGTCGTCGCGAACCGGGCCGACCCCGATCGGCTCGACGCGATCGTCGACGCCGTGCGGTCGGCCTCCAGCGGCGCGAACGCGGCCGGCGGGCCCGAAGCATCCGTCTCGGTCTGGGCGATCCCGGAGGACCAGTACCTCGTCGCGCCGTCCATGCGCTCGATCATGAAGGCGGTCGACGGCACCCTGTACGCGGGCGATCCCGAGCTGCTCGAGCGCGAGGCGCTCGGCGTCGTGGTCGCTGCGATGTCGATGGAGAACGTGCTCGCGTGGCTCACCGAGGGTGCCGTCGTCGTCGTGCCGGGAGACCGCAGCGAGGTGCTCCTCGGAGTGCTCACCGCGCACTCCTCGGCGACGTTCCCGTCGATCGCGGGCATCGTGCTGAACGGCGGGTTCCCGATCTCCGAGACCGTGGAGCGACTGATCGAGGGCCTGAAGTCGGGCCTGCCGATCATCCGCACCCAGCTCAGCAGCTACGACACCGCGCTCGCGATCACGCAGACCCGCGGCAAGCTCGCCGCCGAGTCGCAGCGCAAGCGCGACACCGCGCTCGCCCTCTTCGAGAAGCACGTCGACGAGGCCGAACTGCTCGACCGGCTCGACGTGGCGCGCACCGACGTCGTCACGCCGCTCATGTTCGAGTACGAGCTGCTCGCGCGCGCGCGCGACGTGCGCAAGCACATCGTGCTGCCCGAGGGATACGACGACCGGATCCTCCGTGCGGCCGCGACGCTCCTGGCGCGCGACGTCGCCGACCTCACGATCCTCGGCGAGGAGATCGAGATCCGCTCGCGCGCGATCGGCCTCGGCCTCGACCTCTCCAAGGCGACCGTGCTCTCCAACCACGACCACGTGCTCGTGTACCGGTTCGCCGACGAGTACCAGCGCCGCCGTGCGCACAAGGGCGTCACGCTCGAGCAGGCGCGCGACACCGTGCAGGACGTCTCGTACTTCGGCACGATGATGGTCGAGCTCGGCCTCGCCGACGGCATGGTCTCCGGCGCGATGCACACGACGGCGCACACCATCCGCCCCGCCTTCGAGATCATCAAGACGAAGCCCGACGTGAACGTCGTCTCGAGCGTGTTCCTCATGGCGCTCGCCGACCGGGTGCTCGTCTACGGCGACTGCGCGGTCGTGCCCGACCCGACCGCCGAGCAGCTCGCCGACATCGCGATCTCGTCGGCGAAGACGGCCGAGCAGTTCGGCATCGAGCCGCGCGTCGCGATGCTGTCGTACTCGACCGGCGAGTCCGGTTCGGGGGCGGATGTCGACAAGGTTCGGCGGGCGACCGAACTCGTGCGCGAGCGCGCGCCGGAGTTGCCCGTCGAAGGGCCGATCCAGTACGACGCCGCGGCCGACGCCGCGGTGGCGCGCACCAAGCTGCCGGGCTCGTCGGTCGCCGGGCGTGCGACGGTGTTCGTCTTCCCCGACCTCAACACGGGGAACAACACCTACAAGGCGGTGCAGCGCTCTGCCGGCGCCGTGGCGATCGGGCCGGTGCTGCAGGGCCTCAAGAAGCCCGTCAACGACCTCTCGCGCGGCGCGCTCGTGCAGGACATCGTGAACACGGTCGCGATCACCGCCATCCAGGCGGCGTCGTGAGCGTCGTCCTCGTCATCAACTCCGGTTCGTCGTCCCTCAAGTACCAGCTCGTCGACGTCGAGGCGGGCGAGCCGCTCGCGTCTGGCCTCGTCGAGCGCATCGGCGCCGGCGCCGGTCGAGCCACCCACACGGATGCTGCGGGCGACACCTTCCGCGAAGAGGCGACGATCGCCGACCACCACGCGGCCTTCGCGTGGATGCTTCAGGCGTTCGCCGCGCACGGCCCGTCCCTCGACGAGCACCCGCCCGTCGCCGTCGGCCACCGCGTCGTGCAGGGCGGCGCCCGGTTCTTCGAGCCGACGATCATCACCGAGCTCGTGAAGATCAACATCGACGAGCTGTCGGTGCTCGCGCCGCTGCACAACCCTGCGAACCTCGCGGGCATCGTCGCGGCCGAGCGCGCGTTCCCGTCGGTTCCGCACGTCGCCGTGTTCGACACGGCGTTCCACCAGACGATGCCGCCCGAGGCGTACCTCTACGCGCTCGACCGCGACCTCGCCGAGAAGCACCGGATCCGCCGGTACGGGTTCCACGGCACCTCGCACCGGTACGTCTCGCGTGCGGCGGCGGCGTTCCTCGGCCGGCCCGTCGAGGAGCTGAAGCTCATCGTGCTGCATCTCGGCAATGGCGCCTCGGCCTGTGCGGTCGACGGCGGGCGTTCGGTCGAGACCAGTATGGGGATGACCCCGCTCGAGGGCCTGGCGATGGGCACGCGCTCAGGCGACCTCGACCCGGCCGTCGTGCTGCACCTGCAGCGTCGCGTCGGGCTCCGCGTCGACGAGGTCGACGACCTGCTGAACAAGCGCAGCGGCATGCTCGGCCTCGGCGGGCACGGCGACATGCGCGACCTGACGGAGGCCGCGGCATCCGGCGACGAACGGGCGCGGATCGCGCTCGAGGTGTACGCGCACCGCGTGCGCGCGTACGTCGGCGCCTATGCGGCGCAGCTCGGCCGGGTCGACGCGATCGTGTTCACCGCGGGCGTGGGGGAGAACGCGGCCGACGTGCGCGCCATGTCACTCGCCGGGCTCGAGGGCTTCGGCGTCGAGGTGGATGCCGCGCGCAACGCGGAACGCTCGGGGGAGGCGCGGCGGATCTCGACCGACGGGTCCCGCACGGCCGTGCTCGTAGTGCCCACGAACGAGGAACTGGAGATCGCCCGGCAGACGCTCGCCGCCATCTGAACCGACGCCGCATCGATTCTGCAAGAAATGTTGTGCAAGAACTCTTGTAGAGTTACGATCGTCGCGTGAGCGAACACGGAAAGTCCATCGACCTGCGCGATTCGGGGGCCATGCGCGCCATGGCGCACCCGCTGCGGCTGCGCATCCTCGGCCTGCTGCGCATGCAGGGGCCGCACTCGGTCGGCATGCTCGCCGAGGCGACCGGCGCGGCGTCGGGGTCGATCAGCTACCACCTCTCGACCCTCGCGAAGTACGGCTTCGTCGAGCCCGCACCGGAGCACGAGCGCGACGGGCGTGAGCGCTGGTGGCGCTCCGCCCACGAGATGACGAGCCTGAGCGCGGAGAGCTACCTCGACGACCCCGACCGCCGCGAGGCCGCCGAGGCGATGCGTCGCACCGTCATCGACTCCTACCACCGCGAACTGCTCGCCGCGCTCGACGCCGAGCTCGACCTCGAGCCCGAGTGGATCGCGGCATCCGACTCGAGCGACGGCGGCGCGCAGCTCACGCTCGACGAGTTCCGCGAACTCACCGCCGACCTCGCGGCCGTGCGCGAGAAGTGGTGGGCAGTGGGCCGTGAGCCGCGCCCCGGCACGCGTGCGGTGCGCTGGATCACGCACACCTTCCCGCGGAGTGGGCAATGAGCGCGGATGCGGAGGCCCGGGTCGACGATCGCTCGACGTCCGAAGGCGGCCCCGCGAGCGAGACGGCCGCGCCGCATCTCGAGGAGCCGCAGCCGCAGCTGCCGCCGCGCCGCCGCCTGCCGATCCTCGCGAACCTCGCCGCCGCGCTGTTCTCCCGGGGCGGCAACGCGATCGCCCTCGTCGCGCTGCCGATCATCGCCCTCCAGCAGACCGGCTCGCCGCTCGCCGCGGGCGTGGTCGGCGTGTTCGCGACCGTGCCGCTCGTCATCGGCGGGGCGCTCGGCGGCGTGCTCGTCGACCGCTTCGGCTACCGGGCGTCGAGCATCGTCGCCGATCTCGCGAGCGCGGCCACGGTGTTCGCGATCCCGTTGCTGCACGCAACTGTGGGACTGCCGTTCGGCGCCCTGCTCGCCCTCGTCTTCCTCGGCGGCCTCCTCGACCCGCCCGGAGACACCGCGAAGACGTCGCTGACGCCTGACCTGGCCGCGCTCGCGCGCTGGCCCATCGAACGTGCGGCGGGCGCGCAGTCCGCGGTCGAGCGCACCGCGATCATGCTCGGCGCGGCGACCGCGGGCGGCCTCGTCGCCCTGCTCGGCCCCATGGCCGCGCTGCTCGTCGACGCCGGCGGGTTCGTCGTGTCCGCACTCCTCGTCGCGTTCTTCATCCCGCGCCACGACGCCCGGCCCGTCGCCGGGCCCGGCCCGGGCGCTGCCGACGCGGATGCCGCGCAGGGTCGGGTCGAACTCGTGCCCGGTGGGCGCGGCGGCTTCGTCGAGGGGCTCCGCTTCGTGGCATCCTCACCCCTGCTGCGCTCGATCGTGCTGCTCGTCACGCTCACGAACGCGATCGACGCCGCGGGCATGATGGTGCTGAAGCCCCTCTACGCGACCGAGGTGCTGGGCGACCCGGCCCAGCTGGGCTTCATGGTCGGATGCTTCGCCGGCGGCGCCCTGACCGGGTCGATCGTGTTCGGGTCCGTCGGGCACCGGTTCTCGGGGCGGCTGCTGTTCGCGGCCTGCTTCATGGTCGCCGGCACCGTGCCGTACCTGACCATGGCGCTCGGTGCTGCCTCGGCGGTGCTGCTGCCGGTGCTCGCCCTCTCGGGATTCGCCGCCGGCGCCATCAACCCGATGATCTCGACCGCGATGTACGGGCTGATCCCCGACGGCATGCGGGCCAGGGTCTTCGGCGTGACGACGGCCGGCGTGACCGCCACGATGCCGCTCGGCGCCGTCCTCGGCGGCCTCGCGGCCGAGCAGCTCGGCCTCGCGCCGACGGTCACGGCGTGCGCCGTGATCTACCTCGTGCTCGCGTCGTCGCCGCTGTATCTGAAGTCGTTCCGCGGCCTGCGGACGGTCGGGTGAGGGCTTGCCGGCCCGGGGTAGCGGATGCCGCGGGCGGGATGGTCCGCCGGGCCGAACGGGGGCGGGGCCGAGCCGGCTGCCGGACCTGCGTTTCTGGGCTCAGTGCACGAGCCGCGCGCAGTCGATGCAGCGCGTCGCCGTCGGACGCGCCTCGAGGCGCGCGACCGTGATCTTCTCTCCGCAGCGCTCGCAGACGCCGTAGGTGCCGTCGTCGATGCGCGCGAGCGCCTGGTCGATGTCGGTGAGCTCGTGCTCGACGTCGTGCAGCACCGCCGTCCGCTGCGACCACTCCTGACTCATGGTCGGCCCGTCGGGGTCGTGCTCGTCGTCGACCGACGTGTCGGATCTCGCCTCGCGCACCGCCGTGATCCCCTCGCTCTGCTCGGCGAGTCGTTCCTCGGCCTCTCGCCGCTCTGCGAGCAGGAGCTCCCGGAACCGCTCGAGCTGCGCGGGCGTGCTGACCCCCGTCGTCACGTGACCACCTCCGTCGTCGTGCACCGGGCGGGGTCGGATGCCGCGTCCGCGCCGGTGCGGTCCACCGATCCTATGCCGTGCCGCCCACTTCGCGGCCGGGTCCTACGGCCCGGTGTGCCGCCGTCGGGCACCGCCGGCGATCGTGCGCCGCCCCTCCGGATCGGCGGCGGACGTGTCGGAGGGCGCGACTACCATTGACGCGTGGTCACCGCCCTCTATCGCCGCTACCGGCCCGAGACGTTCGCCGAGATGATCGGCCAGTCCCAGGTCACCGAGCCGCTCATGACGGCGCTGCGCACCGATCGGGTGAACCACGCGTACCTCTTCTCCGGCCCGCGCGGCTGTGGCAAGACGACGTCGGCGCGCATCCTCGCGCGCTGCCTGAACTGCGCCGAGGGGCCGACCGACACTCCGTGCGGCGTCTGCCCGAGCTGCGTGGAGCTGTCGCGCGCGGGCGGCGGGTCGCTCGACGTGGTCGAGATCGACGCGGCATCCCACAACGGCGTCGACGACGCCCGCGACCTGCGCGAGCGTGCGGTGTTCGCACCGGCTCGCGACCGCTACAAGATCTTCATCCTCGACGAGGCCCACATGGTCACGCCGCAGGGGTTCAACGCGCTCCTGAAGCTCGTCGAGGAGCCGCCCGAGCACGTGAAGTTCATCTTCGCAACCACCGAGCCCGACAAGGTGCTCGGCACCATCCGCTCGCGCACGCATCACTATCCCTTCCGGCTCGTGCCGCCCGCGCCGATGCTCGACTACGTGCAGAAGCTCTGCGACGAGGAGGGGGTGCAGGTCGAACCGGGCGTGCTCTCGCTCGTCGTCCGCGCCGGCGGCGGCTCGCCGCGAGACACGCTCTCGCTGCTCGACCAGCTCATCGCGGGTTCCGAGGGATCGACCGTCGGCTACGAGCGCGCGGTCGCGCTGCTCGGCTACACGCACGGCGCCCTGCTCGACGACGTCGTCGAGGCGATCGGAGCCGCCGATGCGGCGCGTGCGTTCGCCGCCGCCGATCGCGTGATGCAGACCGGACAGGATCCGCGTCGCTTCGTGGAGGACCTGCTCGAGCGGCTGCGCGACCTCATCGTCGTCGCCGCGACGACGCCCGAGGCGGCGGCCGCCGTGCTCCGGGGCGTCCCGGCCGACGAGCTCGCGCACATGGCGACCCAGGCATCCGTCTTCGGCTCGGCTGAGCTCTCGCGCGTGGCCGACCTCGTCAACCAGACCCTGACCGAGATGACCGGCGCGACCTCCCCGCGCCTGCATCTCGAGCTCATGCTCGCCCGTGTGCTCGTGCCGTCGAGCGACGAGACCGAACGCGGCGCGCTCGCCCGAGTCGAGCGGCTCGAGCGCCGGGTCGGGGTGACGGATGCCGCGGGCGGCGGTTCCGCGCCTGCTCCCGCCGCGCCCGCGCCCGTCCCGGCTGCGACGCCTGCGCCTGCCTCGGCGACGCCTGCACCGGCGACTGCAACGTCCGCGGAGAAGCCGCCGGCACCGGAGCGTTCCGCAGCCTCGGCGCCGCCGAAGTGGGAGACGCCGAGTACCGGGCCCGTCACGAGCGCCGGGCCCGCTTCGCCCGCCGGCTCCGCCGCGACCACCGCCGCGGCGCCAGCTGCGCCCGCGCCGCTCGCCCCCGCCGAGCCGGCGGCCCCCACCGTGCCGGTGCGCCCTGTCGGCCCGGTGACCGTCGAGCAGATGCGCGACGCCTGGCCCGAGGTGCTCTCGTCGCTCCAGCGCACCAAGCGCAGCGCGTGGATGGTCGCGTTCACCGCGCAGGTTCTGGAGTACCGCGACGACGACGTGCTGGTGCTCGGATTCCCGAGCGAATCCGACATGGGCAACTTCCGCTCCGGGCCTCCCGGGCAGAGCGTCGGCGACCTGCTCCGAGCCGCGATCGCCGAGGTCCTCGGCGTGCGGGTGAAGTTCCTCGCGCGCGTCGTGTCCGCCGGCGGTGGAGCGGACCGCGGCCCCGCGACGCCCGGCGCCGGCTCGTCGCCCGCGCGTGACGGCGGCAAGGCCCCGGCTGCTCCCGCGCCCGCCGCGTCGGCCGCCGCGACCCGTGCCGAGGCGCCGGCGTCCGCCTCCTCGTCCCCATCGGGCGCGTCCGCGTCGAGCACGCGATCGACCGGCAGGCCGGCCGACGCGACGGCGGTCACCTCGAGCGGCCCGGTCGACTCGTGGGCGACCGTCGCCATCCCGACCTCGGACCCGACGGCACCGGCATCCGACTCGGCGACCGCCGAGGCATCCGCCCCCGCCGCTCGATCGGCCACGCGCACCGCCGTCGCAGAACGGCCCGCGCCCGCGCCCGCCGGGCCGGCCCCGGTGCAGGCCGCCGCCGACGACGTGCCGCCGCGGGACGACGTGCCGCCGCCCCTCGACGATGCCGACGCGCCGCCGCTCGAACCGGAGCCCGATTACGCGCCCGGCCCCGGCCCCGACATGCACGCCGGCCCGGCACCCGCCGCACCTGCCCGAGGCGGCGCGCGGAAGCCGGCATCCCGCCCAGCCCAGGGCGCGACCGCCGGCGCCGCCCCGGCGATCCAGCGCTACGGCGAGGCCGTCGTGCGCGACCTGCTCGGCGCGACCTTCCTCGAAGAGGTCGAGGCGCCGCAGGCCCGATTCGGCGAGCGGGGGTAGCGCGTGTACGAGGGCATCGTCCAGGAGCTCATCGACGAACTCGGTCGCCTCCCCGGCATCGGGCCGAAGTCGGCGCAACGCATCGCGTTCCACATCGTGCAGACCGAGCAGTTCGACGTCTCACGGCTCGCCGAGATCCTCATCGAGGTGCGCGACAAGGTGAAGTTCTGCGAGATCTGCGGCAACGTCGCCGAGCAGTCGACCTGCTCGATCTGCCGCGACCCGCGCCGCGACCCCAGCCTCATCTGCGTCGTCGAAGAGGCGAAGGACGTCGTCGCCATCGAACGCACGCGCGAGTTCCGCGGCCTCTACCACGTGCTCGGCGGCGCGATCAGCCCGATCGACGGCATCGGCCCCGACGAGCTGCGCATCCGCCAGCTCATGCAGCGGCTCGCCGACGGCACCGTCTCCGAGGTCATCATCGCGACCGACCCCAACCTCGAGGGCGAAGCCACCGCGACCTACCTCAGCCGCCTGCTCACGACCCTCGAGATCCGCGTCACCCGTCTCGCCTCCGGCCTCCCGGTCGGCGGCGACCTGGAGTACGCCGACGAGGTCACCCTCGGTCGCGCCTTCGAGGGCCGCCGCGTCGTCGGCTGAGCGCCGGCCGCGGCCGGCGCTTGCCGATGAGCCCGGCGACTGGGCCCTCGACTGGCACGTCGAGCTCGAGACATCCGGATTCGCGATCGTGCGGGGCCGCACCGACTACCCCGGCCGCGCCGACGACGTCATCAACCCGTGGGTGATCCGCTTCGACGCGGACGGACGCGCGACCGAGTTCACGGAGTGGTACCTGCGGCGCCCGCGCCCACCTGATCCGCCGCAGGCTTCGCGCGTGCTGGTCGGCATCGACCTGTCCTCCACAGGCGCCGGGGTTCGTGTCTTCTTCACAGGCATTTTCCCAGTTCACGGCCCGATTTCTGAGGCGAGCGGATGTCGGTGGGTCGTGGTGTGATCGAGACATGTCCTCCCCGGCCGCGTTCATCGACGAGCTGGCCGCCCGACTGCAGGGCGAGTCCAGCGGCACCTCGGTGTTCCGCGCGCTCGGCGATGACGAGGTGGTCGCGCTGCAGCGGTCGATCGCAGCGCTCTCGCGCGAGGTGACCCGCTGGTCGGCGCTCTGCGCGGCCGAGGTCGCACACCGGTCGCGGCCGGCCGCCGGGCTGCAGGGGCTCGCGCAACGGCAGGGGCATGCCAGCGCGCAGGCGATGATCCGCTCCGAGACCGGTGGTACCACGCACGACGCCAGGCGCCTCGCGAGAGTCGGCGAGATGCTCGCCGAGACGGCCGCCGTCGACGAGGTCGCCCGAGATCGCAAGGTCGCCCGCGGCACGGCGGCGATGACCGCGGCGGATGCTCCGTGGTTCGCCGCGCTCGCCGAGGCGTTCGAGCGACGCATCCTCTCCTTCGGTCTCGTCGAGGCGATCCGCGCAGGGCTCGGCGAACCGAATGAGCGGGTCTCGGGCGAGGTGCTGGCGGGCGCGCTTCCGGCACTCATCGACGAGTGCCGCACGTTGAGCGCCGACCAGGCGCGCCGTGCGGCTCGCGCCCTGCGCGACCGACTCGACGTCACGGGAGTGGCCGAGTCCCACGAAGCCCGACGGCGAAGCCAGTTCTGGCGGCTCTGGGTGAAAGAAGACGGCATGGTGCGGGGCGAGTTCGAGCTCGAACCCGAGGGCGGCATGCTCGTGAAGTCCGTCTTCGACCAGCTCACGCACCCGCGTCGTGTCGGCGACCGCTCCGCGAACGCGGCTCGAGGTCGTCGCTTCGGCGACCCGGTCGTGCGCGACGAGCGGTTCGACGGCGACCTCGCCACACGGGGCAGGGCGGCGGCCGAAGGGCTCGTGCAGCTCCTCCGCGCCGGTGCGAGCGTCGATCCGGATCGGCTGCTCGACGAGCGTCGACCGTCGGTTCGGCTGGTGGTCAACGCCCGCTCGCTCGAACACGGCGGTTCCGGTGCGATCGAGGGCCACGAGCACGCGGTTCCACTCACGGCCATCGCACGCGGTCTCTGCGAGGGGTATCTTCCGCTGCGCTTCGACGACGACGGGAAGTGCCTCGACCTCGGTCGGGAGGAACGCCTCTTCACACGCGCGCAGAAGATCGCGTTGGCGGTACGAGACGGCGGGTGCATGGATCCCGATTGCGATCGGCCGCCGTCATGGACCGAAGCGCACCACATCGACCACTGGCAGCGTGACGATGGCAGAACCGATCTGGCCGACGGCATCCTGCTCTGCCGCGGCGATCACCTGAGGTACCACAACCAGGGCTGGGAGGTCCGACGCGAGGGCGGCAGGTACTGGCTCATCCCGCCGCCGTTCGTGGACCCCGAGCAACGCCCCCGCGAGATGCGACCGAAGACCCGCGCCGACATCGTGAACCCGGTCGAACTCGACGGCGTCCCCGTGCGAGAGAGACCGCGGGCGCCCACGGATGATCCCCCGATCGGATCCGCCGCATGATTGCGCGGTGGATCGTCGCATGTCGTACGTCCCTCATCCCACCGCGCGCTGGAACCCGGTTGATGACCTGCCGGAACCCGGTTGACGACCTGACAGCACGCCAGTAGAACGGAGCCCATGAGCGCAGGAACCGACTGGGTCGCCGGGTACGTCCGGGCATGGGAGTCCAACGACGCCGACGACATCGCCGCCCTCTTCACCGACGACGCGATCTACGAGTTCAGCCCCGACGACCCCGACGCGCTCCGCGGCCGCGAGGCGATCATCGCCGGATGGCTCGACTCGCGCGACGAGCCCGGCGACTGGCACTTCGACTGGGAGGTCCTGACCGAGACCGACGACCTCGTCGTCGTGCAGGGCCGCACCGACTACCCGGCCGCCAAGCTCTACGACAACCTCTGGGTCATCCGCCTGGCGCCCGACGGCCGTGCGACGCGCTTCACCGAGTGGTACATGGAGCGCGACCGCTGACCGTGCGCCGGGGCGCGGCGCCGCGCGGCGCCGACGTGATGACGCGCGCCCGCGGCATCCGTCGCCGATGCCGCCCGCCGTCACATGGCCGGGCGCGTATGCGTGCCGCCGTATGATGGACCTTCCGGCGCCGGGTGAACGTTTCCCCGGCCCAGACACCCCCCGGGAGCGCCCACGTGAGCTTGATCGTGCAGAAATACGGCGGATCGTCCGTTGCCGACGCGGAGAGCATCAAGCGGGTCGCGAAGCGCATCGTCGAGACCCGCCGGGCCGGCAACGACGTCGTCGTCGCCGTCTCCGCGATGGGCGACACGACCGACGAGCTCATGGACCTCGCCAACGAGGTCACCCCGATCCAGGCCCCGCGCGAGCTCGACATGCTCCTCTCCTCGGGCGAGCGCATCTCGATGGCGCTCCTCGCCATGGCCATCAAGAGCCTCGGCCACGACGCCCGCTCGTTCACCGGCAGCCAAGCCGGCATGATCACGGATGCCACGCACGGCGCCGCACGCATCGTCGAGGTCACCCCGGTGCGCCTCCGCGAAGCACTCGACGAGGGCGCCGTCGTCATCGTCGCCGGCTTCCAGGGCTTCAGCCGCGAGTCGCGCGACATCACGACCCTCGGCCGCGGCGGCAGCGACACCACGGCAGTCGCGCTCGCCGCCGCCCTCGACGCCGACGTGTGCGAGATCTACACCGACGTCGACGGGGTCTTCACGTCCGACCCGCGCGTCGTGAAGAAGGCGCACAAGCTCGACCGCATCACGAGCGAGGAGATGCTCGAGCTCGCCGGCTCCGGCGCCAAGGTGCTGCACATCCGCGCCGTCGAGTACGCGCGCCGCCACGGTGTCACGCTGCACGTGCGCTCGTCGTTCAACAACAGCGAGGGGACGATCGTCTACGACCCCGAGCGTCTTCCCGAAGGAGAAGCTGTGGAAGAGTCCGTCATCGCCGGTGTCGCGGTCGACCTGTCCCAGGTGAAGATCACCGTCGTGGGCGTCCCCGACGTTCCGGGCGCCGCGGCCAAGATCTTCAAGATCGTCGCCGGCACGAACGCCAACGTCGACATGATCGTGCAGAACGTCTCGGCGGCCGCGACCGGCCGCACCGACATCTCGTTCACGGTGCCGAAGTCCGACGGCGAGAAGGCGCTCAAGGCGCTCTCCGGCGTGCAGGAGGCGCTCGGCTTCCAGTCGCTGCAGTACGACGACCAGATCGGCAAGCTCTCGCTCGTCGGCGCCGCGATGCGCTCGGCGGCGGGCATCTCGGCGAAGCTGTTCGAGGCGCTCTACGAGGCGGGCATCAACATCGAGATGATCTCGACCTCCGAGATCCGCATCTCGGTCGTCACGCGCGCCGACAGCGTCAACGCCGCCGCCCGCGCGGTGCACACGGCGTTCGACCTCGACGGCGACGACGACGCGGTCGTCTACGCCGGAACCGGTCGCTGACCCGTCGAAGCGAGCGGATGCCGCGACGCGGCGCGCCACGCGGCATCCGTCGACCGACTGCCGGATCGCCGCGGATCACTGCCAATGCCGGACGATCGGCCGACTCGGGTCCTGCGCACCGCCGGACCTCCTGAATACTTGATGGATGCCACGAGAGGAAGCACCATGGCACACGGAGTGAACATCGGCGTCGTCGGCGCCACCGGACAGGTCGGCGCGGTCGTGCGCCGCCTCCTCGAGGAGCGCGACTTCCCGGTCGCCTCGATCCGCTACTTCGCCTCGGCGCGGTCGGCGGGCACGACGCTGCCCTTCAAGGGCGAGGAGATCCTCGTCGAGGACGCCTCGACCGCCGACCCCACTGGCCTCGACATCGCGATCTTCTCCGCCGGCGCCACGCTCTCGAAGGCGCAGGCGCCGCGCTTCGCGGCGGCCGGCGTCATGGTCATCGACAACTCGAGCGGCTGGCGCATGGACCCCGAGGTTCCGCTCGTCGTCAGCGAGGTAAACCCGCACGCCATCGACGAGGCGAAGAAGGGCATCATCGCGAACCCGAACTGCACCACCATGGCCGCGATGCCGGTGCTCAAGGTGCTGCACGACGAGGCCGGCCTCGAGCGGCTCATGGTCTCGACGTACCAGGCGGTCTCGGGCGCGGGCCTCGCCGGCGGCGAGGAGCTGCTCGAGCAGGCGAAGGCCGCGGTCGCCCAGGACGCGATCGGCCTCGTGCACGACGGCGGCGCCGTGACGATGCCCGAGCCGCAGAAGTTCCCGCGGCCCATCGCGTTCGACGTGATCCCGCTCGCCGGCTCGATCGTCGACGACGGCGACCTCGAGACCGACGAAGAGAAGAAGCTCCGCAACGAGAGCCGCAAGATCCTCGAGCTGCCCGGCCTCCGCGTCGCGGGCACGTGCGTGCGCGTGCCGGTCTTCACCGGCCACTCGCTCTCGATCCACGCCGAGTTCGCGAACGCGATCACGCCCGAGCGCGCGACCGAGCTGCTGGCGGATGCCCCGGGCGTCGCGCTCAGCGACATCCCCACGCCGCTGCAGGCCGCCGGAACCGACCCGAGCTACGTCGGCCGCATCCGCCAGGACCAGTCGGCGCCCGAGGGCAAGGGCCTCGTGCTCTTCGTCTCGAACGACAACCTGCGCAAGGGCGCCGCGCTGAATGCGGTGCAGATCGCGGAGCTCGTCGCGGCGAAGTCGCTCGCGTCGGTCTGACCAGACCCGCTTCCGAGACCCGGCCGTCCCGACGACGGCCGGGTCTCGTCGTATCCGGGCGGACGGCGCGCGGGCGCCAGCCCGGGGGCCCGGGTGCGATCGGCCGCGACCGCGAACGAATCCGACGCACGGCGAACGGCGCGCCGCTCCGGGCGGGCCGCTGCGAGCGCGCCGACCGCGCGGCCGAGCGTCGCGGAGAGGTCGTGGGTTCTTCCTCTCCGTGCTGGGCGGCGATCCGCAGAAGCCGGGCCGCGCCATCCTGCTGCTGTGGCTCGGCGCCGCCTCGCTCACGATCGGACTCCTCACCGCCGGTGTCGGGATCATCGCGGGCGGCGTTCGGGCCCTCTGATCTCGCGACCGGCCGCCGGGAGGGAACGGCTGGAGATGCGCCCGTCTCGTCGCCGCCACTGCGACGCGGCAGGTCATCCCCGACTTCCACCCGCGGCATCCGCTGGACATGTCGGCCGGTCGCGACGAACGGGCTGGTCATCGCGTCCATCCGACCGCCCATACACTGGAACGCGTGAATTCCGAGGACACCGTCGACGTCGTGCTGATCGGCGGGGGCATCATGAGCGCCACGCTCGGCTCCCTGATCTCGAGGCTGCAGCCCGACTGGAGCATCCGCGTCTACGAGCGCCTCGGTCGCGTCGCCCAGGAATCCTCGAACCCGTGGAACAACGCCGGCACCGGGCACGCCGCACTCTGCGAGCTGAACTACATGCCCGAGGCGGCCGACGGCACGGTCAGCGCCGACAAGGCGGTCTCGATCAACGAGCAGTTCCAGGTCAGCCGGCAGTACTGGGCGCACCTCGTCGAGTCGGGCGCGCTGCCCGAGCCGAGGAGCTTCATCAACTCGACGCCCCATATGACGTTCGTGCGCGGGCGGTCGAACATCGACTACCTGAAGAAGCGCGTCGACGCGCTCGAGGGCGAGCCGCTCTTCGCCGGCATGGAGTACTCGGAGGACCTCGACACCATCGCCGAGTGGGCGCCGCTCCTCGCGAAGAAGCGCAACCCGAAGGCGAGGATCGCCGCGACGCGCATCGAGTCGGGCACCGACGTCGACTACGGCGCGCTGACCGTGCAGCTGCTCCGCGACATCGAGTCCCGCGGCGCAGAGATCCGCACCGACCACCAGGTGACCTGGCTCAAGCGCCAGAAGGACGGCACCTGGAAGCTGAAGATCCGCAATCTCGTCGGCAACACCCCCGAGACCGTTCGCGCGCGGTTCGTGTTCGTCGGCGCCGGCGGCGGCGCGCTCGCGCTGCTGCAGCACTCCGGCATCCCCGAGATCAAGGGCTACGGCGGCTTCCCGATCTCCGGTCAGTTCCTCCGCACCACGAACCCGAAGATCGTCGCGCAGCACCAGGCGAAGGTCTACGGCAAGGCCGCCGTCGGCGCCCCGCCGATGTCGGTCCCGCACCTCGACACGCGCGTCGTCGACGGTGAGACGTCGCTGCTGTTCGGACCGTACGCGGGCTTCACGCCGAAGTTCCTCAAGACGAGCACGTGGTTCGACCTGCCGTTCTCGATCCGCCTGCACAACCTTGTCCCGATGCTGCAGGTGGGCCTGCGCAACTTCGACCTCGTGCGCTACCTCGTCTCCGAACTGCTCGCCTCGCGCGAGAAGAAGATGAAGGCCCTCCGCGAGTTCATGCCCACCGCGAAGACGCAGGACTGGGAGCTCATCACGGCCGGCCAGCGCGTGCAGGTCATGAAGAAGGACCCGGAGAAGGGCGGCGTGCTGCAGTTCGGCACCGAGGTGATCAGTGGGGCGGATGGCTCGATCGCCGGTCTCCTCGGGGCCTCGCCTGGCGCGTCGACCGCGGTGCCGATCATGCTCGAGGTCATGAAGAAGTGCTTCCCCGAGCGCATCGGCGAGTGGGAGCCGAAGATCCGCGAGATGATCCCGTCGTACGGCACGACCCTCTCCGACGACCCGGATGCCGCGGCGGCCTCGCTCGCCCGGACCGCGGCCGCGCTGCAGCTCACCGCCTGACCCGGCGACGTTGGTCGAGTAGGACGCGCAGCGCCCGTGTCGAGACCCCCGGTGGTCGAGCAGGACGCGCAGCGCCCGTATCGAGACCCCAGCCCCGCGGCATCCGCTCTTCTCACGCGCCCCGACCTCTGCTACTCTCGACGACGCTATGAAGTGAGTACATCCCACCGTCCCGCGCCTGAGGCGCCGTTGACATCGGGGTGTGCGCTCTAGCACTGATCGCGACCGTGTTCGCGCGCGCCTCGACGACGGCACATGCCCGGCGGGATCCACCTCCGCTCCCGGGCCGTCGTCGTCGCTCACGCGCGACGACCGGCCGGTCGACGTGTCGCCCATGCTCACCGCAGCGCGCGGCGGACTCCGGCGGGGGCACCTCGCGAAGGGATCCCTTCCGCATGACGGTCATCCATTCCCACTCCTCCCACCTCCGCGCCGACGGGCTGTCGGTCGCATTCGGCGATCGGAGCGTGTTCGCCGATCTCGGCTTCGCCGTTCCGCCCGGGCAGCGGCTCGGGCTCATCGGCGAGAACGGCGCCGGCAAGTCCACGCTCCTCCGGCTGCTCGCCGACGAGCCCCTCAACGGGGCGGTCGTGCAGGGTCGGGTCGCCCGGCCCGGGCGAACGGGGCTGCTGCTGCAGGAGCTGCCGTTCGCACCCGACGACCGCGTCGACGACGTGATCGAGGCGGCGATCGCCGAGGTGCGCGCGATCGAGCGCGAGCTCGACGACGCGGCGGCGGCGCTCGCAGCGGGCGACGGCGCCGGCGTCGCCGCAGCGCCCGCGGCCGCTGCGGCCGAACGCTACGCCAGGGCGCTCGGGGCGGCCGAGCGGGCCGACGTGTGGTCGGTCGAACGGCGACGCGACGAGCTGCTCGCCGGGCTCGGCCTGGCCGGGCTCGGCCGGAACCGACGCATCGACGAGCTGTCCGGGGGCCAGCGCAGCCGGTTCGCGATCGCGGCCCTGCTGCTCTCGGCGCCGGAGGCCCTGCTGCTCGACGAGCCGACGAACCATCTCGACGACGACGCCGCGGCGTTCCTCGAGGGCCGGCTCCGTGCGTGGCCCGGGCCGGTCGTCTTCGCGAGTCACGACCGCGAGTTCCTCGACCGGGTCGCGACCGGGTTGCTCGACCTGGATCCCGGGCGCTCGGGTGCGACGGCGCTCGCGCTCGCCGGTGCGGCCGGACGCGCGCCGGGCGAGCGTTCGCGTGAGGCGGCGCTCGCGGCATCCGTCGGCACGGTCTTCGGGGGCTCGTTCAGCGAGTACCTCGGCGTCCGCGACGACGAGCTCGCGCGATGGCGTCGGCAGCACGACGACGAGCAGGCCGAGCTGAAGCGGCTGCGACTCGCGGTCGCCGAGACCGCCCGGAGCGTCGCCCCCGGCCGCGGCCCGACCGACAACGACCGGTTCATCAGGCACTTCAAGGGCGAGAACGTCGCAGAGGCGGTCTCCCGGCGGGTGCGCAACGCACAGGTGCGCCTCGCCGAGCTCGAGCGCACGCAGGTCGCCCGGCCGCCGGCGCCGCTCGCGTTCGCCGGCATCCCGGCAGGCGCGCACGCGCTCTCGGATGACCCGGGGCTGCTGCTGCAGGTCGCCGACGTGTCGGTCGCGGGCCGCCTCGACGTCCCCGCACTGCGGGTGTCGTCGGCGACGCGCCTGCTCGTCACGGGCGCGAACGGCGCGGGCAAGTCGACGCTCCTGTCGCTCCTCGCCGGGCGCCTCGCGCCCGATCGGGGCGCGGTGCATCGTCGTCGGGGCCTGCGGGTCGGCCTCCTCGAGCAGGACGTGCGGTTCCCCGATCCGGATGCCTCGCCGCGCGCGATCTACGAGCTGGCGCTGGGGGAGCGGCGCGCCGAGCGTGTGCCGCTCGCCGGGCTGGGACTGATCGCGCCGCGCGACCTGGACCGGCCGGTCGGGCGGCTCTCGGTCGGGCAGCAGCGGCGGCTCGCACTCGCGCTCGTGATCGCGTCGCCGCCGCACGTGTTCCTGCTCGACGAGCCGACGAACCACCTCTCGCTCGCGCTCGCGGGCGACCTCGAAGCGGCCCTCGGGGGCTTCCCGGGCGCGGTCGTGGTGGCGAGCCACGACCGCTGGCTCCGGCGCCGCTGGGCGGGGGAGGAGTTCGCGCTCGATGCACGGGCGCGCGCGGCCTGACGGCGGCGCTACTCGAGGCCGCGGCCCGGACCCGCGCCCGGGCTGCGGCCCGAACGCGCCGCGAGCACCACGATGAGCGCCCCGATGCCCGCGCCGACGCCGTTCGCGACGACGTCGCGGAGGTCGAACGTGCGGTCGGGCAGGTACGCCCGCTGGGCGAACTCCGCCGCAAGGCTCACCGCGGACGCCAGCAGCGTGGCGGAGACCACGAGGTGGAACCGCTGCCGCCGGAACCACGCCGCCCACAGGGCCCCGAACGGCAGGAAGAGCACGGCGTTCAGCCCGGACTGCACGAGCGGGTATCGGATGCGCGCGGGCATGCCCATCCGCGCCAGGAGCTCGATGATCCCGTCGACGCGGATGAGCCCGCCCTCGCCGTCGACATGGACCGGCCAGAACAGCACGGTCCAGAGTCCGATGCCGTAGGCGACGCCCACGACCATGATGACCAGACGGCGCCATGCCAGCGCTCGGCCCGACGGCCCGTCGGAGGCCGGGGCGCGCCGAGCGCGCTCGGAGTCGGGCAGCCGGGGCATCGTGACAGCGTAGCCCGGCGGCATTGCCACGGCATTGCTTCGACGTTGCCGCGGGCTGTCGGCGATCCGTGCGTTGTGATGTCTCAGGACATCGGTGATGGTTCTGCATCAGGACATCGGTGACAGTTCATGCATCAGGACATCGGTGACGGTGGAGTCGCTCTGACCCGCGGGCCTCGCGGGTTTCCGTTGCCAACGTAGGTGATCCCGGGTGCCGGGCGGGTGTGCTCGATGAGGACCCCGCCGTGCAGGTCAACGATCGTGATGCGGTCGCCGTCGGTGATGACGAGGACGTCTTCGTAGGATCGGCGCCCGTCTACCTTGTCGGTGACCCGATCCAGCATGAGCGCGCCGCCGCAGCTCGAACGCATCGCTAGCTGTTCTTCCCCGGTAGTCTTCCCCAAGCCAGGGCGATCTGTGAACTCGATTGCGGTGAATGAGCAATACGGATGTGAGTGCAGACAACGAGGTGATCAAGCGGTCGGCGGAACAGCCGGCCGCGTTCGCGTCGCTCTTCGACCGACACGCGCCGTCGATCTATCGCTACGCGGCGCAGCGACTCGGAGATGACCGGGCCGAGGACATCATGTCCGAGACCTTCCTCGTTGCCTTCGAGAAGCGAGCAGACTACGACCTCGAGGTCGTCGACGCTCGTCCCTGGCTGCTGGGGATCGCCACCCGCCTCATGCGCAAGCATGTGCGGCTGGAGGCGCGGGCATGGAAGGGCATGGTCGCGGATGTCGCGGCGCAGCTCGCGCCCGACATGATCGAGCGGGCCGGTGCGCGGTTGGATGCCGCGCGTACGACACGGCGCCTGGCTTCGGCGTTGCGCGCGTTGACGGCATCCGATCGCGACACCCTCCTGCTGTACGCCTGGGGCGACCTCGACTACGCCGGTGTCGCTGCCGCGCTCGACGTGCCGATCGGCACAGTGCGCTCACGTCTGAACAGGGCGCGCCGACTGCTCCGAAACGCAGTCGGCAACCCCGAGATCGAGCGGGAGACAGGTGATGGACGAGTTGACGCTGCTGCGCAACACGCGTAGCGAGGAAGAGCCGCCGGGAGCGGCACTGAACAGGGGGCGTGCGGCCCTCCTGGAGCGCGCCGCCGGAACGGCTGCGCCTCGCCCGGCGCGGCACACGCGCGCTCGACGACGGTTCGCAATCGGCGGCCTGAGCACCCTGGGCGCGGCAGCGCTGGTGACGGGACTCGTGCTCACCGATGTCGTCGGACTCGCCGGTTGGCGGGGAGGGGCGGATCCTGCGGCCGCCGCCGTTCTGGAAGAGGCATCCACCGCCGCGATCCAGACCGTCGATCCGGTGCTTTCGCCGGGGCAGTACCTCGAGGTGCGGACCCGCGGGGTCCACCTCTCGAGCGGCGGCTACGACGATGTCGTCGCGTCCTATCAGTACGCCTCGGACGACACGCTCTACCGTCCTGCGGATCCGGAGGACGAATGGGTCTGGGTGCGCGGGCCGCAGTCCGTGTACGGCACCTTCGGCCCGGAGTCGGAGGAGATCGCGGACATGTGGTGGCGAGCAGTCTCGTCGTCCGACTCATTCGAGACCGGTGACGTGCTCCGCGCCCCCGCGGGCGCGTTCTACGGCGGCCCGAAGTACGCCGGGTTCGACGACCTCGACGCGCTGCCACGCGACCCCTACCGCCTCCTGAACTACATCTACCGGGCGACGCTCGGCGCGGGTCCTTCGCCCGACACCGAAGCACTCGTGTACATCGCTGACCGGCTGCGGATCGGAAACGTGCCCGCGGAGCTTCGCGCCGCGATGTACGAAGCGGCAGCACTGATCCCCGGAGTCGAGTTCGTCGACGACCAGGCCACCCTCGACGGCCGCACCGGTGTCGCGATCGGACGCGTCGAAGACGCTTGGGGCACGCGGGTCGAGATCATCGTCGACCCGACGACCGGAGAGTTCATCGGCGACCGTGAAGTGCTGCTTCGCGACCAGGACGGCGTCCCCACAGGAACCGCCCTCTCGTGGACGACTGTCACGACAACCGTCGTCGACAGCGCACCGGACGGCGGTACCGTGTGCGGCAAGATGCCCGTCAACCCGGAGACGGGCCAGTGCTGAGCGCGCATGGTCCCCACGGCGACGGTGTGGGATCCGGTCCCGCCGACCTGACACTCCCGCCGACCCAGCCGATTGTCATCGTCGTGCCGCCCGAAAGCGCGAGCTAGCCTCGATCTTTCGTCGCCCTGGGGAGCGGGCCGGGTTGAGCGTCGTCGCGCCCGGTTGGCGCTGTGGTGGCGGGCCTCCGGGGCGAGGTGGCGTGTCACCGATGTCTTGAGGCAGTTCTGCCTCAGGACATCGGTGACAGTTCATGTATCAAGACATCGGTGACGGTGAAGGCGCCTTGACCCGCGGGCCCCGTGGGTTTCCGTTGCCGACGTAGGTGATCCCTGGTGCCGGGCGGGTGTGCTCGATGAGGACCTCGCCGTGCAGGTCGACGATCGTGATGCGCTGGCCGTCGGCGATGACGAGCACGTCTTCGTAGGCGCGGCGCCCGTCGACCTTGTAGGTGACTCGGTCGACCATGAGCGTGCCGGCGCTGCTGAGCGTGCGGATCGTGGTGCCATCGGGCAGGTTCGCCGGCCGCTGCGTGGGCGGCTTGGGCTCGCGCGGGGCGCGGACGACGTAGGGTGCCGGTCGCGGGCGCGGCGCTTCGACCTTCGGGGTGGCGTTCCAGGCGGTCTGCGGGGTGACGCGGCCGGGCAGGCCCTGATGGGGGCGCTGGGTGTTGTAAATCTCGTCGAACGCGTCGACCTGCCCCTGCAGCTCGAACAGGCTCGGCGCGAGGGGCTGCTTGTCGAGGTAGCGGAACAGGGTTTGGTGGAAGCGCTCGTTCTTGCCCTGCGTGGTCGGCTTGTACGGCTTGCCCGTGATCGCCTCCACGCCCAGCCGTGACACGTGCTCGACGAGCCGGCCGAGATGACCACGGGTCTGCTGCACGGATAGGTGACAGTTTTTAGTCACGCAGCCAGTGCGGCTGGCGTGTTCATGATGACCTCGAACT